>JBGQKZ010000085.1:0-29649 GCA_041499805.1 Gemmataceae bacterium
ACGCCTTGCGCCGCCACTGTCTGGAAGAAGAATTTCAAGCTGGTGCGGCACGTGCCGCGGTGCCGCGGAAAATCCAGAGCCTCTGGCACCGCGTGATCCGGCTCGTCATGTGAGCAAAGAAAATCTAAGAAAGCGCAGCTTCTTAGAAAAATACTGCGAAAAAGAATCTGAAGACGAATCCCGCACATTCTACAACATCCCGCATGATCACATTCTAGAATCCAACCGATTATCGGCTCGTGTGAGCAAGGCCCGAGCGGGCGTGCGACTCTTGCCACAGAGCTTTATCGTGGCCCTCGTCAGTCAGTACGATTCGTTTCTCGGTGGCCTATTACGGTGCCTCTACCGTTCAAAACCCGAACTTCTCAATCAGTCCGAAAAACAGCTAGACTACTCGGAGTTGTCCGGATTCGGCGATATTGAGCAGGCGAAGGACCACATACTGGAAAAGGAAATCGAAACCCTCCTTCGAATGAGCCATCCGGACCAGTTTGATTCGCTCCAACATCGTTTCACGATTCCGTTGAAGGAGAACCTGCCGATCTGGCCGGTCTTTGTGGAGCTTACCGAGCGCCGCAATTTGTTCGTTCATTGCAGCGGGAAAGTGTCTGCTCAGTACCTAGTCGTTTGTGAACGCCACAGAGTTAAGTACGGCACCCAGCCGAGCGTCGGCAACGAATTGGGAGTGACGGCCGAGTATTTTGAGCAAGCCCACGCATGCGTCTTTGAGATTGGCACCAAACTAGGCCATGTTCTCTGGCGGAAGATTCTGCCGAGCGAGCGAGAAAGAGCGGATCGGAATCTAAACGATCTCGTTTACGACCTGCTCGTCAACAAGAAGTTCGACCTCGCAGTTATCTTGGGCGACTTCGCGCTGAACACGCTGAAAAAATACTCCCACGACGATTTGAGGCGCGTCATGGTTGTGAATTTCGCCCAAGCCCACAAATGGAAGAAAAATCAAGCCGAAGCAGACCGGATTATTGACGAGCACGACTGGTCTTCATGCAGCCATGAATTCAAGTTAGCGATAGCCGTGTTGAAAAACGACTTCCCACGAGCCGCTGAAATAATGAAGACGATCGGTCGGGATGGCCCGGTCCAGATGAATGATTATCGCGATTGGCCATTGTTCACGGAATTCAGATCTTCCTCGGAGTTTGCCACAGCTTTTGAGAACGTATTCGGGCAAAAGCCTGAGCCGCTCGAAGCCACTCCCATCGACAAATTCTTGGTGGAAATTGCGCAGGCGGAAAAATCTGTTATTCCTTCTGCGGAGGCCAAGCCGATCGCGCCGGCACAGCCGAGCGCGAGCTAGCCCCACAACCAAAGCCCGGAATGAATAGCGAATTATCTGGGCGGTGCGGCGAAAGGTTTTTGGGCAAGATTTCCGGTTTTTGGGCAGAACGTCCCGGCGGCGAGGTTGTTGGGCAAAGCCCACTGATACGATACGTTAGTACACTTCAAAAGTGCGGTTTCGGGCTCGCCGATTCACCGATTCAGAAGAACGCGACGATGAAAGGCACAATCAGCTACCTTGTCGGTGCGATAATGGGCGCCGCATTGCAACTACAGTCCAGAAGACGCCAATGGGAATGCCGGTTGGAAAACCGCGCCCAACCGCCGAGATGGCGCTTAATGCCACACACACGACCTTCGTGCTCGTTTCTTCGGCGCGCGGCAGGGCGACACATTCAAACACGCGCAGCAGCTGACCGCGTTTTCTCTACCCAATTTTCCAACTGCCGCCGTGCCAAGGACTTAAATGTCTTAAATTGGGGTGGTCGCCACAAAACGACAAAAAACCATGGCGTAACCTATTCGTGCGCTGGGGCTTGCGCGATAACCACCGTTTTAGGAGAATTCGATTTAGCGGTGGTTAACGGTGGTTACGGGTGGTTATCTAACGGGTGTTGCGCTTTTAGTCGGCGCGTTTCTTACGCCCCGAACAAAGTTCAGAGTAAAACCGGGCAACGTCCGCTGGCTGTATGCATTGTGAAGCGCCCCCGGGCGAACGGCGCTACCATTCTCACCATTCCATTCGCGCCTTGCCCGCCGGATATGCCGAAACTGAGGATATTGACGAAAAGCAGGGCGCATGTCCTGACGGGGTCAAGACAGCGCACGGTCCCAAGGTAGATCAGCCGCCGCATCCGACCTGCGGCGGTCGCGCGCGATTCGGTGATCCCACGCGGCACGGACGCCGCCGGGTTCGGCAAAGGAGGGCCGCCCCAATGCATCGTACACGGCGAATCTGGACTTGCTCGATCTTCCGGAAAATCCTCACGCCGGGCACGCTTGGGGTGTTGATGCTTTGCGGCCGGTTGCCGGCGGCAGATCAACCCTCTTCACCCCGGGCTGGCGACACAAGCCAAATTCGCATCGTCCAAAACACGCAGCCGCCGACTGCACCCGGGACGCAGCCGCCGCCTGCAACGCCCGGAACGCAACCGCCGCCGGTAACACCGGGGACGCAGCCCGCGCCTGGCGCGCCAGGAACTCAGCCCGCGCCGGTGCCGAGCCCGACTCCTGATACTGGCGGCGCAGGCGCCGTTCCCCTTCCGGCGAATTTATTCGGCACGCCGGGTGGCGGCGCCGCTTCTTTACCGGCAGGGTCTGCCCCCGGACGGGTAGAAGCAGCCAGCCAAATCGGCAGCAACGTGGTCTCCGGCGGCCAGGCGCCCCTTGTGTCCGCCACCGACGTCGGCGACCTCCTCCGCAAATCCGATTCGGCCACGGGCGTGGAAACACAGCGCCGCTCGCCCATCGCGAACGAAACGCGCATCCGCGGCGAGCACCTGGGACAGATTCTGACGTACGCCGACGGGGCCTTTTGGTTTCCCGCGCGACAGGATCTCGATACGTTCCTGAGCAAGATCGACTCCGGCAGTGTCCGTGACCTCGTTCTGCTCAAGGGCCCCTACAGCGCGCGTTACGGCCCCGGATTCTCCTTCATCGATATCGAAACGCTCGGCTCGTACCGCTCAACGACCGGCGGTTTTGACCTGCACGGCACGACGATGATGAACTACCAGACCGCCGGCGAACAGCTTTACGGCCGGCAGTCCATCTACGGCGGCGACGAAACGTGGGGCTTCCGCGCGTCCTACGGACACCGTACCGGCAACGACTACCACGCAGGCGACGGCGAGGACATTCCGGCAAGTTACAACGCGCGGGACTTCAATTTCAATATCGGCGTCGACCCGACGGCAAACAGTCGCCTCGAATTCGGCTACATGCGTCTCGATCAGACGGGGCTGGAATTCCCCGGCCAAATCTTCGACACGCAGGTGTTGCTGACCGACGCCTATCGTGCCCGCTTTACCTTGGAGAACCAGCCGTACTTCGATCGCTTTCAGCTTGATGGTTGGTACAACCACACGTCGGTGCATGGCGAGGCCCAGGGCACCGGCAAGCGCGAGCGCATCCCGCAGCTCAACTCCCTCGGTTTCGTCGGTTTCACCGACATTGACCAGATGTCTTCCGGCGGACGCGGCGCGATGACGTGGGGCAAGGTCAACGAAATGCAACTGACCGTTGGCGCCGATTTTCGCTACTTAAGCGGTGCTCTGAACGAACGCGACACGGCCTTCGGCCTCACGTTGCCGTGCTTCACGGAGTTTAACTTCCCGATTCCACGTGCCCAACAGTCCGACGCGGGCGCCGTGTTCGCCGACTGCGTAGTGCCCGTCACCGACGCTTGGACGGTGAAGTCCGGCATTCGCGTCGATCTGCTCGACGCCGACATTGGGCATCTCTCGCCTGCCGAGTGCGCGTCTGCGGCGCAGGTGCTGGGGACCACCGACTTCAATCATGAATACGCGTTGCTGCTGGCGTACGTTACCAGCGACTACAAAGTCAATTCCAATTGGACCGCGTCTGCCGGGTTTGGTCATGCCGAGCGGCCGCCGACGCTTACCGAGTTGTTCGCGGAAGGGCCATTCCTCGCGGCGCTGCAGAATGGCTTTACGTCCGTCATCGGCAACCCGCTGCTCAAGCCGGAAAAACTGAACCAGGTAGACGTTGGCGTCCGCGGCGACTACGACTGGTTCCACACGGGTCTAAACGGCTATTACGCGTTCATCAATGATTACATCACGTACGAAGCGGACAACCTTTTCAAGCTCTCGAACATCATTCTGCCGACGGCGTTAACGCCAAACGGTCTCACCGTGCGTTACACGAACACGAATTGGGCGACGCTCGCCGGCTTCGAATGGTACGGCGACGTGGACGTAACCGGCAACCTGACCCCGTATGTCAACATGAGCTATGTCGAAGGACGCGACCTTACCCGCGACCATCGCGGTCGCATCGGCACCACCTTTGTCAATAACGCGGGCCAAGTGGTGAACTTCATCGGCACGCTCGGCAGCCCCCAGGAGCCGTTGCCGGGCATCGCCCCGATGGAGACGCGGCTGGGCATTCGCTTCCACGAAGATTCGAAGGCACCGAAATGGTCCACCGAGTTCGAGGCCCGGATCGTCAACTCGCAGGACCGCTTCGCCGAATCTCTGGGAGAGGAGCGGACCGGCGGGTTTGTGATCTACAACATCCGCGCCTACTGGCAGGCACGCAAGGGCGTGCTGCTTACCGCCGGCGTGGAAAACCTGCTGGATCGGTTCTATCGCGAACACCTCGACCTGCGCACCGGCGCACCCGTCGGCTACAACGCGGGCGGTGTCGGTGTCTTCCAGCCCGGAATCAATGGTTACGTCGGCATCGAGTTGACGTATTGAGACTGGTCGAGCGCGAATGAAGACCGGATTGTGGAAGGTCAGGGCTGGTGCGATTTCGCTTGCTGACCCCAAGCCGCGGTTTCGGCTTCTCGCCGAGCCTAGGTCAACGATGGAGCGACGGCCCTGCTATCGCGGATGAACGTCCATGAAGCCCAGAGGGGGTAGACAGCCGGGGACCCGATATCTGGGGTAGTCTAGAGCCGTTTCGCGCTGAAGAGTGTTGAAACGAGATGGCCTTGTCCGAGGCGCCGGTCCGCACAATGCGCAGGACCTCCTCAACGTCCAAGGGCTTCGCGATGAAGCCGTCCGCGCCCAAGGCGTCAACCCATGCGGACTCGGTGCCGGCGGGCTCGGTAAGCAAGATGACCGGGGTTGCCGACAGGGACGCGTCTTCGCGGCGCCGCGCCAGGAATTGGAACCCGTCCATGACCGGCGTCATGAGGTCGAGCAATACCAGCCGGGGACGGATGCCTTCCGAAATGAGCCGCAGTGCCGCTTGACTGTGGGGCGCCGTGGTCACTAGATAGCCTTCGCCCCGGAGGATGATGGCGAGGCCTTCGCGGTGGACGTCGCTCAACCCCACGACAAGGATGCTACCCGGAATCATTCCGCCTCCCCTCCCACGCGGCGGACAATGCCCGCGACCGCGTGTGCCCTTATTTATACGGAAGCTAAGAAGTAATTAGACGCGCGTCTTCCATGAAAGTTCCCGTAAAAGCCGCGACGCAACGCGGCGTCCGCCGGAAGACAGGCCGCTTGGCGGCTTTGCTCCGCCGCTGCTTCAGAAATGTACTAAAATCAGCTTGGCAGCCATTTACCCGTCGCTCTCGAGGTCCCTCGAGCAACTGTTACGCCGATGTTCTAACGCGAGGGGCCAGCCGAGCAGATTGCTCGACAGTTTGGCGCTCGACCAACGCCTCGTCTACTCATAGAATCGCCGTACCGTATGACTGCCAGCTCAGCTGCCTCCGCCGTACAGCCGTGATCCCTTGGGGACACGGAAATCGGTAAGATGCGCTGAAATCCCGTCCAGTAGGTAGCGCCGCTCTTTGCGGTGCGATCCCGATTCGTTGTGCGCAGCTGCGGTGCCCGACTCTGCCCTCACCGGCCTCTGCGGTGCGGAGCGACACAAGGAGCGGTGTGATGAGCGAACTTCCAACCATCCTTTTGGTGGAGGACGACGCGGCGGTGCAAGATACGATCCGCAGGCTGCTTGAACTGGATGGGCATCGCGTAAAGACCGCGGCCAACGGCAGGGAAGCCCTGAACTTTCTTCAGGGAGCGACGCCGCCCAGCCTGATTCTTCTTGACATGCACATGCCGGATCTCGACGGCTGGGGTTTTCTTAAAGAGGCGCGTTCAATTCCGGGCGCGGAAAACGTGCCGGTCCTGATTCTCACCGGGACGGCAGGAGCGAACCCGGTATGGGCCGCTGCTCTCGGCGCTGCGGATTGCGTTCAAAAGCCCGTTGATCCGCAGGAACTCCGCATGCTTGTGCGGCGGGCATTGATTAAACCGTGAATCACCCGGCACTAAGCCGGCTTCCTGTCACTGTTTGCAATGCGACACCGTCTTGCGCGCCTCTCTCTCATCCGCTGGCACCTACCGTTCACACGCCGCCGAGCACAACCACCATCCGCGCAGAATTGTCAGGTTTCCGTGCATTTGCTTTGGGCGGAGAATGAGCTAGGCTTGCTCGGTCTGTCCCGTCCTCTTAGGTGGCCCCCCTTCGTTTGCGATGCTGCCACTTTATTAAGATGGGTGACACAATCATGTACCGCCGCTTTCTCCCTAGCCGGACCCGGAAGCGCTCCGGACGTGCATCCGCACGGCAATGGTTCACGACGCGTCCGCAACTTGAGACTCTGGAAACTCGCGATGCGCCGGCCGTGTTTGCAGTCCTGACCGAGACCGACAACGGCACTAACACGTCCCCCACACCGGGGTCGTTTCGTGCGGCCCTCCTGCAAGCCAATGCCGCAGCAAATTTGAACGGTCCGGACCTTATTGTTTTTGATATTCCTCTTTTGAATTCCCATACGATTCATCCGCCGACGGCTTTGCCGACAATCACCGAGGCGGTCATCATTAGCGGTACGTCCCAGCAAGGTACAGGGGGGGCACCGATCGAGATCACCGGCGATCTGGCCCCGCAAGGCTCGAATGGACTGACGATTACTTCCGGCGACTCGACCGTTCAAGGCCTCACCATCAACGGCTTTAGCACCGGCGCCGGCATCGTGATCGCGGGCGGATCGGCTGCCAACAACCTTGTCTTGGGCAATCAACTCGGAACGGATGTGAATGGGGCCGTCGCCCGCCCGAACGGGATTGGCGTCGTCCTCAGCGCGGGCGCGAATGCGAACCAGATTGGGGGCGTCGGCATTGGGGTCGCCAACATTATTTCCGGGAATACCGGGGACGGCGTGCAATTGGAAGGCGCCGGCACGTCGGTCAACTCGGTGAGCGGCAATTTCATCGGCACGGCCGCAGACGGCGCCGCGCCACTAGGCAACGGTGGCGCCGGCGTCTCGATTAGCGGCGGGGCAAGCGGCAACACCATTGGTGGTACAGCTGCCGGTAGCGGCAATACGATCGCCAATGATGCGCGCGGCGTCGCCATCACCGCCAACACATCAACCGGCAACCGCATCCTCGGCAATTCGATCTATGGAAACACGGGGCTGGGAATTGATCTGGGCAATGATGGGACCACGCCGAACGGCGCTAATCCGCGTTCCTTCCCCAACAATGGACAAAACGGGCCCGTGGTTCTCACCGCGTACGGGACGGCGGTTTCGGGTGTCTTCACGAGCCAAGCGGGAGCCAGCTATCACCTTGAGTTCTTCGCCACGACGGGAACAACGGGGCAAGGCAAGCTTTTCCTCGGCGCCGTGGACGTCACCTCGGATGCGTCTGCAAATGGCAGTTTCCTGGCGACCGTAAACACCGTCCCCGCAGGCGCCACCGTCACGGCGACCGCGACGAACAACACGACCGGCGATACGTCCGAATTCTCGATCACGGCCCCGGTGACGCAACGATTCGTCGGCAGCGCTTACGTTGACATGTTTGGAAGAGCCGTCGATGTCCCCGGTCTTGCCTACTGGACGAACTTCCTAAACGCGGGCGCTTCCCGGTCTCAGTTTGTCGCTATCCTCCAGGGGTCCGGAGAATTCTGGGGACACCAGGCCGATTTGATCTATCAAACCGTCCTGCACCGCGCGGCCGATTCCGCGGGCAAGGCCTTTGTCTTGCAGCTGCTCAAGAACGGGCTGACCATCGAACAAGTGAAGTCGACGCTCTTTGGATCACAGGAGTATTTCGCGAATCTCGGCGGCAGCACCAACGATGGTTTCCTGGGCGCACTCTACCAGGACGTGCTCCATCGGTCGATCGATTCCGGCGCGCTGACTTTCTTCCGCCAGCAATTGCAAATGGGCGCCGCCCGATCGACGGTGGCGCTTACGATCCTCACAAGCCCTGAGGGCTATGGCGTAATCGTGGACGGGGACTACCAAGCGTTGCTGCACCGGTCCGCGGATCCCGCAGGCCGCGCTGCGTTCGTCAGCTTGTTGCAGCAAGGAGTTCGTGACGAAAGCGTGCTTGATCTCTTCATGTGGTCCGACGAATACTTTAGCCACGTCTAGCGTCAGGGGCGGCTGTGCCGGGGATCGACTACAATCGGCAACCGCGGCGGTGCTAGGGCCTTTGCGCGCAAAAAGCGTGAGGAGCCAACGAGAGGCTTCCCCTCGCTTCGAATGAATCGGGGTAGTTTGAAAGACGCCAGCGCCGCAGTGCGCGAACTAGGCGAATTTCATCATCCCGTACTTATGAAGCTTCTTGTACAAACCCATGCGGCTGATGCCGAGTTCCGCGGCCGCGCGCAAGCGGTTATTGCGATGCTTCCGCAGCGCCGCGCCGATGCGCTCGATTTCCACGGTTTCCTTCACCTGGGCCAAGTTGGGACTCGAGGTGTGAAGCGGTTCGGCGGTCGGCGCGAGAAACAAGTTGGCGCCGCTCCATGCTTGTGGCGCCCGAACCGTCTCCGGCACGTGCTTGATCTGGATCTCGGCGTCGTTGCACAACGCGACGGCACGCTCGACGGCGTTTCGAATCTCGCGGATGTTGCCCGGCCAGCTGTAGTTCTGAAACAACCGCAGTGCCTCCGGCGCGATGCCCCGGACTTTGCGGTTGTTGCGGCTGGAGAACTCCGACAGGAACCGGTTCGCCAAATGACGGGTCACCGCCGGCCGCTCGCGCAACGGAGACAGGTAAAACTCGACGACGTTGAGCCGGTAGTAGAGGTCCGCCCGAAACCTTCCAGCAGCCACTTCCTGGGGCAGCGATGCGTTGCTGACCGCGATGATCCGCGCCTGAAGCGGTACACAGCGATTCGAGCCCACCGGCTCGAAGACCCGGTCGTCAACGGCGCGCAAGAGTTTGCTTTGCAAAGGCAAAGGCAGCGAGTTGATCTCGTCCAAGAGCAACGTGCCCTGCCCCGCGACCGCGAACTTGCCCACACGATCTCGGTCCGCGCCGGTGAACGCGCTTTTGACGTGGCCAAACATTTCACTTTCAATGAGCGTCGGCGACAGTGCCGCACAGTCGACGACCTGGAACGGCTTGTCGCGGCGCGGCGAAAGCTCGTGAATTAAACGGGCGAGCCGTGATTTGCCGGTCCCGGTTTCACCGGTCAGAAGCACGGTCGTGTCCTGCGGCGCCACTTGGTGTACTTGCTCCATCAACTCGTTCGTATTGGGCACCAGGAAATACTCGAACGACTGCGGATCCGTGTTGCCCAAGTGGCGCGGAGCCGCGGGGCGTCCCGCCAATCGGGCACGTATCGTCAACGAATCGACTAAGTACACCAGTTCCCCAGGGCCGAGGGGCAGTCCTAGGTACTCCGATGCGCCGGAACGGAGCAGCGCCACCGCGTCGCGGTCGTCATAGCGATCCGCGAGCACCACTGTAGCGACGGAACGCTCCCGCGCCAGTTGGAGAACGCTTTCAATTTCGTGTATCGGTTGCGCGCCCGTGTGATGAAGTAGGACGAGCGCGACATCCTCGCCCATCAGGCGCTGGTTGGCCGATTCAAGGCGATCGCTTACCTCAAGGTTCAGGTCATTGACTGCTTCATTGGCCTGTTCGACCTCGCGCTTCAGCCACGAGGCGTTGGTGATTAGAACCGTGGTCAGTCTGGGCATGGGGCTCCGCTCCTGTTGAGAATTCACAATGCCTGTTCTGTTCGTCCTGGAAGAATACGTCTTCCCGTCCATCAGCTACGTCGCTGTCGAACATCACGGAGAATCGTGCCTCATTGCCGAGAGCCGCGTGTGCATGTCCAAAGAGGCACCACGGCCCGGGGCGCCGGTCGAGCCGGCATTTGCACACATGCATCAATGCAGGGATGCGGCGGTGTTCCGTTCGTCCGCGGCTGAAAAGATTCCGCAGCCGCCGCACATAAGTCGCGAAGGGTGCCGGGCGCGCCGGTCGGATGCACGCGCGGCGATCATCCTCATCGCTCAGAATTTGAGTCCGTTCAAATCTTTTGGGGTGCGTCGGTTCACCGTTCCGCAAGTGACGACGTCGTTCCGTTTAGCGCTTCTGACCAGGCTCGAGCACTAAAGCTCGCGCCTAATTTCGCGCGAAAGTCGCTACGTGGCGCTGCGCGAAACAAAGAAGGCTGCGCTCGCGGAAGCCCACAGGGCACCGCCGCAACTGAAGCGCTAGGGGGAGACGTGATCCGCCGTAGATCACAGCGAGCTGCCCAGAGGTGTGAACAGCCGAGGTATGGAAATTCTGACCTCGTGCCGAAGGCACGAAACGGGGCTGCCATAGCCCCAGGACTTGCCCCGTAGAACAAGTACGAGTGGTAAAGCTATTACATTCGAACGAGCTTGTCAAATAGTTTCTTCAGGTATTTCCGGCGCAGTTGACCGTCCGCGAATTCCCGGAGCGTAATCCCGAATGCGGGGGACCGCTTAAAGCTCTAGCGGCGCGCTTCAATTATTCATCGAGATTGCGACGGATCGGCGTCGATACTACCCGCAATTCACGCATCTCCCGAAAAGTCGAGCCGTCGCTGCGATTCAGGTTGACGTACTAGTGGAAAACTGGAAAGGCCGCCGAGACAAGGAAAGCCACACAAGGAGGACGAATGGCCGTCTTTGCTAGGTTCGGTCGATTACAAACGTTTGCGACGCTCGCCCTCGCGTTGATCACGCTTGTCGTTCCTCCATTACCGGCGCAGCAAACGTCCCCGCATTCCTCTGCTTCAGACGTCGGAAACCGCATTGCGGAACTTGAAGCGGTTGTGCGCCAACTCCAGATGGAGCGTACACGTAGCGGCGAGAGCCACGGGGCTCCGGCGGCGGACGACGATGGCGTGATCGGCGCAAAGGCGCCGGCTGCGATTCAATGCCGAACCCAAACCGTTGCCGTGGAAGCGACCGGTCCGCCGGCCGCGGTTGCTCCTCCTTCGGACATTAGCGAGCGCGGCCAGAGCGAAACGCACTTTCTCGCCGGTTGGGACGATCGAAAGGGCTTCATTCTCCACTCTGCTGATGACCGGTTCAACCTCCGGTTTACGGGCCAGATTCAAGGCGACTACCGTGCATTTCTCGACGCCCGCGACTACACGGACCTGGATACCTTCCTCGTCCGCCGTGCGCGCCTCGGCATCGAAGCGGATATGTTCAAATACTTTGAATTTCGCCTCCTTCCCGATTTCAGCAATAACCAGGCGCCCGGCGTGAATGCCTCGGCGCGAATTCAAGATGCGTACATAAACATTCATTACTGGCATGCGTTCCAGGTAGAAGCCGGCAAATTCAAGCAGCCATTCAGCTACGAGCAGCTGATCCAGGATCGTTTTGTGCCGACGGTGGAGCGATCACTCATTGACCAGCTGGTTCCAAGCCGCGATGAGGGCATCATGATCCATGGCCAAAACCTTTTTCGCGACCACTTCGATTACGCCATCTCGGTTTCTAACGGCGAAATAAACGGCGACAACGACACGGGCAAGAACAAAGATCTCGTCGCGCGGCTGGCGGTACGACCGTTTGACGAGGACTTTTTTTGGGAATTCTTGCACGGGTTGCAGCTAGGCATCGCGGGAACGACCGGAGAAGAAAACGAGCCCGTCAGCCCCAACGTCCTTCGTACGCCGGCGACGGTGCTATTCTTCCAATTCAATTCCAGCGTGCGCGCCGATGGACTGCGCAATCGCTGGAGTCCTGAAGTGACTTATTTCAACGGTTCGCTGGGATTCGCCGCCCAGTATTTCCACCAGCAACAGGACCTGCAACCCGTGTTTGCCGGCCCGGGATCGCAGTATCACCTCGACATCCCGTTCGACGGCTTCTATGTCATGGGAACGTACTTGTTGACCGGCGAACGCCGAACGACGTTCAGCGCGCCCATCGCGCCCTTGCGCCCATTCGATCCGTGCCACGCTTGGTGCTGCTGCGGGGCCTGGGAGTTGGTCGGGCGCATCTCGCGGCTGACCGTGGGCGAGGATGTGTTTGCCCGGCTGCCCACCGGAAGGACGACGTTCGTAACGCTTGCCGATCCCGCGAAGTTCAGTCGCGGTGCCACCGAGCTCACGGCCGGCTTCAACTGGTATCTGAACCGATGGGTACGCATGCAATTCAACTACGAGCATGCGTGGTTTGACGATGCCGTACGCCTCGGCCCAGGCCCACAAGGATTGTTGCGGCATCAAGACTCGCTCTTGGCACGTCTACAGCTTATCTTTTGAATCTGCTAACGTGGGCGAAAGGTAATCGCGAACGTTGCGGCCGCTGCGTTCCGCGGCTCACCACAAGTGCCCTGGCATCCTCACGCATTGCAGCGCTTAACGCATGAACGACGCGCCGACCACGCCAGCGAAACCAGAGCCGGGATCTTCTGGAGAGGCGTTGCCCCGTCCTGCGGGGTTGAGCGCGTGGTTTTGCCGCTACGTGCCGGCAATCGATTCCTTACGGACCTATTCCCTCAGTTCGCTCGGCGCCGACCTCATCGCGGGACTGACCGTCGCCACCATCGCGGTGCCCCAGGCGATGGCCTATGCAATGCTGGCCGGCTTGCCGCCGCAATACGGTCTCTACACGGCAGTGGTCATGACGGCCGTGGGCGCCTTGTTCGACTCTTCGCGGCAGCTGATCAACGGGCCGACAAATGCCATTTCGATCGCCTTGCTCAGCGCCCTGGCCGTCGTTCCGGTGAGCGACCGCGCCAGCGCCGCGATCTTATTTGCGTTTATGGTCGGCTTGATCCAGCTCGGCATCACGTTTTTGCGTCTCGGCGATTTGACGCGGTACGTCTCTCACGCCGTGATCGTCGGCTTCACTTTGGGCGCAGGCATCCTCCTCGTCCTCGATCAGCTGAAAAACCTCGTCGGCCTGACGCCCCGCGGGGCGCCGGCGGATCATTTCTTGAAGCGTTTTTGGCTTTCCATGACATCCGGAGACGCTTGGGACGTACCAACGCTGGCAATCGGCGTGGGGACGATCTTTCTCACAATCGGCGGACGGCGGATCAACGGTTGGCTTAAGAAGAAACGCGTGCGGTTCCCGATCCCACAGCACCTCGTGGCGGTGACGATCATGGCCGTTCTGGTGTGGCTGTTCCGTCTCGATGAGCGCTACATCGTCGGCGCCATCCCCGCTTCCTTACCGCAATTCGCGTTGCCCGACCTGGAGTGGGACCGGATGCGGCTCCTTGCCGGCAACGCGTTGGGGGTCGCCATTCTCGGCCTCCTGGAGGCCGTCGCGATGGCAAAGGCCATCGCCGTGCAGACGGGGCAGAAACTGGACATGAACCAGCAATGTCTCAGCGAAGGGATGGCCAACCTCACCGGAAGTTTCTTCCAGTGCATGCCGGGGTCCGGCTCGCTGACGCGCTCGACGGTCAATCAGCAAGCCGGGGCCGTCAGTCAATGGTCGGGCGTGTTCTCGGCGGTCGCGGTCGCGGCGACGTTTCTCTTGTTTGCGCGCTTCGCAGGTTACATTCCGCGCGCCGCCCTGGCAGGTTTGCTCATGCTGGCGGCTTACCGCATGGTGGACTACCGCCAGCTCTTATTCCATCTCCGCGCGACCCGTTTCGACGCTTTAATTGTGGTCGCGACGGCCTTGGCGGCGATCTTTATTTCGGTCGAGTCTTGCGTGCTGATCGGAGTGTTTCTTTCCTTCGTCTTTTATGTGCCGCGTGCGGCCCAGGCGCAATTGACTGAATTCACTTTGCTCGGCGATCGCCAGGTGCGGGAATTTGAGCCCGCCGACCAGCGTTGCGCGCGCATACGCCTGTACAACCTGGAAGGGGAACTGTCGTTCGGCGCCGGGCCGGAGCTGGAAGCGGCACTGAACCGCATTGAGCGCCAGATCGATAAGGACACACGGGTTGTCCTGCTTTTTCTCAAGCGGGCGCGCAATCCCGACGCGGTATTCCTGAACTTGTTGCGTGAGTTTCACGACCGCTTAAGGCGCCGGCAGGTTCATTTGATCCTGTGCGGCGTGCGACCAGACCTGGCCAAGGCGCTGAAGACGACGCGGCTCCGCACGGAGCTGGGCGAGGAGCAAGTGGTTCCCGAAGGCGACGTGCCCAGTGCCAGTGCGCAAGCGGCCGTGCGTCGCGCTTATGAGTTGATAGGCGCCGACTTCTGTCCCATTTGCCCGCGCACGAAGGAAAAGCTTGGCTCAACAAACAATACCGCGAGCGCGCCACATTCGTAATGCCAGGTCGATATCAGGACGTGTGCAGTTAGGACCATCCGGTCGTGCGAGTCCAGTCGCAGAGTGCTACTCCGCGCTCGGCGGCACAAGCGCGTCTTCTACGAGCAGAATCATTTGCGCGATCTCCGCGAGCTTACGGTTTTTATCGCTGGCCAACTTCTGCAAGCGCTGCAGCGCATCCCGTTCACTGACACCGATGCGCTCGACCAGCACGTACTTGGCGCGCTCGATGAGTTTCCGGTCTTCGAGCGCCTGACGCAGCGCCGCCGCTTCTTGACGCAGCGTTTTGAACTGCTCAAATCGTTGCAGGGCGATGGCGATCGCCACTTCGAGGTCCGCCTGCTTAACGGGCTTGACGAGGTAGGCAAGCATGTGCTCGCCCGAGACGCGCGCCACCAGGTCGGGTTCGTGGTGGGCCGAAACGAGAATAACGGGAACGGGGAATTGCTGGCAGACTTGTGCGGCGGCGTCGATACCGTCCATGTCCCCCATCTTAATGTCGGTGATGAGTAGGTCGGGCCGTAACGAGCGACTGGAGTCCACCAGCTCGCGGCCATTCTTGGCAACGGCGACGACCTCGTGCCCCAAGAGCACGAGAATGGTCTGGTAGTATTGCCGCATCACGGCATCATCGTCCGCAATGGCAATGCGCAGCGCCCGAGTCATCAACCACCTCGAACGAGGGTAATCACAATTTCCGCGCCGCCGCCCGGTGCGGTTGCAGCAGTGATCTTGCCGCCGTGGGCCTCGACGATTCGGCGGGTGATCGCCATTCCCAATCCGGTGCCGTGCGTTTTCGTCGTGTAGAACGGCTCGAAAATCTTCTGTTCTTGCTCGGGCTTGAGGCCCGGCCCGTTGTCGCGCAGAACACAGCGCAGCGCGGGTGCATCGGCAATTTGCGTCGTCCCCCAGCTCACGTCCAGGACCACCGGGTCCGCAGCGGCTTCGAGTGCATTGGCGAGAATGTTACGAAATACCTGCACCAGCCGGAAACGATCGACTTCCGCTTGCAGATCGACGTCGCCGTGCTGTTCGCGCAAGAAAACCTCGCGTCCGTTGCGAGCGTCGGCAAGTTGATCCCAGGCTTCGTGAAAAATGTCGCCGAGATGACTCCCCTGGCGTTTCAAGCGGATCGGTGCGGCGTAACCCCGAACTTCCTCATAGAGTTGAAAGAGGTCGTCGAGTGATTTTTGGATTTCCGACGCGTGGTGCAGGGCTTGGCGGCCGCGGAGCTCGAGGGCGAGCATCTCCAGGGAAGCCTGGCAGCGCTGCAAGGAGGTTCGACTTTCATGTGCCAATCCGGTCATCATCTGACCGATGGCCGCAAGCCGCTCGGCTTGCAGGGAACGCTCCTGCGCTTCCTTTTCCTGGGTGATGTCACGGACGATGCACGTAAGCCGTCGTCCTTCGTCCCAGCGGTCGCTGAGCGTGAGTTGGACCGGGAATACGGCGCCATTCCGCCTTCGGGCGAGATACTCCCGGCTCTTGCCCGCAGCCTGAAGGGCCGTAAGCGGCGCGGCGGCGCTTCCCGTATCGTCGGCACTTTCACCTCCCGCGCCGGGGAGCAAGCGGCCAATGTTCTGACCGATTAGTTCCGTCGCCGCGTAACCAAACATTAACTCACCGCTCTTGTTGAGCGATTGGATGTCGCCGCGCTCGTCGAGGGCGAGAATCCCTTCCGCCGCCGAGTCGAGCAGTGCCCGTAGGCGCGTTTCGCTTCTCCGGAGCGCTTCCTCGGTGCGTTTTAGGTCGGTGATGTCATAAATGAAGACGAGCACGCCGATGAGCGCACCCGCCGCGTCGCGCGCCGGTACCTTGTCCACCCGCGCCCAGCGCTCTTCCCCCTGCCAGATAAAGCTTTCCAGTGAGCCAAGCCGGGCCTGGCCCGTGCGGACGACCTCCAAAGTCTCGCGGTGGCGCTTCTCTGGATCGTCCCAGTACGGTGCAACGGTCAAGACAGTGCCGCCGCGCACCTCGCCGGCCGTAAGTCCCGTGGCGCTTGAGGCGAAGGCGTTGTGGCGCAGCACGCGCCCGTCGGTGTCGAGATACCAGATCTGCGCTTGCACCGCGTCCAGGATCTGTTGCAATTCGCGATGTTGGCGAGCGGCCTCGTCCTGGGCGCGTCTGCGCTGGGTGACGTCGCGCAACAAGCCGCGCAACCCCGTCAATTGACCCGCGGCGTCGCGCACGGGGGCCAGCGTGAGAGCCGCCGGAAAGAGGGCCCGCCCGCGCGGACGCATCCGCAACTCGCACACCGGCGGATTCTCGCCGCGCTGCAGATTCGCGAGCAATGCGCTGAACGCCGCGCGTTCCTCGCGAGCGACAAAGGCGCTTAGGCTTCGTCCGACCAGGCGCTCGCGTCCGAGGTGCAGCAATTGAGACGCCGCCCGGTTGCCCTCGCGAATGACGCCGTTGGCATCCGTAACCAAATAACCATCGGGCGCGGCATCGAAAAGCTCCTGGTAGCGCTGACGCTCCCCTTCGAGCCGTTCGCACGTCGCCGCCAACTCGTCATCCCGCCTGCGCGCCCCGTCCGGCGCGATGCCGGCGAGGGCCATCAGAGCCGGGCGCAAAGTCTCCAAGAGGGGCGTCAAGCGACCTTCCAGATCAGTCTGACCAGGCGCCGCCGCGCGCACCAACGTGCCGATTTGCTCAAGTACGGAGTCGATGGTCGGCGCAATCCCGGTGTTACTGACGGGGAGGGCGCGCCGGCTTGCAGCGCCGTTGGCATGGTAGAGGTGTTCCGTTTCGGAGATCACAGCGAATATTCCCTGCGCCAGGCCCCGGAAACGCCAGCCTGGGCACGCCTTACGTTCCGTCGGCCGCGCCGGGACACGAGAAATCAATCTTGCACGCGGAATTCAGGGTCCGCGCCGACCAATGCCGCTTTGGTCCGCACCGGGCTCCGCGCGGCGTCTGTCCAAAGCGGTTTTCTCGGTGGAGAAGGCTGATTGTACCGGCCTTCGCAACCCGGCGGAAGAGGCCAAATCTGCGGATTCAGGGAAATAATTCGCAGCGCAAAAAAAAGACCGTGGCGGTCCGGGCTGCTAAGCCGCTTCCGCACGGTCCACACTGAGTCGCTCCGCGCACGCCAGCGCGCACGGGGGATTAGTGCCCGCCTTCCAGATTCTTGATTTAGACCGCCTTTCGGCGCGCGCGTGACGAGGTGTCGGTTGCGAGGATTCCCCTCGTCGCCCCCGCTTCCGGCCGCGAATGCCGACCGAACTCACGGTGCCGGTCCGGAAGTGTCTCGATGCGCGCCAGCAAACGCACAGCTTCGGCGGCCAACCGCGTCGTTTCGTCCCGCGTTTGTTGGACAAACGGATCGAGGTTTGCCGGCGTGTGAACCTCGTCGTAATCGTCAATGATTCGGCGGCCGCGTTCATCATCGCGCAGCTTGGAACGAACGACATCCTCCGACCAGCGTTCGAGCAGATCGGGCAGTTGTCGCAAACCGTCTGCCACGTTGGTGATGCCGAAATCCTGAAGCAGAATCCGCCGTTGTTGCTCCCACGGTTCTTCGTCGCTCCGTCTCAGAAGCAGTCCCGCGAGTGCTTCGGGCGTTTCGTTATGCAGGGCACGCTCGACCCGTTCCTTTAGACCGAGAAGCGCATAGCAGTGCGTATGGAAGGCGTAGGCCTCGATGGCCCGGAGCCGGGCGCTTTCGAGCAAGAAGTTCTTGCCAAGTCCTTCCAGGTCGCGTTCGGTGTAAGTCTCTTGCGGTGCGGCCACGGCTTCCAGCCGCCGGCGCGCGGTGCGCAAGAGTTCGATGATCTCGGGGCGGAATATCTCCCAAGTAAAGCTGCTCCGCCGCGAGCGATCCCGCGCCCGATACTTGCCTTCGTTGCGCTTCAGCGCGTAAAGATTCTCGAGAAGCATCCACGCGGGCTGAATTTCGTTGTAAGCCGGGGGGACATCGGGTCGGTGGCCCGACGGCGCGCTAATCAACGAGAAAGGGAAACGAACTTTCTGGGGCAGCGTTGTAATGCCGCACGCCAGCACGCTATACGGCGCCTGCGTGAAATCGGCCGGGAATTTGACATTCACGCCGAGCCCGACGAACAACCCCTCGCCCGGCCACAATTCCTGGTCCGGCGCCCGCGACGTGTGATTGGAGCCGACATTGGCGCCCTGGCTGACGTTCCCCTTCCCTTCGGGCCAAAACGTCGCGATCAACAAGGCTTGGTGATGAAAGCCTACGAACGGTCCAACTAGCGAAGCGGTAACTTCGCCTTGCGCCACGCTTGTGTTGGGGCCGATGACGCTTTGCTTCACTTTCCCGTGGCGCTCAACCGTCGCGTGCTCCGTGATGGCGGATTCTTCCACCAACGACATCGAGCCGACGCGGCTGCCCCATTGGAGCACGGACCCACGCACGCTGGCGCCCGAGGTGACGTATACCGGTTCGTCCGGATGGCTCAAGAGCGCGCTTTCGCATACCTCGGCGGCGCCCCGAATCTGCGCGCCGGGACCGACGTACACATTTCGCACCTCGACGGTATCGCAGATGACGGCGCCGCGCTCGATGATGCTCCGGTGGGAGCGAATCGAGTTAAGATACTCATCAAGCGCTTCCTCGTAGGCCGCGACGAGCGCCCCACGGTCTCGACCGCGACCCAGCGCGGCGGCGACGGCGACGCTCAACTCCGCGTGCAGGCGCACGTCGCGACCGCCGGTCTCGATGCCGAGCGGAATGGGCGTCCCGCAACCGAAGGTCGTCTCTCCGTCGCACAGGATAGTGCTGTTATTACAGAGGCAGGCTCCTTCGCCGACGACGCAGCGCGCGAGGAGCCCGACATTGCGGACCAGGACATCGTTTCCAAGCATGCAGTCGGCGACCGTGCTTTCGTACACTCCGGCGGGCAAAGAAAGGGTGCCCGCTACGGCGATACGCTCGGCAAACCGACCGAGAACCACGTCTCGGTAGAAGTTCGAGCGCCGCACGCGGCTAGCATCAAAATCCGGCACGACGCGCAAGCGCGTCCAATCCTCGGCCCAATTTCCCGCCGCTTCAAGCGTCGTGATCTCCTCTGGAAGCAAACGACGGACCGCGGCGCTGCCCAGCGTCCACGTAACCCCGCCGTCGCCGCGCACCGCCTTAGCGGCGCGGCGAAGTTCCGACTGCGTGAGCGTTTCTCGGAGCGCGGGCAGCAGACGGAGCGACATAGGGAATTCCTTGTTCCGCAAGACCAAGCCCCCTACGCGGGTGACTTACTGACCATCTGAAAGTAAGAAAGCGCGCAGCCAGCACGGCCGGTACTGCCACCACGCCCAGAAGAGAGTTTTTCTGATGACAAGGCGTGACCTAGTCGCGCAATGAGAGCACGACGTTGTGTAGAAGGGAGGAGAAATGCCTTCGACCGTTAAGCAATGTCGCGGTCGGCGCACGCCAACGTGAGCCCGGGTCGCGCGGCGTAGTATTCGATGCAGCGGCGCACGCCGTCTTCGAGGTCGGTGCTGCAACAGAAGCCCAGGTCCACTTCGGCGCTCGAACTATCGGCGATGCGAGACGACGCATGGCGCTGCCTCGGCGCCTCAAACGTCGGGAGGAGGCGCGTCCCGAGCAGGCTGTTCACCAAATCGACGACTTCCAGGGCCGTAGTTGAGCGGCCGCGTCCGATGTTGTACACCTTCCCGGACACGCGCGGCGCCTCAAGGGCTAGCAGATTGGCGTAGACAACATCGTCGACGTAAACGAGGTCCTGCGGTTCTTCGCCGTTGCCGTGGATTACCGGTGGACGACCGGCCACCATGGCCCGAATGAGCGCTGTGATCTCCAGATCGTGCGGTGAATCCAGCTGCCTAGGCCCGAACACATTGAAGTATCGCAGCCGCACCGTTTCAAGACCATACGTGTAGGTGAACACCACACAATCCTGCTCACCTGCTAGTGCCGCCGCCGCAGACGGCGTAAGCGGTTGCAAAATATCGGATTCGAGCAGTGGCATCTCTCGTCCGTGACCATAAACGGAAGAGCTCGACGCATAAACAAAGCGCCGAACGCGCGCATCGCGGGCCGCGATCAGCAGATGCAGCGTTCCCGTTGCCGAGCCGACGCGGGTCGCGAGTGGGTCGCGCTCTGCTTGCGACGACGCCGCCGGCCCCGCTTGATGGAACACAACCTCGATTCCTCGAAGCGCCTCACACACGTCGCTGAAGTTTGTGAGGTCGCCGAGGAGAAGCTCAATCTCCCCGCGGACGTTTGCCAAATTCTCAAGCTTGCCGGTGCTGAAATTGTCGAGAACACGAACACGGTGACCGCGCGCGACAAGCGCTTCGACCAAATGCGCGCCGATGAAGCCGGCGCCTCCGGTAACCAGACAGGCAGCCATGAATAATGAATCCCGGCGAAGGCGTATTGCTCAGAACTTGGAACTCTGAAACGCGAACGGTCATACTGTCGCGCGACGGCGAGTTCGCACATCGCGCAAACCTCCCGGCACCGATTACTCAACCACAAATCCCGGATCCGACCGGCTGGCGTTCGCGCACGTTCAGGCCCGCAGGCGTATCTACCCACCCCTTGGGTGCCGCAACAAAAAAGCAAGGCAATTCGTGCCGGTGGGTGTCCAGTTGCTTCGTGACGTCGATCGCACGGGCGAATCGGTGCCGCGCCAGGAGGGTTTGCAATCGACCGCGGCTCCGACGCATGCCAACATAGGTGCGGAATCGATTCAGGCGACCAAGCGGCAGACGCTGCTGCTCCGGGTCGAACTCCCATGGGTGGAAATAAAGCATCGCGACGGGAGGAGAACAATGCCGCCATGCCTGGCGGATCGCCAGCTCGGTCAAGAACAACGGAAACAGCCGAAAATAACCGCCGCCGCCCATCGGAGCGTTGACGCCAAAAACCCGTAGCGACGCGGGCGGCAATTCGAGCATTGTGTGGCTTAAGCCGCGCGCGAGAAATGGCGCTCGCGGGGCGCGGGGCACGCCGTAACGATCGTGCCGCACCGGATAGATGGATGAATCATAGGCCATGTCCAGCTCGGCGAGCACGTCGAGCGCCCACGCCGTTTCACGAACCACACTAAAGGTCGGCGCCCGGTACCCGACCACCGCGTGACCAGTCAGTTGTTCGAGGGCATCTTTGCTGGTACGCACGTCCTCGCGAAAGGTCGCCGGCGTCAGCCGGTGGACGCGAATGTGACTCCAACCGTGGCTCGCGACCTCATGTCCGGCGCAGGCAATCGCGCGGACGAGTGCCGGGCTATGCCGGGCAATCTGGCCGACGATGAAGAACGTAGCCTTGACCTGCGCGACTTCGAGCGCTTCCAGCAGCCAGCGCGTAGACAGTTCCAGCCTCTCCACGTAGTAGGCGGTCGCACCGGGATTGAGTGGGAGTCCGGCCGCCGCTTCGATGCGGAAATGCTCTTCGACGTCAAAACTCAGAATGACCTGCATCGTCAATTTCACAACCAACCAATGGGAGGAGACCCTTAAGGGAACGGAACATCCCTGTTGGGTGCGCACCCTGCACCCGCGGGTGAATCGAAACGATGCGCTGCGCAAACGACGACGACCTTTGAGACGATACCCCGACCATCTGGGGCTCGGTTCAGGTCGCCGTTGTTAGTGCATGCCAAATGCCTGGACGGCCGACGGTTCGGGGCAGGCTTGAAACATCCAGCTTTCGATTTCCACCGAGACGGACCGCTGCAAAAACTCCACTTCAACGAAAAACTTCAATTGTCTACCGCGCCGGAGCACCTTGCCTTCGAGCCCGGTGAACGCTCCCTTCGTAATCTCCACCCGTGTGCCCGGACCGAGCCGCTCCTCCGGGGAAAGCGGCGCGCCTGTTGTGATGAGGTGGTAAACGCGCGCCAAGTCGCCGTGGAGCTGGGCCTGGTCCTCAACGCGAAGAGCCGCCACCACGAGGTTAGTCTCCATCGCCCGCGAGCGCGTTTCCCACTCACCGCGTAAGAAGACATAGCTCGGGAAGAGCGGTAGGTAGGAGCGAAACATCCGGCCGCGATTGCGCCACTCGCGCTGGTACAGCGGCAGGAAAAATGGGACCGCGCGATCGAGCAAGCGCCGAGCGAGCGTCTTCTCCGCGCGCGGCTTCGTGTGCAACACCCACCAGCGGGAGGAATCATCTTCTTCGGCAGCGCTCGTCAGTAGTTTCTCAGGAAAAACGAAGGGTTCGAGAGAGAGTAACGGCATCGGGGATCCCTGGCTTGTCGGACGCCGACGGAGTATCCGTCGCGGTTGAACCGCCGCACGCTTCGCAGCACGACGCGTCGTCAAGAAAAAACAAAAGAGAGGCGCGGCGTCGACACACGTGCGGTGCCCATTGCCGTGGCCGCCCGCCGCGCCCTTTTTTCATTGCTTCTTGCGTACTCCGAGGAGTGGCGTCCCTATTGCAAACGAAGGGCCATCCTGCTTTTTTCTTCACGAGGCGGGAGGGGTAGTACCTCTATGTCGTGATTCTGCAAGCGTTTTCGCAAAACAAGAATCTCGGCACCGTGCGGCGGCGAGCACCGTTTACGCTCGCCATATCTAGCGAGCGTCAGCGAGTCTTTACGCTCGTAAAGGAGGCTTTTGTTTACGCCAGTTGACAGATGCCACAACGCAAAGCAGGTTGGTGGGCGATGGTTCGGCAGTGGCGATTTGAACAACGCGAGCGGTCGGGCAGCGACATCAGGGGATGCCGCGGACGATCACCGGCCCCACCCAGCGCGTCAGGAATACAGGCAGGCGTTGCCAAACGCGAATGAGGCGCTGATACTTTGGATTGTCCGGTCTCATTTCGCCGACGGCGCCTTTGCGGATGTAGTACTGCCACTCGGAGGGGCTCGGCGTCGCGCCCCACTGCTTTTTGAAACGAAACGTATTGCTGTCGCGGGTCGACCGCCCGAAGTCGAAGATACGCTGGCGCCGCTGGATCGCCCGCTCCAGCAGGTGCCAATACATGAGCATATTCACGTTCAGCGGATTGAAGAAGCGTAGGGAGCTGGCGCTCGGCACGTCGCTCACGCCCTTTCCGTGAAGGAGCAAAGCGCCTGCGGCGGGCCGCTTACCGACCCGCACGACACACAGCTCCGACTGTTCCGGAAACTGGTCGAGCACCGCGCGGAACAGGCTTCGCCCATACACGGGCGTCCCAAGGTCGCGCATATTCTCGCTAAACACCGCGTAGAAGTCGCCGAGCAACTCGGCCCCGCCCCAACAAACCGTCAAACCGCTCTTCTGCCCTTTGCGCACCTGATTCCGCACCTTCGCGGCGAGTTGGTCCCAGAGCGTCCCGGGGGTATCCGGCAGCTCCAGCCGCATATGGACCTTTTCGGCCATGCGGTGGGCCAGCGCCGGATGCTCGACGGGTCGTTCGTGGCGCAGCTCCAAATAGCGAACATCGAGTCGATCCGCGAGTTCGATCGCGGCGTCAACGAGCATGCGCTCCGCCGCGTCATCGTCGGCCAGGACGCCGCCCGTGTTCAGATACGGCATGCCGACGAGAAAACGCCCGAACAGTCGACTCCGCATGGAGACGAGCGGCAATAAACCGCATGTCGCCTCGCCCCGGAGCGCCTCCAGGCAATACGGGGTCTGTCCCAAAGCCATCTCGATAACGCGCAGCCACGCCGGATCGCGGCTCGGGGCGACTTGTTCGCCACGATTTGCGTAAGCGGACCAACGCGCGAAGCTGCCGGTGATCTCACCCGCCCCATGCGTCTGAACGCGGATAGGCGGGCGCGCCAGCTGCAGCGGCCTGGATACGGGCAGATCGAGAATGCTCACTTCGCCCCTCGCAAGGAGTTTCGGGAACGGACGAGCCTATTGGATCGGCGAACAGGAACCATTCGCGACCAAGGCAGCCATCGAGTCGTCTGGGTAGTCAGGCTGGCGCCGCGTACTCGCCACGTAGCGCGCGCTGGGCGCTACGGCCGAGTACGGCTGGCGATTCTGCGACTTCGTGTGCCGAGCGCCCGAGCAAGTCGTCGTAAAGTTGGCGAATCCGCTGCATACGAGTCGCGAAGCTATACCGCGATTCCACACAGCGCCGACCCGCCTGGCGAAACCGCGTTCGACGCGCAGGGTTCGTCAGTAGTGCCGTAATTCCTTGCGTGAGAGCGCCCACGTCCCCCGGTTCGACGAGCCAACCATTCACGTCATGCTGAAGGAGACGAGGAACGCCGGCGACCCGGGTTGCGACGATCGGAACCTCCAGCGCCAGCGCTTCCAAGAGGACGTTGGGCAACCCTTCACGTATGCTGCTCAAGACGAATAGATCCATCGCTTCATAGAGCCCGCGGACGTCGCTCCGGTAGCCCGGAAGATGCACGCGCTCTCCGAGCGCGAGCGAGGAAATGAGCGACTCCAAACGGGAACGCGCGTCCCCTTCGCCGATGATGCGCAGCTCAAGATCGACGCCCGCGTCGGCGAGCTGCTTCACAGCGTGGATGAGCAGGTCGAAGCCTTTCTCCGCGGAAAGGCGGCCAACCGCGCCGACGACGATCCGGCCCGCCCGCACTCCGAGCCGAGACTTTGCCTCGTCGGTGCTCGCTCGGCGCGAGAACTCTGCGGTATCGATGCCGTTTTCAACAAGCACACACCGCTCGCGCGGCACGCCGATCTGCAAACAACGCTCGTACAAGTCCTCCGAAACGCAGATGACGCGCTCATAGCGTCGCAAACAGAGGCGGTCGATCCAGTAATAAAGCGGTGTGCGGCGGGTCTGCTGGACCCAACCGTGGACTGTCGTTACGAGCCGCAGCGGCCACTTACGGCGAAGCCAAAGACCCAGCGCGTTGCTCTTGTAGTCATGGCTGTGCCAGAGAGTGACGTTCTCCTGCCGGCAGATTTCCAGCATTTGTGCGGCCACACGCCAATCCCACGGTCCGCGATCGGGGACCGACAGCAAGCGCGCTTCCGATAGGCGTGCCTTCGCGCGGAGTTGCTCAAAGCCGGGATCGTCGGGCGGATGCATGTACGCGCAAATCGTGCGATAGCCCGCGGACGACAGAAACCGCGGCGTGTTGAAGATGGTCTTATCCGGTCCGCCGCCCGAGCCACACACAACGCGGGTTTCGAGCGCCACCGTCGGCGGCAGATTGTCGTGTCCCATTTTCATCGCGGGTTCACTCGGGTCACGTCAGCGGCGCGCCGGCGCGCGCGGAGGTTTCGGAAATCGCCCAACATTCAAAAGCGCGGGCCTTTTCGGCCCACGTTTCGCGCGCCAGGCGCCGCCGCGCTGCCGTCTGCCGCGTCGAAACGCCCTCGCCCACGCGTCGCCTCACGGCCTCCGAAAAAGCCTCCGGCGAATCGGCAAGGTCGAGGCAATCGCCCCATTCTTCCGTAGCGGGTAGCCGGCGCACCACGACCGGTCGCCCCGTCGCCAGGTACTCCTTCAACTTCAACGGCTGCATCGCGCGCGTCGCCGGCAAATCGGCGTACGGCATGATCAGCACGGCTGCGTCCCGGGCCAGGCTCGGAAGCTGATCGAACTCCAGCCGCCCGACGCGCACGACGCGCTCCATTTGTGCGAGCGCTGGGTCCGGATCGGCCTCGGGACCAGCCAAGACGATGGTCCCTTCTGCGAGATCCGCGGCAAGCCGGCGAATAAACGCAACATCCATGCGCCGATCGACCACGCCCCAGAAGACGACGAGCGGATGTTGAAGGCCACGGACCGCGTCGACCGATCCCGCTCCGCCTCCCTTCCAGAAGGGCAAATCAACCCCGTGCGTGAGCAGATGGGCGCTGCGTCCCATCCGCGCGAGCTTGTCGCGAAGCGTTTCGCTGACGGCCACGAGCACGTCGGCGCCGGCGACGAGGCGTTCCTCCGTCTCGCGCAGCGGTTTATGATCCAGCCCGGGCCACTGCGTGAAATCGTCCACGCAGTAGTACACCCACTGACGCACCGGCAGCGCGCCCACGAGGTCGGCCACAATCGGCAGCGTCGTAACCGCCACGGGAGGTTCGGGCAGAGATTCCACGAGCGGTCGCAATTGGCGCAGCAGCAACGACCGGTTCAGTCGGCGACTAATGCGCGAGCCAAACCACGGCCACATACGCGGATTGAGCACGTGCAGGTTGCGCGGTAAGGCAGCGTCCTGTTTCGAGCGACGCGACCATTGGCGAACCTTTTCCAGCCCCCGCGACAGCGTTGCCCCATCGAGACGCGGCGTGCGCGTGCCGATGGTATTGACCCAGTGCACTTCGTACCGGTCGAGCAAATGGCGGATCAGATGCTGGCAGCTCGACGGATGCCGGCCCCAGTCGTCCGCGAACACGAGCACGCTCGACAAAGCCCTACGGCATCGTCCGGGCGGCGAGCATACTTTGGTAAAGCTGGTCGTAGCGGTCATGCATCTGCACTTCTGAAAAAAAACGGTGGGCCCGTTCCCGGCCCCGCATTCCCAGGTCGCGGCAAAGTGCCAAATCGCCAGCCAGGCAGAGCACGGCCGACGCCAGGGCGTTGTCGTCTCCAGACGGGGCGAGAAGACCCGTTTGCCCGTTGGCGACCACTTCGCGGACGCCCCCGACGTCGGTGCTGACGACGGGAAGGGTCGCGGCCATTGCCTCGATCAGGGTGAGCGGAATCCCCTCACTGATGCTGGTAAGCAAGAACGCGTCGGCGGCGCGCAAAAACCGCGGCACATCGGTGCGGAGGCCGAGGCAGCGAATGTGCTTTTCCAGCCCGTGGCGGGCAATGAGAATGCGGATCGTGTCCCGTTCCGGCCCGTCCCCGATCAGCACGAGCCGAACGCTCGGCTTCTGCCGGCAGACACGCTCCATGGTCCGAATAGCGGTCGCGTGATCCTTCAAGTAGTCGAGACGGGCGACTTGGAGGACGACAAAGTCCTCATTGCCGAGCCCCAGTTCGCGGCGCACGTGCGTGCGGTCGGAATTCGCCGCGTCGAACCGCGACAGGTCGATCCCGTTGTAAATGACGGCAACGCGCGACTCCGGTATGCCTTCGTTCTCAATCAAAGCCCGGCGCACCGCTTCGCCGACGCCAACGACGCGATCGCGACTTCGAAGAAGCAGGCGGTTGGCGATTATTCGCTTGCGCCGGGGGTAGTCGGGAAAGTGCCGTCCGTGCTCCGTAAACAACACCGCTGGCCGCCGGCAAAGCAGACGCGCCGAAACGCCGTAGAAGAACGGCCCGTACTGGTGAGCCTGTACCAAGTCCACCGCCTCGCAGCGCAGCAGGCGAGCAAGCCGTACCATGCACCGGTAGTCGAAACCCGCACGGCGCCCCAAGATATGCACGGGAAAACCTTCGTCGCGCAGCTCGCGACCGAGCATGCCAAGTTCGTCCAGGCACACAAACAAAAAGCGGTAGCGGTCGTCTAGCTGACGGGCCAGACGGGCCGCCAACACTTCGGCCCCACCCACGTTCATGCTGTGCAGGAGTTGACAGATCGTCGGTTTGCGGGGCACGTGAGACGAAACCGGCGCCGTCGCCAGCGGAGCCGAATTCGGCGCACCCATCGTTCTTGACGTCGCTGCCCCGGTCGTCATTAGTCCGGACATGAAGCGTTCCCGACCTTCTTCAACACACAACCAGCAGAACGGGTCAGGTGCGGCGGGCCGTTTCGATTCTGGCAATGCGCGCACTTCGTGCCCGTGGGATACCCCGGAGACAGCCACACTCGACGCGCGCAGGGGGCACTCTTGGCTGATCGATCCGCCCGAACGATAGAGGAGAGAGGCCGCACGGGCCGCGCAATTCGATGGTTGGGTCATGGGTCAGCAAGAAGCGCGCCGGCGAATTCAGGAGGTCTCGTATCGGACTTGCCAAACCATAACTTCTTTAGCTCCAGTTGGATGTGGCGGATCGGAAACTGGGTGTCTCCAATGGACAAATCCAGCCGTTGCAAACGATGTACGCGTGTGACAACTACAGTTAACAGCAGAGGATTTAAAAGGAGACTGGGGTCCCAATGAGAGTGGCGCGCCTGCGGCTGCGTCACAAACTCAACGGCATCCCCCGCCGTGATTCGTGGTACCGTCTCGCTCCCCACCGCAGAGATGGTGGGAACTGCACAGCGCACGCCGCATGTAATGAAACAAAATCCCCCTCGACGAGCGCCCAGTTCGTGTGGGCGTCGGAGCAGATGCTACGATGTACGGGTGGAAGTATGCCGCGCGGCGGCCAGGGAAGAAGTGGCCCACTATGCCCCTGTGGCCCTATCCAAATCCCACGCCCGATTTAAGGCGAGTTCGGCGCTAGTGACGTCTGCAAGGACGTGGGTTGGACCTGAACTGCGTGGCGCGACGGAGATCGGATTCAACGCCTGGTAATGCTCGTCCAATCCGGGCCCACGCCCGGCCAAAATGCTTGTCGAATCCGGTTCCACCCTCAGCGACCTCCTGTACACTGGTTGCCTCGCCGCGCACCAGCTGCAAAGAGGTGGAGGATGGTCACGGTGGACGAATACGCACGTATCCGACAGGCCCACGCCCACGACAAGTTGAGCGTTCGGCAACTCGCCCGCAATTTCGGGCATTCGCGGCGCAAGATCCGCGAGATTCTGGCGCAGGCAGAGCCCAAGCCGTATCAGCGGCGTGCCATGCCGTCGATCCTCGATCCGTTCAAGCCGGTCGTTGACGTGATCGTAGGCGAGGATAAACAGGCGCCGCGCAAGCAGCGGCACACGGCGGCCAAAATCTTTCGACGGCTGCGTGACGAGCACGGCTACACGGGTGGCTACGCGCCGGTCCACTCTATCTTCGGCTACGACGCCCGGCCCAACGTCGTGGCACGGGCGGAAAACCTGCCGGCAAAGGCCTGGCGGAAGCTGGAGCGGCCGCCGCGTTACACGGTACACACCCAGCCCCGGCCACGCCCCGACAACGTCAAGGAACGAATCGTGGTCGCCCGCCAGTTCGAGAATCAGCGGTTGCAGTCGGAGGAAGTGGCCGAGTTCAACTACCAGCCGACGGCATGCACGCAGACCTATCGCATGGTGGTCGTGCGCAAGAACATTTCGGTGGAGAAGGGCGAGAAGCTGTTGTTCGATCGCATCGTGTACTTCTTTTACCTCAGCAACGATTGGGTCGCCGAGGCCAACGAAATCGTCTTCCGAGCCAACGACCGCTGCGATCAGGAGAACGTGCTCGCGCAATTGCTCCACGCAGTGCGGGCGTTGACGGCGCCGGTGGACAACCTGGTAAGCAACTGGGCGTACATGGTCATGACGGCGCTGGCCTGGAACCTGAAA
>JBGQKZ010000086.1:0-29492 GCA_041499805.1 Gemmataceae bacterium
ACGCCTTGCGCCGCCACTGTCTGGAAGAAGAATTTCAAGCTGGTGCGGCACGTGCCGCGGTGCCGCGGAAAATCCAGAGCCTCTGGCACCGCGTGATCCGGCTCGTCATGTGAGCAAAGAAAATCTAAGAAAGCGCAGCTTGGATGTCTCAACTAAAGACCCAGCTCAGCAGCGGCGGCCGCGCCGAGCACCGTGAACTCACGAGACGCCGACAACGCGGCCGCCGCCTGCGCCAGCGGCCGGTTCGGCGGCTCCTCCGCTCTCGGTTGGAAGGAAAGAGAAGAACTCTCGGACCTCAAGTTGCATGCGGCCGATCTCCGCAAGGAACCCGGAAGCCGCGGCGCGGTAGTTCACAGGGTTCGCCTCGGTCCGGCGGAGATGAGCTAGCTGTTGTTGGAACCAGGCGATGCGTTCCAAGGTCGTTTGCAGCTCCCGGTCGTTCGCGATCATGATCCCTCCCCCACAATCTCGACAATGCCCCGTCGGCCGCCTTCGCGGCGAGCCTGCCAATATTCTATCATGGCCTGCTCCCCGCCAATCGCCCCGGAGCGCTTGGTCCAGAACACGCTCGCTCCCAAATGAGCATCCGCTTCCATGTGCTGAAACACCGACGCGGCTTCACCCGTCACGGACGCCAGGTCGAAGGTGTCCTCCATGAGGAGGACGATGTCAACGTCGTTCGGTTCGGTCTTGGCGGTGACGAACGATCCAAAAACGACGAAACGCACCAATTGCCCGGTCGAGGCCGCGAGTTGGTAGATGCGGTTCAGCCGATCAGCCACGACACAACGCTGGACCGAGCCTTGACCGAAGCGTTCAAGAGCGTCCGACAGCGTCGCGCGATGCACCCCAGGCGGAAGATCCCCTTCCTCATTGAACGCAGGCAATGTCGATGGTTGCACGATCTTAAGCTCAAAACTCTGGATCTGAACCGCCACACCAGGATACTCCGGGAACGAGAGGATGCCTGTCGGCGCGTTCCGAACCAGTGAATTGATGTTACCGATCAGCGCATCCAGATGCGCGGCACTCGCGAAACGCCTCGCCCCCTCAACGTCGCCGGGGAACCGTACTGACGTTTGGGGTGTGATTGAAGTAGGGCTGGAATCGAGGGCGTTCCCATGCTGATCCACGTAACGATAAACGATGCTGACCTCCGACGCACCTGTAATCTCGTCGCGACGCAGTTGCTCGATGAACTGGTCGGCAAATTGCGCGAACAACTGCTTCCGTGCTTGGGCCTCGGCGCTCAGCGGTTGATCTCTCGACTGCATTGCCTCATCAAACGCCCCGCCGCTGGCGTCCCGGAACTCCACCTCACCCCCTGGCAGGAAAGCGCGCTCGTAGGGATGCAGCGGACCTTGTGCCTGCTCCTTCGACAACTCTCCGCGAAGGATGCGCTCGCATTCAGCAAGAGGCGGCATGAGTAGGAACGACCGATTGCCCGACTCTGGGAACACCGGGATGATGTTGGCGACAGCGTTGATCTGGTTATGGTCAAAAGTTTGGTCATTCAGCGGACCGCCTACGAATCGGGCGTTCATACCACCCCCATCTGCGCCGCCGAACTGGTGATTCGATCGCGCCCGCGCAACGTCTGGCGGCTGCTCCGTGATCTCGTATCGGCCTACGCGATCGAGCACGGCGAGCGTGGTCCGGTCACGCTCAGCTTGTCGGCCCAGAATACGGCCGTCAAGCGAAATCGCGGAGCGGTAATTACTGAGGGGAAAACAGGGGAGGGGAAAACAGGGGTCGGGAGTCTTTATTCAGAGTTAACGGCTCGTCTTCATGATTCAAGGAAAAGTGGCTCCCGACGCTTTTTCCCCTTTTGGCTACCCGTGCTTTTTGACCCAAGCCGCAATGGCTTCGTCCAGCGCTAGAAGGGCGGCGTGCATCGTCGGATAGCTCGCCGCGCCTTCCCAGACCAGGCCGCCAATATCCAGGGCGCGGACAAAGGAACGGTTGCAATCATCGCGGCCAATTTCGATCCATCCGTCGCGAACCCAACCCGCAACGTTGGGGTACAGAGTCGAAAATGGATCAACGGGCGATGAGCCCGGCAACCCCGGCAAGTTTCTTCGCTTCGCCAAGACAACGCCCTCCGCGTTGCCGCCGAACTGGTGATACGATCGCGCCCGCGCAACGCATGGCGGTTTCTGCGCGATCTAGTATCGGCCTGCGCGATCAAGCACGACGAGCGCAGTCCGGTCACGCACACCTTGTCGGCCCAGAATACGGCCGTCAAGCGAAATCGCGGAGCGGCAATAACTGAGGGGAAAACGGGGGTCGGGCGCCCTTATTCAGAGTTAACGGCCCGTCTTCATGATTCAAGGAAAACCGGCTCTCGACTCCTTTTTCCCTTCCGTTGCAACGGATGGCGGCCTGCGCAATCCGTTTCGGGGAGAGCCCAAAGGCGTCGGCTGTCGGTTCTGAAATTACTCCTGCTGGTTCGACTCTTTCCGGGTGGCGGCGCCTTCCAGGTCTGTCAACAACTCCTCCAACTCGGTCAGGCTCACCGGCTTTACCAAATGACCGTCGCACCCAGCCGCTTTCGACAGGGCGCGGTCCCCGTCCTGTCCCCAGCCGGTCAACGCGATGATGATTATCGGTTGCCCCCACGGCTGCTCCCGGATGCGGCGGGTCGCCTCATACCCGTCCAGCCGTGGCATCCCCACGTCCATCAGAATTACTTCGGGCCCGAATGACTCCGCCGCCTTCACTGCCTCGACGCCGTCATGGGCGGCGGCCACGTCGTTGCCGCGGAACTCGAGCATCATCGCCATCGAATTCGCCGAGTCACGGTTGTCGTCCACGACGAGAATTCGCCGTCGGGGCCCCGCGGCCGGTCCCTTGTCCGATGAGACGGCTGCCACGGGCTCGGCGTGAGTTCCCAGCACCGGAAGCTCAACGGTAAAGGTGCTGCCCTTGCCATGACCCTCGCTCGCGACGGAGACGGTCCCGTCATGCATCTCGACCAGGCCCTTGACGAGCGCGAGCCCGATGCCGAGTCCGCCGGCGGAACGTTCAATGCTCCGGTCGACCTGGCAGAACATGTCGAAGATGCGCGGCAAGTCGTCCGCGGGTATGCCGATCCCGGTGTCCCGCACCGACACGATCACTTCGCCGCCCCGCCGCTCGGCGGCGAGCCAGATGCGCCCGCCGCGTGTCGTGTACTTGGCGCTATTCGTGAGCAGGTTGCTAAACACCTGGCCCAGCCGAGTCAGGTCGGCGTCGAGGTGGACCGGTTCCGGCGGCAGCGCGATGGTCAACTTGTGCCCGGCCGCCTCGATGGCGGGGCGGGCTGTCTCAACCGCGCTGCTTACAACATCCGTCAGGAGCACGCGCGAACGTCGCAGCTCCATCTTATTCTGGCTAATCCGCGAGATGTCGAGCAGGTCGTCGATGAGGCGCACCATGTGCCCCAATTGACGCTCCATCATGCCGCGGGCTTGGGCGACCACGTTGGCATCGCTGCCCGCCAGCCGCATCACCTGGAGGCCATTGCGCAACGGGGCGAGGGGGTTGCGCAGCTCGTGGGCCAGTAGCGCGATGAATTGGTCCTTGCGCCGGTCCGCCTCCCGGAGCGCCGCCTCGGCGCGCTTCCGGTCCGTGATGTCGCGGGCGACCTTCGAGGCGCCAACGATGCGGCCCGCGCCGTCGCGGACGGGGGAAATCGTCAAGGAGATGTCGATCGAGCGGCCCTGCTTGGAGACACGCACCGTCTCGAAGTGCTCGACCCGCTCCCCCTGAGCGATCCGCGCGAGAATCTCGTGCTCCTCGTCATGCCGGTCGGGCGGAATGATGAGGGTAATCGGCCGGCCGATGGCCTCGTGGGGCGCGTAGCCGAAGAGCCGCTCGGCGCCGGCGTTCCACGAGCGGATGACGCCGTCGAGAGTCTTGCTGATGATGGCGTCCTCGGAGGATTCGACAATGGCTGCCAGACGCGCCTGTGCCTCCTCCGCGTCTTTGCGCTCGGTAACGTCGCGGAAGACCAACACCGCCCCCACCGGGGCGCCAAAATCGTTCCGGATCGGGGCGGCACTGTCATCGATGTGCCGCTCCCTCCCGTCCCTGGCGATAAGAACCGTGTGGTTCGCCAGCCCCACGATGGTCCCCTCCCGCAAAGCACGGAGGGCGGGGTTCTCGACCGGCTGGCGGGTTGGTTCGTTGACAATGTGGAAGACGTCCGGCAGGGGGCGTCCCACCGCCTCGGCCTGGGGCCAGCCGGTCAGGGCCTCGGCCGCGCCGTTCATAAACGTGACGCGGCCTTCCGCGTCGGTGCTGATCACAGCGTCGCCAATGCTGGCAAGCGTAATCCGCAGCCACTCCGACTGTTTCTGCAACGCCTCTTCGGCGCGCCCGCGTGCGAGAAGGATGCTCTGGGCGTTTTGCAAGGCGACGGCGCGGAGCCGTTCCTCCTCGTTGTCTTGTGCTGCCATTATCCGCCTCCAAGGCTCGCCGACGCGAGCGCGGTGCCGTCCACGCGCGCGCGGATCTTCGCAAACGCCGTTTCCCGGCTGGTCGTCGTGTCGTCGGCGAAAGGCGAGAACCCGCAGTCGTCGCAGGTGCCTAGTTGCTCGACGGGGATGTATTCGGCCGCCTCGAAGACCCGGTCCCGGACTTCCTCCGGCGACTCGACGCGCGGGTCAATCGGTGCGATGACGCCGACGAAAACCCGATGGTCCGGCTTCATGTGAGCGCGGATCATCTTTAGGACGCGGACGCGGTCCTTCTCGCCCGCCAGCGCGACGTAGAAGTTCCGCACGTTCAGCTCGAACAGGCTGGGCAACAGCGCGGCGTAATCGACGTCGCCGCTGTGGGTCGAGTCGCGATCACTGCCGGGGCAGGTGTGAACGCCGATGCGTTTGCGATCCTCGGCGGAGAACCGCGCCAGCGCGAGGTTGTTCAGGTCGATGAAGCTGTGCAGCAGGTCGCCGGAGGGGTCGATTTTTAACGCCAGGCGCCCCTCCGTGAAGTCGATCTGGACCTTGTGCGCGCCCTTGCGAAGACAGTTGCGGACTTCGGTCTCGTGCTCGCGCAGCAAGTCGTCGAGGAACTGCCCGCGGGGGTAGCCGGGGATCTCGTCGGCCGGGTACATGAGGCTCAGGGCGGAGGGCGAGATGACCGCCTGCTTCACCGGCCTGTGGGCGTACTTCAGAGCCACGTCCAAGTAGCTGTCCGCGTGCCGTTTGTAGCGGAACGGGCCGACCGTCAGCCGCGGCATCCGGCGTACGTGGCCGGCCGAGAACGGGATCTTGAAGCCGTCGGGAGCCGTGTTCGGCATCCCATGCACGCAATAGGTCCAGAAGTTGTGGTACTTGCGCTGCTCGCCGTCGGTGATGACGGGCGAGCCGGTGGCCTCAAACCGCGCGATGGTGTCCCGGATCGCCTCATCATAGAGCGGGTCCAATTCGGGGTCTGTGCCGTCCGTGGTCGCAACCGCCTCGATCAGGCGCAGGGGCCTCGGGATGCTGCCGATTGGCTCGGTTGGGATTTTCATCCCTGGAACTCCCTCTTATGGCGTTTGGCGTCTGTGCCGAGTGAAATTGAGACCTGAGGTATTTCCCCGTCGACTGCTGACACAAGAAAACAGCGTTGGTCATGAAACAGGTCAGCCCCGCGGATTCTTCGGGCGGCGAACTGAAAATCGGCCTCGGCCTTGCCCACCCACTCGGCCGTCGTCTTTTTCATACAGGACCTTCCCCTTGGCCGTGACTTCGCGCAGGAACGAGTCGCCCGCCGCGAGACGCCAAGTGAGGTTCTTCGGCGTGCGGACGATGAGATCGAGCGGAAATGGCGGATCGAAGGCATCGTCGATGCGACACGCCTGGTCGATTTGGTTCCGCGCCGGCATGACGACCAGGATGTCCACGTCGCTGTCGCCGTGCGGCGTGCCGTAGGCATTGGAGCCGAATAGGATGATTTTCTCCGGCTGGAAGCGCTCGGCAACCCGGCGCGCGAACCGGCGGATCAGGCGCATGGGGATATCCGCCCCGCGATACCAGCGTGGCACAGGGACGGGGGGGGGATGGGAGGCGTGTACGGCTCATGCGCTGATTCTACCACGAAGAAAGAGCCCGGCGCCGGCCCTTTGACCGCCTACTTCCGTTGCAACGGATGGCGGCTTCTGCGCGATCTCGTATCGGCCTACGCGATCGAGCACGGCGAGCGCAGTCCGATCACGCTCAGCTTGTCGGCTCAGAATACGGCCGTCAAGCGAAATCGCGGAGCGGCAATTGCTGCCATTTTGTTTGCTCCTGTTGTGGCACGGTCGGGAAGACCATGCCACAACAGCGTCTGCACACTGGTTCCGCTCTCACGACGCCCGCGCCGTTCCCTTCTCCAAATCCGCGACCAGTTGCCGGATCGCTGCTGCTTGCCGCGGATGGTCTTTGGCGGCGGCAGCGAAACGGGTGCGTGACTGGGCCACGTCGCCCGTCCGCCACAGGCAGGACGCCGCCCCGATCCGGCTGCGTAAGGCCAAGTCGCCGGGGCCGCTCTGGGCGTAGTCTTCCGCGAGCACCAACTCAAGGTGCGCCGCCGCCAGGAAATGCCGGGCAGCGGCGGCGTGGTCGCCGGACATTTCGGCGAATTGGCCGCGTTGGACCTCGCGCGACTTCACGGTCGCGGTCAGGTCACTCACGCCGGAGGGTTCAAGAGGCATCGCTGGTTCCTCTACACGGCAAATGCGAGCCGAGCGTGGAAGAAAAGGAGCGCGGATCATTTCGTGGCTCTTCTTCCCGGCCTACTTCAACACGGTTCTGACGTCGAGAACTTTACGGCAATGCGGGCACGACAATACGTGCAAGTTGTACAGAAACACATAATGACTGCGATGCACCGTTATCGTCGCGAGTTCTTGGGCACAATGCGGGCACAACGGTTTGGGCCGGTCGTCCGTGCCCACCTGGACATCCAGAGTCGTTTTGGCGAACGCGCGCATGTCACAACCTTTCTTGACGCAGAACTTAGTTTTCCTTCGGCGGCGAAACTCTTTACGACATTTTCGCCAACACTTGAACTTCTCGTTGCAGCCGCTTCCCCAGCCGATCCTTCTCGGTTTCCAAATCGTAACGCGATTGCAGGTTCAACCAAAAGCGCTCGGAGGTTCCAAAATACCGGGCAAGACGCAATGCCGTGTCGGCCGAAACCGCACGCGACCCGCGCACGATCTCGTTAATGCGCCGTGCGGGTACCGTAACCTCTTTGGCCAAACGGTACTGGCTTAGGCCCAGTGGTAGAAGGAACTCTTCCAGCAGTATTTCTCCCGGGTGAACAGGAGCCAACTTTCGTCGTGCCATGATTATTCTCAATGGTAATCGGTGATCTCCACCTCCTGCGCCTCACCGTCGTTCCAACAAAAACAAACGCGCCATTGATCGTTGATGCGGATGCTATGCCAGCCCGCGCGATCGCCCGTGAGTTTCTCCAGATGATTACCCGGCGGCAAACGCAGGTCTTCCAAAGATTCGGCAGCGTCGAGCATAGCCAATTTCCGAAGCGCGGCCCGTTGGAGCTTTCCTGCGAACCGTTTGACCTTTTCGCGGAGAAAGAGCCGCTCGGTGTTCTTGTCGGCGAAGCTGCGAATCATGCTGCCATAGTAGCGCCTCGCGTTAACAACGTCAACCGGGGGAAAACAGGGGTCGGGAGCCCTTATTCAGAGTTAACGGCTCGTCTTCATGATTCAAGGAAAAGCGGATTCTTCGGGCGGCGAACTGAAAATCCGCCTCGGCCTTGGCTGTCGGCGTGCGGCGTGCCGTAGGCGCAGGAACCGAACAGGATGATTTTGTCCGGCTGGAAGCGCTCGGCATCCTAGCGCGCGAACCGGCGGATCAGGCGCATGGGAATGTCCGCCCCGTGATACCAGCGTGGCACACGGACCGGCGGGCGACGGGAGGCGTGTACGGCTCATGCGCTGATTTTACCACGAAGAACGAGCCCGGCGCCGACCGTTTGACCACCGCCTTCCGTTGCAACGGATGGCGGCTTGCGCGATCTGTTATCGGCCTGCGCGATCGAATTCGGCGAGCGCAGTCCGGTCACGCTCAGCTTGTCGGCCTAGAATACGGCCGTCAAGCGAAATCGCCGAGCGGCCGCGGCCTCGCGTCCTCCCAACGGCTTTTTTTTCGTTTGCACGCCGTCGCCACGTCAAGATATAATGGTAGGCGATGGAGTGCGTGGATAAGCGCAGGCAAGGACTGCCGTCCCCCTCGATAGAAACCCTGGCCGTCTATCGGCCGTCGGAACGGGTTCTAACCACAACGTAAGTGGTTTTATGGCGCAGACTTACTATTGCCCGGCGCAATGGGAGTCGGCCCCGTCAAGATTTGCCGTCGGTTGAACGCCAGCCCCCTGGGGCTGAACAGGGACTCTCGGAACTCCCTTATCCAAGTGAGGCAAACCATGCTGTTTCTTGGCTGGACGCGTTGGCTGAAGCGGACTTTTGGACGCACGCCGCGCCGGGTGCGTCGCCGCGGATATCGTCCGCGGGTGGAGGGCCTGGAGTCGCGTTGGGTCCCGACGGTGCTGGCTCAGCCGCACTCGATCCCCATCTTGACCGAAGGGGTGGCGAGTCCCCCGTTCGCGGTGGCGACGTTCACGACGACGGACTCCGGTCCGCCGCCGGCGAGCGCTTTTCAAGCGCAGATTGATTGGGGCGACGGCCAAACTTCGGCGGGGACGATCACTTCGTCGGTTTCGGGGTACACCGTGACGGGCAGCCATACGTATGCCGATGAATCACCCGCCAATCAGCCGTACGCGGTGAACGTCACCATCCAGGACAGCACGGACAATTCGTCTGGAACGGCTCAGTCGTCGGCCGCCGTGTTGGATGGCGCCTTGACGGCGGCGGGCGTTGATTTCACCACCAACGAGAAAACGACCTTCAGCGGCGTGGTGGCGACGTTCCAGGACGCCAATCCGTCGGCGCCCACCACGGATTTCACGGTGACGATCGCCTGGGGAGACGGTCAGTCGTCGAGCGGCACGGTCAGCGGGACGGGCGGCAGCTTCGCCGTTCACGGTAGCCACGTTTACGCGAAGGACGGCTTCTACACGACACAAGTAACCATCGTGGATGACGGCGGCGCCACCGCGGTGGTCCACGCGACCGCCACGGCGAATGAAACGGATCTGGTCGTGACGGCGAAGCAACTTTCCGGCACGGAAGGGATGAACCTGACGGGAAGCGTCGCCACATTCACCGAGCCCGACGTCTCCTCGCCCGGCGCGTTCACGGCGCAAATCGATTGGGGCGACGGCACGACAACCTCCGGCTCGATCGGCGGCCAGAACGGCAGCTTTACGGTGAGCGGAAATCACGCCTATCTGAGCCCGGGCGACTTCACGTTTACCGTGACGGTCACCAAGACCGGCGCTCCCAACGGAACCGCGTCCAGCGCGAATGTCGCCCACATTGCGGATGCCAACGTACTCACGCCTACGGGCGTGAACGTGAACACCATTGAGGGTGAACCGTTCACCGGCGCCGTCGCGACCTTCACCGACACGTACACGGCGGCAACCGCCAGCATCTTTGTTGCGACCATCGACTGGGGCGACAGCCAAACGTCGAGCGGAACCATTACCGGATCGAACGGCCATTTCAGCGTGAGCGGCAGCCATACGTATGGCGCGACCGGCACGTTCAACGTCAAAGTATCGATTCACGACCTGCCGCCGGGAACCGCCTCGGCCTCGACCACGTCCAACGCCGCCGTCGCCGCGGAAGTTCTGACCGCGCGTGGCGTCGCGTTCACCGGGACGGAGTGGGTGCAGCTCAACGATCGTGTTGCGACGTTTACCACGAATAATACGGTCGCCGCGAGCAACGAGTACGTCGCCACCATCGACTGGGCCGACGGCAGCACCACCGCCGGCACGATCGCCGGCGGCAACGGCCAATTCACGGTCAACGGCACGCACGCCTACCACGCCCCCGGCGCTTTCATGGTCAATGTCACGATCACGCACAATGCCGCCGGCGCCGCCAACGCACGGACGCAGGCCGACGGGACGATCGCCAGCGAACTCCTGCCGGACGGCACTCACGGCACACCGAATCAGCGCTTCATCCTAGAAGTCTATCACCAGATATTGGGCCGCTCGGTAGACCAGGCTGGGCTGAACGCGTTTACCGCGTTCATGACCCACGGCGGCACGCCCGCGCAGGTCGTGCAGATCCTTTTGAGCAGCATGGAATCCCTGTCGATGCAAGTGCAGAGTATGATTACGCACTACCTGCACCGCGCCGCCGATTCGATGTTGCTCAACGCGGGTGTCCAGTTCCTGGCGGCGGGCGGAACGAGGGAACAGTTCGCGTCGATCCTGATCGGCTCGGCGGAATACTTCATGAAGCGCGGCGGCGGCGCCAACGACGGCTTCCTGACCGCACTCTATACCGACACGTTGCAAAGGTCGGTCGATCCGGTCGGCCACGCCTTCTTTGGCGGTGAATTGACGCAGGGCATGAGCCGCCAGACGGTGGCCATGCAGATTCTCCTCACCGACGAGTACCGTCGTGTGCTGATCAACAGCTTCTACGTGCAAATCCTGCTTCGGCCCGCCGACACCACGGGGCGGGAGAGCATGCTGGGCCTGATGAAGCTAGGCGCCCGCGACGAAGCGATCATGGCGATCTTGTTGTCGTCGCAAGAGTTCTTCAACCGCTTCGCGCACTAGCGCGGGGGGAAAACAGGGGTAGGGAGAGCTTATTCAGAGGTGACAGCTCGTCTTCATGATTCAAGGAAAAGCAGCTCCCGATCCTTTTTTCCTTCTATGAGTGTAAGTCGCCCAGCTCTTGCCGCAAGCGGTGCAAAACGCGGCATTTGGCGACCCGCACCGCCCCGGGCGTCATGCGTAGCTCTTCGGCCGCTTCTTGCGGCGATCGCCCGTCGATGACGACGCGCAAAAAAGCACGCCAGGTCTTCTCTTCGAAATCGGCCTGTATCAGCTCCAGCGCGCGACGCAACAGAAGACTGTCTCCCTCGTTTTCGGCGCTTGCCTCCTCATTAGTATTGGACACATCGGGAAACCGCGACCACCACGCTTTCGCTTCGGTGCCGCCGGCTGCCTGCGGTTCGCGCTCGTGACGGCGGAAATGATCGCGGACCTTGTTCTGCGTAATCGTTCGCAGCCAACCGCGGAACGTGTCGCCGGGGCGGTCGCGATGGAAGGCGCCGATGTGTGCCGCGACCGCTTGAAAGACCTCTTGAAAAACATCCGCGGCCTCTTGTGCCGGGAGCTGCATCTTGCGACACCAGTGCCAGACCAGCGGCGCATAAAGCAACACGAGCCGGTCCCACGCCGCGGCATCGTTGGCGTGCAGCCGCGCGAGCAGACTGCGCGACGTCGACGTCGACTCTCGCTCGTCAGGCACACCGCGGGTCCGCCCCATGCCGTTACGCCTTCGTTCGATTCTTCAGCCGCGCCCGCAGCAGGAAGCCAACGGCGAAGCCGACCGGCAACACGGCGATCACGCCCATCAACAAGAAAGCGCTGCGGAACCCCGACCGCGTCAGCGCGATATCCCGGTCGAGCGGCCGCGAGATAACGAGCACCCCCGCCAAATCGCCTTCTTGCCAATCGCGTTTCGGACTCGCCTTGTCGCCGTTATGACATTTCACGCACGTTTGTTTCATCAATTGCCCTTTGGCGTACCGCAGGAACGGCCGGCCGTCCGGCTCGGTAAACTGGTGATACGTCAGGTCGTCTTCCGTTGTGTGCGCTTTGCGCGTCAGCACGTCGAGGGCCCTTTGTTCAAAAGAGTCTTTTGGTCCGCCATCTTTGCGCCACGGGTAATTGCTGTAGAGGCGAACTTGCATGCCGGATTCGGTTTTGCTGATGCGCTGACCCGCGTCGATGATAAACGTGGCGGGCAAGGGCAGGGCGTTCGGCTGCGTGGCATACTCATGGGTGACCGGCGTTTTGCTCCAGTCTACCCGGTCCACAATCTCGCTGTAATAGGCATTCACTTCCTCCAGCATGGCGATTTCCATGCGCGTGCTGTCGAGGGCGGTCGCCTGCACGAAATACGTGGACAGACTCGATAGATACCAGAAGCCGGCGGCGGAGCCGAGACAGACCGCGAGGAGCAGGCTGGCCGCGAGTGGATTACGGCGGCTCCAGCGCCACAGTCGTTCGCCGAGTCCCACACGGCGGGCCTTGATCGGTTTGCCGTCGAGGAAGCGGCGCAGATCGTCGGCGAATTCCTGTGCCGTCTGGTAACGCCGGCCCGGCGCTTTGGCCATGGCTTTCAGACAAATGGTCTCCAAGTCGCGCGGCAGGTGTTCGTTCAGCCGTCGTGGCGGCCGCGGCTCATCTTCCAATACTTGAAGCACGAGGAGCCGGCGGTCGCCTTGAAACGGCCGCACGCCGGTCAACATCTCGTAGAGGATGACGCCCAGGCTGTAGATGTCGCTGCGGGCATCGACGGTGTGCGACTCGCCGCGCGCCTGTTCCGGCGACATGTACGCCGGCGTGCCCATGACGCGGCCGTCGGACGTCATGCTCATCTCGCCGGTCGAGCGTTTGGCGAGGCCGAAATCCATCAAGTGCGGACGGTCGTCCAGATCGATCAGGATGTTCGAGGGCTTGATGTCGCGGTGGACCACGCCGTGGGCGTGGGCGTATTGCAACGACTCGGCAACGTGGGCCAGCAGCTCCGTGGTCCAGCGCGGGTCGTGCGCGCTGGATTTGAGCCGGTCTTCCAGCGTTTGCCCTTCAATAAGCTCGGTGACGAGATAGCAGACCCCTTCGTCGGTCTGACCGATTTCGTAGAGCGACACGATGCCGGGATGTTGCAACTGGGCGACGCTGCGCGCTTCGCGGTGAAAGCGGGCCGCCTCCTCCTGATCGGCCAGGCTGCCCGCGCGCTGAATCTTGACGGCCACCGTTCGATCGAGCTCGGTGTCGCGGGCGCGAAAGACATACCCGAACGAACCGGCGCCCAGCTCGGCTAGGAGTTCGAACTTCCCCAAACGACAAGCGCCGGCCGCAAGCTGCCGCGCGTAACGGCGGCCGGAATCGACCGAAACCTCGGAAGCTTTGCCGTTGCTTCGCGAGCGCGCCGCTTCTCGGGCCAATGTCACTAGCTCCGCCGGCAGTGCGAAGTTGCCGGGAGCTTCGGCGTTGTTGAGGCGACTGAGTTCGGCGACGAGTCCGTCGGCCGAGCGATCGAAAGCCGGCAGCAAGCCATCGCAGCGGCGGCACGTCGTGAGATGTTCCGCGATCCGCGCCAGCGTTGTGCCGGACAGATTACCGACCGCGAACGCTTGCAAGTCGTCCGTACTGGGACAAGAAACTGGCGGCATCGTTTCTTTCCTCACACGAGTCGCGATCCGGGCCGGCGCACATCCCCGCTTATTCTAACGGCAGACCGTTACACCGGTACCGCGAACCTTCTCGAAGGCGTCGGCGTCCGTTCTACTGCCATGAAATCCAAGAGGCGATCGGTGAAAAAGATGCTCGAAGCGTGCGACGCCCTGGGACCGGACGACGGCGTCGATCCGCGCACCGTCGCGCACGCGTCGCGGCGCGGGCCGACAAACCGCAAGACTCTGCAGCTCTGTAGCGAGATCGCCCGCACGCTAAGATGGGTGCTCGCGTGGGAGAGTGGTGACGAGGTGCTCAGCAGCCTCGACGTCTCGTCCGTAGTCCCCACCCCAAACTGCGGGCGGCTGCTCGTCACGGTGTATCAAGCGACGCCCGACGCAACATTGCAACCGGCGCAGATCATCGAGCGGCTAAGTCAAGTCGCCGGCAAGCTCCGCGCCGAGGTTGCCGCGGCCATCCACCGCCGGCGTGTTCCTGAATTGGTCTATCGCGTCTTGCTTCCGTAAAGCCGGGCGCTCCATCCGTCCGCGCACTACTCGCCCGGATACGCGCCTGTCCAGCTCGTTGATTTCCAAGTTCCTTGCAGCTACTCCGTGTCCGTGGCTTTCGCATTCGCTGTCTTACTTGTCGGCAATTCCTTGATCTCGATCTTGCGGAACTTCACCACGGTAAAGGAATGGAACACTTGCAAGGCGATATGCCCTTTTGTCGGGCGACCCTCCTCGTTATCGACCCAGTACGCCGTCGTCTTCCCATTGACCCGCGTCAAGAGCCGTCGGCCCTCCGCTACCACCTCCAGCGTGAACCACTTGTCCGCCTCGGTTGGCGAGTCCTTGACTTTGACAATCGGTGTGACCCAAAAGAGGGTCCCCGTGTTCATGTCGTCGTCATTGGATCCGAGAATCTGGGCCTCGTAACCGAGCGGGTTTACTTTCTGGGGGTTGTCCGGGTTGAAGTTGAAGCCGCTGCGGAAGAACACCCCGCTATCCCCCTTCGGATTGATCATCGCTTCGACGCGTAAGTGGAAGTTGGCGAAGTCGCCACGCTCTGTAAACAGGTGGCTGACCTTGTCTGCGCCAATGAGTACACCGTCCTCTACGCGCCATTCGCCCGGCTGGTCCGGGTGCGTCTTCCAGCCGGTGAGATCCTTGCCGTTGAAGAGCTGCACGAAGCCGTCCTTATCCGCGGCCGGCGCTTCACGTTTGAAGACGAAGTTCAAGATTGATTGAGCATCTACGAAATCTTTTGGCCTCGGACCATAGCCAAAACAGATTCTGAGCGTGTCGCCGTTCAATTCGTAGATGCCGTCCGTCCTGCGGGTTGAAACGTCCGTGTCGGCGATTACGAACGTGAGTTCTTTCGGTTTTTTCGTTGAGTCGAGTTTGAATGTCCCCTGCATAAGAAGGTCCTTCGGGATGATCAAACGAAGATCCTTCCCGTCAAAGATCATGCGACCGCCTTTGAGTTCTTCCGGCGAAAAGGGGGCCTTAAACCATGTACCCTTGATGGGGGTCCAGGTGCCTTGCAGTTGCTCTTCATCCGGGCGAGAGATACGCTCGCGCCGCAGAACCGTGATATACAGGCTCGTATTGCGGCGCGTGACGAATGTTCTCGGCCGCGGCTCCGGGGGCATGCTGAAGCAGACGGTGAGTTCGTCTCCTTTCAACTCGTAGATGCCGTGATTCAACACTTTGCCGCTGCTGACCAGGTCGATGTGGGGCGGAGTCTGCGTTGCGTCGATTCGATACTCGCATTTGGCTGGGTCGTCCTTACGGTCGAACTTATGGAACCGCATGGCCCCTTTGAACTCCCACCATTTTCCAGTCATGTCGGTGGAGAGATCTGTCCCGCTGGACTCTTCGCGCACAATCGTCCAACGGCCTTCCAATGGGGAGGAGGGTCGGTGCGTTCCTTCGCGCTTGAACACGTAAAGAGCAATCGATGAACCGGCCGGCGACTCAAACGTAGCGGGAAACGGACCGTCGTCGGGAACGCAGCAAAGCGTGAGTGTGTCCGCGTCCACCGTGTAGATGCTGTTGCTAAGCTTCACGTTCGCGTTCGTGAATTTGCCATTCGCGGCGTCGATCAATCGTTTGAGATCGGCTTGCTTGTTGATGTCGAGTTGCTCGTTCTTGGCCGGCGACTTTGCGAAGCTCATCGTCTTCGGATTGCGCGTGGAATCGAGTACGAAGCTCGTGTCGCCCGAGATCCCCTTCATTGAGAAATTGACGCTTCTGCCGTTGAAGGTTAGGCGCCCCGTTTTGAATTCCTCCTCGGCCAGAGGCTTGCCGGAAAACACTCCGGAAACCGGGACCCAGACGCCTTGAAGGAGTTTTTCATCTTCGCTTAGGCCCGCCATCGCGTCGTGCAGCAGCGCCCGGACGCTGACCCCCCGACCGCGCCCCAGTTCAAACTCGCAGGAGTTACCCCCCTGGACCGCTTCGACGTTGTCGAACACTCCCCAATCAAACATCCCCCAAGTCGTCAGTTGCCAGCAGTACACCGCCCGGTCCGCAGCTTGTTGGGTCGGTTGCAAGCGGTACCTGCCTGGCGGCAGTTCGAGGGTCGAGTTGAATCTCGGGTCGAAATCGGTGAACTTCTGGCCGTCCCGCAACACGTCGATATGCTCCAAGCCGGGACCGTCGGCTGTAAACGCCAGTTCGCCCCGGTTCTGGAGATAACGTGAAGCCGCGGGGCCGAACCAGCCGAGAAGCCAGGCGACTCCCAGCGCCAGCGCCAGCCCGGCCGCCCAGCGGCGTGGACGGTGCGGCGGCAACTTGCCGGAGAATCGTGCTGCCGCCTGACGACGGGCAACACAGGCGGCCAGCGTGCCACAGCCGGTCCCCACGGTTGCCGCGGCCAGCAGGAAGAGGGGAAAGGAAAAGACGTCGGAGAACACGCCTTCTTTGGGAGCAAATAGATGTAAGAGTATTTCCACCACCAAAGGAACGCCGATCAGCAACAGGGGGAGCACCAGCGAGGGCGTGCGCGGCGGTGGGGATGACCCGTCTACCAACTCCTGGTCCGCCAGCCGACCAGCGAGACGCGCGAGCAGCAAGGTAAAGCCGGCCAATATTCCAAGGAGTGAAAGGCCGAAGAGAGGAAACGAATAGACAAAGGGCAACGTGCCGTATCGGGGAGCCAGTAGATGCTTGAGTATTTCCACGAACAAAGGACTGGCCATGAGCAATAGGGGAAGCGGAAGCATGCGTGAGAGCGGGGGCGAGGATGACCGGGCTACCGTCAGCGGCTGCCGCACGCGCGCCGGCATCGATACCTGACTTGGCTGCTGCTCGTGGGCCAAGTGCCGGCCGAGCAACTCCGCCACGTCCTTTGCCGTTTCAAACCGTTCCGCCGGCTTCTTCGCATGCAGCTTCGCCACAATGTCACAGAGCCAGTCGGGAATATCGGCGTTGATCTCGCGAATGGGCCGCGGCGAATCGTCGATCACCCGTTTCAACACCGCCATCGTGCCGCTCGCTCGAAACGGCGGATGGCCGGTACACATCGCATAGAGGACGCTTCCCAGACTGAAAAGATCGGCCCTGTGATCGACCGGTTCGCCTGCGGCTTGTTCCGGGGCCATGAACATCGGCGTGCCGGCGATGACGCCCGATTGCGTCACGCTGGCGTCATCGATGGCGCGGGCCAGGCCGAAGTCGGTGAGCTTGACGCGCTCGACGCCGTTCTCCAACAGGATATTCGCCGGCTTGATGTCGCGGTGGACGAGCCCCTGTTTGTGGGCGGCGGCGAGCCCCTCTGCGGTCTGCATGCCGATACGAAGGATTTCCTTTAGCTCTAACGGGCCGGTTTGGTCGAGGCGGTCTTGCAGTGTCCGGCCGCTGATGAGCTGCATGACGAGGAACGGCACGGGTTCCTTGTCGGCGACCTCGTGAATGCCGACGACGTGATCGTGGCTGACCGCTGCCGCTGCCTTCGCTTCGCGGATGAAGCGTGCGCGGGCCTTGCCATTGGTCGCGAAATGGGGCGCCAACACCTTGATCGCGACCATGCGATCGAGCGATTCGTCGTGGGCTTTGAAGACGGTGCCGAAACCGCCCTTGCCAAGGATTTCGAGAAACTCGTAGTGCTTCAGCCTGCCCAGATGTCCTGCGCGCGCGGACGGCTGCAAGAAACTTAGATCGGCTTCCGCGCCGGCGGCGCCTTCCGCCAGGGTCTCCGTCCCCGTGGTCGGCGCCTTCAGGCGGGCCACCACGTCACCGAGCTTGCCGGTTGGATCGAGCGGCTCGTCGTGGAGCTGCTTCGCCGTGCCGCTCCAGGAATCGCGACTGGCAACCAGGCCTTCCAACGCCTGTTGGCAGGACGCGCACTCGTCGAGATGGGCGGTCAATGCCGCTTGCCGCTTGTCGGTGACGTTGCCCTGCAACAGATCTTGCCACGAACCGGCTTCGGGACACGTCGAGTTCATGACGAATCTCCCACGATTTCCGCTTGCAACTGTCGGACAGCTTCCTTCAGCCGAGCCATGACGCGGCTCTTGGCCAGGTAGACCGCGGCGACGGACAAGTTCAACGCCTGCGCCGCTTCCTTGCCGCTCTGACCCTCCACGGTGGTCCGCCAAAATGCTTGCCAGGTCGCCTCTTGAAACTGTCCGCGAATGCGCTGCGCCGCCGTGAGGAGAAGCTGCCGATCATACTCCCGGTCCCACCATTCCGCGAGCGTTGTGGCGGGGTCTGAGACCGTGCCACTACGTTCCGGCTGTTGATCGAGCCAGTCGAGCATGGCGGTGTTGCCCGAGCCCTGGTCCTGGCGCCGGCGTTTGTCGAGGAAATCCCGCAACCGATTGCGCGCGATGGTGAACAACCACCCGCGAAAGGAGCCGCGCGCCGCATCGTAATCCAGCCGGCCGACGGCCCCGGCAACGGCCCGCAGCGTTTCCTGCGTCAGGTCCGCGGCGTCGGCGTCTTGCAAACCCTGCTTACAGCCGAAGCGGTAGACGAGCGGAGCATACAGATCGACGAACTCACCCCAGGCCTTGCCGTCGCGCGCGTCGCGCAGCCGCACCAACAGGCTGGCCCGCGTGGCCGGCGCGTCGCCCATGCCCGCCCTCCTTCTTCTCCAAGTACGGTGGACCTAAGAGAATCTATCGCGGATTGTCGCGTTCGGGAATCCGGCGTGAACGTGGACGTAGGGTCAGCACGGGACCACGCGGACAAGCCGTTGGGCGGCGGCGCCAACTGACCAGCTTGCGTTTGACGGCTCGGCATCCATGTTCTACTGTCTATTTGGTAGTTTAGGTTTCACTCCACGTCTGCGTCACGGTGGTCGGCAGGTTCTCCTCGCGCTTCACGAAGATAAGCGGCAGCGACGCCGTGCTCGGCGAACCCAGAGTTAGGAAGCTGGCGCGTGCCTGTTCTCCCGTGGCCGCGCACGTCGAGGAAATTGCATGAACGCTCACGCCTCGCTGCGCTCCCCCGTCGATGTGCTGATCGCCGAAGACGATGCCTCCACGCGCCTGGGATTGCGGCTTCTGCTCGAGCAGGATGGATATACGTGCGAGGAAGCGGAGGATGGTTGCGCCGCGGTCGCACTCGCCAAGGAACGTCGCCCGCAGTGCGTGTTCCTGGACCTGTACATGCCCGGACTGAACGGCTTCGACGTCGCCCGCGCGCTCCGAGCCGACGCACGTACGCGCGGCGCCCGCATCCACTGCTTGACTGGGTCGCGCGATCCGAACGCCCGCGAAGACGCGCTCCGGGCTGGCTGTGAATTGTTTCTGCAGAAACCTGTCGATGCAACGCTGCTGTTGCAAGTCGTTCACGAACAGGTGAAACACGGAAAGCTCGAGTCGAGATCAGGCCTCTCCAAAGGCGACGCCGAACAATTGCTCGATTGGCTCGAAGCCAACGATTGTGCCATCCAGGAGAGCGCCTTCGATTCGGACGGTGGCTATACTGTCCGCTGGCGAACGCCACCCGCTTCCTCGTGAGATCCGGCCTTGTCTTGTCGATTCGGATGCGGCTTATTTCCTCGCGTCTGTAACTTTGCGTCGGTAGACTGCCAACACTTAGCAACTTTCTTGGCCCGACTCAGATTCTTCGATCGTTTCGAGGAGATCGCGACATGGCCGCGCCCGAGACGGCTCGATCCTTCGACGCCGATCGCAATCTGCTCTTTGGCGTGGTCGCGCTCCAAGCGGAACTGATCGACGCCCAACAGTTCGCCGAGGTCTGTGCTTTATGGACGGCGTGCAAGAACACGCCGTTGGCGGATCTCCTCATCGAACGAGGCTGGATCTTGCCGGACGACCGCCTTCACGTGGATTATCTGCTCGCACGCAAGCTGCGCACACACGCGGGTGACGCGCGGGCCAGCCTCGCAGCCGTCCCCGATCACGTAAAGCGCTCGCTGGCCGCCTTGGACGATGCTGACATTCAGCGCTCGCTCGCCGGCGCACCCCCGCCGGCAACCGCTCACTTGGTGGCGACGATCGACCACGTTCCGGGGCCGCACGAGCGTTATGCACGGCTGCGCTTGCACGCGACCGGCGGCATCGGCCGTGTCTGGCTGGCTCACGACGCCGATCTCGGTCGCGATGTCGCTCTCAAGGAGCTTCGGGCCGAACGAGCGGCCGATGCAGCGATGGGAGCGCGATTCCTGCAAGAAGCTCAGATTACCGGCCAGTTGGAACATCCGGGCATCATTCCGGTCTATGAGTTGAATCGCGGGCACGGCGATCAGCAGCCGTTCTACACCATGCGCTTCGTCAAAGGCCGCACCTTGAGCGAGGCGGCCGCCGCGTACCACGAGAGGCGCTTGGCAGGGCGCGCCGACGCACTCGACCTGCCCGCACTCCTGAATGCGTTTGTCACTGTCTGCAATACGGTTGCCTACGCCCATTCCCGCGGCGTCATCCACCGCGATCTCAAAGGACAGAACGTCATCCTCGGCGATTTCGGCGAGGTCGTGGTGTTGGACTGGGGGTTGGCGAAGCTCGTGGGCCGGCCGGAAGGCGAGCCGCAAGCGTTCTCATTGGTCATCGATGATGCCGCGGCGGACGGGAGCGGTCACACCGTCCAAGGACAGGCGCTGGGCACGCCGGCGTACATGTCGCCGGAACAGGCGGCGGGACGGCTCGATCTGATCGACCGCCGCACCGACGTCTACGGACTGGGCGCCATTCTCTATGAGATTCTGACCGGCCGGCCGCCCTTCTCAGGAGCGAATACCGACGAGGTGTTGCGCCGGGTGCGCGAGGAACAGCCGTTGCCGCCGCACGAACTTTGGCCCGACGTGCCGCCGGCGCTGGAAGCCGTGTGCCTCCGGGAGTTGGCCAAAGACCCCGCGGCGCGGTCGGCCGCCGCTGCCGACCTCGCCCTGGAGGTCCAGGGTTGGCAAGAGTACGAGCGACGTAAGGCTGAGGACGCGTTGCGGGAATCGGAAGCACTCTATCACTCCTTGGTGGAGAGCCTGCCGTGCATGGTCCTGCGCAAGGACCTGGAAGGGCGCTTTACCTTTGGCAACCATCGCTTCGGTGAGATCATGGGCCGCCCGCTTGACCAGCTTCTGGGCAAGACAGATTCCGACATCTTTCCACCAGCCATGGCCGAAAAGTACCGCCGGGACGACCGCAACGTCATTGAAACGGGTGGGGTGTTTGAGGACATCGAGGAGATCATCGGCGTCGAGGGGCGACGCTACATGCATGTGCTGAAGACGGCTGTCCGGGACGTTGGCGGCAAAGTCACGGGCATTCAGCTCATCGCCTGGGACGTCACCGCACGCAAGCTCGCGGAGGAGGAACTGCGCAAGAGCCGGGAGCGCTTCGAGCTGGCGGTGCAGGGGTCGCAGGACGGGCTGTGGGACTGGGACCTGGCCACCGACGAGGTTTACTACTCGCCTCGGTACAAGGCGATGCTCGGCTACGAGGATCATGAATTTCCCAACAAGAGCGACGAATGGGCCAAACGGATCCATCCCGAGGACTACCGCCGCGTCCTGTACGAGCTGCGCGCCCATTTCAAAGGACGGGAGTCGCTCTCGTGGGTGGAGTTCCGGTTCCGTCACAAGGACGGCTCGTACCGCTGGATTCGCAGCCGCGCGTTCGTCCTGCGCGACTCGACCGGCCGCGTCTACCGCATGGCCGGCTCACACGAGGACATCACCGACCGGAAGACCGCCGAAGAGGAGCTGGCCCACGAGCGCTATCTGCTGCACAGTCTCATGGACACGGTTCCGGATTTCATTTACTTCAAGGATCGAGGCGGTCGCTACATTCGCGTCAACAATGCTCTCGCCGACAAGTTCGGGCCGGGCGATCCGGCCGGCGTATTGGGTAAGACCGCTCATGACATCTTCGCGGCTGAATATGCCCAGCAGGCCGACGTGGATGAACAAGAGGTCATGCGCACCGGCCAGCCCCTGCTTGCCAGGGACGTCAGGGAAACCTGGCCCGACGGCCGCGTGACCTGGGTATCCACCACCAAGATGCCTCTGCGCGATCCGCGAGGAGAAATCATCGGGACGTTCGGCATCTCCCGGGACATCACCGAACGCAAACAAGCAGAGGAAGCCCTGCGCGAGAGCGAGGAACGTTATCGCTCCGTCGTCGCGGCGATGCAGGACGGAGTTCTGTTGCTGGATGGCGACGGCAACATCCGCTCTTGCAACGCCGCCGCCGAACGCATTCTGGGACTGTCGGCCGAACAGATCATGGGCCGCACCTCCCATGACCCGCGCTGGCGCGCCATTCACGAGGACGGTTCCCCGTTTCCGGGCGACGAGCACCCGCCAATGGTCACACTCCGCACCGGACAGCCCTGCACCGACGTCGTCATGGGAGTACACAAACCGGACGGGACGCTTACTTGGATCACGATCAACTCGCAGCCCCTGTTGCACGCGGACGGCCGCTCTTTGGTCGGCGTGGTGGCATCCTTTGAAGATGTCACCGAGCGCAAGCGGACCGAAGCGGCGCTCCGGCAGACTGCCCGCGAGTTGGCCTGCCTCCAGCAGCGAATGCAGCGGAGCGGCCCTCATCCCGAAAAGGACGAGGTTGTGGGCCCAGGCGCCGGAACATGAACCGTGCTACCCGCGGCTACGGCGTTTGAATCGTTTCCGCTTTTCAATCGGCGTTCGCGCGATACAGTTACCCCACACCGCTCGAACCACTCCTATTACGTTCGTTCAAGGAATTGCGCAATGCACTCTGCAATCTTGCGTCGCGTGTTGATCGGCGTCGCATGGACCCCGCTGCTTGCGGCCCTAAGTGTGGTCCACGCGCCACGCTTCGTCGCCGCCCAAACGGTGCAGACAAACGACGGCAACAATCTGCCGAAGTATGTGCCCTCCGCCGACGAGTTGCGGGCGTCGTATCAACGCGCTCAAGCGGGCGGACCGGCGGCGCGCGTCTACAAGATGCAGCTCACGCCGCACTGGTTCCACGGCGACACGCGTTTCTGGTACCGCAATGACCTCCGCGGCGGCACGCGCGAATTCATCGTCGTCGATGCCGAGAAAGGCACACGGCAGCCCGCGTTCGATCACGAGAAACTCGCCGCCAATCTCTCCAAAGCCGCCGCGGCGTCGTACGTCGCGGAGAAACTTCCTTTCGACGCCATCGACTTCGCGGATGACGACAAGGCGATTCGCTTCAAGGTGGCAGGCACAAATTGGAAGTGCGATCTAGCGTCCTACGCCTGCTCGAAGATCGAAGAAAAAAGCAAGGAACAACAGCCCGAGAGCAAAGAATCCGCTTTCAGTTCGAATCGTGATGCCGACACCGAGCGGCTCGAGTCGCCGTGGCCCGATGGTCTGAATCCCGACGCGGAGCAGGCCCCGCAGCAACGCGCGCAGCCGCAAGGCGAACGCCCACAGCCGCGCGAGCGTTCGCCACGTTCCCCCGATGACAAGTGGAACGCCTTCATCAAAGACGCCAATGTCTTCGTTCGGGCGAGGGACGGCAAGGAAACGCAGCTCACCCACGACGGCAAACCCGGCCGCGCCTATGGACAGCTCCAGTGGTCGCCCGACTCGAAATCGCTCGTCGCCTTCCGCATCGAGCCCGGCGACGACAAGGAAGTCTATTTGATCGAGTCATCCCCCAAGGGCGGCGGCCGGGCCAAATTGCACACCCGGCCGTACCCGCTGCCGGGCGATAAGTTCGCCGCGTACGAATTGCACCTGTTCGACGTGGCCGGCCAAAAGGAAATCAAGACGGACGTCGAGAAGATCGACTTTGGCTTCCCACGGCTGCGCTGGAATAAGGACGGCCGGCGCTTCACCTATCAGAAGACCGACCGCGGCCATCAGCGCTTTCGCGTCATCGAGATTGACGCGGCCAGCGGCAAGTCGCGCAACCTCATCGACGAGAAGAGCGACACGTTCATCTGGACCGCCCACGCGGAAAACCTCGGCGCCAATCTTGTCTCGTTCGTCAACGACGACGAAATCGTCTACCTCTCCGAACGCGACGGCTGGCGGCACATGTATCTCGTTGACGCCAAGGAAGGCAAAATCAAGAACCGCATCACCGAGGGCAAGTACGTTATCCGCGCCATCGAGAAGATCGACGCCGAACGCCGCCAGATTTGGTTCCGAGCCAACGGCAAGAATCCCGAACAGGACCCCTATTTCGTTCACGCCTACCGCGTGAACTTCGACGGCAGCGGCCTTGTGGCGCTGACGGAGGGCGATGGCGGCCACACGGTGCAGTTCTCGCCCGACCGCAAATACCTGATCGACGCCTATTCGCGGGTGGACATCGCCCCGACGCACGAGCTGCGGCGCGCGTCGGACGGCACGCGCGTTTGCGAACTGGAAAAGGCGGACGTCTCTGAGCTGTCGGCAAGCGGTTGGCAGCCGCCCGAAGTCTTTGTCGCGAAGGGCCGCGACGGCGCGACCGACATCTGGGGCATCATCAGCCGGCCGCAGCACTTCGACCCGAAGAAGAAGTATCCCGTCATCGAGTCCATCTACGCCGGCCCGCAAGGATCGTTCGTGCCCAAGACTTTTAGCCCCGCGCGCCGTTTCGCCGCGCTTACGGAACTCGGCTTCATCGTGGTGCAGATCGACGGCATGGGCACCGCCAACCGGTCGAAGGCTTTTCACGACGTCTGCTGGCACAACCTCAAGGACGCCGGTTTCCCCGACCGCATCCTCTGGCATCAGGCGGCCGCCAAGAAGTATCCGTATTACGACATCACCCGCGTCGGCATCTACGGCACCTCCGCCGGCGGCCAGAACGCCACCGGCGGCGTACTCTTTCACCCCGACTTCTACAAAACCGCGGTCAGCGCCTGTGGCTGCCACGACAACCGCATGGACAAGGCGTCCTGGAACGAACAGTGGATGGGCTACCCCGTCGGCCCTCATTACGCCGAATGCTCGAACATCGACAACGCCCACCGCCTCCGCGGCAAACTCCTCCTCATCGTCGGTGAGATGGACACCAATGTGCCGCCGGAATCAACGTTCCGCCTGGTAGACGCCCTCGTCAAAGCGGGCAAGGATTTCGAGTTCGTCGTCGTTCCCGGCATGGGCCACTCCGACGGCGGCTCTTATGGCCGGCGGCGGATGCAGGATTTCTTCGTGCGTCACCTGCACGGCGTGGCGCCGCCGGAGCGGAATGGGGCGGGTTAGCTCTTCACGTCGCTGAGATTTGCTTGCTTTAACATAGCTGCTCGTTTTTCGCGGGCAGTGCAGCATCGGCCGCGTCCAGAAAGTACGCAACGAACACGCCAAGGTCGAGTTCAACCCTTCCGTCTTCATGGCGCCGCCGTACCGCTCCGCGTTTGTGCCGGGCTCGTCCGAACGATAGAATGCCGTGCAAGGAACCAAATCGCGGAGGTCCGACATGCAGATTCCCATCCTGATCGAACCAGTCGCCGGCAACGGCTACCGCGCCCGCGGCGGCGAACCGTTGCCCCTTGTCGCGGAAGGGGCAACGCGAGAAGAAGCGCTGGCCAAACTCAAAGAGCAGTTGCAAGGGCGGCTGAGCGGCGGCGCGGAAGTCGTGCCGCTGGAGGTGGCGCGACCAGCGCATCCTCTGGCGGAATTCGTCGGCATGTTCAAGGATGATCCGCGAATCAAGGACTGGAAAAAATCGATGGCCGACTATCGCCGAAAAGTTGACCGAAACCCCGAGTTGCCATGAGTGAATACATCCTCGACACCGACATGCTCACGTTGCTGGAAGACGGTCATCCGGCGGTTAGCGAGCGCTTCTTCCGAGAAAAGGCCGAAAATGTAGCGATTACCGTGCTAAGCGTCGAAGAGCAAATGTCGGGGTGGTACACGCAACTAAGGAAGGCGAAACGGCCCGAGCGTCTAGCGTGGGCTTACCGCCGACTCACGGACACGGTGCGGTTTTTCTCCCGCCTTCAGATCCTGACCTACGACGAAGCCGCGATGCGCCGCTATGAGCAACTTCGCAAGCGAAAAATAAAGATCGGGCGAATGGATTTGCGAATAGCAGTGACAGCGCTCGAACACGGCGCCGTTCTCGTCACGCGCAATGCACATGATTTCAAACAAGTTCCGGGGCTGCGCATCGAGGACTGGTCGCAGTGAACGAAAAACGTGCCGACACTTGTTCCCAAGAAGCGACACGAGGAGCGGGAAATCAAGCGCTCGCAATGAGCCGTAGGCGACCTCGTCCGCTCCACTTCCGACCTCTACATCGACCACGGCGCCGGCCGCGTGTGGCAAATACGCAACGAACATGCCAAGGTCGAGCCCAACCCGGCCAACTTCACTGCGCCGCCAAGCTCCCGTCCTCGTGTTTTTCGGACCTCTAATCCATCTTCTGAAGCGTGATCTCCGCCTCCGAGTCGTCGTCCTTAAAGACGGCGTTGAGCGTGCGGCCGGTGTACGTTCCCGCGACCGAGGCGGCGCCGCTGACGGGGTCGACGTCGCCGAGAAAACGAGTGAGGGTCCAGCTCACGGCCGCGTCGCGTGTTTCGCCGGCGATTTCCCAGCGATACGTTTGCTGTTCCGTGGCATATTCGCCCCAGAAGCGGTTGCCGTCGCGGCGCGTGACGAGGACGACGACGTCGCTGGGCATGGGCGGATGGGGCGGGCGGAAGCGAAAGGCGCCGGCCCAGCGCGCGCCGGCGTGAAACAGGTCCGGCGGCTCGAGACGGGCCGGCGCACGATGGTGCGCGATGTACCAGACGGACCAACCGCCAAGCGGCACGAGAAGCAAGGCCGCGCCGAGGAGCAGCCGACGCCCCGTAACGGACCAAGCGGCACGACGTGGCGGGCTTTTCGGAAGGTTGCGCGCGGGATGCGGCGTAAGCGTCGCGTCGTCGTCGCCCAGACAATCCTCCAGTGCCGTCGCGAATTCCTCCATGTTGGCGAAGCGCTCTTTTGGCTGTTTCGCGAGTGCGCGCAGGCAGACCGCTTCCAGGCGGGGATCGAGCTCGGGCCGCAAGCGACTCGGCGGGGACGGTACGTCCACGAGCACTTGGCGCAGCACCTCGTGGGCGGCGCCGCGAAAGGGCGGCTGGCCGGTGACCATCTCATAAAGGATGACGCCGAGGCTGTAAATGTCGCACTCCGGACCCAGGGTTTCGGGATCGCCGCCGATCTGCTCGGGACTGCAATAGACCGGCGTGCCGAGGATCATGCCGGACGTTGACATGCGCGGGTCGCGGGCGGCGCCGCGCCGGGCCAGGCCGAAATCCATGACAATCGGCTCTTGCCGGGCATTCAGCATGATGTTGGAGGGCTTCAGATCGCGGTGCAGCACGCCGGCTTGATGGGCGTCGTGCAAAGCGCGGGCGATGGTGACGCAGAAGCGCACTGCAACCGCGGGAGGCAACGGCGTCTCCCGCCGCAACCGTTCGGACAACAGCTCCCCCTTGAGATAAGGCATCGTCAGATAGTGGATGCCGTCGATCTGGCCGACCTCGTACACGGGGCAGAGCTGCGGATGAACGAAAGTGGCGGCTACGCGCGCCTCGCGATAGAAGCGGGCGATGGTCATGGTGTCTGCGTCCTCGCCGAGGCGCGGCACCTTGAGGGCGACCTCGCGTTCCAAGTGGGTGTCACGGGCCAGATAGACCGCGCCCATTCCGCCCTGACCGAGCAGACGGGTGATGCGATAGCGGCCGAAGACTTCCGGCAACATGCGCACGGCGCCCCGTTCCTCCGGTCGCGGCGGCGGAAGATCGCCCAACGTTGCCCCACCGACGCGCGTCGGCGCCGTGATGACCGGAGGACCCAGGGTCGCGCCCGCGGACGCCGGCGTGCCGAGGGCCCGGTGCAAGTCGATCTGATCGCGCAGGATGTCGGCGTGGCGCGGAAAGCGGTCCATGAAGTCCTGCGCGGCGGGCTCGTCGCCGGCACGCTCGCGGAGCAAAAACTCGTTGTAGATCAAGTCGAGTGCAATTTCGGCGTTGTCCGCAAGCGGCGGAAAGCGGCGGAGGTATTCTTCGATCGGCACGCGTTCGCCCGCGCGCCAGCGTTCGCGCTGATCGATGCGGATGACCGCGGCGAGCTGCGCCGGCGCCAAGGAAGTGCAGGTCGCAAGAAAGGCGTCGAGGTCGGGTTGCTGGCCGTTCTCCCAGAGACGCCAGTAGCGTTCCGAGAGATCGTCGCGGCGATCACCCGGTTCCGAGCTGGAAGCCGCGTTCGTCATGGAGCGCTCTCGTCGAGGCCGAGGTCCTTGGCGATGCGTTCGACGGCCCGCGTGAACTGCATACGCCGGGCCTGGGCAGTGCCGCCGAGCCGTGCCGCCACGTCGGCCCAGGCGAGTCCTTCCGTCCGCAGATCGGCCACCTGGCGTTCTTCGTCGTTGAGTTCCTCGCGAAACCGCCGCAGCAACTCCTGCCCGGCGACAATGCGACTGGGTGTCGGCCCGGCGCTCGCTACTTGTGCGAGAGCGTCCTCCGCGCCGGTCGCCGTGCGCCGCTGATCGCGGCGCTGGCGGTTTTGCCGCCGTGCCGCCGAGGCGAGCTTGTTGCGCGTCATCGTGACCAGCAACTTGATGAGTTGCTCGGGCCGTTCGAGATCGTATTGCCCCGAAGCGGTCCGCACGAAGAAGCTCGCGAAAACAGATTGACAAATGTCCATTGAATCAAACACGCGGCACAGCCGGCGGTCTTCGAGGTGCAGCCGGACTTCGCGGCGAATCAGCGGTTCGTAACGCTGCACCAGCTCCACGGCTGCACGCTCGTCGCCGGCGCGGATGCGTTGCACAAACTCGTGAAAGCCGCTCGGCTCGGACATCAATGCCTCATGGTCAATCCGGCTGACATTTCTCCTGATTTCTAGCAGGGTCCGGCGCTGCTTGCAAAATAATTCCAGCGTCGCGTGCGTCCCGCCGGAGGCCGTTGGGAACGCCCGAAGCGGTGCTCAAGAAAATCTTTCGGAATCTTGTGCGTTCCGCGCGGCGATGGCGATGAGGAAGTTAGGAACGCGCGCGGGGCGGCGTTGATGACAGCGACGGCTGCGGCGTTTTGTGACGAGATTGCTCTCGTCAATCTTTCGCAAAGGAGCACAGCCATGGCGGACGGTTTCCTGGGCTTGGTTCGCGGCAATGTGATCAACAGGTCGAAAAACGGCGTCGTCCTCTGCTGGGTGCAGGACGACGACGACCTCAACATCTTCGAGCTGGGGCCCAATCGCAAGTCTCCGCCCGGCGTTGACGTCGATGCGGTCCGGGCCCTTCCCGGCACGAGACTGCAAGGCGTTTCGGGTTGGTTCAAATTCGGGGATCACAACACCGCCAAGGTCGACGGCGAGGGGCACAACATGGACCTTGACTTCACGTTCGGTTCGGCTCGGCCGACCGACGCCCTCAGTGATGAAGCGATCATGGAATTGGGCGGCCAGCCGGGACGCTCGATCAACACGTTTTGGCGGCGTGGCACCGCTATCTCGTGGGGCCGATCGTTGTAGCAACCCAGGTCGTGCGGCGTCGCCGAAGTTGCGACGCCGCTTCGGTAGACGCTGGTAGCTGCCGCCGGACTCGCTCCCGTGTTTTCCCCTTGGGCGCCGGGAGACCGAGACACTGGGTTTGGCTCGGTCGATGGTCGCCGGTGGTCTGCGTGCAGGGCAATCGCACCTGGGCCTATGGAAAAACGATTAAGCCGCGCGGCCGAGCAGTACCGCGAGGAGAAAGTCATCGCTCCAGCCCGCGCGCTTGCGTTTGCACGCGATCCCACGTTTGGTTTTCGTGTCAGTCCGCTTGA
>JBGQKZ010000087.1:0-29303 GCA_041499805.1 Gemmataceae bacterium
AGCCGAGGCCGTGCCGGCCTGAGCAACTGGGACGGCACGGCGCATCTCAAAGAACGACCTCTGCTTCGCCGCGCCCGGTGACGGTACGCGCCGCACCACGGGGCCACATCGCCCACGCTTGGGTTATTGAGATGTTACAGAAAAGACGGTTAAGCCATTATCTGTTCAGGACTTAGGGAATACGGCGCGATCTCGGTATTCTAATGGGACTTCAGCTCGATTGGGTACGGATTGCTGCCCGGTTTGACGTCGATTTCAAGCCCGGATGCCTCATAATTGCCGTATTTTGCAGGAACTTCTTTCTTGGCGGCGGCGGATTTGGAGTCGTTTGGGCGGGGAGCGTTGGGGAGTCCAGCGCCGCCGACCGACGTGGCGGGCGGTCCCACGACGGCGACACGGGCCTTGCCCGTCGCGACTCGCCGGACGTTGTAGACGCCGTCCTTAACATCCCCCGTGCGGAGCACGTTGGTCGCATCAAAGAAGGTGATCTTCCCCGCCGGCAGCGGTTTACCGTCCACCGTCACCGTGCCGGCAACATCGCCGAAACCGCTTGCCGTGCAACCGACGACGGAGAGCGCCGCGAGGAGCAGCAATTTGGGTGGTCGCGGACGAGTTCGCCCGCTCTTTTCGATAGAGCATTCTTGCCCGCCTTTGGCGCATGCAAAAGGTAAATGGGTCGACATAGAAGGGTTCGAACGCGCCTTTCCCGTGAAGCACGAACACGAGCCGTTCACTCGCACAAAGGGCTCCCGATCACTACCGACTCATTTCCGCGCGTCTTCCTTGCGGTGTTACGCGGACCGGGCAACTCATTTCTCCGACTTCTGCGACTTTCCTTCTTGGCGCTTGGCCTTCGCTTCCACGTCCACCATCAGCTTCTTGAAGTCGTCCCGGCCGCGCAATGCAATGAGGTCTTTGTCCGTCTGCATGTGGGAGGCGTCCGAATACCCCGCGGCGACGGCTTGCTTGAGCCATACCAGAGCGCGGTCCGCGTCGTCGTCCGCGTTTTTCTGAGCGTCCTTGGAGGGATCGCTGGCACGAAGGACGGCGGCGGTGACGGCACGCATGCAGGACGCCTCGTAGAGGCTGCCGAAATCGTTGCGGTGCAGCTTCTCCCACATCTCGGCGGTCGTTCGGCAGCCCGCGGCGTTCTTTGTCTTTTCGAAGTGCCGCAGCCGCAAAACCAGCACGCTCGGAATCAAGTTGGGCTGGACAGCCTTTCCGGTGGCGCGCTGTATGCATTCGTCGATGACGGGCAGGGCCTCCGCCCCTCGGTCAAGGCTGACGAGCATTGCAGCCAGGTCGGACATGCTCTTAAGGGTATCCGGGTGATCCAGGCCAAGTTTCGCTTTCCGCAGCGCGAGCGCTTCCCGGCACAGTTTGAGAGCGTCGGCGGCCCGCCCAAGGGCGAAGTAGACGCTCGCCAACTCGGCCATGGTCGTGAGGGTCTCGGCGTCGTCACTACCGAGCTTGGCCTTCCGCAGCGCCAGCGTCTCTTCATAGAGCTTGACGGCGTCAACATTGCGGTGCAGAGCGGTATAGCCGAGGGCCAGGTTGTTGCTGGTGCGGAGTGTGTCGGGGTCGTCGGGACCGAGCGCGGCTTTCTGCAGCGCCAATGTCTGTTCGCAGAGCTTGACGGCGTCCGCATACCGGCCAAGGGTGTAGTAGCTGACCGTCAGGTTGCTCTTGGCAGTGAGCGTCATGCGATCGTTGTGGGGACGCGTCGCTTGGAAGAGCGGCAAGGCTTTTTCGCGGAGTTTGAGCGCATCGGCATACCGTCCAAGGGCGTCGTAGCATTTTGCTTCGTTCATCATGGACATGAGCGCAATAAAGTGATTGGCGCCCAATTTGGCTGACGTCAACGTCCGTGTCTCTTCAAAGAGCTTGAGCGCTTCGGCATGCCGGCCGAGAGCGGCGTAACCTTCGGCCAAGCCGAACATGGTCAGAATGGTGTTGAGATGCCCGGCGGGCAATTTGGCTTTCTGAATTGCCAGCGCGGCTTCATAGAGTTTGACCGCCTCGGCATTCCGACCAAGCGGGGTGTAGATCGCCGCCAGGTGCATCATGCTGACAAGCGTATCCGGGTGCTCTGGACCGAGTTTGGCCTTGCGCAGCGCCAGCGTCTCCTCGCGCAGCTTCAGGGCGTCGTGACGCCGGCCGACACTCTCGTAGCTGACCGCAAGGCTTTGCATGGTCGCGAGCGTGTCGGGGTGCTCGGCGCCAAGGTGGCTTTTTTGCAGCGCCAGCGTTTCTTCCAGAAGCTTAAGCGCTTCGGCGTCCCGGCCCACGGCGCGGTACCCCGCCGCCAGGTTGCTCATGCTCTGGAGGGTGTGCAGGTGGTACGGACCCAGTTTGGCTTTGCGCAGCGCCAGGACTTCTTCTTCGACCTTAAGCGCCTCGGCGCTCCGGCCCCGGATGCCATAAGCGTACGCCAGGTTATTCATGCTTGTCAGCGTCTGCGGGTGATCCGGTCCGAGTGCCGCCTTGGTCAGCGTCAGCGTATCTTCCCAAAGCTTCAGCGCTTCCGCGTGTTGACCGAGCGCGTCGAGTCCGACGGCCAAATCGTTTGCAACGTTTAGCGTGCCGGGATCGTTGGGACCCAGAAGTCGGGTGTAGAGCGCGCGGGCGGCCTGGAATTGCTCCACCGCCAATTTGGCCTCGCCCAGGTCCAGGAACGACACGCCTACGGTCCGGCGCAGGCGGGCTTCGATAATCGGCTTGTTTGTAAAGCTCTTTTCTACGAAAGGCATGGCGGCTTCGATGGCCTTGCGAAGGGTCACGTCGTGCCCCAGGCCGCCTTCCTTTCCTTCCGGCCGGGCTGCCGCGAAGATTCTTTGCTGGACAAATTCAAGGACCGCCTGAGTCTCCGCTGCGCGCGTCTCCGCGATTTCCTTGGCGTTTTTTTCGGCGGTTGCCGCCGCGAGCGCCTCTTGCTTGGCTTGGCGCTCCCCTTCGGCGCGCTCCGTTTCCGCCAAGCGGGCGAGCTCCAATTCACGGTTCTTCCGGCCGAGCACGATTGAACTGACGGCGAGCCCGAGAAGGCCGACCAGGAGCGCTGCCGCGATGCCGGCGACCGGCCCCGGATGTTTGCGTGCCCATCGGCGCAGCGCGACGGTCCGGGGCTCGCGCAGGGCGGTCACCGGTTCGTCCCCCAGCCAATGTTCAACGTCCTGGGCCAATTCCAGTGCCGAGTCATAGCGGTTCGCGGGCACGCGGGCCATCGCCTTGAGACAAACCGCTTCCAGCGGCCGGGGTACATTTGGTTGTATGTGCCGCGGCTCGGCAATTTCGCCGCGCTCAACCTTCTGCAACACCGCGCGCAGGTCGTCACCGCGCACCGGCGGCTGTCCCGTCAGCAAATGGTAAAGCGTCGCGCCCAGGCTGTAGACGTCGCTGGCTGGGCCGAGTTGATCGAGCTGTCCGGCCGCTTGTTCCGGGCTCATGTAGGCCGGCGTGCCGACCGCGGCGCCGGCCTGTGTTTCCACGTAGCTGCTCCCGGACGCGGGGCGGAGTGTCGCTTCGTCCACGGCGATGGGCGGAACGCCGTCGGCCTTGCCCACCGGCTTCGCGAGGCCCCAATCAACCACCAGCGTTTCGCCATACTTGCCCAGCATGATGTTGCCGGGCTTTAGGTCGCGGTGCAGCACGCCGCGGGCATGGGCATAGGCGACGGCGTTGCAAACGTCGAGAAAGCGGCCCAAGAGCTGGCGGAACGCAAGAGAATCAAAGCGCGCCGGGCGCGACCCCGAGACGTGCGCGTCGCACTGATGAAACCGGGCGATCGCCTCCTTGAGATTGTCCCCCTTGATGAAGCGCATGGCGTAAAACGGCCGGCCGTCCGCGTAGTGGCCAAGCCCGTAAACGGGAACGATGCCCGGATGCTCCAGTCCGCCGGTGATCTCCGCTTCGAGCAGGAAGCGGCTGCGGCTATTGAGGTCCGCCGCGTGCCGGGTCTGTATCTCTTTCAATGCCACCTGACGGTGCAATTCCGTGTCTTCGGCGATGAAGACCTCGCCCAGGCCCCCCTTGGCGTGCGGCCGCAGGATGCGGAAACGGGCTCCAGACGACTGAGCCAGCGGTACGACATACGGTCGCGTTGTTTCCGCGTGCGCGGCGCCGAGGCGCGCCAGGCTGGTCTGCACGTCCTGATCTGCGAGTTGTTGCAAGTCGTCCCATGACGAGCCGAGCGAACCGATCGACGCCAGGCTCCGTTCGGAATCCTCGCCGTGTAGCTCCAGGTGCTTCTGGACCAGCGACTCTAACAGAGTGCATGTGTCGGGCGGGAGGGCGCCTTGTTCGTTCAAGATCTGGCCCAGCGGTTTTGACTTGTCCAGCACCCAGGCGTTCATCGCCGCGACCAGCGCGTCCCGGGTGATGAAGTCCATCTGCAAGGCCAAGATGCCGAACAGCAGATTACGATCCGCAGCAGCCGGCGCGGACATGAGCCGCCTCCAAGAAAATGAATGCAAATCACCTCGGGGCGCCGTCAACGCGCAGTTTAGCTCCGTCACTTTGAAAAATGAAAAGAAAAAAATGGGAACCGCGGGACAGTCGGCGAAGTGCCCCGTATGAGAAGGCGACGGCGACAACCACAACACCGAAGAGCAAGAAGGAGAAGATCATGGGCGGCAGGCGAACAAATCAGAGCGGCGGTCGGAAATCCTGGTTCCGCAAGTCGTACGAGGCGCTGGTCGGCGGGTCGAGCGCCAACTCGGGCGCGCCTTCGCGTTCCTCGGCTCGGCCAGTGGTGGAGCGGCTCGAAGACCGGCGCGTCCTGTCCGCGGCTACGCTGGCGGTGGCCCAAGCGTTGGCCCACAGCCGCGAAAACTGTGCGAATCTCGTGACGGGCATGTACGGCAATTACCTGGACCGCGCACCCGACGCAGCCGGGCTGAACTATTGGGTCGGAAAGATGCAGGGCGGACTGACCGACGAACACCTGGAAGCCAGTTTCCTCGGCTCGCCCGAGTACATCGCGAATCACGGCGGCACCAACGGCGGGTGGGTGGACGGAATGTATCGCGACCTGCTGCATCGCGAAAGCGATGACTCAGGCCATAGCTTCTGGGTCCATCAGCTCGACGCGGGGGCCCAGCCCGCGGCCGTCGCCTACGGCTTCGCCGCCAGCCAAGAACGGGAAACCCAGCGCATCGCCGACGACTACTACCGCCTGTTGAACCGGGGTCCCGATTCGGACGGCCTGGCATACTGGACCAATCGTTTCCTGCAAGGCACGAGCAACGAAGACCTCGTTGCGAGTTTTGTCGGTTCCGACGAGTATTTCGCGGGCCGTAGCTTCGGGGACCCCCGAGAGTTTATCGTCCAGGCCTACTACGACATTCTGAACCGCGCACCGAGCCAGCAGGATGTTGATGGCTGGGCGCCCTACTTGCCCTCCAGCCCGCCGCCCGCCACCGGTTCCTCGAACGGCGGCTCGTCCGGCAATTCGTCGGGCAGTTCGACCGGCAGCGCCTCGGGCGGAACCCTTTACTACGGCGGACTGGATACGGGGCTTCCGCCAGACTTCGGTACACCGGGCCACGTGGGCTACGACCCCGGCTCCCCGCCGCCCCAGCCCTCGCCTGACTGGACCGATGGTCCGATCTACAGTTGGGACGCCACTTGGAATTGGCTTCAGGGCCTGTACACGACCTATAACCCCTACTAGTAACACCTACAGCCCGGATCGCGCCTCTTCCTTCTACTCCCTACGGGCGGAAGGACGAGGCGTGTCCGTTGGCGGTTCAGATACGCGCACTTGCGGCAGGTTTCATCATGCCGCATGACGGCAAGCCGGTCGTGTCGCGGGGGGAAGCAACCATGAGCGTGCCAGACGAGGCAGAGCGACAGCAATTGCACGAGCACCTCAGTTACATCACGACGGCTTGGACCATGCTCCGTCAAGCACACGGCGGGGAAGAAGGACCGTCGGCGGCGGCGCAAGAGCAGATCTTCCGCCGTTACAGTCCGGCAATCTATCGTTACCTACTCGGCGCCGTTCGCGACCGCGATGTGGCAGACGAGCTATTCCAGGAGTTCGCTCTCCGTTTCGTACGCGGCGCCTTCCGCGGCGCCAATTCGGAGCGGGGGCGCTTTCGAGCCTTTTTGAAGACCGCGCTGTCGCACCTCGTAATTGATTACCGACGGCGCTGGCGCTTGCCCGCCGTGCCGCTTGCCGACGCGGGCGTGGAACCTGCCGCCGAAGTACAACCTGCGCACGAAACCGACGAGGAGTTTACAACCATCTGGCGCGGCGAGGTGATGGCCCGCGCCTGGGAGGCATTAGCGGACGTGGAACGCGACACAGGCCAGCCGTTGCACGCCTTGCTACGCTACCGCACCGACCATCCGGACGCGCGTTCCGAGGGGATGGCGGCGCACTTTTCCGTTCAGCTCGGCAAGCCAGTCACGGCAGGTTGGGTCCGCAAACGCCTGGTTGCAGCCCGCGCCAAGTTCACTGACTGTTTGGTGGATGAGGTGACCCGGTCGCTGGACGAGCCCAACGCCGAGACAGTGGCGGAGGAGTTGGCCGAATTGCACGTGCTGGAATTCTGCAAAGATGCACTTGCGCGGCGGTTCGGCACGCCGTAAGGCAAGAATTCAGCCGGCCCGCGCGAAGCGCGGGCTCCACATGGTAGCCGCCTCGCTCCGCGAGGCGGGACGGAAGATAGATTATCTCCTGCCGCTCGCCGAAGACTTCGCACCCCCTGGTTTCGGATCACGTCGCTTTCAACGGGATGTCTATCTGGTTGCCGCCCGACTTTACCTCGAATTCGAGCCCGGAGGTCTTGGGGTCTCGGTACTTGTTCGGAACGGCGGGGCCCTTGGGAGCGGGCGGCGCGGGTCCGGGGCCTAGTGCGATGGGTATGGGCGGCGAGATGAAGACTTTCGACTTGCCGCTCGGAACGTCGTTGACCTTATATTTGCCGTCCTTAATGCTGCCGTTGTGCGGCTTATTCTCGGCATCCAGAAAGGTGACCATGCCCTCGGAAACAGCCTGGCCATCCACCGTGACGGACCCGGAGACTTCGCCGGTGCCGCCTCCTACGGAGCAACCGGCAAGCGTCATTGCGGCGAAAAAGAGAACGCAGCACAGGACACGCAGGTGCGTGGACATAGATTCTTGCCTTAATGAGGGAGAAGAGCAGCGTTGCCCGCGGCGCCGGCTCGTCCCGGCACCGCGGGCGGACGAAGTCACGTTTTCGAGCGGATCAATCCTACCAATCGTTCTGCAAAATGTCGCTGCCCGACGGCGTGCAGGCGTGCCACCAGGTCAAGCCGCTCACGGAAGCGGACACGTTGCGGACGCTGGCGTCGCACATGATCGCCTCCATGCCGGCGGTGTGCCCGGTGGAGGGGCGGTACGGGTCGCAGTTCGTCAGGTACGGGTTGGGCCGAATCTGGGGCGTGGAGGGGATGTAAACGGAGGTCTGACCGCACGGATAGATCAAGAAAAAGGAGATCTCAAGTCCGGGGTAGAACGGCATGGGCGGCGGTTGGAACGGCACGGGCAAGGCCGGCCGGCTCAGGGCGCAGTAGGCCCACCAGCTGCCGCCGTTGATGCAACCGGTCATGCCGCACTGGGCGTATTTCTCGCCGCACAGCACGGTGTTGGACGTGCCGTCCGGGATGCTGGCCGGAATGCGGGCTTGACCGACCGGGTCGTAGCTCGAGCCATTGGGCACGGGCGGGTCGGTTTGACTGATGCCGCTGTTCGCGGAGAAGAGTATTGCGTTGAAGGCGTAGCTGCAACCGCCGATGCTGAGATTGTTGACCGAGAGGATGCCGCTCGCCGGCATGCTTGGGTCGGCGGGGCATTGGAAGGTCTTGATCGGCCTGCTATACGCCGGCGGATTGCCGCCCCACGGGAAGTAGCCGTTGACGACGCCGATCGTCAAGTCCGTGCCAAGGCTGCTTTTGATGATGTTGTCCTGCTCGATGTAGGGCAGAACGTGGAACAGGCCGTTGCCGAACTGCACCCCGGTCCACGGCGGCGGAGTCGCCGGCTGGTTCGGGAAGAAGCCGATGGAGGGCGGCAATTTGCCGTTTTGATCGTGGCAATTGTGCATGCCGATGGCGAGCTGCCGCAAATTGTTGCCGCATTGCACGCGTGCCGCCGCGTCACGCACTTTTTGGACGGCGGGCACGAGCAAGCCGATGAGGATAGCGATGATGGCAATCACGACCAGCAATTCGATCAGCGTAAAAGCTCGTGTTCGGCGCCGGAGAGTAAGGACCATAAACCAACCCCTTTGATGAAAAGGAACGGGAATAGCTGCGATCGTTGCAGACGCAACGTTCACTAATCTCTCGGGAAGTGGAATCAACCGACGTGACTGTTAGCGTAACCCTTCCCGCGCTGATCCCCAAGTGAAAAAAGGAAAAAAGTTACGAAAAGGACGCAAGTGCGCCGCCGGCGGGCTGCCGGCGCGCGTCGTGAGCTATCCTTGCACGATGTCCAAGGAATTGCTTACCGATGAGCCGGTGCGCGCACCGCTGCTTCGTCTGGAGCGACTGGTGGTGCGTTACGGCGCCTTTACGGCAGTGGACGGGCTCGATTTGGAGCTGCGGCGGGGCGAGTTGTTTGGCTTGCTCGGCCCCAACGGCGCCGGCAAGAGCAGCACCCTGCGCGTGCTCATCGGTCAGCGGCCGCCGAGCGCCGGCCGCGTGACGGTGGCCGGCCACGACATCGTCCGTGATTGGGCGCGCATCAAGCCGCTGTTCGGTTACGTGCCCGATCGCGAGAATCATTACGAAGAATTCACCGGACGGTACAACTTGCAGTTCTTCGCGGGGCTGTACGGCGTCGCGGCCGAGCGCATCGACGAATGTCTAAAGTTGGTCGAGCTGGATGAGGCGGCCGACTTGCCGGTGCGGGCCTATTCCCTCGGCATGAGGCGTAAGCTGCTGTTGGCCCGCGCCCTGCTGCATCGGCCGGCGATCCTCTATCTCGATGAGCCGAGCGCCAATCTGGACATCCACTCCGCGGGCGTTGTCCGCCGTATCTTGCGCGAGCTGGTCGCCGGCGGCGTGACGGTCTTACTCACGACGCACAACATGGATGAGGTGGAAGAGATTTGCGACCGTGTGGCCATCCTCTGCCACGGCCGGCTCGTCGCGCTGGACACGCCGCTGGCCCTCCGGCAGCGGCACGTCGAGCGCAAAGTAGACGTGGTTCTCGGCGACGGCGGGCGCATCGTCTTCGACCTCGAGCACACGGAGCAACGCGAACGCCTGGGCCGTTACGTCGCCGCCGGCGAAGTGGCAAGCTTGCAGACACGCGAATTCAACTTTCACGAAGCGTTTTTGAAACTGACGGGCACCGAATTTAATTGAGCAGAAGCGGGCGGCCTCTGTTCGTAGTGGCCGGATTCATCCGGCCAGTCCGGCGAAAGGCCCGATGAATCGGGCCACTACGAACGGATCCTCCCGCGCTGGCGCCTAAAAAAAGCCATGCAAATGCGTTGGTCCATTCTGCGAACGCTGTTGCACAAGGAAGTTCGTCGGCATCTTGCCAACCGCGGCGGGCTGGCGTTGGCGCTGTTGCTCGTCGTCGCGGCTCTGCTTCTTTCGGTCTTCGGAAAAGGGGAGAGTCAGGTCGGCAGCCTGGTCGGCGGCGTCAATCATTGCTTCGTGGATTATTGGGAAGAATGCCCCTGGCTCGATCACCTGCGCCAGCATGTGCCGCCGGAACTGAAGCAACACGTTCGCTTTCGGCAGGTCAGCGAGCGCGCGATGGTCAACGGCACGATCGTCTATCCAACCGGCACCGCGGCGATCCAACTGCGGCCCATCGCGGAGGCGGGCCAGGCGGCGAAATACAAGGTTTGGTTCTGGCATCCCGGCGCCGAGGGCGCCGGCCTGGCGCCGTTCGAGGCCTGGTTTTGGAAGGAAACGCACCGCTTCTTCCAGCAGCGCGCCGCGGCCGCGTGGGCCAGCGTCGGCGAGCACGCGCCGCCCGACGTCGCGCTCGCCGACCTCACGGAAGAACGGTCGCAGCTTCGGGGCGGACTCGATCCGCGCTCCGGGATTGCCACGGCGCTCGTGTTGTTCGCGCTGTTTTTCGTGTGCGTGTACCTGTTGCCGTCGCTGACGTGCGAGGAACGGGAACGCGGCGTGTTGCTGGCGCAGGCGCTGTCGCCGGCGTCGGCGCTGGAGATTCTGGCGGCGAAATTCCTGTTCTACCCCGTCGCCGGCATGGCCTTGGCGACCTTGCTGGCGGGCTTGTACGACGTCGCCGTTCTCGCCCGACCGCTTTTCTGGCTGGCTCTGCTGGTCGCCGCGCTCGGCTCGCTCGGCATCGGCTTGACGATCGCCAGTTTGGCGCGGACGCAGCGCGCGGCGAGCATGGGGGCCTTGTGCTACATGATGGCCGTCGCCCTGCTGCTTTTTATCTGTCAGCAAAGCAATATCCCGTTTGTACCCTATTTGGCGTTGGAGTACCACGCTCCCCGCATCCTGCACGCGGTGCTGGCCGACGCGATCCTGGGCTATCATTGGGGTCATCTGGCCGGCGCCGCGGTGCTCGCATGCCTGTGGAGCGGCCTGGCGATTTACCTCTTCCGCCGTTGCGGCTGGCAATAAACCCGTACAGATTTCCGTTTCTACCCACCTTCACGCGCACATCTCGACTATTTCGTGTGACTTGCCGAGAATTGAATTGACTCTCAGTCGCGCCGTTTTTACCATTTACCCCATATTGCTAACGGATTCGCAGCCGGACCAGCGCGGCATGCATCTGGGTGTCCTCTGGGTGTTCCAGATCAAGTTTTGAGGAGGTGACGGCATGTATAGCGTGGTTCTCATGGCGGCCCTGACGACGACTGCGGCGGAAGCGCCGGCTTGCCACCGCAGTTGCCACGGCTACTCGGCGTGCTACGGCTGCTCGGGTTGCTACGGTGGTTGCCGCGGCGGCTGGGGCGGTTGCTATGGCGGCTGTTGGGGCGGCGGTTACGGCAGTTGCTATGGCAGCTTCTACGGCTGCCACGGTTGCTACGGCTGCTATGGTTGCTACGGCTGCTCGGGCTATGCGCCGGTGATGGTTGCGCCGTCGGGCCCGCCGACGATGCCTCCCGCGGGCGGCGCCGCTCCTGCTCCGCCGCCGAAGCCGTCCGGCTCGGGGGCGCTGCCGACCAAGGCAAAACTGATCGTCAATCTTCCGTCGGACGCCAAGCTCTACATCGACGGCCAGTTGATGAAGACCACGTCCGCGGTGCGCAGCTTCAACACCCCGGCCCTGGACCAGGGGCAGCTCTACTACTACGAAGTGCGCGCGGAAGTGATGCGCGACGGCAAGCCGGTGACCGAGAACAAACGGGTCATCGTGCGCGCCGGTGAAGAAGTGAAAACCTCATTCCCCGGATTGGAAAGCGCGGCCGCGGAGCAAGTCACCGCGGTTGGCGGCGGACAGTAAGGCGTTTGAAAACGAAGGTCGATTGAATATGGCGGCCCGGGAATCGTTTCCCGGGCCGCGTTGTTTTGCGCGCCAAGCTCAATTACGCGGCTTCCACGGCCGCCATCGTGAGCGCATCGGCGGGACAGATGAGGCAGCACACGCTGCAACTGATGCAGTCGCCCGGACGTGGCAGCCACGGCAACGATCCGGCCATGGCGAGGCAGTCGGTTGGGCAGACGGCGACGCATTCGCCGCAGCCCGTACAGCGCGCCTCATTGAGCAGCGGCAGTTCATTCATCGGAGATGACGCCGGTGTTCCCGGGCGACGGTTCGGGGACGATGCCTTCCTCGCCAAACAGCAAGCCGCTCATCACGTCGCGCAGCCACTCGACCGCTTGCGCCGCCGTCAGCACCAGGCGCGCGCCCAGGTCCCAGCCGAGGCCGGCGAGCGCGTCGTCCGGGCGATCGAGGACGACCACGGTCGCGGTCTCGGGCTGCGTCCAGGTCACCTGGTCGAGCAGGCGCAATTCACGCACCGGATCGCGGCTCAGTTTCAAGACGAGCACCGCGGGACCGCCGCGTGCCAGGAGCCGCACGCACGTCTCCGTCTGGCGCGGCTCGCGTAGCGACCAGCGATGAGCGCGGGCCACGTCGCGCAGCAGCGCGGCGAGCCGGCCGTCGGTCTCGTAGATCAGTAATTGGGGATGGCGCATCGGCGTTTTACTCCTCCGTTCGATCCACGAGCCCCAGGGCTTCCATGCGGCGCAGCAAACGCGGCCGCCAGATGGCGAGCATCTCGGCGGCTTCGGTCTTGTTGCCCCGGCAGCGGCGCAGGGCCAGCTCGATGAAGCGACGTTCTACTTTTTCCAGGAGCTGATCGAGCGGCAGCGTCTCGTTCTTGGAAGCGGCGGGCTGGAGCACCGCTGGAAGACGAAGCGGCGCGGGCAAGTCCGCCGCGGCGACCACCTCGCGTCCGCTGCGCGCCACGGCGGCGAGCAGGACCAACAGCTCGCGCACGTTGCCGGGCCACGCATACGCGCGCAAGAGTTCCCAGGCGTCGTCGGCGAAGCGCACGGGCCGATCGTCGCCGCGCACCCGCGGCGCGAGGCGTTCGATCAGCCAGGGCAGGTCTTCTTTGCGCTCGCGCAGCGGCGGCAGGTCGATGACCATCGTCGCGAGAGCGCAGTACAGCTCATTTAATAATCGGCCGGCGCGGCGATCCTCGTCGAGATCGACGCCGCAGCCGGCGATGAGGCGCGGCCGGTCCGGCGCCGTCTCGCTCAACCAGCCGCTGACGCGAAGTTGCAGATCGCGCGGCAGCTGGGCTGGCTCGCGGAGGTAGACCGTGCCGACGCCGGGTTTCCGCAGCAAACTCGCGTCGCCGAAGAGCAGGTCGGCCAGAGGGGCCAGCGGCAGTCTGGCGCAATCGAGGGCCGCGAAGGTCTTGTCGCGCTGGGGACCGGCGGCATGGATCGCGCGCGCCGACCATTCCTTGCCTGTGCCCGATTCGCCACGGATCAAGATTGGGCACGCAGCGGCCGCCGCGACGCGGATTTGCGCGCCAAGCCGGCGGACAAGCGGCGCCGGGCTATCGAGCTGGTCCAACCCATAGCGCTGCATCGCCACGAGGCGGAGATTCGCGAGTTTCTCGGACAGCGGCGGCGCCGCCGCCGGCGCGACGCACGTGGCGGTGATCTTGCCGACGACGCACAGCAAGCCGGCGTCGTCGCGCAGCGGCAGGAATTCGAAGTCCCACCAACCGGTTTGTTTAGCGCCGGCGACCGCGCGCCGCGTCCGCCCAGACCGACCTTCCAGCACCTCCAGCGGCGGGCAGCAGAGCGAGCGCACGGCCAAGTCCCACGGATCGTCGGCGTGCGCCGCTCGGCGGCGGCAGACGGCGCCGCGCACTTCCGCCAACGACAGGCCGGTCAGAGTTTCCCACGCTCGATTCACGAACAGAATGCGTCGCTGTCGATTGAGAACGAACAGCGGTTCGCCCGCGCGCTGGAAAAGCGCCTGCCAGCGAAAATCGGTCGCTGCGGCATGGTCTGAGACCATGTCAGAACGAGGTTCGGGGGTTTCGGATTGGTCGGCGGCCGCCACCGCTTGGCCCTTTTGCTCAGGACTTGCGCAGAGCTTTTACTTTACCGTACAGCCAGGCGGGCAGCCACGGCGGTGTGAGGTCCGGTTTCAGTGTTTGGGTTTCGTGCCCACACGGCGCGGGCGCGAAACGGTTGCCGCTCTCAGAACATGCTGGCCACGACGAAGAGCACGATCGTGACGAAACCCAGAAACACCGACAAGCGGATGATCCAGCGCAACGATTCCTGAAGGATGTGCGACCACTTCTCGAAGCGCGTGGCGCTGTAGACCAGGCTCACGAGAATCAGCAGGAGCGGGAGGTGCCAGTAAAAGCCGAGGCGCGGCAGCTCGAGGGCGGCCCAGAGGGTGAGTGCGTTCATGCGGCGGCGCCCCCCGGCTGCGGCTTGCGTTTCGATTCCTCTTCGACGTGGAACGCCGGTCCGGCGTAGGCGTCGTAGATCACGAGGATATTGAGCACGCCGGCGATCACCGTGTAGACCCAGGCGAGGTCCCACGTCTTGTCGCCTTTCGTTTGCAGCTCGTTGAGGCCGTCTTCGCCGGTCTCCCGGTTCTTGTTCTCGGGCGGCTGGCGCTCGAAGCCATGTAACGGCGGATTCTTGTCTTGGGCCTCGTGGTTGGCCTCGTCGTACCACTTGTATTGCAGAATGGCGGGCCAGGCGACGGCGCCGGCCCAAAACTGTCCCAGGTATTGCAGGCGGTTGAACAGGTCGGTGAGCACCGGCGAATCGTGGATGACGGGAATATCGGGCGGCCCCGCCGTGTGGAACGTGTGCGGGATGTAGACGTTCTTCCAGTCGCCGAGGGCCATGCCGTAGAAGAACAGAGCGTAGATGCAGACGAAGAACAGCACGCCCTTGCCAAGGCGGCCCTGATAGATCTGACCGAGACCGGGGATCATGAAGCTGAGCAAACCCGCAAGCGGGTAAGTCGGGCGCGGCGGCGGTGCGTTCTTGGCGGGCTCCGGAGGCGGCATGAAGACGGTCTCCTTTCAGGCACTCATTGTAGCGGTCGCCGTCAGCGCGACCAACGCACGACGTCGAACGCCAGCAGGGCAATGGCCCCGGCAAGTAGGGTCAGCCCGATCCAGCCGAGACAGGCGCGGCCGGGGCGCCCACGCAGCCAACCGCCAAACGGACCGAGCGGCCCCGTCGCCGCGTCGAAGATCTGGTTGACGCCGAGCAGGAAACGGCGGCGGCCGCCTTTCGGTGCTTCGCTCGCAGGCGCCGAAAATTGCGGCGTTGCCACGGGGGCAGTGAGAAGAGCGGTTGTCGGCGCCGGTCGCGGGCGCTCGTTGTCCGGTTTTGGCGGCGTCGCCACGGGCGGCAACACGACTTCGGGATCGCTAACCGGCAAGGCGAGCATACGCTCGAGCAAAGCGTCCAGCTCATCAATTTGCTGACGGGTTTCGTTAAGCGGGGCAGGGGTGGACATATCCGTGTCCTCGATAGCGCGGTTCCAGCGTTTCATCTCGCCCGCGCGCGGCGGGGCGGCGTATTCTAGCAAGCATGGCCGATCGTTATTACGTCAACTGCCCGCTGCAACCGGGATTGGTCGAAGTATCGGGGCCGGAGGGGCGCCATCTTGCCGCCGTTTGCCGCGTCCGCGTGGGCGACCTGGTTTCTCTCTTCAACGGGGACGGCCATGAATACCCGGCGGAGGTGCTGGAGGTGGCACGACGATCGGTGACGGCGCGCATCTTGTCGACGGCAACGCCGGAGCGAGAACTCGGCTATCGTCTCGAAGTCGCCGCGCCGACGCCGAAGGGGGATCGCGCTCAGTTTCTCGTCGAAAAACTGACGGAGCTGGGCGCCACGCATTTTGTGCCGCTGCGCAGCCAGCGCAGCGTGGTCCATCCGCACGACGCCAAGCTGGAAAAGTTGCAGCGTTACGTGATCGAAGCGAGCAAGCAGTGTGGGCGGAATGTGCTCATGCAAGTGCAACCCGTCGCGGAATGGCAAGCGTATTGTCCGCGGACGGATTTGCCGCCGCGGCGCTGGCTGGCGCATCCCGGCGGCGACCCGTTGCCGGAAGCAGTGCCGCAAGACAGCGTCATCGCCGTCGGACCGGAAGGGGGGTTCACGGACGAGGAAGTGGCAGCGGCGCGGAACGCGGGTTGGCGCGTGGTCGGATTGGGGCCGCGTATGTTGCGCGTCGAAACCGCGGCGCTGGTGCTTACGGCGTGGCAAGCGGGCGGTTCCGCGAACTACCGCTGAACGATCAGTAATCTTGCTTGGGCAGCGCTTTGAGCGCTTCGCGGAATTCGGCAGCACTTTGAAAGCGGTCGTCGGGGTTGCGTTGGATGGCTTTGACGAGGAGCTTGACGAGCGGTTCGGCCATGTCGGGCTGTAGATCGCGCGGATTGCGGCCGGTGTTGTTGATGTGCTTTTGCAACACTTCCATCGAGCCGCGGGCTTTCTCCCACGGCAGTCCGCCCGTGAAGGTTTCGTACGCGGTGACGCCCAACGCGAAAATGTCCACGCGTTGGTCGGTCGTGACACGCCGAATCAGTTCCGGGGCCAGGTAGTCGGGTGTGCCGGTGCGGTTGCCGGGCCTGCAGAAGTCGGGGCTGTAGGGAATTGTCAGGCCGAAGTCGATGATTTTGACCAGCCCTTCCTGCGTCACCATGATGTTGCGCGGGCAGAGGTCGCGGTGCAGGAACTTCTGACTATGGATGTATTCGACGCCGTCGGCGATCTGGCACAAGTAGTCGATGCGCTTGCCGTTCAGGCTCGCGCTTTTCGTCTCGATGAGGAAATTGAGCCCCATGCCGTCGATCAGCTCCATGACGATGTATTGCTCGCCCTCGGTGGTCATGCCGTATTCAAAAGTCTGCACGATGTTTTTGTGGCGCAGCGCGGTGAGAACCTCCCCTTCCATGGGGCGGTAGAGACCGGGAAAGCGGGCGTCGAACTTGGCGGTTTTTCCCTTGTCGAGAAGTTTGACGCAGACGGTGCGGCCAAGGGACTTGTCGCGCGCCCGCCAGACTTTGGACATGCTCCCCTGGCCGGTGCGGCCAAGCAGGTCGAAGCGCTTGTTCACATCGATGCGCGGCAGCTTGGGGCCAGCCCTTTTCTTGGTCTTGCCGCCGCCGCCGAAAAAACTGAAAAGACCCACAGACCACTCCTGCTTCAATGTTCGCAGTAATCGATGATGCGGGCCACCTCGGTGCGCAGGTCCCGGCGGTGGACGAGTCGATCGACGAAGCCGTGTTTCAAGAGGAACTCGCTGGTCTGGAAGCCTTCGGGCAATTCCAGGCGCACGGTGTTCCAGATCGTACGCTTGCCGGCGAAGCCGATGAGCGCGCCCGGCTCGGCGAGGGTGATGTCGCCTTGCAAGGCCCAGCTCGCGGCGACGCCGCCCATCGTGGGGTTCGTCAGGATGCAGACGTAGAGGCCGCCGGACTGGTCGAAACGGGCCAACGCCGCCGACACCTTCGCCATCTGCATCAGCGAGAAGATGCCTTCTTGCATCCGCGCGCCGCCGCCGGAGCCGCTCACCAGGATCAGCGGCAATTGCAGCCGGGTCGCTTCTTCGGCGGCGCGCGTCAGCTTCTCGCCGACGACGGAACCCATGCTGCCGGCCATGAACGAGAAGTCGGTGAGGCCGAAGACCACCGGCCGGCCGCGAATATAGCCACGGCCCACAACCGCGGCGTCGGCCATGCCGGTCTTGTTTTGCTCCGCCTTGATACGCTCGTTGTACGGCAGGCGATCCTTAAAGCCGAGCGGATCGATGGGCCGCAGATCGGTGAACCACTCCTCGAAGCTTTCTTCATCAAGCAGTTGCTTGATGCGCTCCTCGGCCGGCAGATAGAAGTGGTAGTCGCATTCCGGGCAGACGTTGAAGCGGCGCTCCGCCTCTTTGCGGAAGATGGCGGCTTTGCACTTGGGACACTGAATCCACAGGCCTTCCGGCACGCCACGTTTGGGCCGGCTGGTCATCGCCATGGTGGCCGCCATTTTCTCGAAGACAAAAAGCAAGAAGGGCCGCGGGCGAAGACCGTCCGCAAGCCGGAGTCGCATCGACAGAAGCACGACTATCTTATGCAGCTATCACAACCCGGCAGGATGGCAGCGTCAAGACCTTTTCTCGTGTGCGAGGCCTTGTGTCGCCGGGGTCCATGACCAATGCGCCCGATCGATGGCGGGCGAGTGCATGCAGACCGTAGCTGGAGGCCGCCGAGTCATAACCACCCATAACCACCCATAACGCCCGCTAAATCGAGTTTTTGTAGTCGCACTGATTAGGCGCAAGACGTTATTTGAAAAGGTGTTGCGTGAAAATCAGCCTGCAATTGGAAGCGATGAACCGGATTTAGGACATTTAAGTGTTTGTATCTAAAGGAGTTGTGGAATGGGGTGGGTGTGAAAGGGCCGATTTGAGCACGGCAGCCGATACGGAACGGAAAAACTGCACGTTGGGCAAGATGCTGTGCGGTGTCGCCGCGACATGCGCGACTGCTTGCGCCGGGGAATGCGATAGGACCATTACGGGCCGTTGGTTTGCGCGGCCCCTTTCGCCACTGCTCATCGGGTGCTTAGAATTACACGATGCCGTTCGAGATCTTGATGCACAAGACGGCTGCCGACGACTTGGCCAAGCAGCGCGTCCACGATCAGAGAAAGATCAACGATGCGATTGTTGAACAGTTGACACATCAACCAACGACACCGACCCGTCAGCGGAAACCGCTCGAGGGTCTGAAGCCCGCTTTTGCGCATCTCCCGCCGGTGTGGCAAATTCGGGTAGTGGGCTAGGACTGTGTTGATTTGGGTCTGCCAATTTTGATCCGCTTGACCTTCGGACGCTGAAGCTGGGGCTGTGCCGGCAGTGGATACCTGCGCTTTCTTATCCGGTCTATGATGTCCACGACGAGTTGTAGCTCCTCATCCGGCTCAAACACGATGCACATCTCCTGGCCGTCAAACACTGAGAACGTGATCTCGACCTTTTCGTGTATGTCATCGTCATTCCAGCGCAGCTCACCAACAGTCACCCGTGTTTCTTGCCGTTCGCCGGTTTTCCCCCGAATCACGGTGGCCATTGATTGCCCTCCCTCATCTTAGATTGTGAATGCGTGACCGCTCTTGCAATTCTACTCGCCGCGGCGCACAATGTCCGCATGGCAAAACAACGGCGTAGGAAGAAGCGGCCCGATCCCGCAGTGATTGGCTTCGACATCATGCAGCGCGTCATTGCGGCCTCTGGGGACACGCCAGACGAGCCCGCGACCGACCGGGGCGGAAAAGACCCGGCGGCCGTCGCTCTCGGGCGCAAGGGCGGGTTGAAGGGCGGGCCGGCGCGGGCGGCAAAGATGACGGAGAAGCAGCGCTCGGATAGCGCAAAGAAGGCGGCCCGCGCTAGGTGGTCCAAGCGCTCGGGCTAGATCAACCCTTGGTCTTCAAGAGAAGCCTTGCACGCTTTCGGCAACTTGTGTGATTTGGACGAAGCGCACGACGTTATTCGATTAAGCAAGTCCACCGTTACTGGTTTGTGCGGCTTCAAGTATGTTCCCTTCACCAGCGTTTCTAGGTCGGCCAATCGACAACACTTTGCATCTCTGAATTGAATCAGCGTTTTCGACTTCACAAACGGATGCTCACCCGGCTGCACAATGCAATCGTCTTCCTTTTCCGTACTGTGCGTCGTGAAATTGACGATGACAACACGCTCGCCGTCAGCCGCTGGATCGGAAAGGACGATCCAGAGATGGCCATATTTGCCATCGACGAACGTGTCCCCGGCGTTCACTTCGTGGAATCTCAGAGGGGTTTTATCTCGTCTTCTTCGGCGAGTGTTTCGCCTTTAGTGCGTTTGCCAACTTGACGGCTAAGGCATGTTCTGGAGAAAACAATTTGTCGAAATAAGCCTTTTCTTCCGCGTCATTTAGGATCGCATCCTTCTGACCTCCACGGCCAACTGCCTTGATCGTTTCCTCCAAGGGAATTGGCGTTGATGTGTTCTCCCGGTAGACCTTGTTATATTCTTCGGTGTGCGTTGCCCGCGCAACGTCCCAAGTGCCATAACCCATCCATTGATCGGAAAGCTGAGTCAGAACGTCGATTTCTCGGTCGGAGAGGGCACGAATCTCTGGCTCGTCGGTCAAGACAACACGATAGGACTCATTTGCGAAGTGCCGTGACCATTCTGGTTGATTTCTGCCAGACCCTTTGATGAGGTCGTAAACCTCGCTGTGAACCGCGCCAAATTCGAGAGCGACCAGCCTGCCGCCCACGATTGGCCGTCCTGTCACTTCCAGACTTTTGCGGTCGGCAAGAAACAACAAAGCCAAAAGGCGTTTCCTGTCCATGATGCGCTCGTGAGCAAGCCGCAACAAAATCGCTGCCGCTTCAACAGCCTTTCGCTGATTCAGTTGGAACATCTGTACATCCCTCCAAACTATTAGACGAGAATGGCCGTCTAAGGGTTCAGCATAGTCACTTCCTATCGGCGCTCGCGGTGCGCATTCTCCTCCCTTCTATACGAAAAAAACAGAAGATTCGTTCTTGACAATGCGTGACAGATTACGCATAATAACGTAGTTGTGTTGATGAGGATCGAAATCATGAAATGTCCGACGTGCGGTGAAGATGGGCGGCAATTCGGCAAGGATCGTCACGGCAACCAGCGGTTCCAGTGCCTTGCGTGCCGCAAGACGTTCTCCGACCGGCCAGCGAAGCCACTTGACGAAATGCGTCTCCAGCTCGACAAGGCAATCTTCTGCCTCAAACTACTGACCGAAGGCAACAGCATCCGATCCACGGTGCGGCTCAGCGGCGTGGCGAAGGACACGGTAACGGCGCTGCTGGTCTGCGTTGGGCAAAAGTGCGAAGAGTTCTTGGCTCGCAAGCTCGTTGACGTGAGCGTCAGCGACGTTCAAGCCGACGAAATCTGGGGCTTCGTCGGGATGAAGGAAAAGACGTGCAAGCGGAAGCAGATTGAGCCTGTGGACGTTGGAGACGCCTACTGCTTTGTCGGCATCGAACGGTACACGAAGCTCGTGCTTGCTTGGTATCTCGGCAGACGGGACACGTTTAGTACAGCACGGTTCATCGAAGACGTGAAGGGCGCGACGCGGGGAAGGTTTCAACTTACGACCGATGGTTTCCGATCCTACCCGCCAGCAGTCAGCATGGCGTTCGCGGACCGTGACGTTGACTACGCGCAGCTAGTGAAGCAGTACGCGACGAAAGAGGACGAACACCGATACTCACCGGGAGAGGTTGTCGGCACGGAGAAGGTTGCGTGCTGTGGCAACCCTGACCCGAACGCGATTTGCACAAGCCATGTCGAACGGCACAACCTGTCGATGAGGATGCAAAACCGCAGGCTGACCAGGCTGACGAATGCCTTCTCGAAAAAGTGGGAGAACCATCAAGCGGCGCTCGGCCTCAACTTCGCTGTGTACAATTTCGTGAGGCCGCACGGTACACTGACGAAGAACACTGGCGGTCAGAAGACGACGCCAGCAATGGAAGCCGGGTTGACTGACCATCCGTGGACGTTGCTTGAATTGCTTCAGGCGTCAACACACTAATCGCCCACTACCAATTCGTGTAGGCGCGTTCCGGGTTTTCTACGATGTTGATGAGCAGGGGCAACGCGTCAACGTGCGTGCTATCCGTCGCAAAGATGTCAAGGCGAGAACGGAGGATATCACATGAAAGCGATCCGTGACGCGGATTTGGCGTCGGACGTTCAAGGAATGCTGGACCACGCACAATCGGACGTTCAAGGAATGCTGGACCACGCACAAACCGAGAGCATCCTCGTAACGAGAGTGGGCAAGCCGAGCGCCATGCTTGTGGGGATTGAGAATTTCTATGACGAAGAGGATTTTCAGTTGATGCGATCGCCCGAGTTCTGGCAAATGATTGCAGACCGGCGCCGAAGCGGAGAAATGATCCCGCTGGCCGAGGTGCAGGCGCGACTGGGATTAGACAAATCGGTGAAAGCGAAGCGAAAAAACGCGGCGAACGGAAAACAACGCAAGCGCCGTGCCGCGGGTTCGAAATAGGTCATGTGCGTTCATCAATCACCCCCAGCGCCGCGAACGGCGTCCCTTCCACATACTCCAAAAAAGCCCCGCCGCCCGTGGAGACGTGCGTCAGCCGATCGGCGAGGCCGAACTCTTCCACTGCTTCCGCCGTCTCGCCGCCGCCAACGACGGTGATGGCGTCCTGCGAATTCGCCAATGTCTCGGCAATCGCGCGCGTTCCTTTGCTGTACGCCTCATCCTCGAACTTGCCGAGCGGGCCGTTCCAGACGACGGTTTTCGCTTTCTGCAATTCCGATTGAAAACGCGCGATCGTCTTTGGGCCGATATCGACCCCGCCCCAACCGTCGGCGATTTCGCCTTCGACGATGCGGGCGGTTTCGGGCTTGTCCAAATCTTGCACGACCAGGAAATCGGTCGGCAGCTCGATCTTGCCGGCGCCGAGTTGGAGCAGCTCGCGGGCGATGTCGAGTTTGTCGGCTTCGACCTTAGAGCTGCCGGCGTTCTTGCCTTGGGCTTTGAGGAACGTGTACGCCATGGCGCCGCCGATCAGTACGCGATCGACCCGGCTCAAGAGGGCCTTGATGAAGCCGATCTTGTCCGAGACTTTCGCGCCGCCGAGGATGCCATAGAACGGCCGCGGCGGCGACGTCAGCAGCTTTTCGAGAACCTCCAATTCCTTGGCGACGAGGAAGCCGACGACGCGCGGCTTATCCACCATCGCGGCAGGCACGGCGAGCATGGAGGCGTCTTTGCGATGACAGGTGCCGAAGGCGTCGTTGACATAGACATCGGCGAGCGGGGCGAGACCTTGAGCCAGCTCGCGCAACTGCCGGAGCGCCTCTTCCGCCTTGTCGGGCTTGCCTTCCTTCTGGGCCTTGGCAACTTTGTCCGCGGCCTGCTCGCCCGGGTGGAAGCGCAAGTTTTCAAGGAGAATGACGTCGCCCGGCTGCATCACCTGCACGGCGGCGTCCACTTGCGGGCCGACAACCTGATCGAGCTTGTGTACCGGCTTGGCGAGGAACTGGCTCAGTCGCACAGCAATCTGATCCATCTTGAACGGCGCATTGGCGGCGGCATCGGCTTTCGGATCGGGCCGGCCGAAATGGCTCATAAGGATAGCGCTGCCGCCTTTGCCGAGGACATAGTGAATCGTCGGCAACGCGGCTCGGATGCGGCGGTCGTTGGTAATGATGCCGGCGGCGTCGGTCGGGACGTTGAAATCGACGCGAATGAGGACGCGCTTGCCTCCAAGCTCCGGCAGGTCTGCGATGGTTTTCTTTGGCATCGTCGGCATCCATGAATGGCTGAACGGTTGAAGAGCCTCAAGCCGTTGTTGCATCTTTGTTTGAGCAAAGGGACCAAAACTCTGGAGGTCGCCACCCGCGAATGATGTAATCGCATCAAACGCGCCGGCGTTCGCCTCTTGAATCAAATCGAAGAAAGGAATCCAAGACGGCAGATCGTTCGCATGGTCCTCGGCAAAGCGCAGCGCGATCCTCAAGCATGATCCGCACAGTACGCGCGCCGCCGCCGAATCGCCGTCGTGCATGCGAGCGAGCGAGCGTCTCTGAAAAGAAACGTTCATCGCAAACGGGTTGATCCGCTACAACGCGCCGATAATCCTCCAACTCGGCTTGCATTTCCGACCTCTACACAAACGCGCATTTAGAGCATAGGGAACGAATGAGGACGTAGGTCAGGCTTTGCAGCCTGACGTCAGGCTGGAAAGCCTGACCTACGCCATTTCTTCCGAACGCTATTCGGAAACTCACTGCGCTCGGCCGACCATATACCGCAACAAATCCACGCACCGATTGGAATAACCCCATTCATTGTCGTACCAGCTCACCAACTTGAAGAACCGGCTGTTCAACTCAATGCCGCTGCCGGCGTCGAAGATGCTGGAGTGTGAATCGTGGATGAAATCGGACGAAACGACTTCGTCAGTCGTGTAGGCGAGGATGTTTTTCAGATAGGTTTCGTTGGCCCGCTTCATCGCCTCGCAGATTTCCTTGTAGCTCGTCGCCTTCACGGTCTTCACGGTGAGATCGACGACGGAAACGGTCGGCGTCGGCACGCGGAACGACATGCCGGTGAGCTTGCCTTTCACCTCGGGGATCGCCAGGCCGACGGCTTTGGCGGCGCCGGTGCCGGAGGGGATGATGTTGATCGCGGCGCCGCGGCCGCCTTTCCAATCTTTCTTGGAGGGGCCGTCCACCGTTTTCTGCGTGGCGGTGTAGCTGTGGACGGTCGTCATCAGGCCTTCCTCGATGCCGAAGCCTTCCTTCAAGAGTACATGGACGACGGGGGCGAGGCAGTTCGTCGTGCAGCTTGCGTTGGAGACGATGGAGTGCTTCGCCGGGTCGTATTTGTCGTTGTTGACGCCCATGACGACGGTGATGTCTTCGCCCTTGGCGGGGGCGGAGATGATGACCTTCTTCGCGCCGGCGGTGATGTGGCCCTTCGCCTTGTCGGCATCGGTGAACAGGCCGGTCGATTCAATGACGTACTCGACGCCGAGTTGCTTCCACGGAAGCGCGGCGGGGCCCTCCTTGACGGCGAGGCATTTAATCTTGTGGCCGTTCACGTCGAGCACGTCGTCCTCGGCGACGCCGGCGCTCGACTTTTCGCTGTGGACGTGGCCGTTGAAGCGGCCCTGCGTCGAGTCGTATTTCAAAAGATAGGCGAGGTTGTCCGCGGGGACGATGTCGTTGAGCGCGACCACGTCGAGCGTTTTGCCGAGCAAGCCCTGTTCAACCAGCGCACGAAACACGAGACGGCCGATGCGGCCGAAACCGTTGATGCCGACTTTCACTGCTGCCATCGCTGCAAACTCCTTCAATCAGTTGTTCGTGGTCCGTTGTCCGCAGTCAGTGGACAGCGGCGGGGCGGAAAAGGTGATCGGCGCGACCCCGCGCCGGATGGCCGGTTCCATGCTTCCTCGGTAATCTATAGCGTGTTCCAGCGATGTCGAGTGACGTTGCCAGCAACGGACAACTGACTACGGACAACGGACTATGAGTGCAATTCGTGTCGCGGTGACCGGCGCCGCCGGGCAGGTGGCCTACGCCATGCTCGGCCGTTTGGCGTCGGGCGAGGTTTTCGGACCCACGCAAAAGGTCATCCTCCAACTGCTGGAAATCACGCCTGCCATGCCGGCGCTCGAAGGCGTGGCGCTGGAGCTGGACGATTGCAGCTTTCCCACGCTGCAAGAGATCGTCGTCACCGACGATCCGAATAAGGCGTTCGCCGGCGTCAACTGGGCGCTGCTCGTCGGCTCATTTCCGCGGAAGCAAGGGATGGAGCGCAAAGACCTGCTCGGCATCAACGGCAAGATCTTCGTGGGCCAGGGGAAGGCGCTCGCGGCGAACGCGGCGAAGGACGTGCGCGTCCTCGTCGTCGGCAACCCGTGCAACACGAACTGCCTGGTCGCCTACAACAACGGCCGCGACATTCCGCAGGAACGCTGGACCGCGATGACCCGCCTCGATCACAACCGAGCGCGGAATGCCTTGGCGAAAAAGGCGGGCGTCGCAAACGAGGACGTGACCTGCGTCACCATCTGGGGCAATCACTCGAACACGCAGTTTCCCGATTTCACCAACGCCAAGATCAAAGGCCGGCCGGCGACCGAAGTCATCACCGACCGCAACTGGCTCGAGAACACCTTCGTGCCGCAGTGCCAGAATCGCGGCGCGGCGGTCATCAAAGCGCGCGGCAGCAGCTCGGCCTTGTCCGCGGCGAACGGCGCTCTCGATCACGTCAAGAGCCTGCTGCAACCAACGCCGGCGAACGATTGGGTCAGCATGGCGGTCGTTTCCAAGGGCGAATACGGCGTGCCGGCGGGTCTGGTCTTCAGTTATCCGTGTCGCAGCGACGGCAAGGGGAACTACACCGTCGTGAACGGCGTGCAGCTCGACGCCTTCGGGCAGCAGAAGTTTCAGGCGACGCTCAAGGAGCTGCAGGAAGAACGCGAGGCGGTGCAGGAACTGCTCGGCGGAGCGTGAGCGCGACGGTCCTTCCGAAAAAAAAGCACTTTTTTCGTGTCCGCGCTTGCCCGGTTCTTCAAGCCCAGTATTCGGCGGCGCGGAGAATACCAAGGGGGAAGGACGATGTCTCCAACCCGATTCGGTGGTTTGGCCGGTCTCCTCGTGATCGCCGGTCTCGCCGGATGTCAAGGCGACGCCGCCCCGAGCGTCGCGCTCGCATCTGACAGCCAGCCCGCGGCCCCGGCGGACGTCTTCGCCGGTTCCAAAGCCGGCGACGAGCGCGCGGTCGGCGGCATCACGTTCTGCTGGTGCCCGCCCGGCCGATTCACCATGGGAAGTCCGCCGAGCGAACCGGAGCGCCGGCCCGACGAAACCCAGGTCGAGGTGCGGCTGACCAAAGGTTTCTGGATGGGCAAATACGAGGCGACACAAGGCGACTGGAAGCGGATCGTCGGCGTGTTCCCACGCAAGCAACCGGCCGGTGAACGGGATGATCTCCCGGTCATCGAGATCAACTACGCCGAGATCGAGGAGTTCTGCAAGAAGCTGAACGAGCGATCGCGCACCGCCGGCGACCTACCTGCCGGTTGGGAAATTCGCCTGCCGACGGAAGCGCAGTGGGAGTACGCCTGCCGCGCGGGGACGACGACCGCGACCTCGTTCGGCGACCGGCTGAGCAGCAAGCAGGCGAACTTCAAGGGCAAGCCCTACAACGGCGCCGAAGAAGGGCCGTCGCTGAAACGGGCCGCCAAGGTCGGCAGCTACCCCGCCAACGCCTGGGGGCTGCACGACATGCACGGCAACGCCTTCGAGTGGTGCCGCGACTGGTACCACGCCAAACTGCCGGGCGGCGACGACCCCGACCTGTCGTCGAAGAAGGGGACCATGAACCGGGACGGCACCTACTCCCGGTCGCGCCGCGGCGGCTGTTGGGAAGACGACGGTTGGCCGTGCCGATCGGCCTGCCGGCTGCGGTACGAGCCCGAGCGCACCTCCGACCACATCGGGTTTCGCGTTGCGGCAGTGCGGCCGTAGTTTGCCAGGAACCGAGAGGGCGACCGAGGCGGACCATTCAGGACACGCCCGGTAGCACAATTCGTTCGGATTCCCGCAAAATTCGTGGCCGCTTTTGGGCTTTGTAGGAGTATTCGCGCGGGGCGGGGATTATTTCTACAGGCGGGGGAATTTTTCTACAGACGGTCTGGCAGCATAAGCATGAGAGCGATTATTTGAATTCGATATTGCTGGGGAACGCAATTGGTAGCCGAATAGGCGGCATCCCCATCGCTGTCGTAATCCACTGAGTAAAGTCTCGCCAATAAGGCCACGAGTCAACAAGCGCGAGGGTTTTGCCAAATTCAATAATCTGTTCCTTGTCGAGGTCCGATTCGACCGGACGCAGGGGCTTGTAGAGCAGCAGGAACTTTCCAGTAATCCTCACCGCAACCTCGCCACCAGCTTCATAAGTCGCTTCAATGCCGTGGGTAACAGTTGCCATGAAGTGGTCTGGCGGTTCGGTAGTTTTGCCAACGCTAAACGAAGCGAACAGATTCACTAACCCAGGCGGGCCACTAGACCTGACCTTTGGCCGGGATGCTGCCGACTCGTCGATAAATAGGTTTAATAGCTGGTAGACACTGGCCAGGCTTGAGTGGCTTCGGGACGAACCACCGTTAGGTTTCTTCTTCGCCATCACCGTGCTGCCCTAGTAGGCAACTGCAAAACGGGCGCCGTCGGCTCCACGTCCCACCACGCTTGACCGCTTGCATCCCATTCGGCGCTGTAAGCGCCCTCCTTGCCAACACGGATAGGAGTTGCAGACGAATGGTACTCCATTCCTAGTACTGTCAGCACGTCGGCTACAGTCCGAATGGTCTTGTTTGCTTCCCCGTCGAGCAACTGCGTAATCCAACCTTTTGTCCTGCCCAGGCGTCTAGCAAGGTCGGACCTGGATACGCCTTGCTCACCCATTACGGATTCAATGAGTTCGGTAACTTCATAAATGGCCCCTTCCTGCTGGAAAAGGCGCATGTGGTTCGGGTCTTCTACGTATTGCTCGACGAGCGTTTTGGTCTTTTTCATCGGCCACCCAGCGCGATCGCTTTCAAGAGCTGTTGCTTCCTGCCGTAATACACTGACATGATCGTGTTGGCACGGTCGATCTCACGTTCTGGCCATTTGCCTTTTCCAGACTGCGCCCCTGGCTTGTAGAAACCGTGCGTCAATATCCACTTATTTCCGTCCGAAAAGCATGGGAATCGAATCAGCTTCTTCATTACCTCGTGCTTGAATCCGTAGAGCTTTCCAGCCTCCGGACCGAAATGTTTGCCCAAGACTCGCCCGCGCATCGCCATGTCCCAGAACAACCGCAGTAGTTTTGCTTCGGCGTTTGCGTTCGGTTGCTGTTTGCCCTTTAGCTTCAGGTTCCGCAACTCATTTTCGAGAAAGTCTTTTGCTGGTGCATCGCCAGAAACAAGGACAGCGCACTCAACGTTGCACCGTGTGCCACGGGCAATGACCATTGTCAGAGGGTGCGCAGTACCGCTCACTATAGTTTATGTATTTCTAAACTCTTGTCAAGCAGGAACCAGAACCTTGCCCGGTTGAAACGTGTCTGATCTAGCCCGCGAATCGCGAATTCATCGGGCGGCGACAGCTTTCTTATTCACTCGCGGTCTGTCCCAATAAGGGCTTTTGCACTTGGGACAGACGCGAGGATGGTCTGTGTCGTTCCTCGGCACCCACTCGTGCGAACACCGCTCGCAACGGTATCCCCAGACGGTCAATTTCACTTTTGCCATAGGAGGTATCCTACTCACGAGTAACAGATTTTCAAAGAATTTACCGAAAAAGCGTTGACAAGGCTTTACCTTGCTAGTAATATACTATACGAGTAAGACAAAGACAAGGGGCGAGTCATGTCAACGGCAACACTGAGTCCGAGAGAGCAACGGGGCTTGGCAATCGCGGCGACGATGAAGCTTTCCCATCGTGGGAACTGCTGGATCGTCCCGTCGCAAACCGGCGTCGACAAGTACAACGTGTTCCCAAAACGAAAGGTGCCACATTGCACCTGCCCGGACCACGAAGCAACCGGCCAGGATTGCAAGCACATTTACGCGGTTCGCTTTGCAATGAAGCGCAAACAGAATGCAGACGGCTCGGAAACCGTGACCGAGAGCGTTACTTTCACGAAGAAGATGACGTACAGCCAAAACTGGCCGATGTACGACCTCGCGCAGACAACGGAGAAACGCCGGTTTCAAGAATTGCTCCACGATCTTTGCTCGCGCATTCCGCAACCGGAAAAGAAACCGGGTCGCGGCCGTCCGAAGACGCCACTTGCCGACGCCGTGTTCGCCGCCTGTTTCAAGGTCTACTCCACCGTTTCCACTCGCCGATTCATGTGCGATCTTGCCGACGCTCGCGATCAGGGCTACATCGGCAAAGACGTTCACTTCACCAGCGTTGCGGGCTTTCTCGAAAATCCTGAACTGACGCCGATCCTTTACAGCCTAATCGTTCGGGCCGCTCTGCCCCTCACGGCGCTGGAAACTAACCCGACTTGCGCACTTGGCTAGGTCAGCGTAAGAATTCCTCGGGTTTCAGCGAGGGCGTCGGCCCAGGTCTTCACTACAAAACGCGGTCGGGACTCAAGCGTTCGGGCATCTCCAAGCGCCTGGTTGCTCAGGAGCAAATAGGCGCCGTCACGGGCCAGGGCGTCGCGGAACTTGGCGACGTTCCAGACATAATGGAGTGACACTGGATTGTCACGCACCGTGATCTTCACGAAGGGGCACGCCTTGGGATAGCGGCC
>JBGQKZ010000088.1:0-28663 GCA_041499805.1 Gemmataceae bacterium
AAAAAAACCATATTTTATTTCCCCCCTCCCCTTCGTGGTCGCCCGGCGCGCGCCCGCCCCGGGGCGTTCGTGCCCCCGCGCGCCGTGGTGGGCGCCGCCCCTCGGGGGGCGGGCGGCCACCACTCTGTTCGTAAACGGTCGACCGCCGAGGAGGTCCCGCGATGCCACTTACCCGCCTTCGCTGGTTGAGCAAGTCATGCACTCGGCATCGTTGGGCCGCGGGCGTTGTCGCCGCGAGTCTGCCGTTGCTCGGCGCTGGCTGTACGCAAGACAATGCCCTCGTCGCCACTGACCCGGCGCCGTTTGCCGCGCTCATCGTTCGCGGCCAGGCGCCGGACAGCCAACCAGCCGCTCAAGTGCAAGGCGCTCAACTGCCGGCCGCCGCGACGCAGGCTTCGGCCCCGCTGCCGATCAGTCTCGACACCGTTTTGCGCTTGGCCGAGCAGCAGAACGGGCAGGTCGCCCTGGCGCGCGAGAAGGTGAATGAGGCGTTCGCGGAAAAAGACCTGGCCAACGACGCGTGGCTGCCGCACGTATTCGCCGGCGTCGGCTACTTCCGTCACGAGGGCGGCATTCAGAACGAGGACGGCACGCTCACGCATTCGAGCTTTGGTACGCTGTTCCCCGGCATCGACATCGACGCCCGTTTCGACCTCAAGTCGGCGACGTTCGCGCGCATCAACGCCCAGCGGCAAGTCTGGCAACAGCAAGGCGAATTGAGCCGGATCACCAGCGAAACCGTACTTCAAGCCGCGACGACCTACATCGATCTGCTCGCTGCCCGCACCGGCGAAGCGCTGGCCCGCCAGCTCGTAGCAGACGAGGGCGATCTGCTCGACCGCGCGCAGAAGTTGGCGGGAACGCAAGCCGGCGCCGGCTCGGGCGCGAACCTGCAAGTCGAAGCGCTGCGCGCCGAGGTGAGCGGCTTGCAGCAGTTGATGCGCAAATTACACCACGACGGCAACGCGGCGTCGGCGAAGCTGTCGTACTTGCTCGGCCTCGGGCCCTGCACGACGTTGGCGCCGGTTGACGAAAAGCTTGTCCCGCTCGACCTCGTGGACGCGTCCGGGTCATGCTGCGATCTGGTAAACAAGGCACTCACCAACGGTCCTGGCATCCGCGAGCTGGAGGGTCTCATCGGGCTCATCCAGTGCGGCATCGAAAAGTCGAAAGGGCCCGGAAAATACGTGCCCCAGTTTGAATTCCATTTGGCGGAAGGCGCGTTCGGCGCGGGGCCCGGCAGCCGGCTCGCCTGGGACAATAGTCTCGATCTTGGCGTGCAGGCGCGCTGGGACCTTACCGGGTTCGCCAGCGCGTCGAAGCGGCTGCGGGTGGCAGAGAGCAAGTTGCAACAGGCGAACCTCACCTATCAGGATGTGCGCGCCAAGCTTGCCGCCGGCGTGGAGGAGGCGCAGGACGCGATTGTGAGCGGCCGCGATCAAATCGCCCTGTCGGAAGAACAGGCCCGGCACGCCCACGAAGCGTATCGCCTCGGCAGCCAGCGGTTGAAGGAGAACGTCGGCGGCACCACGATTCAGGACGTGATGCAGACCGTGCGCGCACGCCAAATCGCGCAGCTCGCTTACGTGATGTCGCTGACCAGTTATAACAAAGCACAGCTTCGGCTCTTCGTCTTGCTCGGACCAAACGCGGTGTCCGCGCCATCTAAGTAAGGTTCCGTCGCTATCTTCCTACTTGTCTTCTTGGCACGGTGAGTGTACACTTGAATACATCGCCGTGTGTGTCATCAAGGTACACTTGACACTTGCCTCACCCACCATGAAAACCCAACTCCTGCCTGCTGATCATCGTTCGCCACGCGGTGTGCGCCGCTGTGAAATGGGTCCAGCAGCTGGCGCCATTAACCGCCTCTCTGAGCCACAACTCGTTCTGGATAAAGAACTTAAATGTCTTAAGTTGGGATCGTCTCGGCGCGAGGACGCAATTCTCAGCCATAACGCACTGTCGCTGTGTGTCTTACGATGATCGGTCGTAACGGGAGAAAATCGATTTAGCGGTGGTTAACGGTCGTTAATTTATGAGAGCAGGTTCGCGGAGCGACAGTTCACGGTGTTGATTCAGGCCGCGGCCTCTCGTGCGCTTGAGCCGATCGATGCGGTCCTGCCGCGGCAGAGCCGAGAGCGGCGATTGCCATTTCACGCCTTCCCTGAACAATAGAAGGAGCACAGCTGGCCCCGGCGGACAACCTCTAGGCACTCGCACTATGCGCACCCAACTCCGTATCGTCGCCGGCTCGCTTCGCGGCCGGAAGCTCTCGTGCAGCGTCAACCCCGAACTTCGGCCGACGCCGCAAATGGTTCGCGAGGCGCTGTTCAGCATTTTGGGGAATGCCATCCCCGGCCGGGCGTTCTTCGATGTCTTCGCCGGCACCGGCGTCATCGGGCTGGAGGCGCTGAGCCGCGGTGCTGCGCGCGTCACCTTCATCGAACGCGACAACCGCCTGGCGCGCGACATCGATCAGCATGTACGTGCCTTCGGCGTGGCCGGCGCAGCGACCGTGGTCCGCGCCGACGCCTACCGCTGGGCCGAGCATTGGCTGCCGCCCGCCGAACCCGTCAATCTCTTCGTGAGTCCACCTTTCAAGGATTTCGAGCACCGGCTCGACGTCTTCCTTCAGCTCGTCGGCGATTTGCTGTTGAAGGCGCCTCCCGGCTCCGTGCTGGTGATACAATCCGAGGGCGCCGCGGTATCCGCCAAGTTGCCGTATCGCGAACAGTGGGAAGACCGCCACTATGGCCGGAATCATCTTTTGATCTGGGTAAAACCTGGCGAGCCCGAGGCGCCGGCGAGGGAAGACGTCCCTCCTCTCTAGCGCTTCTGTCGCCCGAGCGCCCGCCATGAATGAGCGCGAGTTCGCCATCGACGTCGTCCGCCGTCTTCGCGAAGCTGGGTTCCAGGCTTTGTGGGCGGGCGGTTGCGTGCGCGATGAGCTGCTCGGACATCTTCCGAAGGACTATGACGTCGCGACCGACGCGCGTCCGGAGCAAGTACAGAAACTCTTCCGCCGCACCGTTGCCGTCGGCGCCGCGTTCGGCGTCATCGAGGTACTGGGCCCGCGCGTTCACGACGAAACACTCAACGTTCAAGTCGCCACATTTCGCACGGACGTTCACTACAGCGACGGCCGGCATCCGGACGCCGTCCAATTCTCCTCGGCGGAAGAGGATGCGAAACGCCGCGATTTCACGATCAACGGCATGTTCTTCGACCCGCTCGCCGACACGCTGATTGACTATGTCGGTGGCCGGGAGGATTTGCAGAATCGCGTCCTGCGCGCGATCGGCGACCCGGCAACGCGTTTCACCGAGGACAAGCTGCGCTTGCTGCGCGCGATTCGCTTCGCCACGCGATTTGAGCTGAGCATTGAGCCGGCGACCGAGGCCGCGGTTCGCACGATGGCCGAGCAGATCACGATCGTAAGTGCCGAGCGGATTGCCGACGAGCTGCGCAAACTGCTCGTCGATCGACGCCGCGAGCGCGGCCTGAGGTTATTCATGGAAGTCGGCCTGGCTGGCGCGGTGCTGCCGGAACTCGTGCCGATGAAGGGCCTGCCGCAAGGGCCGCCCGCGGCGCCGACCGGCGACCTGTGGGAACACACGCTGCGCGTCCTCGACTTGCTCGGCACACAGCCGTCGTTTCCCCTGGCGTTCGCCGCCTTGCTCCACGATGTCGGCAAGCCGCGCGTCGTGGGTCGGACGCCCGAGCGGTACACGTTCTACGGTCACGAGCATGTCGGCCGCCGCATGACCGAGTTGATCGGCCGCCGATTGAAGTTGTCGAACGAGGAGCGCGAGCGGGTCGAGTGGCTCGTGGAGAAACACCAGATTCTCGCCGACGCGCGGCACATGCGCACGAGCACGTTGAAAACGCTGTTCATTCACCCCGGTATCCGCGAGCTGCTCGAGTTGCACCGCGCCGATGCACTGGCGAGCGGTCGGGGCGTGGATCATGTGGAATACTGCGAGGGGCTGCTGCGCGAATGGTCCGACCAGGACTTGAACCCACGAGTATTGCTCACGGGTCACGACTTGATGCGCATGGGCATCGAGCCCGGGCCGCTGTATAAGAAGCTGCTGGACACGGTCCGCGAGGCCCAGCTCGACGGCACAATCTCGACCGAGAAAGATGCGATGGATCTGGTTAAGAAACTGCTCGCCTCGCAATAAGCAGGGAGCCCGAAGCGCGAAATGAGGAAGTTAGTCCTCCCTCGCATTACCCTTCGGCTTCTCTGCGTTTTACCGTAAAATAAGCGCATCATGGTGAAACTCCCGATCTATCTCGACAACCACTCGACGACGCGGACCGACCCGCGTGTCGTCGAAGCAATGCTGCCCTATTTCACGGAACAGTACGGCAACGCGGCGAGTCGGCATCACGTCTTCGGCCAGATCGCGAAAGAAGCCGTGGATGCCGCGCGCGAGCGGATCGCAAGCCTCATCAACGCGAGTGCCCGCGAAATCATCTTCACCAGCGGCGCGACGGAGAGCAACAACCTCGCCCTCAAAGGCGCCGCCGCGATGGTTCGGCGGCAGGGCGATCACATTGTCTCGGTTGTCACCGAACACAAAGCGGTGCTCGACCCGTGCAAGCGGCTGGAGCAGGAAGGCTTCCGCATTACATTTCTACCGGTCGATCGATTCGGTCAGGTGACTCCCGAGCAGGTTGCCGCGGCCTTCACGGACAAGACCATTCTCGTCAGCGTCATGGCTGCCAACAACGAGGTTGGTACGCTGCAACCGATCCACGCCATCGGGCGGCTGTGCAAGCAACGCGGCGTCCTGTTTCACACCGATGCCGCCCAAGCCGCCGGCAAGATTCCGCTCGACGTCGAAGCGATGGGCATTGACCTGTTGAGCCTCTCCGCTCATAAGATGTACGGCCCGAAAGGGGTCGGTGCGTTGTATGTTCGCCGCCAGAATCCGCGGGTCCGGCTGGAACCGCTGATCGACGGCGGCGGACACGAGAGCGGATTGCGGAGCGGCACACTGCCGGTGCCCTTGATCGTGGGCTTCAGCAAGGCGTGCGAATTGTGTCGGGCCGAATTGCCGCGCGAAGCCGAACGTCTCCGCGGTCTGGGCCAGCGGCTCCGCGAGAAGTTGACGGAACAACTGGACGCGGTGACGTTAAACGGTCACCCCACCGAGCGGTTGCCGAACAACGTGAACCTGAGTTTCGCTTATGTGCAGGGCGAAGCGCTGTTGATGAGTCTGAAGGATATCGCCGTCAGTTCCGGCTCCGCCTGCACGTCGGCGAACGTGGAGCCAAGCTATGTATTGAAGGCCCTCGGCGTCGGCGATGACCTGGCCCACAGCAGCATCCGCTTCGGCCTGGGCCGCTTCACGACGGCGGAAGAAGTGGATTACGCCGTACGCGAGGTGGTACAGGCGGTCCGACGTCTCCGAGCGATCAGCCCGGATTATGAATTAGCGCGCCACGAAGGCGCCGTTTCCCCGCTATAATGATGTGGCAGAATTGATCGTGTTTAGCGGCGGTTCGCAGAACCGCCCTTTGACAGAAAAGGGAGAGACTCATGCCGATTACCGTCACCGAAAAAGCCGCCGGCGAAGTCAAGCGCATCCTCGGCGAGCAAAAAACCGAGGGCAATCTGCCGGAGAAGGTCTACTTGCGCATGCGCGTCGTGGGCGGCGGTTGCAGCGGCTTCCAGCACAAGCTTGACCTCGACCCCGTGACCAACGAAAAGCTCGACGAAACGTTCGAGTTTCACGGCATTCCGGTGGTCGTGGACAAGCGCAGCCTGATGTATCTCGACGGCGCCGTGGTCGATTTCCACGACGACCTCAACCGCCGCGGGTTCAGCATCACAAACCCGCAAGCGAAGAGCACCTGCGGCTGCGGAAGTTCGTTTTCGATGTGATTGTCATTCTTTGGGAGCCCGAAGCGCAAGCGCGGGAGTCGTAGCTCCCGCGCTCGCGTTTCGGGCTCCCTTTTCGGGCACTTAGCTCAGCGGCTAGAGCACCTCGCTTACACCGAGGGGGTCGGGGGTTCGAGACCCTCAGTGCCCATTGGTTTCTCCTCATGCCGGCGGCGGATCGGCGGGCAAGGCGGTTTGAATTCGCCCACGTCGTCGGGAATTGCGCCGCACCACCACCCACGCCGGCATCACAAGAATCGCAATCACCGGCAGCCACGGCGTGATGCCGACGGCGAATAAGGCGAGCCCTTTTCCCAGGCTGACCAGCGCGTCGAGGGAATTCGAAAACGTCTCGGAAGCCCGTCCGCCAAACGTCGGCGCCTGCGGCGGCACGTAATCTTTGATCTCTTGCAAAGTGACCGTTACTGTTGTCAATTCGCTGAGATTCGTCAAGACGCGCATCCGGCCCTGCATCTGTTCGATCTCGCCGCGAACGCGGCTAAGTTCTTTCTCCACCTGGAGAATCTCTTCCAACTTGCCGGTTGATTTCTCAAGGTGTTTGAGCAACCGATCTTCCTCGACGCGCTTGTTCTTAATGCGCGCCTCCACGTCATAGTACTCCTCCGTAACGTCTTGCGAGTCGGTGGTGTTCTTCTGGAGAACGCCGAGATCGACGATAGAAGTGAGGAAATCTTGGTACTGAGCCACCGGCAGACGAATGCGCCACCGGCCGCTTCGCGGCGCACCTGCGGACCCCGTGATATCCGACTTCGCAACGAAGCCGTGCGCCGCAGCAACGAGCTGCATGAGCCGATTGGCGGCTACTTCAAAATCGCTGACGACAAGGCTCACATCAGCAGTATGAATGATTTTCCGCGGGAGCGGATCGGCTGGCGGACGTGGGGCGTCGGCCGGATCCTTCGCCGCTGGGTTCGCTTGCTCAACGCGGCCCTGTGCCACCTGCATATCTGCACGCTTCGGGGAGGCTACTTGGTCCGCGTCATGCGGCATATTCGCATTCGTGCAGCCCGCGACCCAAAGAACCGCTACGACAAGAATTGGCACGTGCTTCATGTTACGGTCGCCTTTCAGAGAAAACTGCGTACCCGCGACGGGTGAGAAAGTGGCGTCCGTTTGAATGCAAATGTTCGGCTGTGCGCCCAAGTTCTATGATGCAGCGGGATCCTGCTTTATTCCCGCCTGCCCGAATATACGGCTGAGCCGCAAATGTTGTTCTAAATCAAGCGCCTCCGCCCGCAGCGTCCCGTCAATTCCTAGCTCGGTGAGCTGCTTATCCACTTCCTCTTTGGGCCGGCGGCCGCTTGGCGAATTCGACAATGCAACACGCAGATTCTTCCGCCGATGCACATAAAGGTCGCGGAGGAAAACGCGGAAGCGTTGCGGATCGCCGACGTGGGCCCTCTTGGCGGCGTTCGGCCGAATCAGAACGATCGCCGAATCGACCAGCGGCCGCGGCCAAAACGAAGCGGGCGTTAAACGACGCACGATCTCCACGTCGGCGAGGCTTTGTATAAGGACCGACAGGGCGCCGTAATCCTTGGTGCTCGGCCGGGCGGCGAAACGCTCGGCGATTTCCCATTGCACCATGACGACCATGCGCTCGAACGTGAAGTCGGACAGCAGGAAGTTCGAGATGACCGGCGTCGCGACGGCGTAGGGAAAATTCGCAACAAGCTTCAAACGCGTGGCCGACGCGCGCAATTCCGTCAGACGCGCGAGCACCTCGGCATTCAGCTCGTTCTTGCCGTGGAGGATGTCGGCGCGCATCAAAAACACGTTGGTTCGGTCCCGAAGCACTCGGTTGGCCAGCTCATGAAAACCGGGATCAATCTCGACGCTGAGCACCGAGCCGGCTTGATCGGCGAGGCGCGCCGTGAGCCCGCCGGTGCCGGTGCCGACTTCGATGATCAGATCTTCTCGATCGAGCTCGGCGGCGCGCACGATCAAGTCGAGCAGATTCAGGTCGATGAGGAAGCTCTGGCCGAGCTTGTTCTTCGGCCTCAAGCCGCGCCCGGCGAGGAGGCTGCGCAGATAGGACAGCGTTTGCCGCGGCGGTGGGACGGGGTTCGTCATGGGGAAAGGCGCAATTGCTGAAGGTATTTGAGCACATATTTCCCGATAAGGTCCGTCTCCAAATTAACGGCGGCCCCGATCGATTTGTCGCCGAGCGTCGTGTGCGTCAGCGTGTGCGGAATAAGGGCGACGCTGAAACGGTCCGCTCCTACATCGACGACGGTAAGGCTGACGCCGTCTACCGCCACGGAGCCTTTCGGCACCACCTGGGCGGCGACTTCGGGCGGGCATTTGAACCGGAACAACTCCCATTCACCTTGCTGCTGTCGCTCCGCGACGTGGCCCATGCCGTCCACGTGACCCTGTACGAGGTGGCCGCCGAGCCGGTCGCTCACGCGCAGGGAGCGTTCCAGATTGACGCGGTCGCCGACCGCTAATGCGCCGAGGTTGGTTCGTAACAGTGTTTCCGGGCCCGCTTGAAAGCGGCACGTTTCCGAATCATGCGCGACCACGGTGAGGCACGCGCCGTTGACGGCGACGCTCTCGCCGAGAGTCAATGCGGCGGCGAATTGTGGAACCGCGACGGTGAGGTCACGTCCCGCCCCCTCGTCGGCGACGCGCCGAACCGTGCCCATGATTTCGATGATGCCGGTGAACATTCAAGGAGACAGGTTAATGCGGCCGATCGTCGAGCTGCGGCGTAGGCGCCGGCTGGGTGTGATCGCGGAGCGCCTGGAGCACGAGGTAGCGCGCCGGGAAGTACAGCGCGTAACCCCAAAACAAGACGACGAGTGACAACTCGCGGAGGAGCACGAGCAGAAACACGGCCAACACCAATTGCACGACCTGACTGAAGTGCCGTCGGCCGCGAAGCACTTGTTTCGTTGCATGTGGGTAGCCAACGCGCGACACCATCAGCAAAGCGACCACCAGCGTGCCGAGTGGCGCTACGAAGTGAACGACGTCGTTGACAAACACCGGGTCGAGCCCCGTCCATTCGCACGCCCAGTCGCTGCGCAAGAGCGCCAAGGACGCCACGCAACCTGCCGCGCCGGGGGAAGGCAGACCTTTGAATCGTTTGTGGCTCAAGGGGTCGGGCGAATTCTGGATGTTGAAGCGGGCCAAGCGAAGCACGGCACAGACCATGTACAAGGCGGCGATGACGGCGATTGCTTCGCGCACCACGGCGTTCTGCCAGTCCTGGCCCAGCTTCAGCAACACGAATGCCGGCGCGGCGCCGAAGCTGATGGCATCGCACAGACTGTCGAGCTGGCCGCCGAAATCGCTTGCGGTTTTGGACAGCCGGGCCGCGTAGCCGTCGAGCGCGTCAAAAATCATCGCGGCAAAGATGAGCCAGGCGCTGAACGCGAAGTAGTTCGTTGTGGCGGCCGTGCCGTCGATTTTGGCCGCGTAGACCACCGCGGCGAAACCGCAGACGGCGTTGCCGAGCGTGAGAAGCGTCGGGATGATGGCGATTTTCTTCACGGCGCGGGCCCCAGGTGCGGTTTCAGAAGTTGGTTCACTCCATTATATCCGCCGGAAACTACGCGGCAGGAAAAAGCGCCACGGCAGGACATTAATCGAGTCCGTCGAGCATTCCTTCCATCTCCTGTGCGGCGTGCGTGTCGCCTTTCTTCTGAGCGGCCGCGATGCCGGCGCGGAAGAGCGTCTTCGCCTCGTCCGAGCGGCCGAGGCGCGCAAGAGCTTGGCCGCCTTGCATGTACGCCGGCACATACTCTGGGGTGACGGCGAGCAGAGCGCGAAAGTGCTGCACCGCCGTCGCCGGATCACCCAGGCTGAGGTATTCCATCGCCACGCCGTACTGCAGGAACAGGTCATTCGGATCATCGGCGAGCAGCGCTTCGAGCTGTTCCTTCCTGGTTTTTGACATCGCGCTCCTCCGCAGGATCAAGGCCCCATGGCTCATTGGCTTTGAGTGATTCGTTCCCACCGTTTTAGGCATCGCATGGCGCGCTTGCAACATCCGTACAACCCGCAATGTTTTCCCCGTCCGATTGCATCTTCCAGGTTGCACGCCAGATTCCCTAGGCGTGACCGTTCGTTCCCTGGCTGTAAAGCTGGCGAACTTAGCGAACGCCCTTGCAGCCGCTTCCGCACACTTGCCGAATGTGACTAGCGACGCAGCGATCCACGGGTCATCGGCCCGTTCATGCCACACCGCGAGACCTCCATGTGCCGGCTTCCCCTTCGATCAGCGGTCGTCCTCGCTATTGTTCTCACTGCCATACCCGCCGTACAGGCCGCCAACCCGCGCCGGACCCCGGTCGTGGACGTGGTCGAGCGTGTGAAGGCCGCGGTGGTCAACATCCATAGCGAACGAATGGCGGCGGCGAAGTCGGCGGAAGAATTCTTCGCCACGTCACAATCGCAGAACCGAATCAACGGCATGGGAACGGGCATCATCATCGACCCGCGTGGCTATATTGTGACGAATCATCATGTCGTCGAGGACGTCGGCGCCCTCCGCGTCCGCCTCTGCGACGGCACGACGGTCGCCGCCCACACGGTGGCCCGCGACCCGGAGAATGACCTCGCCCTCATCAAAATCGAGACCAGCAAGCCGCTGCCTGTCATTCCGCTTGGCACGGCGAACGACCTGATGGTCGGCGAGACCGTCATCGCCATCGGCAACGCCTACGGGTACGAACACAGCGTCACCGTGGGCGTCGTCAGCGCCATCAAGCGCGACGTGACGCTCAACAAGGACATGGCGTACAAGTCGCTGATCCAGACCGACGCCAGCATCAATCCCGGTAACTCGGGCGGGCCGCTGTTGAACATCAATGGCGAGTTGATCGGCGTCAACGTGGCAATCCGAGCTGGCGCCCAAGGCATCGGCTTCGCCATCCCGGTGGATACGATGATCCGCGTGACCGCCGATCTGATTAGCATTCGCAAGCTCGCAACGACCTGGCACGGCGTCGTGGCCCGCGATGTCGTGGCGGAGGAAGACAAGGACACGGGGAAACAAGCAGACAAGGACGCCGTCAAGGGCGAAGCACAGACCGCGGCAAACTCGGCGGCGCTCTGTCTCAGGCCGCGACGGTCGTTGATCGTGGACCGGATCGAACCGGAAAGCCCGGCCGCGAAGGCGGAGTTACAGCGCGGCGACCAGATTTGCCGCATCGGCGACCTGCCGATTACCTGCACGCTTGAGCTGGAACGGGCGTTCCTTGGCCATACGTCCGGCGAACACGTGCCCGTTGTCGTCCGCCGCAACGGGGCCGAGCAGCGCTTGGACCTGGTGTTGCAGAGTGTGGAGAAGCCGACCTCCATCGTGGTCGAAACCGTCTGGCGTCGCCTCGGTTTGCGGCTGCAAGCCGTGAGCAACGAGCTGGTGTCGCGGGCCCACGGGCAACTCCACGGCGGCTTATCGATCGCGGAGGTCCGTTCCGATAGCCCCGCGGCGAAAGCGGGGCTGCAGCGTGGCGACATCCTCGTCGGCCTGGATCGTTGGGAAACGCTGACCCTGGAAAACGTCATGTTCGTGCTGAATAGCCCCGAAGCGACAAACCCCAAACCGGTGCAGTTCTACATCATCCGGGCGGGCAGGGTCCATCAAGGTTGGCTGCAACACGGCGAGTGAAAAGGTGTTGCCAAATTCCGAAAATGAATAACATTCACAACCCCCCAGCAGGTTGAAATCGGCCCATTTCGGAAGTCGATGTTCGTCATTTCCACGAACGAGCCGTAATTCCGCCGCTGCGATTGCTCAATCTCGCTCGTTAGCCTGCCAATTCCCAGCGGCACAGCCCACGGTGCCGCTATCAACCAAGTCACGGCCCACATTCAGACCGACAGCACGCCATTTATGATCTCTTTAGCGCTCTTAAAGGTGTCTCCGGCACCGTTGAGGGTGGTTCTGCGTGCTATAAGTGTAATAAATAACATATAAACAGTTGACAAGTTATCTGAACGTTTGTATCATAATTGCATGAGGGTGAACGCGTTTCGCATCGCGAAGATTGACGCCCAGGACAGGGAGAAGGCAATGGAAAGCTGGCGCAAGGTTTGGCGCGGCGGGCTGGCGCCGCTGCTGACAACACGGGGGCTGGAAGCATTACCGGCTGCATCGGCGAGTCGTCCGGCTGCCGCTATTTCGTGAATTGGTTCGACGAAACGCCGCGCGACCCAATGCGCCGGCAACTGCTGGTCGAAGTGAGCCGCACCTTGGCCCAGCGTTTGTACCAGCACGCCGACGAATCCCGGGCGGGCCGCGACGACAACGGCGCGGCGTAAGACCTACGACCAGCGTCATTCAATCCGCATGGCGGGGGGAAAATCATGCTGTGCGCGCATTGCCAACGCCGGCCGCGCAGTCGGCCGCGCGGCCTGTGCTGGGGCTGTTACTACACGCCGGGTATCCGCAAACGATATCCGCGCATCAACCGATTCGCGGTACGCGGGGGCGAAGACTTTCGCGGCTACGCGTACCTGCCGATCGAGCCCACCCGCGCATTGCCGGGCAGTCCGGAAAAGGTCGCGGTGCTGGCGGAGCGGGCGCGTCGGCGGGTCAGTCTTTGGCACCCGGCGGATGCGTCTTTGGATTGGGACGTCGTCCGGCCAGTCTGTGGTGAGATGACGCGGCATCCTACGGCGACGGCTTGGCCCGCGACGATAGAAACTCGCGGATTCAAAGATCTCTATCCGGCCTTGCGCGAGGAGTGATCGTCCGACGCCGGCGCATTGGACGAGTAACCCGGTGGCTCCGTCCGGCCGGGGAAATACCGCGGGCTATTTTCCGGCCGCGGGCGAGGTGGCGTTTCGCTCGGCCCTTCGCAGACGACCAAAGTGCTCTCCGTGCAGGTATGCGAATTACTTTCATTTGGTGAAGGGTCCGACATCGTCATGCCTCCTTTTCTGCAAGAACGAGCGATCGGTGGGCTAGCCATTCTCCGTCAAGCGAAAGACTAACTTGATAGCGGCCCGGTTTCGGGAACGCGCATTCTAATACGCGAAACAGAATCGGCACTTCTGCCAGGCGATCCTGGAAATTAACAGACAGTCTACGCGAGTATATCTCGACGTTCGTCTCCAAACTGGTCACGGCGAGCCCGATTGTACCACGCCCTGAGACATCGGTGAGAACGGCAAAAGCCGAAAACCGCTGCGGCGGGGTTGGAAAATGATCAACCACGAGTTTGGTAAACGTGCTCACCAGGGTGATGTTGCGAGTTCGTTCCTCCACAATGACCTTCTCGCAAACGGTCAGACTCAACGCCACCGGCAAAGGACTCATAGCTGGCTCCTTTCAAGGCTCGGACCAGCTTAACCGAGGCGCGCGTCTGTGGCAAAACAGGATCACCCGCTCACCCCCTCCCGGCTTGGGTACTCCCCCGGCACGACAAACCTCTGCAACCGCCGCCCGTCGCGCAACAGCACGACCGACGCCGGTACGCCGACCGGCAGCGTGGAGAGCAGCTTGTGCAGGTCGTCGATGCTCCGTACCGGCTGGTCGCCGAGCGAGACGATCAGGTCGCCTTCCTGAATCCCTGCCTGGTCGGCCGGCGTGTTGTCTTCCACGGTGATGATTTCGACCGCGCTCGTCTGCAACAGATTGAATTGCCGGGTCAGGTGCGTCGCCAAGGGTACGTTGCGGCCGTGGACGCCCAGATAGCCGCGGACCACGCGGCCGAACTGCATGAGCTGCGGCAGGATGTGCTTGGCGATGTCGATCGGGATGGCGAAGCAGATGCCCTGAGCGGGCGCGATGATGGCGGTGTTGATGCCGATCACGTGGCCCTTGCCATTGACGAGCGGTCCGCCGCTGTTGCCGGGATTGAGCGCCGCGTCGGTCTGGATTACGTTATCCACCATGTGGCCGGTGATGCTGCGCAGCGTTCGGCCCAGCGCGCTGACGACGCCGGCGGTGACGGTGGATTCGAAACCATACGGACTGCCGATCGCGACCACGAGCTGGCCGACGCGCAGCTTCCCCGAGTCGCCGAGCGCGGCGAACGGCAGTTTGCCGCCGTCGGCCTGCACAACCGCCAGATCGGTCCACGGATCGGCGCCGACAACGCGGCCGGCGATCTCGCGGCCGTCGGTCAGGTTGACGCGCACCTCGGACGAATTGCGGACGACGTGATAGTTGGTCAGGAGAAAGCCGTCGGGCGTAAACACGACGCCGGAGCCGGACCCTTGGCGCCGGCCGGCGCCGGCCCGCAGGTGAACGACGGTCGGCAGCACTGTGTCGGCGACCTGCACGACAAGTCGCGAATAGGCGTCAAGAGCTTCCTCCTCCGAAGGGAACGGCGGCGGCGTTGGCGCGGCGGGGAAAGCGGCATCGTCGCTGATGAAGGTATACGGCACTTGCAACATCGGAGTTTCTCCGGATACGCGGGCGAAGCGCGGGGCTCGTTTCCTCTATTGTGCGGCGGAAGTCAACTCGGCGGCCGGGAATCAGGAACCAGGGGCCAGGAATCGGGGCTCCGGCGACTCGAATCGTTTTGGTGGCTCGTGGTTTCGTCAAACTGAGCGCCGGGTTAGAATGCCCGTATCGCCTATGTGGAAGAGGATAGCTGTGATGAGCTCCATCGTTACGCCCCCGCTGCCGGGGACGACCATTGACCCGCGCTACCCCGATTCGGACGGCCGTTTCATGGGCGAAACCGACTTTCACAACGTCGCGATGGTTTGGCTCAAAGAAGCACTGCAAGACTTCTTCGCCAACCGCGACGACGTGTACGTGGCGTCCAACCTCATTATGTACTTCCAGGAGGGAGACGCCAAAAAGCGACGGGATCCCGACGTGCTCGTCGCGACGGGCGTCGGCAAGCATATGCGGCGCGCATTTCGCGTTTGGGAAGAGAAGACGCTGCCGCGCGTTCTGTTTGAAATTGCGTCACGGCGGACGTGGCGCAAGGACATCGGCGAAAAGCGAGAACTCTATGCCCAGCTGCGGATTCCCGAGTATTTCATCTTCGATCCAGAAGGGTGCTATCTGCATCCTGTTGTCCAAGGCTTCCGTTCCGAGGACGGCCAGTCCGTGCCGATGGAAGCCGACGCCGACGGCGGGCTGATCAGCGCCGAATTGGGTTTGCGACTTGTGACCGAGGGGACGATGTTGCGGTTGATTGACCTCCGAACAGGGCGGCCTGTTCCGACTCGCTCGGAGCAAGCGGAGCAGTCGCGCACGCAAGCCGAACTCGCGCAGGAGCGCGTACATAAGCTGCAAGCGGAGGTGGAGCGACTGCGCGCTCAGCTGGGGCGGAACGGTCCGCGTCCTTAAGCCGGCGGTGAACCGTCGATGCATCCCGTCGGCCCGCGGTTTCGAGCCGACCACGTTCGGCCGGGACCACGGCTTGACACTTCCACGCCGGACATTCGATAATCGTGGGCGGAGAGAACGCCTTTCTTGAGGAAGACCGTGTTCAAAATCGCTTACCGATTGCGACGCGCGTGGTACGTCGTGCTGTTTTCAGGGCTCGCTGCGTGGGCGTTTGCGGAGGGAGCCGCGACGGAGCCGCCTCCGTCCCCCGCGGCCCGATCCGATGAAATCGCCCTCCAAGTCGTCAAGTACGCCGACCTTATCGCCGCCGTGAAAGCCAAGCGCGGCAAGGTCATCGTCGTGGATGTTTGGGCCGAATACTGACTGCCGTGCAAAAAGGAATTTCCGCATCTGGTTCAGATGCACGAGCACTACGCGAGAGACGGCCTGGTCTGCATGTCGGTGACGGTGGACGAGCTGTCACGCAAGGAAGCGGCGTTGGCGTTTCTCAAGAAACAAAAGGCGACTTTCGCCAATTACCTTCTCAATGAAGAAGCCTCGGTGTGGGCCGAGAAATGGAGCATCGCGGCGCCGCCTGCCGTGTTTGTCTTCGACCGCGACGGCAAGCGGGCCGCCAAGTTCGACACTAGCGACTCCGAAAAGTCGTTCACGTATGACGATGTGGAAAAGGTCGTGAAGCAATTGCTGCCCGCGAAGGCCCGTTGAGCGTCGGTCAAATCGCGATGGGGGCGGAAGTCGAATCGGCCGGCATGGTTCTCACATTATCTACCGCACGCCGCGGATTCCGCGCCAGCCTCCCCAGCGTCCACAACAGCAGGAAGAGCACGAGAACGCTGGCCTGAAAATGAGTTTGCTTCGCGACCACGGTCGATAAGCTCGGTACGGCGAAGGCGAGCAGCAACATCCAAGCCACGGTGCCCCGGGTTTCGACCAACAGCGCCGCGCGTTCGAGCAAGAGCCGTGTCACCAAGAACAGCGGCAACAACAGCAACGTCAAATCGTACGTCAGCAGGTGCGGACTCAGAAGCACGGTGGCGACGACCAGGCCCGCATACTGCACCGCGAACCCCGGTTGGCCGAAGGGCAGGGGACCCGCGAGCAGACGAAACAGGGCCGCGATGGTCACGGAAGCGGCGAGCAACGTCGCGGCTTGGATGACGATCAGGGGTTGCCCGTCGAGCAGCAACCGAAAGAAGCCGTACCAGCAGTGCAGCTTTTCGTGCGCAAAGCCGGGCGTATTGATGTACTCCGCCATCGTCTTGCTGATCTGCAAATACTGGCGACACGCCTCGGGACTGACGAGTAACGAGAGACCGACCAAAACAACTCCCGTGGCCAGCCCGCCGAGCACGAACCGCCATTGTCCTTTGCACAACATCGCCAAACCGATCACCAGCGTGAGCTGCGGCTTGAATGCGAGCAGGCCGAAGAGCAGTCCAGCGGCAAAGTGCCGGCGGCGGTCGAGGAGCAAGAACGTGCCGGTCAAAATCAGCAGACTGACGGTCGCCTTCTGACTGCTGGCCAGGTTTTCAAGAAGCGGCGTGAAGAGCAGGGCGGCGACCACGAGGCCGGCGATCAATCTCTGATGTTGCGGATAGGCGCGCTGAAGCAGAAGAGCCGTGGCGGCGAGGCAGGCCGTCATCAACGCCAACCACACAAGCGCGGCGACGTTGAACGGCAGCAGCGTCAACGGCGTCGCCAACCAGTAGTAGAAGGGCGGGTAGATGATCGGCAGGAACTCGCGCTCGTCGAAGCGCATGCCCATCACGGCGGGGTCGTGTTGCAATTCCTGGGCGTAGGCGAGGTCGTAGACGCGGTCGCGGTCGCCGTGCAGCAAAACCCAGCCACCGACGTACTCTTGCAGAAAGTCGCCGGCGTACGGCGGACCGTCCGGATTGTCGAGCGTGCGGAAGTTTGCCGAGAAAAGCGGAATGACGACGACCAGCGCCAGCGCAGCGAAAACGACGACGGCGTGCCATCGTCCCCAGCGAACCCGAGTTGCTTCTGTCGCCTCGCTCAACGTGCTTGCCTCGTGCGTTGGAACGAAACAAATGTAGGTCATGCCCTCGGCGCTTGCACGAAGGCGGCCGCAATGTTATTCATGTCAATCGCCCGCATCCGAATTGTCCAGAAGATCGGTCGCTTGTGCCTCGTGTCACTGCTTGTACCGAACCAGTGAAGAAGGCCGTTCGCCGTGGAGAGCGATCCGACGCCGGAGAGGACCACGATTGCGACCCTACGAGGAGCCTATGATGCCGAAAGCCGCCACAACCACAAAAAAGGCCAATCGTCTGAGCAGCGAGGCCGTTCGGGCCAAGACCGGCAAGGGCTGGGATGAATGGTTCGCCGTGCTCGACGAAGCGGGCGCGAATCAATGGAACCATACCGCCATCGCCACCCACCTCTACGACAAGCTCGGCTGCCCCGGCTGGTGGAGCCAAATGGTCGCCGTCGGTTATGAGCAAGAACGCGGCTTGCGCGTGCAGAACCAGGGCTGCGACGGCGATTTCCGCGTGAGCCGCAGCAAGACCCTCGCCGTGCCGCTGTCCCGATTGTTCAAAGCCTGGAGCGACGCCAAACAACGCGCACGCTGGCTCGGGGGCGTCAAATTGACTGTTCGCAAAGCGACCAAAGACAAGTCGATGCGCATCACCTGGGAGGACGGCAAGCAGAGTGTGGAAGTCAATTTCTACGCCAAGGGCGACGAGAAGAGCCAGGTTTCCCTCCAACACAACAAACTCGCGGGCGCCAAGGGAGTGGAGAAAATGAAAGTGTTTTGGGGAGAAGCCCTTGACCGCCTTCAGGCCGCGCTGAAAGCGTGACGCACCTTCCACCGACGCCTGACCGCTCACCACTCACCGTCTTGCCCTTGTCCCTCGCGCGTTCCCCTTGCTACGCTAATTCTGTTCACTTCCTTCCAAATGTGGCAACGTGACCGACAAAAAGTTAGGCTGATTTTTCCGCTCTTGTCGTACGTTACGGCGGGTTCCCACGTCCAAGAGGAATAGAGAGAGCCGCCCAGTCGCCCGCCATGCCGCTTTTTTTCCTGGATCGACAGCTAGTTTTTGCCACAATCCGTGGCAGGGGTTATCTCGTCTATATGGTGACGGCAATGAGCAAGCCCGGCCCGATAGCGAAGGCTAAGCCGGCGAAGGAGGCGACAGAAGCGGTGGACTCCGGTGACCAGCTTCTGCGCGCTTTCAACGAATTGCGGGATGAGCTCGTCAGCACCCTTTGGTTCCTGCTGGGCAATCACGACGATGCCCACGATGTCGCACAGGAAGCCTTTTTGCGGTGCTGGCGGACCCAAGATTCGCTCGCCGAGGTCCAAAACATTCGGGCCTGGATATTCCGCGTTGGGTTGAACGCCGCGAAGGATTTGCAGCGGAGTGCCTGGCGCCGCCGCGTCAAACCGCTTCTGGGTAATGAAATGACGTTGATGGGCAACGGGGCCTCTCCGGCGGAAACGCTGGAAGACCAAGAAGTGATGTTGCGCCTCCGCGAGGCGCTCCTGCACCTGCGGCCGGAAGAAAAGGAAGTTTTCCTCCTTCGGCAGAACGGCGATCTAACCTATGAAGAGATCGCGGCGCTGCACGGCCGCCCGGTGGGCACGGTGAAGACGCAAATGCGTAGTGCCCTCCAGAAGTTGCGCAAGGTTTTGACATGAGGACCCGCGCGCGGCCGGCGTCAGCCGGCCCGTCCGGAATGTGGTCCACTCGCAGAGCGAGTGGCATCCCACTCGCGGAGCGAGTGGACCACATTGCCAAACGCGCGCAGCACGGGACCAGAGACTTCGAATTGAGGAACAGCCAAGTGCGGAACGCCTGAGGAGGGCAGGGCCCTAGACGAGGGATCGACCATCACGCGGTTCTGTCGCCGCGGGGGCCCCGCCGACGTGTGTGCGGGAGAGTTTGTTATGGAAAGCTGTGAACAATACCAAAATCAGATGCTCGATTACGTCTACGACTTGCTCGAAGAGGGCGAGCGCACGTCGCTCCAGCGTCATTTGACCGCGTGCATGAATTGCCCGACGGTGCTGGCCACCGCCCGGCGTCAGCAGGGTCTCCTGGCACGGGCGTCGAAGCTTTCCTTTCCCGACATCCGCTTCAAGCGGCCCGTCGCCGGCGTGACGCTCGCCCCAATGGTGCTCCCCTTTCCCCGTCGAACGAAGCGCCGTCGGCTGATCGGCTGGGCCGTCGCCGCCGCGCTGCTGATCAGCGTGGGCGGGCTTGGCGCGCATCGCCTACAGAAATGGGCCGCCGCCGACACGGACAAAATTGCGGAAACGGGTCCGAACAAAGGCAATGACGAAAACGGCCGTGACATGAATCCGGCTGCAAACATCAACCCAGGTCCGATCCACAACCTCGGCTCGGATTGGGGCCCCGAAACCAAGGGTCTCGCCGCCGGCATCACGCTGGACGGCAGGGTATTCCGGGTCGGCCAACCGATCGTCGTCAAATACCGCACGCGGAACACAAGCACGGCGCCGATCGGCATCTGGCACTCCGGCTTCTGGCGCAACCATCGCGTCATCGTCCACGACGCCGCCGACCAGGATGTCCCGTTCCTGCCGCGCGGCGAACGGAACGACAAACAGTTCGCGCCGCGCGCGCCGCACGACCCTTCCGAACTCCAGCCGCTCGGCCCCGACAAAGAAGAGTCGAACGGCCCGGACATTTATTTGACGCAGCTCTTCAAGCTCACGCAGCCCGGCACGTATACGGTGCGCTTCGTCTACGAAGAACGCCAAACGCAAGGCTGGGACGGCACGCTCGAGAGCAACACGGTGAAGTTCGAGATCGAAAAGTAGGCTTCGCCAAGTTTTGCCAAAACAAAGCGAGCCCGCGAAGGCGATTCGCGGGCTCGCTTTGTTTTTCCTTCGGCTCCAGCTCCGCCAGCAGCTTCTTGAAATCGTCGCGGTCGCGGCGGGCGGCGAGGTCCTTGTCCTGCTTGATGCGGGCGACGTTGTTGTAGCCGGCGGCGACGGCTTTCTTCAGCCAGGCCATCGCCCGGTCGGCTTCTTCGTTGGCGAACCGGGTCGCGTTAGCGCCCGGAGTCTTCGGACCTTGCTTCATTACGGCGGCGCTCTACACGCCAATGGCGCCGGCGCGCTTCCACGGCTCCCATTATTCGGCCATAGCCCAGCCGCCGGCAGCAGGTGGGTTTTGCTTTTCTCAGGGTAGTGGCGGCCGACGAATGCGTGTGCGTTTCGCGTCCGCCACGACAAAACAGCCGCTCAAGTATTGCAAGGGCTGATTGCGCACGACCCTTTCAAGAATCGCCAGCGCCGCGTCGCGACTGCGGCTTTTCGGTCGGAGGAGAAGAATCCCCGGATGAGTACCGGGCGGAAACCGTCGCACATCCGCGAAATCCAAATCCAAGGTGACGAAGAATCGCCCCTCGGCGCAAGCTCGCTGCCAAACGACGGCGTCGTCCGCGCCGCTGAGTCCTTCGTCTGTCACGCGATCGGCGTCGTAGCCCGACTGCCGCAAGAAATCCGTGTGCGGCTGCGCCAGATTCTCATCCAGCTTTACCAGAAAGGCGCTCATCGCAACGGCACCAGTTCTTCCTCACCAGCCAGCTCCGCCGCATACGCCAGCGCCGCGCGCACGTCGTCCAAGACCAACGGCGGATAGTCCCGGACGATTTCTTCCGGCGACAACCCATCGGCCAAGTTGTCGAGGACGACCGAAACCATGATCCGGGTCCCACGGATGCAAGGCTTACCGTGGCAGACGTTCGGATTCGCCACAATGCGCTCCTGCCATTCATTCATCGGGGTTCACCTCCCGCGCGATCTTCGAGAAAATTCGACTGCCCGCCATTTTACCGCAAAACTCACTTCATAGACTCGGGTTTCGTCGCCTTCGGTTCCAACTCCGCCAACAGCTTCTTGAAGTCGTCGCGGCCGCGGAGCGGGTCGAGGTCTTTGTCTTTCTTCATGTTGGCCGCGTCCTTGTATCCGGCGGCGGCGGCTTTCGTGAGCCAGGCCATTGCCCGGTCGGCCTCTTCGTTGGCGAGCCGGGTCGCGTCAGCGACCGGAGTCTTCGGATCTTGCTTGACGATGGCTTTTGCAGCGTGCCTGAACCCTTAGCGGCACAGAAGTGAGTTTGCTGCCCCTTCTCAAGACTCGTCCGGTTCCGGTTCCGGCAATACGCCCGTCTCGACTGCCTCCCGCAGCGCCTCGGGACATGCACCCCACGCCGCTCTGTACGTCGATTCCAACGGTACTTTGACGTGCATTCCCTCGGCCACGAACAGCGGCATGTTCGGTAACTCATCGCCGACGGCGATCAGCTCCAGGTAGGCGGCTTTTTCGTCGCCGGCTTCGTAGGACGCCAGGATACGGTCCTTGCCCGCGGGAAACGCGAACGGGTCATCGCTAATCTCGTCCCAGATAAGTTTGTGCATGCCAACCGGATCCCGCGGCGTCGGCGGGAATAGATCGACGAGCAACACATGGATGCCCGCCCGCAGAAAGTCGATGGTCTTTTCCACAAAAGCGCGCACGGCCCCCCGGCTGTCCTTGTTTCCGGGGGACAAGATTTCGATCACCGCGACTATTCTGCCAAGATGGTGTTTGATGACGATGCGATTGGCCCGTGCCGCGTAGATCTCTTTGGTCGTGCGGTAGACAATTTTCGTGGCCGGTCGTTCCTGAGTCAATAGCCCACCGGCGTTGTCCGTTCGCGGACGGCGTGAGCTGGCTCGGGCCTCAATGGCCAAGACATCGGCCTCCCGTGGGCCGCTCCGCTGTTCCACCAGTGCGGAGAGGCCCCTAGGCAGGATACCGGCGTTTAACGCGATCTTGATCTGGATCGTCCAGGTTTGGTGGAAATCGTGAAATAACCCCGAAGGCACGCGGGTCCAATCGTGAACGGGCATGACATTTCCTCCAAAAGGCTCCACGGCCGATGTCCGAAACCCATTATACCTGCATGAGTCACTTGTTCGACGCCTCCTTGGCCTTCGCCTCCAATTCCGCCAGCAGCTTCTTGAAATCGTCGCGATCGCGGAGGGCGTCGAGGTCCTTGTCCCGCTTCATGTGGGCGGCGTTTTTGTAGCCCTTGGCGACGGCGGTACGGAGCATAGTCACCGACTGATCGCCGTAGAACTGCACGCGCTTGGCGCGCTCTTCGTCGCTCGCCTTGTCGTCTTTCTCGACGATGTGGATGCAGAGCGCCAGACCGCACGTGGCATCGTAAGCGTTGCCGGCGGGGTCCCAGCCGAGGTCGCGCAGCTTCTCCGCCGCCTGCACCGCTGCGGCCTGGGCGTTGCCGCCGGCGCAGCTTTGAATGAGAACAAGAAGGTTAGTCCGATAGAATTTCCGATAGGTCGGATTCCCGGGCGAAGCTCCAAGTGCAGCCTGGTGGTGCGGCAACGCCTCTTCGAGCATTCGCCGCGCTGCGGCGAAGTCGCGCCGACGGTTTGCCAGGATCGCCCCGTTGACAAGCGTGCCAGCCAAGTCGGTCTGATAGTCCAGCACCCTGGGGAAGTCAGCGGCTAGTTGTTTCCGGATGGCCAGGGCGTCGGCGTAAGCCGTCTCCGCTTCATTCAGCCGGCCCGTGTCGCTGAGCAAGTCGCCCAGGTTGTTGTGGCTTCTGGCCAGGTCCTGGCGGAAGTCGGGACGGCTCGGGAAGTCGGCGGCCATTTGCTTCTGGATGGCCACGGCGTCGGTATAGGCCGTCTCCGCCGCCTTCAGCCGGCCCGTGTCGCTGAGCAAGTTGCCCAGGTTGTTGTGGCTACCCGCCAACTCCTGGCGAAACTCGGGCCGGAGTGGGAAGTCGTTGGCCAGCTGCTTCTGGATGGCGAGCGCGTCGGCGAAGGCCGTCTCCGCGTCCTTAAGCCGGCCCGTGGTGCTGAGCAGAATGCCCAGGTTATTGTGGCTTCGGGCCAGTTCCTGGCGAAATTGGGGCCGCGTGGGGAAGTCGGCGGCCAGTTGCTTCTGGATGGCGAGCGCGTCGGCGAAGGCCGTCTCTGCTTCCTTCGGCCGGCCCGTGGCGCGAATCGCGGCGCCAAGGTTGTTGTGACCTGTGGCGAGCTCCTGGCGAAATTCGGGCCGCGTGGGGAAGTCGGCGGCCAGTTGCTTTTGGATGGCGAGCGCGTCGGCGAAGGCTGACTCTGCTTCCTTCAGCCGGCCCGTGGCGCGGAGCAGCGCGCCTAGGCTGTTGTGGCTTCGGGCCAGCTCCTGGCGAAACTCGGGCCGCGTGAGGAAGTCCGCCAGCAGTTGCTTCCGGATGGCGAGCGCTTCGGTGTAAGCCGTCTCCGCTTCCTTCAGCCGGCCCGTGTTGTAAAGCAGGACGCCCAGGTTGTAGTAGCATCCGGCCAGCTCCCGGCGGAGCTCAGGCCGGGCGGGGAATTCCGCTGCTAGTTGCTTCTGGATGGCGAGCGCTTCGGCGTACGCCGTCTCCGCTTCCCCATGGCGGCCCGTGGTGCAGAGCACATTGCCTAGGTTGCCATGGTTCCTGGCCAGCGCTCGCCGAAACTCGGGCCGCGTGGGAAAGTCGGCGGAAAGTTGCTCATACAATCCTTGAGCTTCGCGGTAACCACCCTCCGCGACCTTCTCGTCTCCCAGGCCCTGGCCTACCAAAGCAACCCGATAGTGTCCTTCCGCGCGGATCGCACGCTGCTCAGCATCGTCGCCAGGGAGCGCGGCAAACTCCTCGTACTGCCGCTGGATGCCGCGCAAGAACCGGCGATCCTCGTCCGTCAGTTGCAGCTTACTCGCCATCTGTCTTTCAACGACGTCGTCGGTGAGGTTCCGCAAGGCATTCATGGCAAGCGTGCGGGCCTTAGTTTCCGCTTGCAGGGCCTGATCCTTCCGGTCGCGCTCGCTGGCGGTTTGCCGCCGTTCGTATTCCACGGCGGCCAAGCCGATGCCGAGACCAACGGTGGCTGTGACCAGCACCGCCGCCGCCGTCGCCACCAACGGCTTGTGTTTGCGCCCCCAGCGCGCTACCTGGATGAGCACGGGCTCGCCGTAGCACGACACCGGCTGATCCGCCAGATAGCGTTGCACGTCGTCCGCCACGTCGGACGCCTTGGCGTAGCGCTCGTGCCGATCCTTGGCCATGGCCTCGGCACAAATGGCGTCGAGAGCCGCCGGTACTCCGGGCGCGCGGCGGCGGACGCGCGGCGTGTCGCCGTGGATGATCTGGCGCAGCACTTCGGCCGTATCGTTGCCGTCGTGCGGTGGGCTACCCGTCAGAATCTCAAAGAGGACTGCGCCCAGTCCGTAGATGTCGGTGCGGGCGTCGAACAGGTCAGTTCGCCCTTCCGCCTGCTCTGGAGCCATGTAGGCCGGCGCGCCGAGGGTACGACCGGCCAGCGTGGCAGCAGTCTGAGCGTCGTCCGTCACCGCGACGGGGGCCGCATCTTCCTCCGGCTTGTCCACCATCTTCGCGAGGCCCCAGTCGAGCACCACGACCTCGCCGAAACCGCCCACGACCACGTTGTCCGGCTTCAAATCCCGATGAATGACGCCCCGGCTATGCGCGTAGCCGATGGCCTGGCAGACACTGACGAATGTCTGTAACAGCCGGGGCAACTCAAGCGGATCGACTTTTCCCTCTTTGCGGCGGCGGTGATAGTCGGTGGCCGTTTCGCGCAGCGTCTGCCCTTTCACGAGCCGCATGGTGTAGAAAGGCTGGTCGTCTTCGGTGCGGCGGGCGGCTTCGTATACCGGGACGATGTGCGGATGTTCGAGCTGCCCGGTGATCTGCGCCTCTTTCAAGAACCGCCGCCACGCTTCCGGATGCGCCGCCTGATCCGGCTTGATCTCCTTCAACGCCACGTCGCGATTGAGGTCGTTGTCGTGAGCGACATAAACCCGGCCAAGACCGCCCTCGCCGTGCAGCCGCGAAAGCGAATAGCGCGTGCGATGCTCTATTGTTGGCGCCACCGTGGAGACCAGCACATAACCCGCTGCCGGCGGTAAGCTGCTCAGCGACTTCCGCAGCTCTTCATCGCCCTGATCGCGCACAATGTCGCGAATGCCGCCATCGGCCACCGCCCCGAGCGACTTTTTGACGTCGCCGCCATGCCGCTTCAAATGCCGTTCGACCAGTCGCTCGACTTCGTCCCGTTCTTGTGGTTGCAGCCAGCCGCGTTCAACAAGCAGTTCGGCCAGCGGCGTCTGCTTCCGCGTCGTCCACGCGGCACAGGCTTCGGCGAACTGATTGTTATCCAGGAACGCGGCCTGCAATGCCAGCACGCCGAAAAGCAGATTGCGGTCGGTGTCCATGAGGCGGCTCCCTTGGTGACCGCCAAGGACACAAAGAGCACAGTGGGAACTCGGTTTCTTAGTGGTCTTCGTATCCTTGGTGGTTCATTTCTTCGGTTCCAACTCCGCCAACAGCTTCTTGAAGTCGTCGCGGTCGCGGAGCGGGTCGAGGTCTTTGTCTTTCTTCATGTTGGCCGCGTCCTTGTATCCGGCGGCGGCGGCTTTCGTGAGCCAGGCCATTGCCCGGTCGGCCTCTTCGTTGGCGAGCCGGGTCGCGTCAGCGACCGAAGTCTTCGGATCTTGCTTGAGCACGGCGGCGGTGACGGCACGCATGCAGGCTGCGATATAGAGGCTTGCTGCGTCGGTGCGGTTCAGCTTTTCCCACATCTCGGCCGTCGCTCGGCAACCGGCGGCGTCCTTGGACTGCTTGAAGTAGCTTAGGCGAAGTTCCATTACGCCCGGGATCAAGGCGGGATGAACGTCCTTTCCCGCAGCCCGGCGGACGCACTCGTCGATGATCGGCACCGTCTCGCCCATACGTTTGAGCACGACCAAGTTCGCTATTACGCGCCCCATATTCGCGAGCGTCTCGGGGTGGTCTGGTCCAAGCTTGACTTCCTGAAGCTTGATCGTCTCCCGCATTAGCTTGAGGGCCTCCTCATGCCGGCCGAGATTGTAGTAGCTGGCCGACACGTTGCTCATCGTTGTAAGAGTGTCCGGGTGGTCGGCGCCCAATTTCGCCTTCTGCAGAGCGAACGTTTCTTCGAGCACCTTAAGCGCATCGGCAGGCCGGCCGGCATGGATGTAGCTCACGGCCAAGTTATGCATGCTCACCAAGGTGTCTGGGTGCTCGGGACCGAGTTTGCCTTTCATCAGCACCAGCGTCTCTTCCTGAAGCTTGACGGCGTCCGCAGGCCGATTCATCGCGATATAGCTCAGGGCCAGATTATTCATGCTCATCAACGTGTCCGGGTGGTCCGGGGCTAGCTTCGTTTTCTGGGTCGCCAACGTCTGTTCGCGAAGTTTGAGGGCGTCGGCCTTTTTGCCGAGCGCGTCGTAACTGGTGGCCAGGCCGCTTAAGTTCCGGAGCGTTTCGGCGTGGTCGGCGCCGCGGTATTTCGTGTTTGTCGCGGCAGCCTTTCGAAATTGCTCCTCCGCGAGGTTCGCGTCGCCCAGATAAATGAACGAATTCCCCATCGTCATCCGTAGCCGGGCTTCGATGAGCGGCTGGCTGGTGAAGCTCTCCTCGACGAACGGCAATGCGGCTTCAACTGCCTTGCGAAGCGAGACCGTTCGCCCCAAACCGCCTTTTTTTCCTTCCGGCCGAGCGGCCGCCAAGATCTTGTTCTCGACAAAGTCGAGGGCAGCCCGCGTCTCAGCTTCGCGATCGCGCGCGTCGGTTTCGTTCTTCCGCGCCAATTCGGCCTGGTTCTCGGCGGCGATCCGCTGGGTCTCTTCTCCCTGCCGCGCCAATTCGGTTCGATTCTTCTCGGCGCTGACAAAATAGAGTCCCGCGGCCAGGCCGATGGTCGCGGTGAACAGCACCGCCGCGGCGGTCGCCACGACCACCTTGTGTTTGCGGGCGAATCGCCCGGCCCGAACGGTCCAGGGCTCGCCATAGCAGGAAACCGGCTGATCCGCCAAATAACGTTGAACCTCGTCCGCCAGGTCGGCCGCTTTGCCGTAGCGGTCGCCGCGATTTTTCGCCATCGCCTTGGCACAAATGGCATCCAGGGCGGGCGGGATGGTCGGATCGACGCGGCGAGTGCGCGGGGTTTCGCCGTGGACGATTTGCCGTAACAGCTCCGCCGTGTCCTGGCCCGTGTGCGGCGGCCGGCCGGTCAGAATTTCAAACAGAATGCCGCCCAGGCCGTAAATGTCGGTGCGCGGGTCGATCAGGTCCATCCGTCCCTCGGCCTGCTCCGGCGCCATGTACGCCGGGCTGCCGAGGGCTCGGCCGGTCTGTGTCGCCTCCGTGCGCGCGTCCTCCGACACCGCGATGGCGGGGCTGGCTTCGTCCGGTCCATCGACCATCTTCGCCAGGCCCCAGTCGAGGACCACAACCTCGCCGAAGCTGCCCAGCACCACGTTCTCCGGCTTTAGATCGCGGTGGACGACGCCGCGCGAATGGGCGTAGCCGATCGCCTGGCAAATGTTGATGAACGCGCTGAGGAGCCGGTGCAGCGCCAGCGGATCGACGCCCTCGTTCTTGCGTTGGTGATAGTCGCGCACGGCTTCGCGTAGCGTTTGCCCGCGCACCAGCCGCATGGTGTAGAACGGCTGAGCCTCCTCCGCCTCCGATCGGCGGGCCAATTCATAGACCGGCACGATGTTGGGATGCTCGAGCTGGCCGGTGATCTGTGCTTCCTTCAGGAAGCGCCGCCACATCTCGGGATGGCCGGACCGTTCCGGCTTGAGTTCCTTCAGGGCCACGTCGCGTTGCAGGTCGTTGTCGTGGGCGACGAACACTTTGCCCAGACCGCCTTCGCCGTGCAGCCGGGTGATTGAATAGCGCAATCGCTGCACGCCGGGCTGTGCCGTTGTCGTAACTAGCACATACCCCGCTGCCGGTGGCAAACTACTCAGCGACTGCCGCAAGTCCGTGTCGCCTTGATCGCGCACCATGTCGCGAATATTGCCGTCGGCGACCGCGCCGAGCGACTTCTTCACGTCGCCGCCGTGCCGTTTCAGATGGCGTTCGACGAGGCGTTCGACCTCTTGACGTTCCTCCGGTTGCAGCCAGCCGCGCTCAACGAGCAAGTCGGCCAGCGGCGTTTCCTTGCGCGTGGTCCACGCGGCACACACCTCGGCGAATTGGTTGTTGTCGAGATACGCGGCTTGCAGCGCCAGCACGCCGAACAGCAGATTGCGGTCGGTGTCCATCGGGCGTCCCCAGAGTTGACGTGACAACGGCTATCGTGGATCGCCGGCCAGTCTCGCACGGCGTCCGTGCATTGGCAATCAAAATGCCCTTCAGCGCCACCTACCTGCCATCTTCCAGATTCGTTACCCCCCCCTCAAAATGGCCCAAAAGGCCCAAAAGGAGTGTGTGGGGTGTAATCGATGTAACGAATCGACTTTCATATTCGTAACCGCCGCCCCAACAATGGCTTCCGATTTCTAGCCCAAGTTACTGAGTTACAAGAAAAAAGCGCGATTTTCCGGCTGTTTAGCGACGCAAGTCCTTATTTGGCAATGCGCGCTCCGGCAAATCAGCGTGTAGTGAAGACCTACCCCCTTGCATCGGCCCTTTTGCATG
>JBGQKZ010000089.1:0-28188 GCA_041499805.1 Gemmataceae bacterium
CAACCCCCCCCCCTCCATACCCACCCTCCCGACCGGGTCGGGGGGCCCCCCCCCCCGGGGGGGCGCGAGGCCCCGCCGTGTGGCGCGCGCCCACCACTCTAGACTCAGTCACCACCACTTAGAGAGTCCTCATGAGCGAACAAGCATTCCGACCCAAGTTAGTCACCGGCGAAGGCGAAACCCCTCAAGCTGAAAACCTGGGCCAGGACGATTTGCAAGCGATCGGCCAGTTGCGCGATGCGTTCAAAAGCATCAAGCAGCAATTGGCCCGTGTGATCGTCGGTCAGGATCAGGTGATCGAAGAATTGCTGATCGCGCTCTTCAGCCGCGGTCACTGCATCCTCGAAGGCGTGCCCGGCCTCGCGAAGACGTTGATGATTTCGACACTTTCACGTTGTGTGTCGCTGGCGTTCAGCCGTATTCAGTTCACGCCCGACTTGATGCCGTCCGACATCACCGGCACGGAAATCATCGAGGAAAACCGGACAACCGGCCACCGCGAGTTCCGCTTCCTCGAAGGCCCGTTGTTCGCCAACGTGATCCTCGCCGATGAAATCAACCGCACGCCGCCGAAGACGCAGGCCGCCTTGCTCGAAGCGATGCAGGAACGCCAAGTGACTGTCGGCCGCGTCCGCCATCGCCTCGCCGACCCGTTCTTCGTGCTGGCCACGCAGAACCCAATTGAGCAAGAAGGCACGTATCCGCTGCCCGAAGCGCAGCAAGACCGCTTCATGTTCAAGGTGTTCGTCAAGTATCCGAACTTCAACGAGGAATTCGAGATCGCTCGCCGCACCACCGCGCTTGCCACCGAGGAGTTGAGTCCGGTGCTGAGCGGCGAGCAAATTCTCGATCTGCAAAAGCTCGTCCGCCGGGTCCCCGTGACGGACCATGTCATTCACTACACGCTGGCCCTGGTTCGCCAAACGCGTATCGGCGAGCCGGGCATGCCGAAGTTCGTCAAGGATTGGCTCTCCTGGGGCGCCGGCCCGCGTGCCGTGCAGTTCTTGATTCTGGGCGGCAAGGCTCGCGCGCTGTTGCATGGGCGGGCGCACGTGCAGACCGAGGACATCCAGGCGCTCGCGTATCCCGTGCTGCGGCACCGCATCCTGACGAACTTCACCGCCGCCTCGGAAGGCGTGACGCCGGACACCGTCGTCGAGAAGCTGTTGAAGGAAACGCCGAGCCGTGAAGGGGAGCTGACGCGGGATGAGCGGTTTAAGAAGATTTTTGCGTCGTGAGCTGACGAGCTATGTCCACCGAGAACGAGCCCACGGTCCGGTTGTGGCATGGCACAACACGGCGCCGGGCCGACGCGATCCTGAAGAATGGGCCGGATCCCTATTTCCGGGAACCAGGCGGGCTGACCTTGACCGAGGCGTTTTCTGCCGCCCGGCCGGATTTGCCTGCCACAATGGGTTTGCCCGCTACGTATGCGGAAGGTAAGGCGCGGCTCTTCCCCAACGAAGGCGGTCCTGCCATCTTGGAGGTTGAGGTGCCGGAGAGCATCTGCCGCTTGACGAACGACATGGGCGGCGATGTCCGGTTCGTGTTCGGTCACGGGCTCAAAGAGTTGCTAAAGGCATGGCCTTCGTTGACCAAGAGGATTCTCGAACCATGATCTCCACTTGTGAATTGCCTCAATTGATTCAAACCCAACTCGTTGGGAAGAAAGTCGACCTGGTCGCCGTTGTCGATCAACTACTTGGGATGGCACACGCGGCGGGGGAATTGCGGTGTCAACTCGCCAGCGACGAAGCGATACGCTTCGAGTTTCGCGGCGAGGAGCCGGTTGACATACCCGTAGACCTTGCGAAAGGAAAGCTGCGAGCGATGTGTGCGCGACTGGGTTGGCTGTGCCACGAAAGTGGGCAAACAGACATTTCGTTGTACGGTGACGAAGGAACTTTTCGTCGGAATCTCCCAAGCGACGAGACCGCAAACGGCAGCAGTTTCTCATGGCGCCTCAAGTTTATGAACACCCCCGGCGAGCAGTATTTCATCATCACCGTGCAGTAAGGAATGCTTCCCCGTGCCAGCCAAAACCGACGACCCCCGCCGTTTCCTCCACCCCGAGACCATCGCCCGCATCTCCCGGCTCGATCTGCGGGCCCGGCACGCGGTCGAGGGCTTTATCTCCGGCATGCACAAGAGCCCGTTCTTCGGCCATTCGGTCGAGTTCGTGCAGCACCGCGAGTACGTGCCCGGCGACGACATCCGCCATCTCGACTGGAAGGTGTGGTCGAAAACCGACCGCTTCTTCATCAAGCAGTTCGAGGCGGAGACGAACCTGCGTTCGGTCCTCGTGGTCGATGTCAGCGAGTCGATGCACTACGGCCGCGGGGCGCTCAACAAGTACAACTACGCCTGCACCGTCGCCGCGTGCCTCGGCTACCTGCTGCTGCGGCAACAGGATTCCGTCGGCCTCTTCTCGTTTGATTCCGACGTGCGCGTGCAGGTGCCGCCCCGCAGCCAGCAGACGCACATCGACGCGCTGGTCAAGGCAATGGACGTGAGTCGGCCGCGCGAGAAGACCGACCTCGAAAAGATCCTCAAGAAAGTCGTCGAGAACATCCACAGCCGGAGCATGATTATCCTCATCTCCGACCTGCTCTGCGACCGCGAGCCGTTCTTCCGCGGCCTCGACCTGCTGCGGCACCGCCGGCACGACGTGCTGGTCTTTCACGTCATGGATGATGATGAATTGACCTTCCCCTTCGCCGGCACGACGCGGTTTGAAGGGATGGAAGAACTGCCCAACCTCCTCTGCGACCCGCGGGCGCTGCGCGACGGTTACATCGAAGCGCTGGAAGAGTATTTGACGGAGGTGCGCCGCGGCTGCGTCGGCCGCGGCGTCGATTACGCATTGGTTCGCACCGGCGATTACATCGACGCGGTGCTGGCGAAGTACCTGCATCACCGTATGGCGCTGCGAACGACGGCGAAAGCACGGTAAAGAGAAAATCCGAATATCGAAATTCGAAATCCGAAACAAACTCGAATACTGAATTCCGAAACTCAAAGCGATGTCGGATGCTTCGAACGCAAAACGATTTGATCTGGAGGATCGCACGTTTGCCTTTGCGAAGCGCGTGCGTCAGTTTGTCAAGCGCTTGCCGCGCACGATTTGTAACATCGAGGACGTGAAGCAATTGGTAAAAGCGTCGGGCTCAATCGGAGCAAACTACATTGAAGCCAACGAGGCGCTCGGCAAGAAGGACTTCCTTATGCGCATTAAGATTTCCCGCAAAGAGGCGAAGGAAAGTTGCTATTGGCTCAGATTGATTGACACCGGAGCAGCACCCGACGTTTCCAGTGAACGCGACGTTCTCGTTCAAGAAAGCACGGAACTCATGAAAATCTTCGGCGCCATTCTCCGCCGTAGCGAATAGCGTTTCGGACATTCGTTCTTTTGAAATTCGAATTTGTTTCGGATTTCGGATTTCGATATTCGGATTTGGATGCAAGCGCATGTTCGAACTGTTCCTAAACCCCTGGTACGCCGTCGCCGGCCTGGCGTTGATCAGCGTGCCGATCATCATCCATCTCATCAACCGCATGCGTTTCAAACGCATCCGGTGGGCGGCGATGGAGTTTCTGCTCAAATCGCAGAAGAAGAACCGTCGCCGCCTCATCATCGAGCAATTGCTCCTCCTTGCCTTGCGCTGTTTCCTCGTCGTGCTCGCGGGTTTCCTCATCGCCCGGTTTCTCGGTTTCTCGGCGTTTGGCTTCTTCCAGCCGCAGAATACGACGCACGTCGTCCTTCTCGACGACACGCTCAGCATGTCCGACCGCTGGCGCGAGCAGGGCGAAGTCAAGAACAGCTTCGACGCGGCCAAGGGGCTGGTGCGCGACATCGCCAAGAGCGCGGCCCGTGCCGGGTCGGCGCAGCAGATGAAGGTCATCCTGCTCACCGATCCGAAGCCGCCGCGCTTCGAGAACCGCTTGAACGACGAAAGCATCCGTGAGCTGGCAAGCAAGCTTGATGATTTGAAAGCCACGCCGTTGCACGTCAACCCGCTCGAAGGCGTGAAGGCGGCTCAGGAAATCTTCGCTCAGGGCGTCCAGGATCAGCGCGTGCTGCACATCGTCAGCGACTTCCGTAGCCGCGATTGGAGCGGGCAGGAGGCGAACGAGCTGCAAAACGTGATCGAGACGCTGGCCAAGGGGGGCGTGAAGATTTACATGATCGACGCCGCCCATCCGTATCGCGGTGACGGCAAGCAGACGCCCCTCTATCACGACAACCTCGGCATCCTCGACCTGCGGCCGGAAACCCGCATCGCCCCGGAAGGGATGCCGGTGCAGTTCACCGTCGCGGTCGCCAACTTCAGCACGGTCGAGAAGAAGAATGTCGTGCTGCACGTCTTCGTGGACGGCAAGGAACGGCTCGAAGCCCAGCCGGTGCCGATCATGTCGCTGCCGCCGGGCTACACCAAGGTCAATTTCCTGGTCGGCTTCGTTCGCCCCGGCTTCAACCAGGTCAGCGTCACGCTCGAAGACGAGGAGGCCGGTCTGCAAGCCGACAACAAGCGCTTCGCCGTCATCGAAGTCCGCAAGCAAGTGCCGGTGCTGGTAGTGGACGGCGACCCGACCGTCGGCCAGAAACCGGCCGGCGACACCTACCACCTGCAAACCGTCTTCTCCGCGGCCCGCGGCTACCAGGTCGTGCCCCGCGGCGTCGATGAGCTGGAACGCCCCACGCTCGACCAGTACCCGTGCATCTACCTCCTCAACGTGCCGCAGCTCCGTAGCGAAAAGGGGCTGAAAAACCTGGAAGATTACGTCCAAAACGGCGGCAGCGTCGCTTTCTTCATGGGCGACAAGGTCAAGCCCGATTATTACAACAAGTCGCTCTACAAGAACGGCAAAGGCGTCTTCCCCGCCCCGCTCGCCGACCGGCCGACGCAAGGGTTGACCGACGACGAGAAGCTGCAAAAACTGTTCGAGGGCCAGTTCCAGCTTTACCTCCGCGGCGAGCATTTCGCCAGCGCCGACGACTTCCCGATCTTCGGCCAGGTCTCGACCGGCGGCATCCGCAATATCTTCAAATACCTGATCATCGACAAATACTTGCCCGTGCCGCGCCTCCGCTGGAACCGCGAGCCCGGCCAGGTGGACGAGTTCGCCACGCTGCCGAACAACCGCTCGATCGACGAATACAAGGACGAAGCCCAACGGCTGCTCGGCCTCCTACCGATCAATGAAGAGAAATACGCAAAATACAAGCCCGGCCTTGAGGAGCATCAGCGGGCCGTCCGCAGCGCCCTCGGCGGCAAGTTCGCTTACGAGCTGGCCAACGTCTTCGACGCCCTGCTCCACGACCGCGGCGACCCGAACGATCCGAAGAAGCCGAACCTGGTCGAATTCTGGGATATGCCCGAACAGAAAGCGCTCCGCACCGACGTGGAGCGCTTCAAGGAAACGGTGCAATACGGCGACCCGCTGGTGCTATCGCAGAAATTCGGCCGCGGCCGCGTCGTCGCCTTTTTCACCACCGCCGGCAAAGCCTGGACCGACTGGCCCGGCGGCAGTCCCGCGTCGGTCACCTACCCGGTCGTGATGCTGGAGCTGCACAAATACCTGACCGCCGGCGGCGGCGACAACGAGCTGACCGTCGGCTCGCCCCTAACCCTCGACGTGGACGCCGGCCGCTACGACCCGAAGATGCGCGGCTTCTTCCTCCCGGAAATCATGGACACCAAGGAAGGCGTCGAAGCCGAAAAGAAAGCCGGCCTCCGCGACCTCGGCGAACAGCCCGGCGTCTTCACCGGCGGCAAGCTCTCCTTCACCTTCACCGCCGGCCGCGAACCCGGCGTCTATCTCTTCGACCTCTACCCGCGCGTGGAAGGCAACCCGAGCCCGCCGCCCGAACAGCGGGCCTACGTCTTCAACGTGGACACCGCAACGGAAGGCGACCTGAAACGCGCCGGCCGCGAAGACCTCGAAAAGAACCCTGTAAGCGGCAAAGCGACCCAAATCGCCTCCCCCGGCAACCTGCCGTCGCTCGACCAGAAACAAACCGACCTCTCCGAATCGCCCTGGTTCTACCTGGCGATCTTGCTGGTCCTCGTCATCGAACAGGCGCTGGCGGTGCATTTGAGCTTCCACTTGAAGGGAAGCGAAGCGACGTTGCCGGTGGGAGCAAGGACGGCGGCGACGGCGGCGTGAGAATGGGGAGATTACGCGTAGATGAAGGAGCGCAAACGGTATCCGTTGAATGTTGCCGGAGACTTCTACGTTGAAAATGAAATGTGCATTTTCTGCGAGGCCCCGGAGCATGAAGCTCCCGACCTGATGGCTCATGACTCCGCCGCGCCGGCCGGCTACCATTGCTACTTCAAGCGGCAGCCGCGTACGCCGGCCGAGTTGGAAAGGGCAATCTTGGCGGTGGCTGTTGGCTGCTGCAGCGCCGTGCGCTACGGCGGAACGGATGTGGCGGTTCTGCGGCGGTTAGCAGAAGTCGAAGCGGTAGATGCGTGCGATTATCGCGCAACGCGGAAGGGTGCCGTTGAACCACGATGACGTCCTAAACCGAGCGGCGATGGCGGCATGACGGATTGGGTAGGATGACAATAGCCCACTCTCTTGAATTGGGAGGTGTACCGTGAGTACCGCGGTGAAAGAACTACTGAACTCGTTTGAGGCTTTGCCTCCGAACGAGCAACATGAAGCCGCCGTCGAGATTCTTCGCCGAAGCGCTCCGAAAGGCGACATAACCGACGAATACCTGACCGAATTGGCTGACCAGCTGTTCCAGATAGCCGACGCCGAAGAGGCACGCGATGCCGCGCGCTAACCGTGGAGAAGTCTGGATTGCGGACCTCGGCATGCTTGCGAAGATTCGCCCGTGCCTCGTGTTCAGCATCCCAACCGATCCACAGGACCGAGTGTTGGCCACGGTCGTCTCGCATACGACCAGCGTTCAAGGGACGCGGTTCGAAGTAACCGTCCAAGCCCGATTTCTTCAGGGGCCGGGCGTTTTCGACGCCCAGCAGATCTCGACGATCCCGCAGGTGAAGCTGCTTCGGAAACTGGGCGATCTACCGCCGGACCAATTCGCGTTGGTAGAACAGGCGGTGCGGCACTGGCTTGCATTGTGAGGCCGTCGTTATGACACCCAAGGATAGTGACCCGATCATCGACGAAACCCGCGAAATAAGGCATCGGATTTCGGAGCGCTGCGGACATGATTCGTACAAGCGCGTGGCGTACTACATGGAGTTGCAAGCGCAACATCCAGAACGGCTGCTGGGGGCGGCGAAGGGCGCTGATAAGAGTGCGTCAGCACAGGAAAGCGCGCCAATGAGCGTTCCGCTTACTAGAGAACTGATCCACCGGGCCCTCGAAAACACGGCATGGGATCACGCCAACAGTGTCCTTTACGACCTCTGCGCGCAGCACCCCGGTCACGACCGAGATGATGTAATTATCGCAAAACTCTGGCTGATTGGTCGAACTTACGCGGCTGCAATCGAACGCCGGAGAACGAATCTCGACGCGGCGATCGGCGATGCCTTTTATGAGGACTTCGTCTCCCCGACGATTCGAAAGTCCGGAATGAATGATTGGTTCCGAGTAATCGCTAACGATTCACACAATGATGTTTCATTGTCCTTGAATGTCCATCGTAAAGTCATAGACCTCTTTTCCGAAATCTCGGGGCTGGAAAAACGTTCGCTTGCCTCGAAATACTTGCATTTCCACTTTCCGCATCGGTTTTACATATACGACTCTCGCGCCCGGCGCGCCGTTCGAGAACTCACACGTAGCGTCACCATTCATATCCCACCGCTTGACGTGCAGGATCGCGAATACGCCAGTTTCTGGTTCCGGTGCGAGGCTTTGAATGGTGCCATACAGAACATGATTGGCCGGCGTTTGACTCCTCGCCAATTGGACAAGGTTCTGCTCTGGTACGTATCTGGAAGCACTGCGCCCTCGGGGACTGCGGTTTCCTCTGACGCCCCTACCGGGGCTGATACGGATTAACGATCTCTGCCCGCGGGTTCCGCTTCGCTCCACCGCGGCTAACATCCACCGCCCCTCCGGGGCTGGAACGACGATAATGAACGACCCCAACACCACCCAACAAACCGAATTCGTCTGGCGCCGCCTGCTCGACTCGTTGCACTTCCTCGGCAAGGAGGTGGACGGCCGGGTGTGGCTGGCGTTCCTCATCCCCATCCTCATTCTCGGTTTTGTGTACGCCGTTTGGATGTACGTGCGCGACAGCCGGTCGGTCGGGTGGGCGTGGGCGGCGTTCATGGGGGCGCTGCGGTGTACGGTATATGCCATCCTCGCGCTCGTCTTTTTGCTGCCGGCGAATCAGAGTTGGGACGAGACGAAGATGCAGTCGCGTGTCGTCAGCTTGTTCGACGTGTCGGAGAGCACCACGGCTCGCGATGATTTGCCATCGGACGCGACGCCGGTCGAGAAGTTGCCGACACGGCAGGACAAGGTGATCGCGTTTCTCGGCGACGAGAAGGCCGCGTTCCTGAAACGGCTCATGGAGCGGAACCCGGTCTACGCCTACCGCTGGGGCGGGCAGCTCGATGAGGATTTCTTCCTCTTCGACAGCGGGCAAACGTGGTCGCGGGCGGAGTGGGAAGAACGGCTGCGAAACGCGGACAACAAGCAGGTGACGTTGCCGGAGGGGAAGGTCTGGGGCGTCGCCGATTGGAACACGTGGCTGCGGCCGGAGATCAAGCCGGTTCCCGAAGATTTGGATGAAGAAGGGCGCGCCAAGTTCCAGAAGCGGCAGGAGCTGATGTCGCGGCTCTTGAAGGCGACGAACATGGGCGACTCGGTGTTGACCGCGCTCAATCGCGAGATCAACAACATGGTGCAAGGCGTGATCGTTTTTTCCGACGGCCACAGCACCGAGGGGTCGCCGCAGGCTTTTCGCGATCTGGCGGACCGGGCGAAGAAGGCCAAGGTGCCGATCTTCGTCGTCGCGGTCGGGCAGGATCGGCCGCCAGTCAAAATCGACATCAGCGACGTGCAGGTCCCCGAACAGGCCCGGCCCGAAGACCGCTTCCCCGTGCGCGTCTTGCTCAACGGCGAAGGGCTGGCGGGGCAGACGGTGACCGTGTTCCTCGACATCTTCAAGCCGGGCGCCAAGGACAAGTGCCTGGAGCTGCAAGAGAACGCCACGTTCAAGCCGGGCGAGCCGCCGAGCGCCCAGGTCGAGTTCACTATCGAGGCGGCCAAGTATCCCGAGGCGCTCAAGGCCGCGTCGGAAGACAAGAGCGCCAAGCCGGAGCTGGAAGAGGGGGAATGGCGGTTCGTGGCCCGCGTCGCCAAGAACAAGCAGGAAGTGTTCGTGCCGAAGGAGCACGTGAGCGACGCCGCCCCGGTGCGGATCGTCAAACGGCCGTTGCGCGTGCTCCTGTTCGCCAGCGCCCCGCTGCACGACTATCAATTCATCCGCACGCTCTTCGTCCGCGAGATGGACAAGAGCCGGGCCGAGCTGTGCATCTACATGCAGCCGGCCCCCGGCCACACGCGTTCGCTCGGCGTGGTGCAGGACGTGCCGCCCGAACGCCTGCTGACGGCGTTTCCCAACGCCCTCCGCGACGAAAACGAGGTCAAGGCCGACGACAAATTCTACAACCTGGCTGCGTACGACCTGATCATCGCCTTCGATCCCGATTGGACGCAGCTCACCGAGGAACAATGCCGGCTGGTCGAGCGCTGGGTCGGCACGCACGCCGGCGGCCTGATCTTGATCGGCGGGCCGATCAACACGTTCCAGCTCGCCCGCCCCGGCGCCGGCAAGGAAAAGCTGCGGCCGATCCTCGATCTCTACCCGGTCGTCCTGCAAGACAACCGCATCCTCAACCTGGAACGCGATCCGAAAGACCCCTGGCGGCTCAACTTCCCCGGCGCCACGCCGGAGATGGAATTCCTCAAGCTCGACGAGGAATCGAAAGACCAGATGCTAGCCGGCTGGGAGGAGTTCTTCACCGGCAAAACCCGCGCGGAAAGCGCCAACTCCCCGACCCTCCGCGGTATCTACAACTACTATCCGGTGGAAAAGGCGAAGGATGCCGCCACTGTCGTCGCCACGCTGTCGGACCCGCGGAGTCGCTTGGTGGACACCAACAAGGAACAGCCGTGGCTCGTGACGATGCCCTACGGCGGCGGCAAAGTCGTGTGGATTTCCAGCGGCGAAACGCGCCGCTTGCGCGCCTTCCGCGAATCGTACTTCGAGCGCTTCTGGACCAAGCTCGCCCGCTTCGCCGGCAGCGGCAACCTGACGCGCCTCAATCGCCGCATCGTCATGGTTATGGGCCGGACGTTCAATGCGAACAACTATGTCAATATCGAAGCCCAAATCTTCGCGCGCGACATGACGCCGCTGCCCGCGAACGCGAAACCGCAAGTGGTCGTGAAGCTCCCCGCCGGCGTCAGCGACAAGGAAGTGACGACCAAGATCGACCTCACCGCCAAGCCCGGCGGCGAATGGAACGGCTGGTTCAACGGCCGCTTCCTCGTCAAACAACCCGGCGAATACGGTGTCGATCTGAAAGTCCCCGAAACCGGCGACACCGAGAGCCGCAAGTTCACCGTGAAGGAATCGAATCCGGAATTGGACAACACCCGGCCCGACTTCGCCGCCCTCTACAACCTCGCGAGTGAAGCCGATGACGTGTTTGCTCGAATGACGGATCGCAGCACGGCGACTGCAGTGCGGCAATACCTGCAACAGCAGCGTCCAGGTCAGGCCGCAGACAAACCCGAGAAGGCTGACAAGCCCGCCGCCAACGCCGAGTCGGAGAAGCTGCGCCTTTTCTTTGACTTGAAAGGCGCCGCACTAATTCCCGACTGCATGGTGAGCATGAGCAATATCCAACGCAGCCGCGGCGCCGTGCAAGACCTGTGGGACAAAGGCTACGTCACCATCAAGGAGGCCGACCCGCCGCAACAACCGGTGAAGCTGGTGACGGTGTTGACGGTGATTGTCGTGCTGCTGGGGGCGGAGTGGTTGACGCGGAAGCTGCTGCGGTTGGCGTGATGACGCACGACTTAGGGGGAAACAAGCAATGGCGCTGCCGCAAGCGGCAAAGGCGAGGCTCTTCTATCGTGCGGCGAAGCTGCGGCACGACGACGCTCAATTGCTCATGCGGGCAGAGCGAACAAATGGGGCGGTCTATCTCGCCGGCTACACGGTAGAATGCTACTTGAAGGCGTTGCTCCTCAACAGTGTCTCTCCGCAAACGCGGAGCGTGTTGCTCGACAGTTTTCGCGGAGCGATTGCCCACGATATCCGCTGGCTGACGAGCCTTTATCTTCGGTACGTTCACATGGTCATTCCCAAAGAAATCCGACTCCACCTTTTGCGCGTTGGGACGTGGTCTACCGACCTCCGCTACCAGACCGGCACATTGCCGAGGTCGGATGCTGTCGAGTTCATGGCGTCGGTTGTGACAATTGCCCAATGGGCCGACGGGAGGATGTAACATGCCGCTCAAGCTGCGAACCAAGCGGCCCGATCCGGTGCTGAAACAGATCGCGGCCGTCCTCAAGAAGTACGAAACCGCTCATCCGCACGCGAACATCGAGGTGTACCGGCAGAACAACGTCTCCGTGCGCATCCGCGTAATCGACCCGTCGTATGCAAAGAAAGGGTGGGCGGAGCGCGAAGAGGAGCTTTGGAAACTGCTCTTAGACCTCCCCGATGAGGTCGTCGCCGACATTTCGATGATTCTGATGTTAACGCCCGAGGAGGCAAAGGAGTCGTTCGCAAGCAAGGAGTTTGATGATCCAATTCCATCGCCCGTGTGACCGAATATCGTGCGGTCGCGATGATGTAAGGAGAATGTGGGTTGAATCCGACCATCGAAGTATTGAAAAAACAGCTCCAAACGCTCTCAACCGCCGACCGCGCGGAGTTGGCGTATTTCCTCTTGGAATCGCTTGAACCCGAAGACGAGGGCGTGGAAGCCGCCTGGGACGAGGTGCTCCAGCGGCGGATGAACGAGATTAAGGAAGGCCGCGCCGTGGGAATTCCCGCGGAGGAGTTGTTTGCTAAGTCCGCCGCACGCGGACGCCCCGAAGGGCTATTCAAGTAATTGAAGGCGTTCAGTGCGGCAGGTATTAATCCACAGACTTTTGGGTACTTGTTATGGCCACTATCACCGAGGCCCCCCGCCTCTCCCCCGCCCCCGACCGCATCCGCCACCCCCTGCAAAAGCTCCGCGGCTACATTCGCTATTACGTCACGCTCGAAGGCCTCGGCGTCACGCTGCTCTTCCTCGCCCTCTGGTTCTGGATCGGCCTGTTCATCGACTACGGCTTCTTCAAAGTCTTCGGCGTCGATTTTGTGCAAGAGCTGCCGTGGGGTCTTCGGGCCGGCGTGCTCTTCGTCGTTGTCGCCGCGTTGATCGCCGTCGTCGGGCTCAAGGTCGCGTGGCGGCTGTTCCGCGAGTTCAATGATCCCGCGGTGGCGATGGTGCTCGAACGGCGGTTTCCGGAGCAGTTGGGGGATCGGCTCATCACGGCGGTGGAGCTGGCCGACGTGCGCAAGGCGGCGACGTATGGTTATTCGCCGGCGATGATCGAGCAGACGATTCAGGAAGCGAGCGAGCGCGTCGAGCCGTTGCCGGTGCAGGAGGTATTTGATTGGAAACGGCTCCAGCGCATGGGGTACTTGCTCGCGCTCGTGACCATCGGCGTTTGGGTCGTCGTCGGTTTCGGCACGGGGACGGTGAACAAGATTGCGGACGGCGAATGGCAGCTCGGCTCGTTTGTGCCGCGGTTCAAGGATGTGTCGGGCATCTGGTTCGAGCGGAATGTGCTGTTGCAAAACACGATCTGGCCGCGCAAAGCACATCTGGAATTGCTCGGCTTCCCGGAAAACGGCGAGTTGAAGATCGGCCGCGATGCGCCGGCGCCCGGCATTCGCGTGCGGGCGTTCAAGTGGGTGATCGCCGACAGCGCGACCGCGGAAGGTTGGCGGCCGGTGAAGTGGAAGGAGATCGACACGACGCTCGTCGGCGGCGATTTGCCGCATGTTGAGCTGCCCGCCGACTGGCGGCCGCGCGACGCCGACTACGGCTGGACGCTCGATGAAGTGGAATTGAATCTCGACAAGCCGGAGGTCCACAAGAGCCTGTCGCCGGAATCGCACGAGCACTTGCGCGACCTGCTGCAACGGCTTGACGACCGGGCCGCCGATCCGACGATGAGCCGCAAGCTCCGCAAGCTGACGATCCCCGACACCGTCTACGTTGTTTACAAATCCGCGACCATGCGCAATGAGATGACGCTGCAAAAACAAGGGGACAATGAATACGCGGGCGTTTTTTCGGACTTGAAAGAGACGATTCGCTTCTACGCCAGGGGCGAGGATTACACCACGCCGGAGAGGCGCATCATCGTCGTGCCGCCGCCGAGCCTCGTGAGCTTGACGCGCGAGGAGGACCGGCCGGCGTACCTGTTTTATCGCGTGCCGCAGGGCGGAACCGTCGCCGATCTTCGCGGCAAGAAACTGCACTTCTCTGCCCGCGATGTGACGCTGACCGGCGAGAAGTCGCCGATCGGCGTGCCGGCCGGCACCGACGTGTTGCTCACGGGCAAGACCGATAAAGAGTTGGTCAGCGTCCGCACGCTGCCGGCCCGCAAAGGCGCGGCGGAAGTGAATGCGGACATCAAGCTCGATAACGACCACCAGACGTTCCACACGCAGTTTCTCAACGTCCGCGGCACGATTGACCTCGTCTTCGAGTTCACCGATACCGACAACGTCATCGGCCTGCGGCACACTGTCATCGAGCCGACGCCGGACGGCGTCCCGGTGTTGGAAGTGCAACCGGACGTGATTCGCAAAACGAATCAGGGCTACATGGCGACGCTGGCGGCGTTGATCCCGTTCACCGGCAAGGTGCGCGACGACAACGGGCTCGACCAGGTTGAATACTACTACACGATCAGCCGCGTCGATCCCTCCGCCAACCGCGGCGGCTCGCTGCTCGCGCTGCTAGGCGGCACCGCCCAGCTCTTCGGCGGGCCGGACTATGTGTTGCCGACCGCGCTCTTCATTACGTCGATGGCCCACGACGCCCAGGCCGCCGGGGCAGCCGACAAAAAGGAAGAAGGGCCATTGAAGGCGGCGCTCCCCAGTTTCGCCAAGGTTCTGCAAGGCCGCGTTGAACGCGAAGTTCCGATCAACGCCGAGACGCTTGCCAAGCTCCTCAAGGAAGAAGCGCCGCGCACGCAGCTAACCAATGCGTTCGACCTCGACCCGGAAGATCCGCAGTCGGCGTTCGACGTGGAACGCGTGCCGATGAAGCTGAAGGTCGATAGCTCGAGCGAGTTGCAGCCGCGTTACAAGATGCAGCTTTGGGTCGTCGCCACCGACAACGACATCGAAACCGGACCGCACACCGGGGCGACACGCGAGAAGTTCACGTTCCTCCTTGTCTCTGAATACGAATTGCTCGCCGAGATCGCGAAGGAGGAAGAAAGCCTGCACATCAAGCTCGACGACACGGTGAAGCGGCTCACCGAAACGCGGGCCAAGCTGGAGCAAGTGAACACCGGCCTGGCGGGGATGCCAAAGACGGACGAGTTCAGCCCGTTTCAAGTACGGTCCGAGGAAGTCGAACAGGTGCGCGATAAAGCGCAAAGTGCGGCGACCGAGGTGTTCAACGACTACACGCGTATCCTGAAGGAATTGAAGGCGAACCGCGTCGAAAAAACCGTGATCGACAAGGTGGACCATCTGATCTGCGAGCCGCTCGATCTGGCGATTCGCGGTGACTTCCCGAAGACACAGGAAGCGCTCGACGAGCTGCGCAAACAATTGGAAACGAACGAGCCCGACCTGATGAAGAAGACCGCCGCGTCGCGCGAGGCCGGGCTGGCAGCCCATCGGCAGCTCAGCCAACTGATCGACCGCCTCAACACCGTGCTCAACTCGATGGAGGGCCTGGCCACCGTCAACAAGGCAATTCAGATCATCCAGGCCATCCGCGACGAGGAGCAAAAACAGTTCGAGCAGATTCAAAAGATTCAGCAGAAGTTCCAGGAGGAAATCCTGAAAAGCATTACCGGCGACGACAAGCCGCCGGAGAAAAAGGATGAGAAGCCGCCGGTGAAGAAAAAAGATGAAAAGAAGCCGTAAAGCGTGACGCGAAATCACGCGCGGGGTTAAGATGTTGGAAGTAATTCGTCTTGTTTAGCGGCGGCTCGCAGAGCCGCCGTCCGGCGTCCCCATCGGGCGCTCCTCAACGGGGGTTGTGGTCATGTCGCGAACGCTTTTGTCAGTCCTGTCCGTACTGGCTCTCGGCGTCGCCGGTCTGGTTTGGGCCGACGACAAGCCCAAGGCGCCGCCCGAAGCGCTCACCAAGGACGACGCCAGCATCAAACAGGAACAGCTCGGCCGCCAATTCCGCGAGTTCGAGCAGCTCCTCCTCCGCATGGCCCAGCGCATGGAAGCCAGCAGCAAGCAGGAAGACCGCGACAAGGCCGCCATCATCAAGAAAGCAATTCAAAAAGCGCGCGAATCGGACGTTGACAATAAGTTCGACAAGCTCGTCAGCCTCTTCCGCGATCCCAAGCAGCTTGACCTCGATAGCATTCAAACGATCGGCGATCAGCAGAAGATGCTCATTAAGGACCTGCAAGAGATCATCGCGATCCTCTTGACCGACAACCGCGACGCCGAGCTAAAGGCGGAGCGCGAACGCATCTCGAACCTTCTCAAAAAGCTCGGCGAACTCATTCGGCAACAGCAAACCGTCCGCGCGCTGACTGAACGCAAGACGTTGGAGTCGAAGCGTCTCTCCCGCGAGCAGAAAGACGTCAAGGACGCGACCGACAAGCTCGCCAAGCAAATGGGCAAGCCCGGCAACTCGAAGGACGGCAAGGGCGAACCCAAGGACGCCAAAGGCGAACCGAAAGACAGCAAGCCGTCCGCCGGCAAACCCGGCGAAGGTCAGCCGAAGGAAGGCCAACCCAAAGAGGGCCAGCCCAAGGACCAGAAGAAGGACGACGATCAGCAGCAGCAAGGCAAGCCGACCCCCGGCCGCAAGCAGATCGAAGACGCCATCGAAAACATGAAGAAGGCGATCGAGGAGATCGAAAAGAAGAAAAACGACAAGGCGTCCGACGAGCAGGACGAGGCCATCAAAAAGTTGAAGGAAGCTCAGAAGAAGTTGGAAGAATTGCTCGCTCAGTTGCGCGAAGAGGAGTTGGAACGGCTGCTCGCGGCGTTGCAGCAGCGCTGCGAGCGCATGTTGGCCATGCAAATTGAAGTGCGCGACGGCACGATTAGCGTCTACAAGGTCGTCGAGGCCACGCCCGACAAGAAGGGATCGCGCACGGAAGTCCAACGTTCGCTGCAACTTTCCGACCGCGAGGACGAGATCGCCCGCGAGGCGACGAAAGCGATCGCCATCCTCGAAGCGGAAGGCTCGGCCGTCGCGTTCCCCGAAGTCTTTCATCAGATCCGTAGCGACATGCTGCAAGTCTCGGCCCGGCTGCGCAAGACCGACGTCGGCGTCGTCACGCAAACCATCGAGCAAGACATCATCGACACGCTCAAGGAAATGATCGAAGCTCTCAAGAAGCAGCAGCAGGACAACAAGGACAAGAAGAACAAGCCGAGCCAGGGCGGTCAGAAACAGAATCAGAATCTGATTGACCTGTTGGCCGAATTGAAGATGATCCGCTCGGTGCAAATCCGCATCAACAACCGCACGAAGACCTACGCCCGCGAATACCCCGACGCCGAGCAAGCCCCGGCGATCGTGCAAGCGAAGTCGCCCGAAGAGCGCGAGAAAGCGGAGATGCTCCAGCGTGAAATGAACGACTTATCGCACCGTCAGCTGAAGCTCTTCGAAGTGACCAACGACCTTGCCCGCGGCAAAGCCGAAGCGAATCGGGCACAGTGAGCCCAAGTGTCCGAACGAGGGGTAAGCGCCACAAGGAGAACGACTTAAGGGGGTTTTCTGCCAAGGGTGGCAGGAATGAATTCGGCGCGTTTGACACAACACTATTTTTCGCAACAACTTGCGGTCAAACGTGCGCCGTCGGGCGGGGGCGGAATCTGGCAGGAAAGACGAAACGTGGCGGTTTTCCCGACTTCTGAGAGAATGATTAAACTGAAGCACGGCACGCGGATTGTTGTTTCTCTTGAGCCGATGCTAGGGTAGAATTACCGGGACTTTAGGTCGCCCACGTTCTTTTGTACTCGATCGTTCGCGAGGGGGAGGAACACGTGAGCATTCGCCGCTGGCTTTCAGCCCTGGCGGTTGCCGGCCTGCTGGTTACAGCGGGCTCGGCGTTCGCTCAGGCCGAGAAGAAACCGCCTAAGGACCCGAATTCCTTCGGCACGCTCCGGGCGCCGACCGCGGAACAGGCCCGTGCCCAATCCGCCGCCTGGCTTAAGGGCATCGGCAAGATGGACGATGCCGCGTTCAACACGGTCTGGTCGCAGGACCAAAAGTCGGTGCTCGACAAGGTCGCCGACACGTTTGCCCTTGGCGACGACGCGGCCAAGAAGCTCCTCGCCGAAGCTCGCGACCCGAACGCTCCGGCGCCGACCGCCGTGCCCGCTCCCATCAAGGCGGCAAAAGATCCCTTCTTCAAGAACAACCTGGCGCTGGCCTATGCCCGCGCTCTGTCCAATCGCCGCGTGCATGAAGAGGCGCTCGACATTCTCAAGACCGCCAAGCCGGAAATGGTCGTCGATCCGTCGGCGTACCTGTTCCACAAGGCGGTCGCCGAGCACGCCCTTCTTATGAAGAACGAGGCGAGCGACACGATCGTGCGTCTCCTCGACGACGTGCTCGACCTGCCGGAACGCTACAAGATGGTTTCCGGACTGATGCTCTTCGACATGGCGAACTGGCGAGATAAGGACCTCGGCTGGATCGCCCGAAAGATGGACAACATCGAACGCCGGCTGGAACTGGCCCGCGGCGGGCCGCAAACCCAGAAGATTCAAAAGGAAGTCGTGGCTCGCCTCGACGAAATCATCAAAGAACTGGAGAACCGCCAAAGCGGCTGCGGCGACTGACCCAGCGGCGGCAATCTCCCCGGTCGGGGAGGCAGTCGTCCGAGCAGCCCGATGCAGGACTCCAACATCGCCACCAACGGCGGGCCAGGCAACATCGACGCGAAGCGGCTCAAGGAAGTCGCTGACACATGGGGCAAACTTCCCGAAAAGGAACGCGCCAAGGCCATGGTCGAGCTGACGCAAGAAATGCCGCCGCGCTACCGCGAAGCGATCGAGGCCTACTTCAAGAAGTTGGCCAAGAACGACACCGCGCCTCCGAGGTAACACGCTCAATTTCGCTGAATACGAACGGGCTGTGGCTTCCATGCGGAGGCCACAGCCCATTTTCGTTTGTAGCGGCCCGATTTATCGGGCCTCTGAAATGACCGCATCAATACGGTCACTACGAACCGGCGGACCTGTAGCACAAGCTGCCGGCTTGTGCTACAACTCCGCTGTCAGCAAACGCATCGTGCTTCGTCTATCTTGTGGATCGTTGGGCATCTTGGACGACTCCGCGCGAGAAACCTTCCATGCCGTTTTGCCGTGCCCTTTTTGCACTCCTCCTCTGCACGTCGTTCAGCATTGGCGCCGAGTTGCGTCTCTTGAGCGGCAAGTCGATCACCGGCGATCTCGTGAAGATCGACGCCGGCGAAGTCGTCATCAAAACCAAGGATGGCGAGGTCAAGACGCCGACCGCTCAGGTGTTGGAGCTGGACCTTGCTCCGGCCGCCGCGTCAAAGGGCAACTATAGCGACGTGGAATTAACCGACGGCACCTTGCTCCATTGCAGCGCCGTCGCCTATAAGCCGAAGCAAGTCGAGCTGACGCTCCTCGGCGGCCAAAAGGTGACGCTGCCGCTCGACGCCGTCACTTACGTTCTTAATGACGCTCAGGACGAGAAGAACCGCAAGGATTGGAAAAACCGTTTCCTGACCGAGGCGCGCAACTCCGACGTGGTCGCGGTGAAGGCGCAGAACAGCGTCAGCCGTTTGAAGGGCACCTTCGGCGACGTTGAGCCGGAGGGTAAGAAGATCGCCTTCCAGTTGAACAGCCAAGGCAATCCGGTGCCGTTGGTGCTCGAAAAGGTACACGGCCTCCTCTTCCTGCGGCAAGCGCCCGCGTCGCCGTTGCCGGTGTGCAAGGTGTACGACACGCAAGGCAACATGCTCATGGTAAGCAGTTGGACGCAGTCGGACGCCGGCTTCACGCTGAACACGCCGTCGGGAGGCAAATTCGATTTCGCCAAGACGGTCGTCACACGCTTCGACTTCAGCAAAGGCCGGCTCACGTTCCTGTCGAGCCTTGAACCGTCCAACGTCGCGGAGACCTCGACGGAAGACCGCGTCGAGCATTTCCGCCGCGACAGAAACCTGGACGACGGCAAGATTCGCCTGCGCGTCGCAGACGAGAAGGCGCCCGGCGGCTATGTGCCGGTGACTTTCGACCGCGGGCTGTCGATTCACGCGACCAGCGAGATCGAGTACGATCTGGCCGGCGACTACAACGAGTTCAAGGCGACCGTCGGCGTGGACGACAGTGTCGGCGGCAGCGACGGCTTCACCCTCGTTAAGATCGAAGGCGACGGCCGCGAGCTGTACGCCACGAAAGTCAGCCGCAAGGACCTCGCCAAGCCGATGTCGTGCAACATCAAGAACGTGAAACGCCTGAAGATCATCGTGACCTCCGACGACCTGCTCGACCTGGGCAAACACGTCAGCCTCGCCGACGCCCGCGTGAGCAAATGAGGAAGTCTATGCGCACAACCCGCCTGTCGCTTGCCGGTTTAACGCTCGCTTGTGCGATCAGCGGTCTGAGCGCCTTTGCCGCCGACCTCGATCCGCGTCTGCGCCAGGATGAGGAGAAACGCATCGCCGCCGTCAAGAAGGTGCAGCCGGCGGTCGTCGCCATCTTCGCCGCCGGCGGCCAGGGCGGCGGCTCCGGCGTCCTCATCTCCGACGACGGCTACGCGCTGACCAACTTCCACGTCGTCGAAGGCTCCGGCCCGGTGATGCAATGCGGCCTGGCCGACGGCAATTACTACGACGCCGTTCTCGTCGGCACCGACAAGGTCGGCGATGTGTCGCTCGTCAAGCTGCTGCCCAAGAAAGAGGGCCAGAAGTTCCCGTTCGCCGCCCTGGGCGACAGCGATAAGCTGAAAGCCGGCGACTGGTCGCTGGCGATGGGCAATCCGTTCCTGCTCGCGACCGACTTCGTACCGACCGTGACTTACGGCATGATCAGCGGCGTCCACCGCTATCAGTATCCTGCCGGCGTCCTCCTCGAATACACCGACTGCATCCAGGTCGATACGTCGATCAATCCCGGCAACTCCGGCGGCCCGCTCTTCAACATGGACGGCGAACTGGTCGGCATCAACGGCCGCGGCTCGTTCGAGAAACGCGGCCGCGTCAACTCCGGCGTCGGCTACGCGATCTCCATCAACCAGATTAAGAACTTCATGGGTCATTTGCGGGCCGGCCTCGACGTCGATCACGCCACGCCCGGCTTCCGCGCCGTCACCAAGGCCGATCAGGACGGCGACGCCCAGATCATCGTCGGCAGCATCCTCGAAGACTGCGACGCCCACCGCCGCGGCATCGACCCCGACGACGAGCTGGTTTCCTTCGTCGGCCGGCCGGTGACAAGCGTCAATCAATTCAAGAACGTGCTCGGCCTCTTCCCCAAGGGCTGGCGCGTGCCAATCGTTTACCGCCGCGACAACAGCAAGCGCGAAGTCCTCATCCGCCTCATGGGCGTGCAACAGCGCGAGCTGGTCGAGCCGATGAATCCCAACCAGCCGAAGCCGCCGGAGAATCCCGCTCGACCCAAGAAGCCGATCCCGAATTCGCCGGCCACGAAGCTGTACGTGGCGAAAGACGGTTTCGCGAATTTCTACTTCAACAAGCAGGAGCGCGATCGGCTGCTGGCCGCGTTCCGCACGCACGGCGACTTCGCCAAGCTCGCCGGCGCCTGGAAAATGGAGGCCGACGGCACGATCAAGGCGAAGAAGATCACCGCGGCGTTCACCGTCGCCGAGGAGAAGGACGGCAATAACGCGAAACCCGTGGTTCACGCCGTGGTGGACAACGTGAAATTCGACCTGGAGCCGCTCAAAAAGCAGGACATCCGTGAGCTGAAAGAGCCCAAGGGCTCCGGCGGCTTGCTGCTGGCTCTCTACCAGTATTGGCTGCTGCAAACCGTCGGCGAGAAAGCCTTCGAGGGCGATTTCAGCCACGGCGGCAACGAGCCGTTTTACCTGCCGTCCGACGATCCCAAACCCGACTACCTCAAACAGCGGGTGGACACCGAAGTGTTGCGGACGGAACACGCGGGCATCGCCGGCAAATGGTACTTCAGCCAAAAAGATCATCTTCTCCTCGGCTTCGAAATCAAAGTTGAAGAAGACGGCGATCCATGCGAGGTCTATTTGTCCGACTACCGCTCGGTCGATGGCAAGATGCTGCCGCACAAAATGGAAGTCCGCTTCGGCAACGACCGCTACGGCGCGTTCACGATCAACCGTTATCAATTGGCCGCAAAATAACGGGAGCCCGAAGCGCCAGTGAGGGAGTTTGTCTAAGAGTTTCTCGCAAAGGCGCTAAGAAGGCAAAGCACGCCAAGTATCGTGGAGTCTTTGCGAGCTTTGCCCTCTTAGCGCCTTTGCGAGAAATCTGCGGTTGTTCCCTCGCGCGGCGAGCTCCGTAATGAGGATTGCACCGATGCGTCGGTTCTGGTTCTTGTTCGTCGCTTTGATTTTGGCGCCTATCACTGCTCCCGCGCGCGGTGAGGAATCCTTTGCCGCCGTCGCGCAAGAGGTCAATTCCAAGCTCGTCAAGCTCTTCGGCTCCGGCGGGTTCCGCGGCCTGGTCGCGTACGGCACCGGCGTCATCGTGTCGCCGGACGGTTACATCGTCACCGTCTTCAGCCACATGCTCGATACGAATGACTTGCGCGTCCACCTCTCCGATGGGCGGCGCTTCCACGCCAAGGTCGTCGTCGTCGAGCCGGAACTCGATCTGGCCCTCGTGAAGATTGAAAAGGCCGGCGAATTGCCGTTCTTCGATCTGGCGAAAGAAGCGAAGAAGCCCATCGCCGTGCCCGGCACCGGCGTGCTCGGCTTCAGCAACCAGTTCGAGATCGCCACCCGCGACGAGCCGATGTCGGTACAGCGCGGCGTCATCGCGGCGTACGGCAAGCTGCACGGCCGCAAGGGCGTGTTCGATGTGTCCTTCGCCGGCGACGTTTACATCGTGGACGCCATCACCAATAACCCCGGCGCCGCCGGCGGCGCCCTGACCACGCGCAAGGGCGAGCTGCTCGGCTTGATCGGCAAAGAGCTGCGCAACAGCCTCACCGACACGTGGGTCAATTACGCGATTCCAATTCAAACCAAAATCGACGTGCAGGATGGCGACAAGAAAACGACGGTCAGCCTCCTCGATTTTGTCGAGAAAAAAGAGAAGTATAAACCAATCGTCAAGGAAAAGCCGAAAGACGGTGGCGGCGGCTACACGGGTCTTATCCTCGTGCCCAACGTCGTCGAGCAAACGCCGCCGTATGTCGAAGAAGTCGTCCCCGGTTCGCCCGCGGCGAAGGCGGGATTGCGGCCGGACGATCTCATCGTCTACGTGGACGGCGACCAGGTCGTGAGCATCAAGGCGTACAAAGAGATTCTGGACAAGGTGCGTCCGGGAACGACCGTGAAGCTCGAAGTCCGCCGCGGCGACCGCCTGACCGGCGTGGAGTTGAAGGTCGAGCCGCCCAAGACGCCGCTGCCGCCGCCGAAGAAGTCCTGACAAGCGAAACGCAGATTGCGCAGATAAACGCAGAGAATATGCATGCGAGCATCGTCCGAAATCTGCGACAATCTGCGTAATCTGCGTTTGAAAAATCCGCTACCGAGGAATCACCCCATGACTCGGATCCTTGGATTCTCCTTCCTGCTTGTTGCTGTCGCCTCCGTCGCCTCCGCGCAAACGCCGGGCGAGCTCGACGCACTTCAGGAAAACGCCGTCAAAGCCGCCGCCCAGCAGATCGCCCCGTCCATCGTGCAAATTGAAACGTCGGGCGGCAGCGACGTGATTTCGTTCGGCCAGAGCCCGCGCGGCGGCGCTCAGGTGCGCAAAGGCACCGGCCCGACCACCGGCGTCGTCGTCTCGCCCGACGGCTACGTGATTACTTCCGCCTTCAACTTCGCCAACAAACCGACCGACATCTTCGTCACCGTGCCGGGCAAAAAGCGCTACGTCGCGAAGGTCATCGCCACCGACACGACGCGCATGGTCACGCTACTGCAATTGCTCAAGATCGACGCCAACGAGCTGCAGTTGGCCGTGCCGCCCGCCGCGCCGAAAAAGGAGATGCAAATCGGGCAAACCGCGATCGCACTCGGCCGCACGCTCGATCCGCTCATTGAACATCCGCCGTCGATCTCCGTCGGCATCGTCAGCGCCCTCGGCCGCATCTGGGGCAAGGCCATCCAGACCGACGCCAAAGTCTCTCCCGCGAACTACGGCGGCCCGCTCATTGATTTGCAAGGCCGGGTGCTCGGCATCCTCGTCCCGGCGTCGCCGCAGGGCGAGAACGAAACCGCCGGCGTCGAGTGGTACGACGGCGGCATCGGCTTCGCCATTCCGTTCGAGGATGTGCTCGCCGTCGTTCCAAAACTGAAGCAAGGCAACGACCTGCACAAGGGCGTGCTCGGCGTCAATCTCCAAAGCCAAGACCCGTACGGCGCCGAGCCGATCGTCCGCGGCGTCGCCCCCGAATCGACCGCCGCCAAGGCCGGCATTCAGGCCGGCGACCGCATCCTCGAAATCAACGGCCAGCCCATTTCACGCCAGGCCCAGATTCTTCACGTCCTCGGTCCCAAATACGAGGGCGAGATCGTCACCGTCAAATTGAAACGCTCAAAAGACGGCAAGGACGAGGAGATCAAGCTCGAAAATCTGAAACTCACCGCGCCCTTGGCGTCGTACATCGCCCCATTTCTCGGCATCCTGCCGATGCGCGACGACCCGGAGCTGGGCGTCGAGGTGCGCTGGGTCTATCCGAAAGGCCCGGCCGACGCGGCGGGGTTGAAAGCCGGCGACCGCATTATGAAGGTCGGCCTCGCGCAGCCGGAGGACAAGAAAGCCAAGCCGCCGATGCCCACGCCGATGCCCGCCCCCATGCCGCCGCGGCAGCCGATGCCGCCGCGCATCCCCAGCGTCAACCGTGGCGACATGATGCCGTTCTCCGGCCGCGATGAATTGGGTGCGCTCCTCGCCATGCTCTCCTCCGGCGCCGAAATTAAATTGGAAGTCGTGCGCAAGGAGAACAAGAAAACCGAGACCGTCGTCGTCAAGCTCGGCGACTTGCCGACCGACGTGCCCGACGAGTTGCCCGAAACCTCGACCGTCAAGAAAGCGCTGACGCCGCGCAAGTCCGCCATGCCGATGCTCCCCATGCAGCCGATGCCGCCCAAAAAGGAAGAGAAGAAGGACGGCGATAAGAAAGACGACAAAAAGGACGAGCCGAAAGAGGAAAAGAAGAAAGAGGCCAAGAAGGCGGAAACCGGCTTCTTCAAGCGGTCCAACGCCGCGGCCGATCATCAATACTGGGTCTACGTCCCCGACGATTACGACCCGAACATCTCCTACGGCCTGCTCCTTTGGCTGCACCCCATCGGCAAGAGCAAGGACAAGGATTTGGAGGACATGCAGTCGATCTGGGAAGACTTCTGCAAGTCCCGGCACATGATCTTCGCCGCCCCGAAAGCCGAGAACGATACGGGCTGGCTGGCGAGCGAGACCGATGTCATACAGGAAGTCGCGAACAACCTGAAGGCCGAGTACACCATCGACCCGCACCGCGTCGTCGTCCACGGCATGGGCCTCGGCGGCCAGCTCGCCTTCTACCTCGGCTTCCACGCCCGCGACCTGATCCGCGGCGTCGCCACTACCGGCGCCGTGCTCACCAACGCGCCGAAGGAAACAGTGTCCAATCAGCCCATCGCCTTCTTCGTCGTCGCCGGCGAAAAGGACCCCATCGCCAAGGCCATCGCCGACAGCATCACGAAGCTGACTGAGAAGAAATTCCCGGTCGTGTTCCACGAGATACCGGATATGGGGCATCAGTATCTCGATGCGAAAACGCTGGAAGAGCTGGTGCGCTGGATTGATGCGCTGGATCGGCTGTGAGCAAAGTTAAGAAGACGCTCAATCGTGTGCTGCGTGGCCACGCGGACGCGAATATCCGCTTCTCCGACCTGCGCGCGCTGTTGCACCACTTCGGATTCGCTGAGCGGGTCCGGGGCGATCACCATATCTTTACTCGTGAGGGCGTTGTCGAGATACTGAATCTACAACCCCGCGCTGACAAGGCAAAGCCGTATCAGGTGAAGCAGGTGCGCAACTTGATCGTGGCGTATGGGTTTGCAGGCGAAACAGAGGAAACGCAGTTCCCGCTGCGCGGCGCAGACGAATCGCCCGATGCCCCCGCAGAGGAGACGAAGAATGACTGACGCAATCAAATATGAGATTATCCTTTATTGGCGCGATGAGGATCAAGCTTTCATCGCGGAGGTTCCGGAACTGCCGGGCTGCGCCGCGGACGGTCGAACGTACCAAGAAGCGCTCGCGAATGCCGAAGTTGTGATTCGCGAGTGGATTGAAACAGCGACGGAACTAGGTCGGCCGATTCCAGCGCCGCGTGGCCGGCTTATGTACGCGTGAAACTCATGTGCGCTTTGCGCGTCGTGGTCGTTAGCGCACTTCCACGCTCGCCAAGAATCGCGGCGGCTTGCGCTGCTTCGTCGCCTGCTCGAACGCATACGCCAACTTCAACAAGGTCGGCTCACTCCACGCCCGCCCGAAGAACGATAATCCCACCGGTAACCCAGAAACAAACCCCATCGGCACGGTGATGTGCGGATACCCCGCGACCGCCGCCGCGGTGGACGTGGAGCCGAGCCAGCGGTCGCCGACCACCAGATCGGTGAGGCACGCCGGGCCCATCGTCGGCGCGATGAGCGCATCAAGCTTGTTCTTGTCCATGACGGCGTCGATGCCTTCCGCACGCGACAGTTTCCGGCACGCCGCCAGTGCGTCCACATACGCTTTTTCGGTGAGCGCCCCTTTCGCTTCCGCCTTGAGGAACGTGTCCTGGCCGAAGTGCGGCAGCTCGTTCTTACGCTCGCGCTCGTTGAAGGCGATGACCTCTTTTAGCGAGTGTAGCGGCGCCTTCATTCCGGAACGCGAGAGATAGGCGTTCAGCCCCGCCTTGAATTCGTACAGCAGCACCGTCATCTCCGGTTCGCCGAGCTTGTCCGCGTTCGGCACGTCGGCCGGATCGACCAGAACCGCGCCTTGCTGTTTCAATGCCCCAAGCGCTTCGGTGAAGACTGCGTCCACGGTATCGTGGAACCCCGCGTAGTTGCGGGCGACGCCGAGCCGCGCGCCTTTCAAGCCATTGACATCGAGAAACGTCGTATAGTCGCCGACGGCTTTCGCTTTTGGGGCCGCAGTCGCCTCATCGTCGGGATCGATTCCCGCGAGAACGCCGAGGAGTATGGCCGCGTCCCGCACGGTGCGCGTCATCGGCCCGGCCGTATCTTGCGTCTTGGAAATGGGAACGATCCCAGAACGGCTCACGAGCCCCACCGTCGGTTTGAGCCCGACGATGCCGTTGGCCGACGCCGGGCTGACGATGGAGCCGTCGGTCTCCGTGCCGACCGCGATCGCGCACAAATTCGCCGCCACCGCCGCTCCTGAGCCGGAACTGGAGCCGCACGGATTGCGGTCGAGCGCATACGGATTCTTCGTCAACCCGCCGCGACCGCTCCAACCGCTCGTCGAATAGCTGCACCGGAAATTGGCCCATTCGCTCAAGTTCGTCTTGCCGAGCAGAACGACGCCCGCCTGCCGCAGCTTCTTGACGATGAACGCGTCGTGCGGCGGCTTGCTGCCGACCAGCGCCAGGGAGCCCGCCGTCGTCGCCATCTCGTCCGCGGTGTCGATGTTGTCTTTGACGAGGACGGGAACGCCGTGCAGCGGACCGCGCGGGCCTTTTTCCTTGCGCTCCTTGTCGAGAGCGTCGGCCTGGGCCATTGCGTCGGGATTCAGTTCGATGACGCTGCGGAGTCCGGGTCCGTGGCGGTCGATGGCTTCGATCTGCGCGACGTATTCTTTGGTGAGCGAGCGTGCGGTCCATTTGCCGGACTTCATTCCGTCTTGCAGATCAGAGATGGTCGCCTCTTGCAGCTCGAACGGCACTTCATTCGCGCGGGCTTCCGCCGTCAACACGGATCGGGTCGCCGCGGCGATGACGCCGGCCGACAAACCGGTGGTCAGGAAGCCGCGCCGATTCGGATATTGCATGTCGCTCTCCCTCGCCGCGTGTTGTAATGGGGCAGTGAAAAGAATCATCGAGAGTTTTTCGGCCAAACGGCGTTCTCGAGGGATTATAAGACAGAGCACACCGCAAGCCCACCGAGACGCATTGCCATGAGCAGAACGCAAACCGGAATCCTGATGCAGCAACTCCGCCGGCTGGCCGCCGAGCCCGGCGTCGAGCCGGCGTCCGACCGCGAGCTGCTGCAGCGCTTCGCCGCCGAGCGCGACGAGAACGCCTTCGCCCTCCTCGTCCGCCGGCACGGTCCGATGGTGCTCCGCGTCGGCCGGCGAATCCTGGACAATCAACACGACGCGGAGGACGTCTGCCAGGCGACCTTCCTCGTGCTCGCGGCGAAGGCGGCGTCGCGCTTCTGGCAAGCGTCGGTCGCCCGCTGGTTGCACCGGGTCGCGTATCACCTGGCCCGGAAGGTCGGCGCCGCCGCCGTTCGCCGGAACTTCCACGAGCGCCGCGGCGACGAGCGGAACGGGTCGAAAACAACGCACGGGAACGCAGGAACGCAGTCGACAGAGGCTCGTCCGGAATTTGCTTGACAAGTAGTTCGCCCCCGAAAACAATAAGCGCTCGCCTATGCGGCGAGCAAAGTTTGGTAGAGCAAGCCAAGCATTGCAGGAGCATATGCCCGCTTTCATGACCCTTGTTTCATCGAAACTGCGCTTTCTTAGATTTTCTTTGCTCACATGACGAGCCGGATCACGCGGTGCCAGAGGCTCTGGATTTTCCGCGGCACCGCGGCACGTGCCGCACCAGCTTGAAATTCTTCTTCCAGACAGTGGCGGCGCAAGGCG
>JBGQKZ010000090.1:0-28144 GCA_041499805.1 Gemmataceae bacterium
CGACATCTCCCATTACGAGGTGCGGCAGGTGGAAAACCTACTCAACAACCGCCCCCGCGCGTGCCTCGGTTTTCGGACTCCCAGCGAGGTTTTCCTCGGGAAAACCCCTACCAGCGATTGCGATTGAGATTTAAGACCGCCCCGTCTCCGCCTCGGTCAGTCTGCCGGTGGTGCGGAATAGGAGGCCCAAGTTGTTGTTGCTTCGGGCCAGTTCCTGGCGAAACTCGGGGCGCGTGGAGAAGTCAGCAGCCAGCTGCTTCCAAAGGGCGAGCGCATTGGCAAAGGCCGTCTCCGCCTCCCTTAGTTCTCCAAGCCGGTGCCGCATGAGGCCGACGCGATGATAGCCTTCGGCCCGGATGGCGCGGCTTTCGGCATCATCGGCGGTGATGGCGGCGAACCCTTCGTATTGCTTGATTATCTTGCGTAGGAACTCCTTGTTCTCGTCGCTGAGCTGCGTACCGCGGGCCATCTGGTTCTCGACGATGTCATCCGTCATGGCCCGCAGCGCGGCCAGCACTTTGTCGCGGGCTTGTTTTTCGGCTTCGCGCGCCCTGGTCTCCGCTGCCAGCGCCTCTTCCTTATCTTCACGTTCCTTGGTCTCGGCGACGAGCGCGCGGGCCTTTTCGTCCCGTTCGCGCACTGCCCAAACCAAGCCCGCGGTCGTACCGATGACGCCCGCTACAAGGCAGAACAGAATGACGCTGGCCGCGATCACTGGCCCCTTGTTCCGCCGCAAGAACTTCTTCACGCGATATCCGGCGCTCGGCGGCCGGGCTTCGACTGTTTCGTCCGCCAGGTAACGTTGGATTTCGCGGGCCAGCCCGCTGGCCGTCTCATACCGCCGGTCGCGTTGTTTCTCCAGGCACTTCGTCTTCGGCACTTTCCTCTGTTGCCTCTGGAGCCTCGCGAGAGTATTCGTCCGCGCCGCCTCCGGTCGGCAACGGTTCAACGTCTGGCGGGCGAACTTGGGACAGGCGCCGGCCCATCCCACGGAAGGACATGATAAGTATCAGGTAGATGCGATCGTCGATGCGGCGGTCGGAAGAGAAGGCGAGCGGACGGCCACAGGCTGCCCCCGCTCAAGATCACGGATGTCAAGGCGATCCTCACCGCCCCGGCCGGCACTCCCATTCGAGACGCCCCACGCCAGTTCATCCGTCAGCTGCTCGCCTGCGAGCGCTTATCGCGTCGCCGTCCACGCATCGTCGAAATTCATCTCTGCGCATCCCTTGTGGGGAGTGGCGCTTGCAACAATTCCGAAAAAAAGAGAAAAATCCGTGTCCATTTTGGTTCTTTTTTTCGATGGGGAGAGTGGTGATTGACCTTTCCGGCCAATCACGGAGCCGCACGCGGAAGAGGCGCGGCGTACGATCGTAAGACGGTTCCTGCCGGCAATCCGCCGGCGTTTCCATCAAGCCACTGCATGATTTATTGACATTCGCGGCGTTCATGCCGCCGGTTTGGGCGTTTGCGCGCTCTTCAGCTGCAAGGAGTTCTTCAATGATCCCTGAACGTAACGGTTTCGTCGCCGTACCCAACGCCGTGAACGAATTGGCAGAATGGGCTTCGCCCTCATTCTTGCAGAACTTACGTTTTGCCTTGTGTTTGTTGACGGAAGCGCAAGTGTGCGCGCAAAACCTGGCTCGGCCCGCGTGGGAATTCGCGGTGGACATTCTGGAAATGCGTCGCGGGGGTGTTACAGACGGCGCGCTACGCTGGCTCATCGCGGCGGGCTTCGTGGAGCACTCGGCCGAAGTGCGAACGCACAAACGAAGGGCCGAGCGCGTCTTTTGCCCGGTCCCCGCCTTGACGTTGTCGCCGCGCAGCTGTTTCGTCGTCACGCAGACGGGATTGGGACTTGCTCGACGTCTCCGGATCGCGCCTGGATGCAGCGTGGCGTCCATCGGCCCCGGCCGCTTAGCGGACGACGAGGACAGGTCTCCAGCGCCTCCCCATTGGGATTCGGACTGCCGCGAACTCCACGCCGGCGGCGAGCTGGTGAAACGGTTCCGACGGCCGGCGCCCAATCAAGAAACCATCCTCGCCGTCTTTGAAGAAGAAGGGTGGCCTACGCGGATCGACGACCCGCTGCCGGCCCGCGGAAATCACTGTTCGGCGGAACGGCTGCACGACACGATCAAGTCGTTGAACCGCCACACGGTGCGACCGATCCTGCACTTCTCGGGTGATGGAACCGGTCGGGGCGTACGCTGGCGCTGGGAGCGTGGGATCGCATCCCCGACCTTCCCGTGATCGTCCCTTGATGTGCCCCAGCACTTGCCTCAAGATCGTTTCCTGCGCAGTCGCGAGCGTTTTAGATGCGCGGCGCAGTCAGCCACGCGAATCATGTGCCGACCCGCCCGCTCGATTGTGGACCAGGACCCTACGAATAGGGGTAAAACGGCGATGACGCGAAGTGGATGGGGAGGACGAGCATGCCGCCGAGGTGGGGGCCGCCATCCGCTGCACTGCCTCATCCCGCCCCACATGCTGAATCAGATCATTCTCAAGGGCTCGCCGCCGGCGCGCGCACGTGCCCTGCGAACTCTCAGCCTGAATAACTCGTTCTTCAGCGCCCGGGTGGCCACCATTGAGTCACCGCAGCGCGGTCCGTTTGCCGGGCGGTTTGCTCCGTTGGCTGCCGCGCTCGCCGGCCCGCAAAAGGAGCGAACGATCTACTCGGCAAACAACACGCAGCGCTTGCCCGGCGTCCGCGTACGTGGCGAAGGCGACGGCAACACCGGCGACCCGGCGGTTGACGAAGCCTACAATTTCATGGGACAGACGTTCGACTTCTATTGGAACATCTTCAATCGCAACTCCGTGGACGACGCCGGGTTGCCGCTCAACGGCACGGTCCATTACGAAAAGGATTACGACAACGCCTTCTGGGACGGCCAGCGCATGATCTACGGAGACGGCGATGGTCAGCAGTTCGAGCGGTTCACGAAGTCGGTTGACGTGATTGGACACGAGTTGACGCACGGCGTTACCCAGAACGAGGCCAACCTCATCTACTGGTTTCAGCCGGGCGCGTTGAACGAGTCGATTTCGGATGTTTTCGGTTCGCTCGTCAAGCAGTACATGAACAAAGAAACGGCGGCGCAGGCGGACTGGTTGATCGGCCAAGGACTGTTCACGCCGAGTGTCACGGGTGTGGCCATCCGCTCTTTGAAGGCGCCTGGAACCGCCTACGATGACCCGGTCCTCGGAAAGGACCCGCAACCGGCTCACATGAGCGATTACGTTCACGGTCTCAGCGACAATGGCGGCGTCCACATTAACTCGGGCATCCCGAATTATGCGTTTTATCTCGCCGCGACGGCGATCGGCGGTTACGCCTGGGAAAAGGCCGGGCTCATTTGGTATCAAACGCTGTGCAGCCCGTTGCTGCGTCGGGGAGCGAAGTTCGGCGCCTTCGCAGTGCTCACGCTGCTGACGGCGCGGCAGCTTTTCGGCGTCAACAGCGCCGAGGAGGGCGCCGTGGGCAACGCCTGGTCGGCGGTCGGCATCGGACTTTAGCACACGCGAGCAGGCCAACGGATAGGCAGCTGTCATGCGAATCGAATTCAAACGATCGGGTGGTTTTGCACCGATTCCTTTGAGGCTGCACCTGGACACTGAATCCCTGCCGGAAGCGGATGCCCAAGAATTGATCGGCTTGATCGCCGCCGCCGACTTCTTTCATCTACCGGCGTCGATTCAACCGCCAGCGGGGAGCGCGGATCGTTTTCAGTATGAGATCACTGTGGAGGGACCGGCCGGGCGACACACCGTCCGAACGAGCGATGCCGTGGGACGGGATGAGCTGCAACGCTTGTTGTCTCGACTGACCGTGTTGGCAAAAGCGCGAAGGACGGCGGGTCCTTCGTAAGCGCGCGATACCTAGGAATTGATTACCGTCGGCGGAGAGCGGCGCGGACGTCGTTTCGCCGTCGACGAACTTTAAGGAGTGCGAGAAATGTGGCGTTTATTTGCCGGTATCAAGCCAAAGGGACTTGCCCGCACACACCATTTCAAAGCGAATGCAATCGCGAAGCTCGGCCAGTTTCACCAGGCAAAGGCGGCGTTCTTTCAGAAAAAAGCGCTGACTAGCTCGAGGCGAGGGCTTGCGTTTCATGCGGCAGCGCTGCAAAAGCACAAGTTGGCGGCGTTGCTCGGCGGGTAAATCCCGACGACCATCGTTTCGGCGCGCGAGACTCGATCTCGGCTTAAGATCGAGTGTCTGCAGTCGGTAAGGGTGCGCAAACTCGTTGCGCACTTCTCCCGACCACTGGGCGCGCCGGCTGTTGTGCCGCTGTGTCCAAGCGTCCGTGAGAGACTTGGACGTGTGCCAGCGTCGATGGACGGCGGCATTTGCTTGACCGGGCAGCGATTCGGCGAGTTGTTTGCGGAAAAAAGTCCAGCCGGGTGGATGTTCTACCCGGTGAGGATCAGTGTCCGCACATAGCTGAACGAGAGCGAGGAGGTGGGTATGGCACGGTTGAATCCCCGCATGGGCTTCCGGAGGGTAGCCCAGCAAGCAGTGAAGAATCGGCTCCAGGCTACTTTGAAAGCGCGTCCAACCGCGCCGGGCGGCTTTCCGGGGCTGCGCCCGCTTTACTTTGAGCCCCCGCTCTTTGCGTTTCTGCGCAGTCTCTGGACGCAGCAGATCCGGGCCGGGCTGAAGGCAAAGCTGGGATTATTGGACGCGGTTCGCCAGCAGTTGGCGGGACTGGACCACAACCTTGCGTCGAGCGCGGGCACCTACGGCGTGGCGGCGCAATATGACGTGTCGGAGGAAAGCGGCTCGAGCGGCACGTCCGCGACAACCACGTCGCCGTCGACAAGCACCACTCCTGAAACCCCGGCGCCCGAGCCCACCACGGAGCCGAGCGCCGCCAAGCCGCCGAGCAACCGTGTGCTGTACGGCATTTTCGAGCGGCTCGATAAAGACGACTTCACCGAAGACAACTATCCGAAGATCCGGGTCGTCAACGATATCCTCGAAGATCGCGGTCACGCCCGCGCCTCCAAAGGAACCGTCGACGCCGCTTACGACCGCTGGACCCACGTCGAGGCACGGGAAGAGCACGAGGGCGAGGAAGACGAAGACGAACATCGGGGCCGGAAAAAACCGACCAAGCGGGCCGTCTACCAGATCTTCGAGGAGATCGAGCACAAAAAGGGGAATGAAAAGTACTACACCGAGTCCGGTTTCCCGAGGCGCGACGTCGTGGCAGACCGGTTGGAAGACCGCGGCTACGAAGCGATCAACAGCAAAACACTGCACGACTGGTACGAGGATTTTGAAAAGGACGAGAAACGTGAAGGCGAGGGCGAGCGGGAAGGCGAGAAGAAGGCGACTAAACATATCGTCTACCAAATCTTCGAAGAGCTGGAAGGGAAAAAGAAAAACAAAAAGTACTTCACGGAATCGGGCTTCCCGCGGCGGGATATCGTGGCGGACCGATTGGAAGACCGCGGGTACAAGGCGCTCGAAAGCAAAACGCTGCACGACTGGTACGAGGATTTCGAGAAGGACGAAAAGCACGAAGGCGAAGGGGAAGGCGAGGGCGAAGCGAAAAAAGCCACGAAGCACGTCGCCTACGAGATCTTCGACGACCTGGAGGGGAAAAAGGGAAACAAGAAGTACTTCACGGAGTCCGGCTTCCCGAGGCACGATGTGGTTGCCGACCGGCTCGCGGACCGCGGCTATGAGTCCATCGACAGCAAGACGATTCAGGAATGGTACGAGGACTTCGAAAAACATGAGGAACGCGAGAGCCACAACGGGAACGAGGGAGAAGGGAAGAAGCCGAAGGGCAGCCGGTAGCCGATGGTTCCGACGGCACTCGTGCGCGGCGGCCCCTCGGTCGCGCGTGTGGACTCCTCTTTCGAACCAGGAGGCGAGCGTCGTGGCGCAGCGGCGATGAGACCCTCGTTCGCAGTACGTTCGGAACACGATTTACTCGTGAGCAAACTGCCGGTGAACAGCGTCTTGATACGCGCAGGGTCGTGGTGCGCGCTGTTGGCGAACCGGTGTTGGAGTTGAACGGTGCGTTCATTTCAGTCGCTGGTGCTGACGCCGCCGGGCTTGACCGACCCCGCGATCGCTATCGCGGGAAGCCGAGCGGGTGGCATGGGAGTCCTGGACCTCGAGTACGCGACCAACGCGTCCGATGCGTTGACCGCCGTCACGCGGTTGGCGCGGTACGCGCGCGGCGAATGCGGCATCAAGCTGGACGGATCGCGCCAAGACTTTCTGCAGGAGGTCGTCGCGGCGCTGCCACCTGAAGTCACCTTCGCGGTGTTGACGGCAGCCGACGCCGAATCTTTGAAAGCGCACGCCGCATTGCTTCGAAGTCGCCGCATTCGGATTCTGCTCGAAACAACGTGCGTGGAAGAGGCTAGTCGTGGTGAAGCAGTGGGAGTCAATGGACTGGTCGCCAAGGGGCACGAGGCCGGTGGTTGGGTCGGCGAAGAAACCACGTTCATTTTGCTCCAACGATTGCTGGCCGTCGCGTCCCTGCCAATTTGGGCACACGGCGGCATCGGGCTGCACAGTGCGGCGGCCTGTTACGCGGCCGGCGCAGCGGGCGTCGTGCTTGATCTCCAGCTCGCCTTAGTGCGCGAGTCGCCCCTCCCCGCGAAAGCGAAGGGTGTCATCGCCCGCCTGGACGGCGCGGAGACGATTTGCTTGCGCGGCGCCGGAACCAAATCATGCCGCATCTACTGCCGCCCCGATCTGACGGTGGTGAAAGCGTTGCGCTCGCGATCCACGGGAGACGCGGGAACGCCGCCCAGCGAAGCAAATGGTCTAGGCGATCTTGCACGTGAAATCGCGGCCCATATTGGCTGGGACGACCCAGATAAACAAGTATGGCTGCTCGGCCAGGATGCAGCGTTCGCGGCGGACTTCGCCAAGCGCTTTGTGACCGTTGCGGGTGTGCTCGACGGCGTTCGCGGCGCTGTTGAAACGCACGTCCGCACGGCGCAAAGGCTGCAACCGCTTCAAGAGAATGGTCCTCTCGCACGCGCGCACGGGACGCGCTATCCCATCGTCCAGGGGCCGATGACGCGCGTCAGCGATCGGCCTGAGTTTGCGGCCGCCGTGGCGGATGGCGGCGCTCTCCCATTCTTGGCCCTGGCGCTCATGCGCGCCCCCGAAGTGAAAACGCTCTTGGAGGAAACGCGGCGGGCGCTGGGGAACCGTCCCTGGGGCGTCGGCGTGCTCGGCTTTGTCCCCCTCGACCTGCGGCAAGAGCAATTGGACGTCATTCGCGGCTGCCGACCGGCTTTCGCCCTGATCGCGGGCGGACGCCCCGACCAAGCGGCCGTCCTCGAGGAGGCTGGCATCCCAACGTATCTGCACGTACCGTCGCCGGGCTTGCTGAAGCTATTCGTGGAAAACGGATCAAGGCGGTTTGTCTTTGAAGGACGAGAATGCGGCGGCCACGTCGGACCACGATCGAGCTTTGTGCTTTGGAACACGATGATCGACACCTTGCTCGAGACGGTCCCGCCGTCGGAGCTCGCAAGTTGTCATGTTCTTTTTGCCGGCGGCATCCACGATGCGCTGTCCGCGGCGATGGTCGCCACGATGGCCGCGCCTCTGGCCCAGCACCAGGTGAAAGTCGGCGTGCTGCTCGGGACAGCATATTTGTTCACGCCCGAAGCGGTCGCCAGCGGGGCCATTCTGGACGGTTTCCAACAAGAAGCGCTGCGCTGTGCGGACACGGTGCTTTTGGAAACAGGTCCCGGACATGCGACGCGCTGCGTCCCGACGCCGTATGCCGACGACTTCCAACGCGAGAAGGCGGCCCTCATCGCCGCCGGCCGCTCCGGTGACGAGGTACGCAATGCGCTCGAACAGATGAATCTGGGTCGGCTGCGCATTGCCGCGAAGGGCGTGGTCCGAAATGGACCGAGCGGCGGCAACTCGACAGCCCGCAAGCTCCTCCCGTTGACTGCCGAAGCGCAACGCACGCAGGGCATGTACATGATTGGGCAGGTCGCCGCCCTCCGCGACGGAACGTGTACGATTGCGGAGCTGCACCGCCAGGTTTCGGTCGAAGGCTCTGTACGGCTTGCCGGCTTGCCGACTTCCGAACGAAGCGAGTGCGAAGGCCGGACGAACGAGCCGCCTTCCGACGTGGCCATCATCGGGATGTCCTGTCTCTTTCCCAAAGCGGGGTCTTTGCAGGCATATTGGGAGAACATCCTCAATAAGGTGGACGCTGTTGCGGAAGTCCCGCCGCACCGCTTTGAGTGGCAGCGCTATTTTGACGCGAATCCCGACTGTCCTGACAAGGTCTATTCCAAGTGGGGTGGATTTCTCGACGCGGTGCCGTTCGACCCGGTCGCCTACGGCATGCCGCCCAGCGCCGTGCCGTCGATTGAACCATTGCAGCTGCTGACGCTGGAAACCGCGCGCGCGGCGCTGGAAGACGCAGGCTATGGACAGCGTCCGCTGCCTCGTACACGCACCTCGGTGATCGTCGGCGTGGGCGGCGGCTTGGCCGATCTTGGTCAGCGCTACGCGTTTCGTTCCGCGCTGCCCACGATGTTCGACGACGGGCCGGCCGACTTGCTCTCGCGGTTGCCCACTTGGACCGAAGATTCCTTCGCGGGGATTTTGCTGAACGTGGCGGCCGGACGTGTGGCCAACCGCTTTGATTTTGGCGGCGTCAACTACACGATAGACGCGGCCTGCGCCTCGTCGTTGGCGGCGGTCCATGCGGCGGTCCGGGAGCTGGATTCGGGGGCCAGCGACGTCGTGATTGCCGGCGGCGCGGACACGGTGCAGAATCCGTTCAGCTATCTGTGCTTTAGCAAGACGCACGCGCTCTCCCCGCGGGGGCGTTGTGCGCCGTTCGCCGCCGATGCGGACGGCATCGTAATCAGCGAAGGCGTTGCGATGTTGGTGTTGAAGCGCTTGGCAGATGCCGAGCGTGACGGCGACCGCATTTACGCCGTGATCAAGGCCGTCGCCGGAGCGAGCGACGGGCGCGACAAAGGACTGACGGCGCCGCGGCCCGAAGGGCAGGAACGCGCCTTGCAGCGGGCGTACGCCAAGGCCGGCTTTACAGCGGCCGGCGTCGGACTCATCGAAGCCCACGGCACCGGCACGGTCGCCGGCGATCGGGCGGAGACCGAGGCGCTCCAGCGTGTTTTCCTGGAGGCGGGAGCGCCGCCCCGGCGATGCGCGTTGGGTTCGGTCAAATCTATGATCGGCCACACCAAATGTACCGCGGGCGTGGCGGGGCTCATCAAGGCGGCTTTATCCCTGCACGAGCGCGTGTTGCCGCCCACGCTTCATGTCGGTCGGCCTAACGCCAGCGTGTCCGCGGCGGACAGCCCATTCTTCATCAATACCGAGGCGCGCCCCTGGCTGGCGGCGGACAACAACGCCCCGCGCCGAGCCGGCGTGAGCGCTTTCGGCTTCGGGGGGACGAATTTCCACGCGGTGCTCGAGGAATACTCAGGAGGGTTTCTTCACGACGACCGAGCGCCGGTCGCACGGCGGTGGCCGAGCGAGTTGTTCGTATGGGCGGCAAATTCGCGTGAAGAGTTGGCGTGTGCGCTAGGCCGTCTCGACGAAGCGCTCGCCGCCGGAGCGGCGCCCGAATTGGCTGATCTCGCGTGTACGCTATGGCACGCGATGAACGCGGAAGCCGCCCTCCGTCTCGCCATCGTGGTCGGCTCGTTAGCCGATCTTCGCACAAAACTCCGCAGCAGCATCGAACGGCTGCGGTCTGGGGGAGCGCCGGCCATCTCCGATCCACGCGGCGTCTACCTCGCCGAAATCCCGGCGCCGACCGGCGGCAAGGTCGCGTTTCTCTTCCCAGGCCAAGGCTCGCAGTACGTCAACATGTTGGCGGACTTGGCCCGGTCATTTCCCGAGGTGCGCGAACGATTCGAGGTCGCCGACCAAGCGCTGGCGGGCGTTTTGCCCGCGCGTCTCAGCTCGTCGATCTATCCACCGACGACGCATTCACCACAAGATCAAGAAGCACAGCGGGAGGCTCTCAAGCGGACCAACGTGGCCCAGCCGGCGCTGGGCGCCGCGAGCATCGGCCTTCTGCGTTTGTTGCAAGGCTTGGGGATCAAGCCGGATCTCGTGGCGGGTCATAGTTACGGCGAGCATGTGGCGCTGGCGGCCGCCGGGGTTTTCCCGGAAGAAGAGCTTTACCGCATCTCGGAGGCGCGCGGTCGGATTATCTTGGAATCGCTGGATGGTGAAGCAGGGGCCATGGCGGCGGTACACGAGCCGCCGGCGCGCGTCGCGGAGCTTCTGCGCCAGACCCAAAACGTGTGGATCGCCAACGTCAATTCGCCGCGGCAAACCGTCGTCTCCGGCTCACGCACCGGCGTCGACGCGGCGGTTGCGTTGCTGCGCTGTAAAGGCTGCCATGCCACGCCGCTGCGGGTCGCGTGCGCCTTCCATTCGCCACTCATCGCCCCGGCGCACGATCGGTTCGCCAAGTTCCTTGCCCAGCGCACGTTCGCAGCCCCACAGGTAGCCATCTATTCCAATTCGTCTGCGGCGCCGTATCCGGCAGACCCTGAAGCAATCCGTACCCAGTTGACGGGCCATCTCCTCGCTCCAGTTCGCTTTGCGGAAGAAGTGGAGGCCATGTATGAAGCCGGCGCCCGTGTATTCATCGAAGTCGGCCCGCGCGCCGTTCTCACGGGTCTCGTGGAAGAGATTTTGAATGGCCGCCCGCACCTCGCCGTCGCGCTGGACGCGGAAGGCCGGCCCGGTCTGGTTGTGCTTCACCACGCGCTCGCTCGTCTAATCGCAGCGGGCATTCCGCTCGCGCTCGAACGGCTCTACGCGGGTCGGTGTAAGAAGGAACTGCCAGTCGACGCCCTCCTCGAAGAGGCCCGTCCGCGACCGTTGTCGGCGACAGCTTGGCTCGTGTATGGCGATCGGGCGCGACGTCCCGAAGAAGCCCTCGTACCCGTGACTCCGGTTTCCCTGCACAACCGGCACGTTCCGACGAGCGCCGCGAAGGTCGAAATCGCGCCGCCGCCGAGCCCGCCCGCCGTTTCTGCCGCCGCCGTCTCAACGCCGGCTCGATCACGTGCGGCGGCCCCCGCAGACGAAACGGCGCGTGTGATGGTCCGCTTCCAGGGAATGATGCAGCAGTTTCTTGCAACGCAGCAGCAGGTCATGCTGACTTATCTCCAGGGCGCGCCGACGGTCTCGCTGCGGCCGACCAAGATTCCACAAGGCGTCGTTGCGGCGCTCACGCAGAACGGCGCTTGTAAAACTTCTCTTCGGACAGAACAGGAAGTTCCGCATGCGAATGGCGCGTCAATGTCCGTTCCGTCTGCAATTCGCTCGAGCAACGGGCCGGAGGCCGAGCAGACGCGGGCCGGTGGCGACGCTTGCGATCTTCCCGATTTGGTCCTGCGCGTCATCAGCGACCGCACAGGCTACCCGACCGACGTTTTGCAACCCGACCTGGATATCGAAGCGGACCTCGGGATCGACTCGATCAAGCGAATCGAGGTTCTTGGCGCCATCCGGAAGGAGCTGCCGTTGCCCGACCAGCCGAAACTCCAGCGTGAGTTGGAAAAACTTGCGCACCTCAAAACGATCCGCGCCATCACCCAGGCGCTCAAGGATGCGTTGGACGGGCGTAGAGCGCCGGGGGCGAACGGCGCAACGGAACGCGTTGAATGGGTCGGCAAAGCGTCGCTGGCCTCCGTGGGCGCTTCGGGAGCTATACCCCGATTTACCCTCAGAGCTGTCGAAGCGCAGCTGCCCAGCGACTCCGGCGGAGGCGTCGTTCCAGGCGTCTACCTGATTACCGACGACGCGCGCGGCATCGCCGGCGCCGTTGGCGAGGTCCTGCGCCGACACGGTGCGCAAGTGATTATCGCGACGCCGCCCGACCGGCCGGCAGCCGCGGAGTTCAACCAGGTCCCGTGCGATTTGACCGATCCGAGCGCGATCGACGAGTTAGTCAAGCGGCTGCGGCGTGAACACGGTCCCATCACGGGAGTGGTCCATCTGGCCCCGTTGCGGCCCGCGCCGCCTTGGAACGAGTGGGACTTCAACGCTTGGCAACGCCGTTTGGCGGTCGAGACACAAAGCTTGTTCCACTTCGCACGCGCGGTCGGCGCCGACCTCAAGAATCGCTCCGCGCCCGCGCCGGGCTTGTTGATGGCGGCCACCGCGCTGGGCGGCACCTCCGCGATACTTCCTCCCCTTGTCGAATCCTTCGTGCCGACCCAGGGCGGCGTCACGGGCCTGATGAAGTCGCTCGCTCTCGAATGGCCGCAGGTTCGTTGCAAAACGATCGATCTGGAGCGGGCCGTGTGCCCCGAGCAAGCGTCGCGACACATCCTTGCTGAGATGTGTGCGGCGTCGGATGAAGTCGAGATCGGCTATCAAAATGGACTTCGGTACGTCTTGTGTGCGCGGCCGGCGCCTTTTTCGCCTCATTCGCGGAGCGCCGGCATCCCGCCGCGTTCTGTTTGGTTGGTAACCGGCGGCGCTCGCGGCATCACGGCGTGTTGTGCCCTTGAGCTCGCCCGACGTTTTCAGCCCACTTTGTCGATCGTCGGCCGCTCCGCTCTCCCCAGCGCGGCTGAAGAACCGGCCACCAAGGGCTTAACTTCAGCGCGCGACATCAAGGCCGCGCTCATGGAGACCATGCGCCGCGAGGGGCGTCCCATGAACCCTGCCGCAGTGGAGGACGTCTACCGCCGGCTGCTGCGCGACCGTGAGATACGCGACAATCTCCCGGCTCTGACCGACGCCGGCGCGTCGGTGGAGTATTCGCAAGTCGATGTACGCGAACCGGACTCGTTCGGACGCGTCATCGACGACCTTTACGAGCGGCATGGACGGATCGACGGCGCGCTGCACGGCGCGGGCGTGATCGAAGACAAGCTGCTCGACGATAAGTCGCCCGAGTCCTTCACGCGCGTCTTGGAAACCAAGCTCACCGGGGCCTTTGTGCTCAGTCAAAAACTGCGCCCCGAGTCCTTGAAGCACCTGGCTTTCTTTTCGTCCGTCGCGGGTCGATTCGGGAATCGCGGCCAGTGTGATTACGCCGCCGCGAACGAAGTCCTCAACAAACTCGCGCGGCACTTGAACGCACGGTGGCCGGCGCGGGTTGTCGCACTCAACTGGGGACCGTGGGAGATGAAAGGAATGGTCTCCGCCGAGGTCCGTCGCCAATTTGCCGAGCGGGGTGTCGGACTCCTTGACCCGGTTTGCGGCAGCCGCGCTTTGGTGGACGAACTGTTGACCGGCGCCAAGGACGAGGTGGAAGTCATCTGGGGCGACGGGCCTTGGAGCGGCGCGCCCGCTCACCGGACCTCCGTATCTTTCCCATTGCTGGACGGCACCGCCTGTTCCGTGGAAGCCGGGGCCGCGTTTGTCGTTACCTGCACGTTGGACGTCTCCAAGCACCGTTACCTCGATGATCACCGCTTGGACGGCAAGCCGGTTTTGCCGGCGGCGATGGCGCTGGAGCTCATCGCGGAGGTGGTGCAGAAGGGCTGGCCGGATTGGCAAGTGCTCGGCATCCATTCCGTGCGCGTGCTCCGTGGCGTCGTGCTTGAGGACGGCCCGAAGCGCATTGCGGTCCGTGCCTGCAGCGAGACTCAGCCCGCCGCGGAAGGGGATATGTTCGTCGACGTCGCCATCACCGATTTGGACGGCGGGGGGACAACCTGTTACCGCGCGACCGTGCAACTGGGCCACACGCTTTCCGAGCCGCCGCAGTCGCCGATGTCTTTCTCGGCGGAAGATGAGTTCCCCCTGTCGGCGGAAGAAGCGTATGAGCGCTGGCTCTTCCACGGCGTGCGGTTTCAATCCCTGCAAAAACTGAACGGCATAGGCAAGCAGGGCTTGGCCGCCGACGTTCGTACGTCGACTCCGGAAGCTTGTTTGAGCGGCACGACGGCCGCGACCTGGCTGCTCGACCCGGTCGTTCTTGACAGCGGGCCGCAGCTCGCCATTCTCTGGTCGCGCGCCGTACACGACACTACGGCGCTCCCGACAAGGATCGGAAGTTATAGACGATTTGGTCCGGCGCCACGGGGGACGCTGCGCTGCACCTTTCACGTGCTCGAGTCAACGGAAGAGATGGTGAAGGCGAACGTGTGTTTCGCGGATGACGCCGGGCGACTCGTTGGGTTGCTCGAAGGGTTGGAGTGTACGTGCAGCAGGTCGTTGAATCGTCTGGCGGAGGCCTCTCGTAGACAGGAACCGTCGGACGTGAACCTGGTCCAGCAAAGCTGACGGCAAAGTGGTTGCGGCATCGTTGTCACGGTATTCTCGGAACCGGCCATGAAAGAGCATACGGCTGATGTGGCCATCGTCGGCATGTCGTGCATCTTTCCCGGCGCGCCGGACTGGCGCACGTATTGGCGCAACATTGTTTCAAAAGTGGACGCGGTCAGCGATCCGCCCGACGACTGGGGAGCCGAACTTTATTACGATCCGGATTCGCAGGAAAACGACCGGGTCTATTGCAAGCGCGGCGGCTATTTGAAGGACTTGGCTGAATTCGATCCGCTGAAGTACGGGGTGATGCCCAACGCGATTGACGGCGGCGAGCCGGACCATTTCTTGGCTCTGCGCGTCGCGCACGACGCTCTCACGGACGCTGGGTACGCCGACAGGCCGCCCCAGGGCGAGCGGGTCGAGGTTATTCTCGGCCGCGGCGCTTACATCAACCGCGGCTTCACGACGCTGGTGCAGCACGGGCTGTTCATTGACCAGACGCTTCGACTGCTCAAGGAATTGCACCCCGAACATACCGCCCAACAACTGGGAGAAATAAAGCGCGTGCTCAAGGCCGGTCTGGCCCCTTTGAACGCGGAAGTCGCCCCCGGGCTGGTCCCCAATGTGCTTACTGGCCGAATCGCAAATCGCCTGGATCTTATGGGGGCCAACTACACGGTGGACGCCGCGTGCGCCTCGTCGCTCGTCGCCGTGGACCGCGGCGTGCAGGATTTGCTGAACGGGCGCTGCGACGTCGCGCTGGTGGGCGGCGTACACGGATCGACGCCCGCGCCCATCTTGATGGTTTTCTGCCAGCTCAATGCCTTGTCGCGCACAGGCGCCATTCGGCCTTTTTCGAAGGACGCGGACGGCACGCTTTTGGGCGAAGGGCTCGGCATCGTCGTGCTCAAGCGGTTACAGGACGCACAACGCGACGGAAGCCGAATCTATGCCGTAATCAAGGGGGTGGGCATCGCGAGCGACGGCCGGGCGCTCGGTTTATTGGCGCCGCGCGTCGAAGGCGAAGAACTGGCAATGCGCCGTGCCTACGAGGCCACCGGAATCTCTCCCCGCACCGTCGGCCTGCTGGAAGCGCACGGGACCGGCACTCCGGTCGGCGATCTTACCGAAGCCACTGCCCTGGCCCGCGTCTTCGGACTGCGCGACGGCGAGCCGCCTGGCTGTGCTCTCGGCTCCGTCAAGTCGATGATCAGCCACCTCATTCCCGCCGCGGGCATTGCGGCGTTGATCAAGACGGCGTTGTCTCTCTATTACAAGATCCTGCCCCCGACGCTTCATTGCGACGAGCCCGATCCGCGTCTGGGATTGGATAAGACCCCGTTCTACATCAACACCGAGACGCGTCCCTGGATTCACGGCGGCCCGCACCCACGTCGGGCCGGCGTCAACGCCTTCGGCTTTGGCGGCATTAACGCTCATGCGGTCCTCGAGGAACACAGCACCGCGACGGCGGCCGAAGCAAGCGCGGGTGGACCGCCCTGGGACAATGAGGCGTGTGTCCTCGAAGGCGACTCGCGTGCTGACTTGATCGCGCATTGCCAGGCGCTCGGCGACCGGCTACGCGACGGAGTGTCCCTGGACCTCACCGCACTCGCCAGCGAGCTGAACTGTCGACCGCACCGCCGTCCCTGGCGGTTGGCCATCGTGGCAGCGTCCATCGTCGATCTTCAGAAAAAGCTCGCCCACGCCGGCAAACGGCTACAAGAGGCGTCGTGTTCGCGGATCAAGGATTTGAGCGGCATCTATTTCTTCGAGCGGCCCCTGGGCCGCGAAGGCCGCAGCGCGTTTCTGTTCCCCGGCGAAGGGGCGCAGTATCTCGGTATGTTCGCGGACCTTTGCATGCACTTTCCAACAGTGCGCCGCTGGTTCGATCTGATGGACCGTGCTTTCGCTCAGCACGAGCGCAGCTATGTTCCGAGCCAGATCGTTTTTCCGTACCCGCTGCCGGCGTCCCTGGCGGCGGCGGCGCGTCAAGCGCGCGAAGAACGCCTTTGGCAAATCGACGCCGGCGCAGAGACCGTCTTTGCCGCCAATCAGGGCATGTTCGCGCTTCTTCAACAACTGGGGCTTCAGCCCCACGCCGTCGCAGGCCACAGCGGCGGCGAGGCGTCGGCGTTGCTCGCCGCCGCCGCCCTGCGCGTCAAGGACGACGACGAAATGATCGAACACATCCACGCGATGAACGCGATCTACGGCCGCCTGTCGGCCCTCGGCGAGGTGCCGTCGGGCCGCCTCGTGGTGGTTGGCGCTCCGGATCATGAATTGCTTACGTCGCTCCTGTCGGCCTGCGAGGGCAGGCTTCACTTGACGATGGACAATTGCCCGCACCAAATTGTCCTGTGCGGTCCCGAGGCTGTTCTGGACGAGGCGGTGGAGCAGTTGCGCGCCAAGGGGGCTGTTTGCACCGCTCTGCCGTATTTGCGGCCGTACCACACGCCCGCGTTCGAGGGCTACTGCGGCCACCTGCGCGGTTTCTTCCAGGGTCTGCACATTGTGCCGCCGAGCGTGCCCGTCTACTCCTGCACGACCGCGGCGCCGTACCCCCCCGATCCCGTCCAGATTCGCAGGCTCGCGTCCGGCCAGTGGGCACGGCCCGTGCGCTTCCGCGAGACGATCGAGAGGATGTATCAAGACGGCATCCGCGTCTTTATCGAAGTCGGTCCGAAAGGAAACTTGACGACTTTCGTCGAGGACACGCTGCGCGGCCGGCCGCACTTGGCCGTCGCATCCAACGTCAGCCGCATTTCGGGCGTGTCGCAACTCAACCACGTGGTCGCTTTGCTTGCGGCTCACGGCGTCGAAATGAAGCTCGACGCGCTGTACGCGGGCCGTGCATCCCCGCAGAGCGCCAGACCAGACAACGGTTCGACCGATTCGGTTCATCAACGCAAGAACGGTACGGTGCGTCTCGCTGTCGGACTGCAACAACTCAGTCTGAACGGTCACGCCGCAGAGTTTTCGATTCCAGATCAAGAATCCCGGAGCGGGCACCAAGTCGGCCATGCGGAGCCCGACTTGACTGCGCTTTTCCCGTGCGAACAACGGCTGCGCGAGACCGCTGCGCCGCCTCTGCCGATCGACTCTTTCGACGATGAGCATGTGTGCGATGCAGACCCACGTTTCGCCGCGGAAAATGCCGACGCGGCCTGCCCGCCAATGCTCGCCTATTTGGCGTCGATGGAACAGTTCCTCGCCGTCCAACAAAGCGTCATGCAAGCGTACTTGGCCCGCGACGCGGGTCATGTTCGAAGCGCGCCGCCGGACCGCGCCGAGAGCGAACGCCGTAACCATCTTCCCGGCAGCGCTTCGCCCCGGCGCGCGGCGTCCGGCGCCTCGCCCGCCTCCGAAGCTGTTTCGAAGACGTCTCGCCCGCCGAAGTGCGTCGGCGAGACCAAGGCGCCGGCGCCGGAGCAAGGGCATCCCCTTTCGCAAGGCAACGGTCACGCCGGGCCCGTGCAAGCATTGGATGTCCTTCTGAAGCTGATGAGCGACAAGACGGGCTATCCGGTGGAGATGTTGAGCCCGTCGCTGAATCTGGAGGCCGATCTGGGGATTGATTCGATCAAACGCGTCGAGATTCTCGGCGCGTTCCACCGCGCGACCGGTCTGATCGGGCCGGGCAAAATGGAGCGCGTCTCGGCTCTCAAAACGATTCAGCAGATCGCCGATTTCTTGAAAGCCCCGATCACTAGTGTCTCGACGTCACGGGCCAGCGACGCCGCGACGCCTGCTGCGGCACTGGCCGACGACAAGCGCTTCCCACTGCTGGGGCGCGTCGTGTCGTTGACGCCCGGCGAGGAATTTGTCGCCGTGCGCGAATTCGATCTCGAACAGGACCTGTTTCTCAAAGACCACACGCTGGGCGGACGCACGTCGGCGACCGACCCGTCGCTCACCGGGCTGCCGCTAATTCCGTTGACGATCAGCATGGAAATGATGGCGGAGGCCGCCGGGATGTTGGTGTCGGAGAAGCTGCTGGTCGCCTTGCGCGAAGTACGCTCCTATCAGTGGTTGGCGCTGGACGCCGCACGAATCACGCTGCAGGTGCGTGCCCAGATGCGTCCGAATGGAGAAATCCACGTCCAGATCGAACAACCGGACCCACGAAAAGGCGAACCCACGTTGGTTGTGGAAGGAACCGCCATATTCGCCGACGCATACGCGAATCCTCCGGCTTCCTCCTTCGCGTTGCGGGGCGCGCGCCCGTCGAGATGGCAGTCCGAGCAGCTCTATACCGAGTGCATGTTTCACGGGCCCAGCTTCCGTACGGTTGTCGCGGTCGAGCGCTGGGGAGAGGATGGAGCCGAAGCCACTCTAAAGACGCTGCCGACGACGGACCTGTTTCGTTCGGACGCTCATCCGAGTTTTCTGACAGATCCCGTACTGCTCGACGGCGCCGGCCAGGTCGTCGGATATTGGGCGTCCGACCATCTCCTCACGGGGATCAATGTCTTCCCGTATCGCGTACAGGAGGTCCGCTTCTACGCGTCCTCGCCGCCTGCGGGCACATCGATCAACTGTCAGGCGCGAATCGGACTCGTCGGCGACGTGCAAATCAGCTCCGACATGGATCTGATGGCAGCGGACGGCGGCTTGATGGCTAGGATCATCGGCTGGGAGGACCGGCGGTTTGATCTACCGGAGAAGTTCTACCGACTTTCGCTTCATCCGCGCGACTCCCTGGTGAGCGAGCCGCGGGAGCCGAATCTCCGGGACGACCTTGCGTCATTCCGCATATGTCGGCTTGATTCATCGGCCCACGCCGCGTTGTTTCTTGAGCACGGCGGCATCTGGCAGCAAGCACTGGCGCATTTGGTCCTCGGGCGACGGGAACGTGTTGCCCGCGCTGAGCTGAAATGTCCACCGCGGCGACAACTGGATTGGTTGCTCGGACGCTGCGTCGGCAAAGATGCCGTCCGTTTGCTCCTCCGACAGCGCCGCGGGCTGTCGTTGTACCCGGCGGACGTGGAAATCGTGGCGGATGAGTATGGCCAGCCTCGGGTATTCCTGAATGAGCCTAACGACGTGGGACCGGCGCCGGCGCTTTCCATCGCTCATGCGGACGGCGTCGCGGTGGCGATCGCGGGGGGCGATTCTTCCCGTCAGAGCGTCGGGATTGACATCGAGCGCCTCGGGGCCGTCCGCGCGGGATTTCAGGAGGTTGCGTTTGCTCCAGAAGAGCGGCGCCTGTTGCACGAATTGGACGAAAAGTCGAGCGCCGAATTTACCTTGCGGTTTTGGTGCGCCAAGGAGGCAGCTGCCAAAGCCTTGGGCCGCGGTCTGCTGGGCGGGCCCGGATGCCTCATCGCTTCCAACGTGAACTTCGCCACAGCGGAGATCACGCTTGCCGTCTCCGGTGAGTTGGCGACGCAACTTCCACAATGGGTGGGCCGGCCCCTGCTCGCGCGAACTGCTCTGCACGGCGATCTTGTGACGGCCTTTTGCATACTCGAGAGACGTTGACTATGGAAACTGTTGCCACGCCGCACGCCCGAAGCGCCATCCTCGCCGACGTCGTCGCGATTATCCGCGACATGACGCAAGATTGGGACCTCGACTTTGCCGGCGACATCAATGAGGACACGCTCCTGGTACGCGGGCTCGCGTTTCAGTCGATCGACGTCGTGATGCTGGCGGGCGAAATCCATCGGCGCTACCGGCGCACGCGCATTCCGTTCGAGCGCTTGCTGCTGTCAAACGGCCGCGCCGTAGACGATGTGCGTGTCGGCGCCCTGGTCGATTTTCTGGCGCATCACCTGCGCGCGGAAGAGCGCTGTTAGGGGGAAACATGCGGCGCACCGTATTGATCGGTCTCGACGGCGCCACACATACGGTCCTGGAGCCGCTGCTCGCAGCCGGCCACATGCCGTTCCTGAACGAGTTTCTTCTCGGCGGCGTGCGCGCGACGCTGCTTTCCACGCCGCACGCGCTGACGCCACCGGCGTGGACGTCCATGATTACTGGTCGAACCCCCGGACATCACGGCATCTTCGACTTCATTCGCGCCGCGGAAACGCCGGACGGATTTTATTTCACTCTCAACATGTCGCACGATGTGCGCTGTGAGACCCTGTGGTCGCGCGCGAGCCGGCAAGGCAGGACGGTGGCCTTCTTGAACTTTCCCGTTAGTTGTCCGCCCGAGCCGATCAACGGCTACTGCGTTCCCGGATTCGTGCATTGGCGACACCTCCGTCAGTCGGTGCATCCGCGCGGCTTCTTTGACGCCTTGAACTCCATCGATGGCTTCGATGCGAAAGCATTATCGTTCGACATGAATGAGGAGCTGAAGTCGATTCAGTACCTTGCCCCCGACGAATATGAGCCGTGGATCAGGCATAATATGCGCCGTGAACGGCACCTGTTTCGTATCGTGCGCCACATTTTGACGCACGATCCTACAGACTTAACGGCTGTGATTTTTGACGGCGTGGACAAGCTCCAACACCTGTGTTGGCGGTTCTTGGACCCGCAGCTGGTTCCGAGCGATCCAACCCCGTGGGAGCGGCGAATTCGGACCCTTTGTTTGGAGTACTTTCAACAACTCGACGGATTCGTCTCCTCCATCGTCAACCTGGCCGGGGACGAGGCCCAAGTATTCGTCGCCTCAGATCATGGCTTCGGGCCGACAACCGACGTCTTCTTCGCGAACGCCTGGCTGGCGCGGGAAGGTTACTTGTCATGGACAGTCGAAGCCGCGCGCTCCCCGGTCGTGAGCATCTCCGCGGATCGCATCAAGAATCACGTCGTTGGGATCGACTGGCGAAAGACCGTCGCGTACGCCCTGACGCCGAGCAGCAACGGCATCTACATTCGGCGTTCCGCGGGGCCGGGCCAACCCGGCGTCACCGGCGACCGGTATGAGCCGTTCCGCCGTGAGCTGATTGCTAAGCTCCTCGCACTGACACATCCCAAGACAGGCGGCCAGCTTGTCCACCGGGCGCTTACCCGTGAGGAGGCGTTCCCCGGCGAGGCGAACGCCGCAGCGCCGGACGTGACGCTCATCATGGCGGACTACAGTTTTCTCTCCGTGCTCCCAAGCGACGGCATCGTGCAACGCCGGCCCGAGCCGTGGGGCACGCACTACCCCGAAGGCGTCTTCATCGCCCGCGGCGCGGGGCTTGAAGCGGGGCGTGCGGTGGCGCCGCTCGCCATCGTCGATGTTGCGCCGACGCTGCTCTACAGCTTGGGACTTCCTGTGGACCTGGAAATGGAAGGGCGGCTACCGGAGAACATTTTCCGGCCTGATTTCCTGGATGCGCATCCGCCCGCTTATGAAGGGCAATCGCGCTCTGCCCGCAACACGCAGGATGTAACGATCGACCTGTCGGACGCGCCCTCGCGCGAAGCGGAGGCCGCGGTCTTAGATCACCTGCGGGCGCTCGGCTACCTTGCGTCGTAAAGTGGGGAACCATGCTATGCCGAAGGCGACGGTGAATGGTATTGGCATTCACTATCAGCACATGGGTCGCGGGCCAACGATCGTGTTCATTCACGGCCTGGCCGCGAACCTCGCGTTTTGGTACTTCCGGATTCTGCCGCGACTCGTCAACGACTACAGCGTAGTCGCGTTCGACCTGCGCGGACACGGCCATAGCGATATGCCTCCCTCGCACTATACGTCGGCCGACATGGCAAGGGACGTGTGCGCCCTGCTCGATCAGCTCGGCGTTCGCCAATCTCATATCGTGGGACACAGTTTCGGCGGCGTCGTTGCGTTGCACTTCGCCGCGCTGTATCCCGACCGTACGGCCAGTCTGACCATTGCGGACAGTCGCGTCCTAGCCCTCCAGCCCTCGCAGAAGTTGAAAGATTGGCCTTATTGGGTTCGTTGGAAGGCCGAACTTGAGGACCGAGGGGTTTTCATCGACGGCGAGCAGCAACTCGATTATGAATCGCTGCCGCAGCTGTTTCAGTGGATGTCCCACGGTGCGCCGGGGTTGCCGCGCCCAACCGCGGCGCCTGGTCTTAATCTTGGCGGCGGCGCTTCGCCGCACGGCCTGCGGCGCTGGAGCGAGTTATTGGCAAGCACGACAGCTCCTCAGGACTTCCGGGACGTGGCCGGCTTAACGATGGAGCGCATTCAACAAGTGAATCAGCCGACGCTCGCGATTTACGGAGAGCATTCTTTCGCCCTGCCCACGTGCCGGAGATTGGGCGATAACCTGCCGAATTGCCGCGTCGTGACGCTGCCGGGCGTGGGACACTTTTTCCCCGCGCTGCGGCCGCTCGTTTTTCTGCGGAGCCTACGAACGTTTTTGTCCCGTTGCCCGTGTGAACGCGCATGACGAACAGGGTGCAGCCTCGAGGCGTCGGCCCGGCGGCCGGCGACTTTCGAAGGGTCGCCGTTGCCGGCCTCGGCGATCCGCTCAATGCGTACGCCTACAGCATGGCCTGGTTCAACGAGCGCCTGTACGTCGGCACCACGCGCGCCAACCTCGTCATGATTCACGAGCACCACCCGGATTGGCTTCGGATCTGGCCCATCAAGACCCCGCGTGATTTTTACGATCTCGATTTTCGCGCGCAAATCTGGCGCTACGACCCGCGGGCAATGGATTGGCAGCGCGCACACGTTTCGCCGCGCGTCACGGGCCGCGGCGGTCAACGTGTGCCCCGAGACATCGGCTATCGTGCCATGACGGTTTTTCAAGGCGCTAGCGATCCCGCGCCGTCTTTGTACGTATCGACTTTTTCGCCCGCCCGCGCCCAGCGGCCGCCGCTGATCCTGCGTTCGCGCACCGGCGCCGGCTTTCCGCCCGTCTCGGCGCCGGACACGGACCCGTCGCTGAATACCTATCGCGTCCTCCAGCCGCACCGAGGCCGTCTCTTCACGTCGCCGACGGGACGAGCCGGAGGGAATCCTAACGCGTCCGGCGCCGCGATTGTCCTCGAATGCCTGGATCCAGGACACGAGAGTTGGAGACGCGCCAGCGCCCTGGGCTTCGGTGACGCGAACAATCGCACGCTCTTCGAGATGGCGAGCTTCCATGACCATCTCTATGTCGGCACGTTGAATCCCGAGACCGGTTTCCAAATCTGGAAGACCGACGCGGCACGCCATCCCTACCGGTGGACGCGCGTCATCGTTGACGGCGCCGGACGCGGCAAGTTGAACGAACTCGCGATGAGCATGTGCGTCTTCGGGAACGCCCTGTACGTGGGCACCGGCATTCAGAACGGCGGCTACGATCGCACGCATCGGATTGGACCGGCGGGCCCCGAGCTCATCCGCATCCACCCCGACGACAGTTGGGACCTGATCGTGGGCAGTCCGCGCGTTACTTCCGAAGGTTGGAAGACGCCGCTCAGCGACTTCGGTCCCGGGTTCAACAATGTATTCAACGGCTACTTCTGGCGCATGGGGGTCCATGACGATTGGCTCTATCTCGGAACTTACAAATGGACGGTGTTTCTTCCGTATCTCGACCTTGATCGTTGGCCTGCCGCGGCCAGAAGTTTCCTTCATCGTGTCGGCGTCGAAGATTATGCGCGGCAGGCGGGAGGGTTTGATCTCTGGAAAAGCCGCGACGGCGTTCACTGGCTCCCGGTGACACGCAACGGCTTTGATAACCCGTACAACTACGGAGTTCGGACCTTGCAATCGACCCCATTCGGGTTGTTCGTCGGAACGGCGAATCCGTTTGGCCCGCAAGTGGCTTTGCCCAACGGGCACGGCTGTACCTACGAGCCCAATCCGCGCGGCGGTCTGGAAGTATGGCTCGGCGCCGAGCGGATGGCGCCGACGGACACGTCGCCCGCCCGCAACGGCTTCCATGCACGAAGGGCACGTCCTGATTTGGCGGTCGAGGGAGCCCCGCACGGAGTTATAAGAAACCGTCATAACGGCCGCGCCTGACATCGACTTGATGGGTCATTCAAAACGGCATTTGGCCGCGCCGTCACGAAAGCGGAGGAAAACCGGTGGATTCGCCGCACGTCGCTGTTGGACGGGGTGGGTTAGCGCCTGGGAAGTGGTTGTCCGGCGCTGGGGCCACGCCGTTTACGGCGCGCCTTAATGACCGGTATGACCGCCTCATGTTCGAGGGCCTGGTCGACGGCTACTACGGACAGAGCGGGTTTCACAACTTCGGCTATTGGTCGCCCAGCACCCGGACGCAATGCGAGGCTTCGCGCGACCTCGTGGAGCGGCTCCTGCAATTCTTGCCGCGGAAGTCGGGGTCTATTCTGGACGTCGCCTGTGGCTTGGGAGCCACTACAAAACAACTGCTGCGCCATTACAAACCCTGGTGCGTGACGGCGGTGAACATATCGGACAAACAGCTCGCGGCATGTCGTTTGCGCGCTCCCGGATGTACGTTTCTTTGCATGGACGCAGCCAATCTTGAGTTTCCGGTCGATTCATTCGACAACATCATCTGCGTCGAGGCTGCGTTCCATTTCAATACGCGCCGCCAGTTTCTCGGCGAGGCCTTACGGGTTCTGAAGCCCGGCGGCTATCTTGCGGTGTCCGACATCCTGTTGCGCGCGGCCGAAACACAGGCGCCGCGGTCGTTTGTCCCCCAAGACAACCACGTACACGACCTGGGACATTACCAACGCTTGTATCGTGACGCCGGCTTTGACCGGGTTGACGTCGTGGACGCCACGCACGAATGTTGGCTGCAATTCCACCAGCATGCGGTTCGGTATGCGGTCGATCAGTTCGTCCTGGGCAAAATCCCTCCCGAGGTCGTCCGCAAGATTCGTGTGTCGCTCCATCTGTGGGGACTGGCGATCCGCCACTATGTCTTGGCGGGCGCGCGAAAACCGGCTAGCGAGCGCCGAGCCCGGGAACCCAAGAGGGCAGGGGCGCGACGGCCGTAACCGTTCGTTCCATCATTCGACTTCAACGAGACAGAGACGTGGAACCGATGGCATCGACAAGTGACAGCGCGATTACCATTGTGTCCGGCTTACCGAGGTCCGGAACTTCGATGATGATGCGCATGCTCGAAGCCGGTGGTATTCCGCCGCTAACGGACGGCCTCCGCCAAGCCGACGCAGATAATCCAAACGGCTACTACGAATGGGAACGTGCCAAGCGTGTGAAAGAGGATCGCTCTTGGCTCCGGGACGCGCGCGGCAAGGCCGTGAAGATGGTGTACCTTTTGCTCTACGACTTGCCCGCAGATTACGAATACCGGGTTCTATTCATGGAGCGCACTTTACAGGAAGTGATCGCTTCCCAACACACTATGCTGCGACGGCAAGGAAAGCACGGCCACGTCATGGACGCTGCGGAGCTGCAAAGGGTGTACGTAGCGCACCTGCACCGCGTGAAGTCCTGGCTGGGCGCCCAACCGAGCTTCAAGGTGCGCTATTGCGACTATGGACAAATCGTGCGCGATCCGGCGGCCGCCGCAAAGGACATCGCAACGTTCCTTGGCCGCTTCCTGGACACGAAAGCAATGAGCCAAGTGTGTGAACCAACGCTGTACCGCCAGCGAGCGGACTAGCGGAAAGGAGCGGGACCGATGAAGGCTCGAGTGTGGATCGTGATGCTCGTCTGCGTGCTTTTGGCAGGCGATAAGCCGCGGCTTTCTCGGACGGAGACGGACGATAATGTTTCGATTCCAATGGACGCGATCAAAGTGCCGCCGCCCGACGTGCAACAACCGAACTCGTACACGTGCGGCGTGGGAGCGCTGATGTCGATTGCTTCGTACTACGGGGTTGGACCGGAGGACTTTGACGAGTTCCAGCGCGATCTCGGCACGACGACAAGCTTCGGCACCAGTGTGTATCGCATGGAGAAGTTTGCCCGCAAGTTGGGACTGAACACGGTTCTGTTCAGGGACGGCGCAAGCGACGGAACTTTTCAGAATGGGCGTCAACAGGCCGAGAGCTAGCACGCAGCCGGCGGTGATCATGCGGTACATTGCCCCAATTCGCCTCCGCGACCAGTAACATACGCGCGTCCGGTGAGAGCCCCACTCCAGCGCAACCGTTCGGGAAAACCAATCGGCTAATTCGTTTCCCTGAGGCGCCGTCAAGAAGAAGCAGATTAAATGCGTCCCAAACGGTCACCCGCGCGCAATTGGCGGCGAAGGCAACGCCCTCCGTGAAAATGAAGTCGGACCGCGTGAGTGAGGAAATTGGCGACTGAGCTTTCCCGGACGCAGCGTCGAAGCGACGGAGCAATCCGTCATGACCTACGACAAGGAGCGTCCGGCCGTCTGGTGCGAATGCTGCAGCGACGACGCCCGGAAAACGGAGGCGCTCTTTTGCGGTGGTACACTCCCAGCAGTAGACGGTGCCGTCCGGACTGCCGGCGACCACCGTACGACCGTCCGGTGAAAAAGCCGCGTGATATAATCCCGTGAAGAAATCGTTCGGCCCCGACTTTCGCGCGAGAAGTGTCGCCGCCAGGCGCAGGTTGTTCTCACTTGTGACGTCCCAGAGATAGATGTACAGCCGCGGCTCGCCGATGATCCCGCCTTCGTGCGCGGAGAGCAGCCGGCGACCGTCAGGGGCGAAAGCGATATGCCGGCACCTGCCCGTGGCCTCTGCGGTACACAGCTTGCGCCCGGTAGCAATGTCGAACAAACCTAGGTCTCCCGTGGCGACGACAGCGCCATCAAAGGAGAGCGAGAGCGGCGTGTAAGCCGTCAAGGGGACAACGGCGGCAGGCTTTGCCGGTGTTGGCTCGGTCGCACGGAGTCGCGGTCCGTCGCCGTCCGTCGCACCAAGGAACAACAACGACATTGCTACGGCGCGGAGCCAGTACGACTGCGATCGGTTCGAACAATTTAACATCGCGGCTCCCTCCGCAATACGATCGAAAATGGCACGGAAAAGCAACGACTTCGAGAGCATGCATGGACAGTCGGCGCGCGACTATTATGGGCTAGCCCAAGTTACTGAGTTGCGCCTGCACGATCGTTGGAAAATAAGGACTTAGGTTCGGTTTTGGGCGAAAGTCTTCACTACATTTTGCCCTTTTGTCGTCCGAAAAAGGGAGTTGGTAGCGACAGGCGACGCCCGAAGGATCTCACGATGCCTTTCTGGGATGCAAGAGCTGAAAGTCTTCACTACACCGGCGCCTATGCTGAAAGGACTTGCGTCGAGCCAAGATCACCCCATTTGTCCAACTTCGCGTGAACTCAGTAACTTGGGCTAGCTCGGGCGATCGTTGCGAGAGCAATTTGAAGCGACTCGGAGCGCTCCAAGTCAATAGCCCCGCCGCGAACGGGGGAGCGATCATTCCTCCTCGAGGACGCCTGCCGTGCCGTACTATCCAGCCGAGAGTTGTTCAATACAATTCGGCGGCGGAGGAGCGAATGGCACGCGGTTGGTGGAAATCGCTGGTGATTGGTGGGATCGCGTTACCCTTGTTCGTATGGGGCTGCGACCGCGTGCAGATGATGCACTGGGTTGGCAGCACGGACTTGGAAGTCGAGTTTGCCATCACCGACGCGGCGACTGGGGCACAAATACCTGACGCGCGGGTCGAGATCAAGCAAGCGAAGGGCGGGTTCTACGAGGACCGGGACGAGAAGGAATTCGTCCTTGCCAGCGGCAGCGACGGGCTCGCCAGCCGGGGGGGCCGAGAAAGCATGTGCTTCGGCACCCGGAGCGGGTTGGGGTTCACCGACACGTTCGTGGTCCATCTGCCGTATTGGCGGTTCCGTGTTGTCGCGGGCGGGTACGAGTCGGGCGAGTGGACCGAACTAGACGTGCCGCAGTACATCCGGCAGGCGCGGCGGGCTGGGCCGGGCAAGGCCAAGTTGGTGGTGCCTGTGTCGCTGCACAAAAACCGCGCCGAACCGCCTTATGGACTCTGAATGTTTGATTACGTTCCTTCGACGCGAACGATTTTTTTCACGTCTTCGTGGCGCGTCTGGCGGATGCGTTAAACTTCACCAACTTCGGATGGCGCCGGGATGGTTC
>JBGQKZ010000091.1:0-27946 GCA_041499805.1 Gemmataceae bacterium
GCCGCACCTGCCGCGCTGTCCGCTTCAGCAAGCGCGCCGCCTCCGCCTGGCTGCGTTTGCCGTCCACCACACTGTGCAACACCTTCAAGGCATCGCGCTCGCGCTGACTCATGGCGATCCGGTCTTCGAAGCCTTTCACGACAAATGCCCTCCTTGGCGTAAATTGCCCAAGAGGACATTTCTACCTTGTTAAGACCGGACATTTCTATTTTGGTTTGACAGGACATGAGGCACGTGAAGGCAGTCTTTTCTTGCCTCCTTCACGCAACTCACCTTCTATGATAATTTCACTTAGCTGCTGCACCGCGTATTTGCGCCAGGAACCGGAAATACCGCATGAGCGCCAAGACGGAAACAGCTCCCGCGTTCAACACGGACGAAGCCAAGCTCGCCCACGCCCTGGTCAGCCGTGGGTTGCTTACCAAGGAAGAGGCCCGACAATGCACGCCGCCGCCCGGAGCGGAGACCGGCACCGACGCCCTGCTGCAACGGCTGGTAAAGGCCGGCTTTCTGACGCCCAGCCAGGCTCGACGAGCGACTCAGGAAATGAGTCTGCTCATGGACCAGTCGATTCCCGGCTTTCAACTCGTCGAAAAGCTAGGCCAGGGCTCGATGGGCACGGTGTTCAAGGCCCGCCAACTCAGCATGAACCGGCTCGTGGCCATCAAGATTCTGAAACAGAATCTCGCGGCGAATCCCGACTTCATCAAACGGTTCACCCGCGAAGCCCATATCGCGGCGAAGTTAAGCCATAACAACATCGTGCAGGCCATCGACGTCGGCTCGGCGGGCGCACTTCAGTATTTCGTCATGGAGTACATCGAAGGCACGACGATCCGCCAGGAGCTGGAGGCCGGCAAGAAGTACACCGAAAAGGAAGCGGTGGAGATCGTCCTGCAAATTGCCCAGGCGTTGCAGCACGCCAGCCGTAGGCAGCTCATTCACCGCGACGTGAAACCCGCCAATATCGTGCTGACGGGGGAGCGCATCGCCAAGCTGGCCGACCTCGGCATGGCGCGCGACACGGGCGACTTGGCCCTGGCCCGCGCCGAGAAAGGGATGACGATCGGCACGCCGTTCTACATCGCCCCGGAGCAGATTCACGGCCGCGAGGACATCGACGTTCGGGCCGACATCTACTCCCTGGGCGCGACCCTTTACCACATGGTTACAGGACAGGCGCCGTTTCCCGACGAGAAAGTGGACGATGTGCTCGACGCCCATCTCCACCGCGAGCTGACGCCGCCGGATCATTTGAACCTGGCGCTGTCGTCGGGACTGGGCGAGGTGGTCGAATTCATGATGGCGAAGGATCGGCGCCAGCGTTACCCGACGCCCGACGACTTGATCCTCGACCTCGAATGCCTGCTGAACGGCGAGCCGCCGAAATTGGCCCGGCAGCGGATCGAGGCGACAACGTTGAAAGAACTGGCGGAAGGGGAAACGGAAGATGACGCCGAGGCTACCGCCGCGGCCACGCCGCCGCACTGGATTTGGCTCGCCGTGCTGGGCGGCCTTCTCGCCCTGAGCGCTTTGTTGAACCTGATCCTCCTCGTGCGCCGCTAAAATCAAGGTGCGCATCGCATGGCCAGCCCGGCCTTGGAAGTGGTCGATGTCCGCAAGCGCTACGGCCCGGCGACGGCGCTCCACGGCGTTTCCTTCGAAGTAGCGGCCGGCGAATTGTTCGGTCTGCTCGGGCCCAACGGGGCGGGCAAGACCACGCTGCTTTCCATTGTCTCGAGTTTACTCGAACCGACAGCGGGTGAAGTACGCATCTTCGGCCGGCGTGTGACGCCGCGCGACCGCAATCTGCGCCGGCTCGTCGGCATCGTGCCGCAGGAGCTGGCGATCTATAGCGAATTGACGGCGCGCGAGAACCTGCACTTCTTCGGCGAGCTGTACGGGTTGCACGGAGCGTCCCTGCGGCAACGGGTGGCGGCAATCCTTGCCGCGATGGGCTTGGAGGAGCCGGCCGACCGGCGCGTCGATACGTTTTCCGGCGGCATGAAACGCCGCCTCAATCTCGGCGCGGCCCTCGTCCACCAACCGCGGTTGCTGCTGCTCGACGAGCCGACGACCGGCGTCGATCCGCAATCGCGCAATCATGTGTTCGAGGAAGTCCGCCGGCTGAACGCGGCCGGCGTGACGATTGTTTACACGAGCCATTACATGGAGGAAGTGCAGGCGCTCTGCCCGCGTATCGGCATTATGGATCATGGCCGGCTGATCGCGTGCGACACGCTGCCGGCGCTTTTGCGACAGCTTCAAGGCTTGATTCGTTTGCGTGTGCCGCGGATGACGCCGCTCTTGAATGAACGTGTCCAACGATTGCCGCACGTGACGCGTGCGGAGACGAAGGACGGCGAATTGCTGCTGGAGTGCGGCGACGTGAAAGTTACGCTCGTGCAGCTCGTGTCGCTGCTGAACGAATTGCAGTTGCCGCTCGAAGGTCTGGAGACCGAGGAGCCGAATCTGGAGCGCGTTTTCCTCCACCTCACCGGCCGCGGCCTGCGCGATTAGCCGTAGGTCAGGCATTCCAGCCTGACCGCGCCGCGCATCCCGATCAGGCTGGAAAGCCCGACCTACGGCAAAGGAGCCCGTCATGCCCGTTTGGACCATCGCCAAGAAAGAGCTGCGGCTGCTCTTCCGCGACCCGCGCGCCCTCATCATCCTCGTCGCGATGCCGTTCATCTTCATCCTCATCCTCGGCATCTCGCTCGGCGAGGGGTTCGGACAGAAGCCGGACGATCGCTTGCGTGTGTCGCTCGTGGACGAAGACCTCGGCGACGTGCCGGCGAAGGTGCGCGAAGGCGCCGCCCTGCTTTTCGCGTCGCCGAGCGCGGCTTGGCCGCAACCGCTGGGCGCCGTCGCCTTGGCGGAAGTCAATCGGGTGGATCGCCCGCCCGCCGAGCCTTGGTCGCACGTCGTCATGCGTGACCTGGCGGAGACCGCCGAGATTCGCGTGGAGGTGATTCCCGACCGCCGGCAGGCAGAGCAGCTCCTCGGCGAAAGCAAGCGCTCCGCGGTGCTGATCTTCGGGCCGTTTTTCAGCCAGAACGTCACGCGGGCGTCGTTTCTCGCGGACGGCATCAATCCGTTTTACCGCGACGGCGTGAAGCTCGCCGAGTTGGACGCCGTGATGCTGCGCGATCCAACGCAGTTGGCCGCGGCGTCCATCATCGAACAGGTCGCGCAAGTGACGTTGCTGCGCGTCGTACTGCCGTGGATGATCGGCCGCGCGTTCGAGAAGCTGAGCGAGCCGTCATTTATTGACGATCTAGGTCACGAAGTTCGCTTGCCGATGCCGGTGACAGGTCGCAAGGTGCCGCTCAGCGATTTTCTCATTCTGCCGGAACACAAACGCGCGGTCGGCAGCGGCGTGCAAAGCTCGCTTGCCCGCTTCTTTCCCAAATACAAACTCACCGCCAAGACCTGGGCCGATCTGACCAAGTCGGAGTCGCATGCGGGCGGCGGCGCCGACGCCACCGCGTTTGCGGAAGAAGGCGGCGGCATGCTGAAACGCGGCGCAGTCCGCTATCAAATCCTCGTGCCGTCGTACACGGTCATGTTCGCGTTCTTTCTCGTCCTGACGGTCGGCTGGTTGTTCGTGTCGGAACGCCGGCAAGGCACGTTGAAGCGGTTGCGGGCGGCGCCGCTGTCGCAAGCGCAAATCCTCGCGGGCAAGCTGTTGCCGTGCTTTGTGCTCTCGTTGGCACAAGGTTTCTTCCTGCTGGCCGCCGGCAAGCTCGTTTTTGGGATGAGTTGGGGGAGCGAACCCCTCTGGCTCATGGCGGTCGTCTTCAGCACGTCGCTGGCGGCGATGGGTCTCGCACTGCTCGTGGCGAGCGTGGCCCGCACCGAGACGCAGGTAGCGATTTACGGCACGCTGTTGGTGCTGATCCTTGCCGGCATGAGCGGCTGCTTGATGCCGCGCGAGCTGATGCCGGAGCAGATGAAACAGATTAGCCGCGTGACGCCGCACGCGTGGGCGCTCGATGCGTACACACAACTTTTGTTGAATCCAGCCCCAAACCTGGCGATTGTCGCAGGCGCCTGTGCGGTGCTCACATTGTTCGCGGTCGGGTTCGTGGCGGCGTCGTGGTGGTTCTTGAAGTTGGATTAGGCGCGGCGCTTGCGGTTTTGCGCTCGCGCGGGGCCGTGCGGGCGCCAAACGTAAACCAGAGCGCGCACGAAAAAAGGCCACCCTCCTGGGGGGAGGAGGGTGGCCTTTGGACGGGGTTCGCTGGTTCGGTCCAGCAGGGGGATCAGGCAGGATACGAGGCGGGAATAAGGCGGGTCTTCCGGTCGGCCCCGGTCCTTGGGGGAAGGACGCGGGGCCCTTCTGCATTTGGGCCGGCGGGCTGTGGGGGACAGCAGGCGTCGGCCATTCTTCTTGTCGTTGCTTTCGCCGTTCCGTTAATGCAAGCGCGATGCCAATCGAGGCGGCGGAGAGCGCCCCTTCTTGAGGATGCCGCAGCAACACATGCTCGCGGCGCGGGTTAGAGCGTTCCGATTCTTCACGACGGCGGCGGCGACCAAAATGCCGCCGCCGCGATCCGCGCTGTGAATTGTAATTCTGACGAATCCGTTGTAAGACATGCACAGTCAGGATTGCAAACCGCACCGGCCGAGGACTTGCTTCGGCTTCCCTTCTCCGGTCCGACGGCCATGCTTTACGATCGTCTCGCACAGGACCTGTACGCCGAGATTTGCCACATTCCGCTGATCGACCCGCATTCCCACATCAACCCGCATCAGCCCGCTTCGCGCAGCCTCGACGACATCCTCGGCTACCATTACTACACCGAGCTGGCTCACTCCGCGGGCATGGACAAGACGCTGCTCGCCCCGAACGCCGACCCGCGCGACCGCGTGCGGGCGATCATCTATCACATGAGCCGCTTCGACAACACGGCCCAATACTCGTGGTTCATCGAGATCGCCCGCGCGTTTCTTGGCTTCGAAGGCAATCACATCACGGTCGCGGACAGTACCCGGCTCTGCGACCAGGCCGAACGGCTCATGGCCAAGCGGGACTGGGAGAAACACGTACTGGAGCTGACCAACGTCGAGAAGGTGTTTCTCACGAACGACTTTGACGATCCGTTGGAAAGGTTCGATACGAACCGCTATGTGCCGTGTCTGCGGACGGACGATCTGGTCTTTCACCTCGACAAGCCGGAGGTGCGGGCGCGCTTCAAGAAGGCGACGGGAGTGGACGATCCTTCCGAGCCCGGAGCGTTACGGAAGGGCATCGGCAACCTGTTTGCGCACTTCACCGGACACGGCGCGAAGGCCTGTGCGATTTCGCTGCCGCCCGACTTCGCTCCGTATCCGGCGACCGCCGCGGAAATGGCAAAAGACCCACGCGCGTATTCCCGCGGCGTCTTCTGGCTGCTCGCCGAACACTGCCGCGAGTTCAAATTGCCGTTCGACTTGATGATCGGCGTCAATCGGCGTGTCTACGAGGCCGGCGTCTACCAGGGACAGGATTTGTTCGACCAACGCACGTCGCTTGTGCAATACGCGAAGCTGTTCAACGCGTTCCCGGAAGTGACCTTCTGCGTCTCGGTTCTCTCCAGCGGCCAGAATCAAGAGTTGGTCAGCTATAGCTGGATTTTCCCCAACGTCGTCACCAGCGGCCATTGGTGGTATTCGAACATCCCGCCGTACATCGAGCAGGATTTGCGCGCCCGCTTGCACGCCGTGCCGAAAACGAAGCAGCTCGGCTACTACAGCGACGCCTACAAACTGGAATTCATCCTGCCGAAGTACAACATGTATCGCCGCATTTTGGCGCAGACGCTGGCCGATGATTTCATCCGGCCCAAAGTCTATTCCGAGGCCCAGGCCCTGGAACTCGCCCGCCTGCTGCTGCGCGACAACGCACGCCGCATCTTCAACGTGTGAGAAAACCACGGACGAGACGAAAGAAACGAAAGCGAAGCGCAAAAAGAGAGCAGGCGGCACGCCGTGCCGCCTGCTCTCTTCGCTTTTCTCATTGTTTTTGTGTCGTTCGCGGTCTCTTAATCCTTCGGCATTTCATCGGAGAACATGCGGGCGAGCGGGTCGGTGACCACGCCCGTCACTTTGGCCGACTGCCGGTAACCCCACATGCCGTGGATCAACTCGAAGCCCATCAATGTCACGATGAACATCAGAATCGTGCAGGGAATCATGAACAGGGCGGGGAGCATGCCCCACTCGGCCGGGGCAGCGGCGACGGCGGGCCGGCGGACTCCTTCGCCTTCTTCTTCCTCGACCAGGTCTTCGACTTCCTCGCTCTCGTCGGCCTTGGCGACACGCGGCGCCCGGCGGGCGACCGTGGAGGCGCCTTCGTCGGCCACTTCGCCTTCCTCAAGAGCGACAACCTGACTGCCGCTCTCTTCGTCGGAGGAGGCGTCGTCATCGCTCAACGCCAAGTCGAAGTCGGAGCTTTCGAGATCGGTGTCGGAATCCTCGAGAGCCACCGCCTGCGAACCCGATTCTTCGTCGAGAGCCGGCACCTCGAAATCGGTTTCAAAAATGTCCTTCTCGCCGGAGTCGCTTGCTTCCTCCAGCGGGGCCAAACTGCCGCTGTCGTCCAGCGTCAGCTCGAACTCGCTGTCGGAATCTTCTTGCTTGGCGGGTTTCGCGGGCTTAGCGCCTTTGGCCGGCTTCGGCGTGTGGCCGGCGTCGAGGCTCAGCTCGAATTCGATTTCATCGCTGGAGCCGCTCGGCTGTTCGAGGGAGATGCCGCTGTCGGCGGGGTCTTGCAGATTGATGCCGCTGCCGCCGGTGCCGCCGGAAAGCTCGCCGAGGCTGACTTCCTCTTCTTGCAGCGTGATTTCGTCGCTGCCCGGCTCGACCGGCGAGCTGCTTTCGTCGCTCATCGCGGTCAACTCGAAATCGCTGCTGCTCTCCGGCGAAGCTTCCTTTTTCTTCTTCGCGCCCGAGGCCGCCGCGTCGTCGGAGGACAACTCAAAGGGCGAGACCGCCATGTCGGGCGACGATTTTGTCTTGGGCTTTTTCGACCTCCTCGCCGATTTCTCCGCCTGACGCAGCTCGGCGTCGAGATCGATTTCCTCGGTCAGCCCTCCCTCCTTGCTCTTCTTCTTGATGACGCTGGAGGCCGGCTGTTCGGTCGTCGGCTCGCCTTCCAGACGAATGTCGCTGTCGGACGGCGAGCGCGGCGGCTGGCTGCCGATCGGTTCGCTCGTCGGCGCGCCGACCACTTTCACGTCGCTGTCGCTGCCGGTCTGTCCGGACAGGCGGACGCCGCTGTCGCTCGCGGCTTTCTTCGGTCGCTTGAGCGTGCCGGAGGAAGCCGGATTCTGATCGTCGACCATTTTCACGTCGCTGTCGCTGGCGATCTGGAAGCCGAGGTCGCTGCCGTCGGCCACCAGCCGCACGTCGCTGTCGCTGCCCGGCTTCGGCGCCGGCGACACCGAGCCCAACTTACGGCCGCTCGGGCTGAGGCGCCCGCTGCCGCTCGTCGAGGAGCCGACGTTCAACTCCTGGCCGATCTCGACCTGGTCGCTATCGTCCGGGTTGAGCGTGAAATCGAAGACGCCCGGGTCGCCGCCCTTGGGCTTGGAGGTGTCGCTGACGAGCCGGCGGCGAACGGAACTGGGCGTGTCGCCTGGTTTCTTCTGCGGCGACTCGCCGAGTTGCAGGTCGGGGTCGCTCCCCTTGCCGCGGCGGCGGGCCAGCTCATCCACTTCCTGGGCCCGGAAGCGGAACGTCCCGCGGTCCTGGAAGGAACGCAATTCGCCCTTCTTCGCCAACGCCTTTACGTCGTCCGCCGAAACGCCGAGCAGACGTGCGGCCTCTTCCAGCGTGTAGTACTGAACCATGGCTTGGTCCCGTTGTGCGGAGGAACGGGGACAGTTTACTAGGAGTTTGCGTAAACTGTCCCCGTTCCTCCCTCTGTTCGCGGATATGAGAGGGAAAAGGGCGGGCGGCCTCCCCTGAGTCTCCCAAATTAACACTTCGATTGTAAATCATTGAGGCTTGAATGCAATAGAGCCCACAGGTCCCGCGAGGCGGGAGAAGCGGGCGGAGACAGCCGAAAATGCGGGTTGGAACGGTCGCATCAAGGGCGCTGCGCCGAGCAAACGAACGGCGCGTGCGGCATCTCACAATGCCGGCAGGTTGCCGTCCTTGTCAAACGTCAACGGCGACTCGCCGACCACGCTGTATTGGGTCGCCGACCCGTTCTCCGACAGGCACGGCTCCGAAATCTGCATTTCTTCCAGGCTGAGCGTGTTGCGAATGCGCATGATGCGCGCCTCGTCCACCGTACGCGTGCCGATGATGGATAGCGCCGCGTCGATCACCTCTTGGTCGGTCTCGAAATGAACGGGAATGTTCGCCCCTTCCGGATAGCCGGACGTAAGGCAGTTGATGACGGTCGCCTTGTAGTTCATCGTCTTGACGAGTCGGGTGGTGGTGAAGTCGGCGAGGCCGATGCCGGCGGCGTTGCCGTGCGTGATCGCCGTCAGGCCGCGGACGAAGATGTGCCGCATGGCCGGCTGCTCGTCGGCGGGCGGCGCGCCGTTGGCGCTCACGGCGCCAAGGCGAAACGCGCGCTTGCGGCCGACCACGTTCGTGTCCATGCCGGAGCCGCTGATGTTCTTGCCGATCTCGTCCACGATGAGCAGATCGGCGTCACGATAGGGCAACCGGGCGAGCCAGCTTTTCGCCTTGATCAGCAGCGCTTCCTCGCGCGGCTCGAAGCTGTCGGGCGACACGGCTTCGAGCAACGCCGTCTCGTCGTAGGCGTTTTCGACGATGCCGAGACCAAACGCGATGTGGGCCTTGGAACGCATGTGCCGCGTCACGGAGCGCACGACTTGATCGTAGGGAAACTCCAGCAACATGCGGTGATAGGCCAGTGCCCCGGCGTGTTTGCCCAGACCGATCATCATCATCTTCAACAAGCCGCTCTCGATCGGACCGTGGAAGCCGGTGTGCGGCTTGACCCGGCCGACGACGCCGATGTGATCCGCCTCGGACGCGTGCCTGTCCAAGACGACCGGGAAACCGTCGGCGGTCGAACCAAGCGAAATCACGTCCATCGACGCCTTGATCGGCACGCCGACGAATTCCTCGGTCATGCCGTAGCTTTCGAGTATCTTCCGTTGCCCTTCGGGCGTGCCGCCGCCGTGACTTCCCATCGCCGGAACGAGAAACGGCTTGGCCCCAATCTTCTTCAAGTGCTGCGCCACGCTCCGCAGGATGAGCGGGATATTCGCGATGCCGCGGCTGCCGGCGGTCAAGGCGACCGTGTGGCCGGGCCTGATCGTGCGCGCCAGGTTCAGCTTTTCCAGTTCGGCGGCGACCGTCGCTGGAATGTCCTCGACGCGCGGCCGCTCAAACTGTTGGCGGATACGAAGGAGCTTGGGGTAGGACACGATGTTTCCTCGTGGTTGTTCTCGTGCGGCGCTCTCTCCAGGATATTTCGTTGCCGTCCCACTTGCAACGGCGGCCCAATCCGTGTGGCACGAAAAAGCCACCTTCGGTACGATGACAGCCGACTTACCGATGTCCCGCGATTCGCCCCGGTCGCGGCGTCCTACCCAGCGGAGATCGTGCGATGCGTACACACTTTGCTTTCTCGCCCCGGCTGCTCGCGGTCTTGCTCGCGGCTGGTCTGGCGCTGCCGGCCGTGGCCGACGACAAGGCCGACCTGCGTGACAAGGTCCTGGCCCTCAACAACGTCACCGGCAACAAGCCGATCGAAAACAAGATCAAGGACCTGGCCGCCGACAAGGACGCGGCCAAACTGCTCGTGGCGTCCGGCGTAACCGTCGCGAACGAGAAGGACAAGCCGCTCAATTACAACGCTCTCTTCATTCTCGCCAGCACCGCGCACCTCCTGAAGGATTTCGACAAGAGCGAGCTGCTCTACAAATTGTGCATCAAGCAGGCCCAAGAGCTGCAAAGCGGCACCAAGCTCAAACAAGCTTACGGCGGCATTATCGATCTCTACGAGCAGAACAAGAAGACCGACGAGCTGGAAAAAGTTTGCAAGGAATTCCTTGACTTAAAGGGGGACGAGGATCTCGAAGAAGCGCGCATGGTCGTCCTGGCCACGATGGCCCAGTCGTTCGCCACCCAGGGACGTTACAAGGACGCGCATAAGCTCGTGGATACCTGGCTCAAATTGAAACCCGGGAACTTGTTCCTCCTGGAGTTGAAAGGCGGCATTCACAGTGCCGCGGGCGAATACCCGGAGGCAGTCGCCAAGTATCTGGAAGCGCTGGACGAGCTAAAGAAGCTCGGCGACGGCACGAATGACGAGCAAAAAAAAGAGATCGGGCGCATGGCCAGCGCCCTTCACTATCGGCTGAGCGGCGTCTACGTCGATGCCAACCAGATCGACAAGGCGGCGGAGCAGTTGGAGATGCTGCTCAAGGAACGGCCGGATAGCCCCACTTACAACAACGACCTCGGCTACATCTGGGCCGATCACGACATGAAGCTGGACGAAGCCGAGAAACTGATTCGCAAAGCGATTGACCAGGATCGCGAGCAACGCAAGAAGATCGAAAACCTTCCAAAGGAATTCGACAAAGACAACGGCGCCTATCTCGATAGCCTCGGCTGGGTCCTTTACAAGAAGAAGCAGTACGAAGAAGCGAAGAAATGGCTCTTGCTGGCGACCGAGGATAAGGACAACGGTCAACACACCGAAATCTTCGACCATCTCGGCGACGTGTATTTGAAGCTCGGCGACAAAGCCGAAGCCGTCAAAGCGTGGAAGAAGGGCGTTGAATTCGCCGGCAAAGGCAAGCGCGACGAACAGCGCAAGGCCGACGTGGAGAAAAAGATCAAAGACAATCAGTAAGGTCGTTGTGCGCGAGGGAGCCCGAAGCGCGAAGCGAGGGCGGGTCTTGTACCCGCCCTCGCTTCGCGCTTCGGGCTCCCTGCGTTCTCTACCAGCCGAAGATACGCGGCGTGTAGTAGAACCTCGTGTAGCCCGGCGCGTAGTAGCTCGAATAGCCCGGCGTGTAATAGCTCGAATAACCCGGCGTGTAATAGCTCGAGTAGCCGGGCGTGTAGTAGTAGCTGCTATACGTCGGCGCGTAATACGAGGTTGCCGGCGTGTAGTAGCTGTACGCGGGGGCGTAGTACGAGTAGCCCGGCGCGTAATAAGCGCTGTACCCCGGCGCGTAGAAGCTGTTGCCGGCCCACCAGCGCCAGGGTCCAGCTTGCGCTTCGGACGGGGTCGTGCCGATCAGGCCCAGCGACGCCAGTCCCAGCACTGCGGACAGAATCAGCGAGCGCATGTCTCGACCTCCTTTTGCAAGTTTGAGCTCAAATCGTTTGCGCGGGCGCACGGTTGTGCTGCCCTGGCGCGTCCCCAAGCAAGAAGCGAGCAAAAGAGATACCAAACGAACTGCAGAACGCAGCCGGAACGGCAGAGCTGATTCCGTCTATGTTCGCAAGCCGTGAACGTAGATGTTGTCTCCCAGAACTTCAACGTGCCAGTCGGCGAGGGGGACGGCTTCGCTCAGCATGGCCAGACCTTGACCGCCGAACGGCGTCTTCGCTTCTTGGCCGCCAAGAAGACGCGGCGCGATGGCGACATGGACCTCGTCGATCGCGCCGGCATCGAGAAAACTGCCGAGCACGCCCGCGCCGCCCTCAACGAGAAGATTCGTCAAACGCCGCCGGCCTAGCTCCGCCAACAAGCCAGCGACGGACGGTTTGCCGTTCTCTTCTTGAATCGTGAGCACCTCGCAGCCTCGGTCGTGGAGCCGCCGGCTGACGTCGGTGGGCGCACGCGGGCTTACGACCACCCACGTCGGCGTTTCGCCCGCCGTTTGCACCAGCCGGTTGGTGAGCGGCAAGCGGCCAAGCGTGTCGAGAACGATCCGTTTTGGGATTCGCGGTCCGGTGGGGCGCGCGGTCAGGATCGGATCGTCAGCGAGCGCCGTGCCGATGCCGATGACAATGCCGTCCATGACGCCGCGCAGCTTGTGAACGCGGGCGCGCGCCTGCTCGTTGCTAATCCACTTCGCGTCGCCCGTGCGGCTGGCGATTTTGCCGTCGAGCGTCATCGCCCATTTCGCGTGAACGTAGGGGCGGCCGGTCGCCAGCACTTTGAGATAGGGGGCGTTCAGCCGGCGCGCTTCCGCGGCGCCGAGGCCGAATTCGACGGCGACGCCCGCGCCGCGCAATAGCTCGGCGCTTCGGCCGGCGACTTGGGGAAAAGGGTCTTCCAGCGCCGCGACAACACGGCGAATGCCGGACCGCAAAATGGCGTCCGTGCAAGGCGGCGTCTTCCCATGATGGCAGCACGGTTCGAGCGTGACGTAGAGGGTCGCTCCCGCTGCCGCGGCGCCGGCCGCGGCGAGGGCGTTGACCTCGGCGTGCGCCTCGCCAAACTTGCGGTGCCATCCTTCCGCCACGAAGCGGCCGTCGCGCACCACCACCGCGCCGACGAGCGGGTTCGGCTCCACGAAGCCGCGGCCCTGCTCGGCGACCGCCAGCGCGCGGCGCATCCATTGCCAGTCGGGATTTTGCATGGCGGCGGCGTCTCGATCGCGAGTCGTGCAACGCGTTCCATTGTAATCAGCGCAGGGTACGACGCACTACCGATGTGCAACGAGAAATGGCGGCGCTTCGCGGCGGCGCTGAAGCCAACCCGCCGTGATCTGTCCTTGCCGGCCGCGGGGCATGAACTCAAACGAATCGGGCAGCGCGGCGAGGAAGTCCTCCAGCGCCCGGCCCGTTTTCACGAAGAGCAAGATGCCGTTCTCGCTCCGGGCGTCGGCCAGCAATCGCTGCCGCAACTCGGGACCGTAGACGCGCACGTCGTTCCGTTGGAGGTAAAAGCTGACGGAATCCCAGCGGCGCGGATAACACGCCACGGGTACGCCGGCGTCCTGTGCCAGCTCGGCGTGCGCGCGCACCTGACCGCGGAGCGAAAACTTGCGTGCGTACGCCGGCAGCAACGTGTGAACGCCGGCGAACAACAGCGCGAATGTCGCCGCCACGCACAACGGCCACGAGAGGTTCACACGCGTCGGCAGCCGCCCGCGGTGAAGCGCCCAGCCGCACAACGCCGCGAGCAGGGCGAACACCAGTCCGAGCGCCGGGTCGATCAGATGAGCGGCGACGGCCACCACGCTGCCCCCGACGCCCGTCAAGCAGACCAGCAGCGTGCCGCGTTGCGCCAACACCGTGCCGGCGCGCGGCAACCAGGCACCGAGCCACCGCCAGCGTTCGGCGCGGACGGCGGCGGTCAAATAGCAAGCGAGCGCTAGGGCCAGGGGCGGCATGGCCGGCAGGACGTACCCCGGCCGTTTGCTCCCCGAAAGCGAGAAGAACAGCAGCGAACCGAGGGCGCTGAGAAGAAAGAAGCCGAGCGCCGCGGGACGCCGTGCGGCGGAACGCACCGAGCGCCGGCACAGCAGCCGGACCAGCGGCGGCAGCAGCAACGTCCACGGCAGCATGCCCAGGAAGAGGCTCGGCACGTAGAACCAAAACGGCTCCGCGTGGTCGAACGGCGCCACGTACCGAAGCACGTTGTGTTTCCAGAAAAAGTGTCCGAGGAAATCCGGATCAAGAATTGAAACCGCGACGTACCACGGCGCCGCCACCGCGATCGCGGCCAAGCCGTAACCGACGACGTGGCGCGGCGTCACTCGTGCCACACGCGGATCGAGAAAGGCGACGCCGCCAACCGGCAACGCGGCTAAGACCAGGGCGACCGGACCCTTCGCCAGGACGCCGCAGCCACAGGCCAGCGCCGACACGAGCCACCACTGCCGGCGCAAGCGCGGCGCCGACAAGGCCGCGTGTGCCGCCGCCAGCGCGGCGACCACGCAGAGACACAGCAGGCTGTCCATCGTCAACATGCGCGCGAGGTACACGTAGCGCGCGGACAGACACAGAATAAACGCCCCCACAAGCCCGCCGCGCTCGCCGAGCGTCTTGCGGCCCCACGCGTACGTCAAGACGACGGTGAGAAAGCCGGCGAATCCCGGCACGATCCGCGCCGCCCAATCGTGGACGCCGAACAGCGCGTAGCTGCCCATCACCAGCCAGTAGAGCAACGGCGGCTTATCGTAGTACGGCTGTCCGTGCAGCACGGGCACAAGCAGCCGGCCTTCCGTCAGCATCTGCCGTGGAATCTCGGCGTAACGTGCTTCATCGGGTTCCAACAGCGGGCAGGTCAGACGCGAAAAGAACAACAAGGCCGCCAATAAGAACAGAATAAAGACGGGTCCAAGTCCCGGCAGCCGCTCTTCTTCAATGCGCGTGCCGCCGACCGTGGCAGGGGCAGCGCCCGCGAACAGGACGCGCGACCACCAGAAGGGCAACAACGCCCGCAGAGTCCGCGGAATGTCGCGGAGCGCCACCGTGCTCGTTCCGCGCACGCGTGGCCGATGCCGCACGCCCACTTCGGCGATGCCGAGGTCGAGCTGGCGCGCACGTGTCAGCATTTCGGTGTTGACGAAAAAACCGCTCGTCTCCGGCGACAGGCGCGCCAGCGCATCCTTGCGGAACACCTTCAGCGCGCAATCGCAATCACGGACCCGCGTGCCCATCAAGCTCCGGGCCAGCGTGTTGTAGCCCCACGAGAAGAACCGGCGGCGCCACGGATCCTTGCGATCGAGACGGTAACCGACGGCGATCGGTTGCCGCTCGGTCAACGGCAGCAGCAATTGGAGGTCATCGAGATGAAACTGGCAATCGGCGTCGGTGAACGCGACGAGATCGAAGCGAGCCGCGTCGAAGCCGGTGCGTAACGCCGCCCCGTAGCCGCGGTTCACGTCATGCCGCAACAAGCGCACGCGGTCCGTGCTTTGGGCCGCCTCTGCGACGAGGGCGGCCGTGTCATCGCGGCTGGCGTCATCGACGACCAGGATTTCAAAGTCGGACGTGAACCGCGCCAACGCTTCCGCCGCTTCCGCGATAGCCTGGCGAATCCCAGCGGCTTCGTTGTAGGCGGGAATGACGAGCGAAAGACGCCAACCGGCGGGAACCGAATGGCGGTGTCGTCCATCCATGGACCTCGGCCCTCATCCGTGTGGGGACACCGACAGGGGGAGAAAATCGCACATCCAACAAGCCCTGTCAATGTCGAATGCCGAATGTCGAATGTCGAATCAATGACGAATTACCCGCCGTCCTCCATTCGGCATTTGGGCATTTGGACATTGATTGGTCATTCGACATTCGGCATTTGGAATTGCGCAGGCGTGTTCCATCGCCGCCCCGTGCCGGATAGGATAATCAATGCAGAAAGCGCGTTGCGACAGGAGATGTAATGGGCCTGCCGTTTCTGACCGCGCGATGGTCGAATTTGTGTTTGCTCACTTACGCCGTACCGGCGGCGCTGCTGCGGCCGCGTTTGCCGCCGGGATTGGAGCTCGACTTGCGCGGCGGACAGGCGTTTGCCAGTCTCGTCGCGTTCGATTTTCTCAACACGCGCGTGCTCGCCATTCCGTGGCCCGGTTACCGCAATTTCGCCGAAATCAATCTGCGTTTCTACGTCCGCCGCGGCGACGAGCGCGGCGTGGTCTTCGTCCGCGAGTTCGTGCCGCAACGCCTGGTCGCCTGGCTGGCGCGCGTCTGTTATAACGATCCCTACGTCGCCGCGCCGCTCCGCAGCACGGTGTGTCAGGCCGAGGACAGCATCACGGCGGAGCACCATCTCACGTTTGCGGGCCGGACGCACTCGCTGACGGTGACCGGCAGCAAGCCGCCGCACTGCCCCGGCGCGGACAGCATGGAACATTTCTTCAAGGAACACCAATGGGGCTACGGCAGCAGCCGGCGCGGCGAGTTGATCCGCTATGAGGTCGCCCATCCCGTCTGGGATGTTTACCCGGTCACGTCGTACCACCTCGATTGGGACTTCGAGCGCGTCTATGGCCCGGAGTGGAAGGTGCTGCAAGAGGCACGGCCCTGTTCCGTGATGCTCGCGGTCGGCTCCGCCATCGCCGTCTATCCAAAGGCGAAGCCGAAAGTAGTCGCCGAGACCGCCAGCGCCGTGGTGTTCGCGCCGAGCGGCGGGTGATTGAAGTCGCACAGGTTGGAAACCTGTCCTAGATGCAATCGCTCCCGACTCCTATTCCGGCGCTTCGAGCGTCGGCGTATACGCGCTTGCTTCGACGTTGACGCTGCCCTTGAACAACCGCCGTTGCATCGACGGGTTGAACGGCGTCCAGGCCGAGGTTTGATTCTTATCCTCGCGAATGTCGCGCGTGAAGCTGTGGACCTTGGCGTCGAAATTGTCCAAGGCGTGCAGCGCGATCGCTTCCGGCGTCATCGGCAACTTGGGGCTGCCGAACTCGTAGCTGCCGTGATGGCTCAGGATCATGTGTTTGAGCCGCAACACCAATTCCTCGGGAAACGGCTCGCCTGTCAACTCCGGCACTTGCGCGAGCTTCTCGTTCAGCATCTCCACGCCGATGATCAGGTGACCGACCAGCTGCCCCTCGTCGGTGTAGGCGAAAGCCCGGTCGTAACTCAATTCCTTCACTTTGCCGAGATCGTGCAGGAAGATTCCGGCCAGAAGGAAATCGCGATCGACGTCCGGATAGAGCGGCAGCAACCGATCCGCGGCGTCGAGCAGCGTGACGACGTGTTCGAGCAGACCGCCCAAGTAGGCGTGATGATTGCGAACGCCCGCCGGCGCCCGACACAGGCCGGCGACAAACTTATCGTCCATCAAGAAGCATTCCACGAGCGCGCGCAGATGCGGGTTCGTGAGCTTGCGCAAAATCGCGCGCAGCCGTTCCAGCAGCTTGCTCACGTCCTGCTCGGTGTGCGGCAGGAAGTCGGCCAGCTCGACCTTTTGCGTCTCGATCCGCTCGATCTGGCTCAGGATCATCTGCAAGGCGCCCTGGAAGAGCTGCACCTTCGCCTTGACCTGGACGAAGTCGCCGACGTCGAACGAGCGGAACAGGTGCTCGCCCGCGTTCCACAGCCGGGCGTTGATCGCCCCGGTGCGGTCGCGAAGATCGACCTGCAAATAAAGATTGCCGTTGCGGTTCGCCCGCATCTGTTTATCGACGACGAGGTAGATTTCTTCGATATTCTCGCCATCGGTCAGTTGTTGCACGTAGCGGCGGGACATTCTTACTCCGTCAGTTGTCAGTTGTCAGTTGTCGGTTGTCAGTTGTCGGTCGCAAAGGCTGGAACTAGCAAGCAATCACTGTACACTGGGGCGAGTTCTCCGACCACTGACAACTGACCACTGACCACGGACATGGCTCCAAAGAAACTGCTGGCGTTCGACTTCGGCGCTGAAAGCGGCCGCGGCGTGCTCGGCTTGTTCGATGGCGGCCGGCTGCGGTTGGAAGTGATTCACCGCTTTCCCAACGGCGGCGTGCGGACGCTGGATACGCTGCACTGGGACGTGCTCCGGCTCTACAGCGAGATGCTGCACACGCTGCGGAAGTGTGCGGCCGAGCACGGCGGCGTCGATTCGCTCGGCGTCGATACCTGGGGCGTCGATTTCGCGCTTCTGGGCCGGGGCGGTACGCTACTGGGCAATCCGCGGCATTATCGCGATCCGCACACCGAGACAATCATGGAGGAGGCGTTCGCCCGCGTGCCGCGCTGGGAGATCTTCCGGCAGACGGGCATCCAATTCATGCGCTTCAACACGCTGTTCCAGCTTCTCGCGTTGCAGCGTGACAAGTCGCCGTTGCTTGACGCGGCCGAAACGCTGCTCTTCATGCCCGACTTGTTCCACTACTTCTTTACCGGCATCAAGGTGAACGAGTTTAGCAACGCCACGACGAGCCAGTTCTACGATCCGACCGCGAAAGGTTGGGCATACGGATTGTTCCAGGCGTTCGGTCTGCCGGCGCGCATCCTCGGGTCGCTGGTGCAACCCGGCACGGTCCTCGGGCCGCTGCGAACGTCCGTTGTGTCGGACACAGGAATCAACGCCGCTCCGGTGATCCTGCCGGCGACGCACGACACCGGCTCCGCGGTGGCCGCCGTTCCCGCGAGCGGCAAATCGTGGGCCTACATCAGCTCCGGCACCTGGTCGCTCATGGGCGCGGAACTCCCGGCGCCGCTCATCAACGAGAAAGCCCTCGAATACAACTTCACCAACGAAGGCGGCGTCGGCGGCACGATTCGCTACCTCAAGAACATCATGGGCCTGTGGCTGGTGCAAGAATGCCGCCGCAGCTGGGAGCGCGCGGGCCAAAAGTACACCTACGAAGAGTTGTGCCGCCTTGCCGCGGCCGCGCCGCCGTTCGTCAGCCTCGTCGATCCGGATGACGCCGGCTTCATTCTGCCGCCGAACATGCCCGCCGCGCTTGCAGACTTCTGCCGCCGGACGGGACAACCGGCGCCCAATGAACCGGGACCCGTTATCCGTTGTGCCTTGGAAAGTTTGGCCTTGCGTTATCGCTGGGTGCTGGAACGCCTGGAGGAATTGATCGGCCATCGGCTCGACGCGGTCCACGTGGTCGGCGGCGGCAGCCAGAATGAATTGCTCTGTCAGTTCACGGCGGATGCTTGCGATCGTCCCGTCGTCGCAGGGCCGGTGGAAGCGACGGCGATTGGCAACGTGCTCGTGCAGGCGCTCGGTTTGGGACTCGTGTCGTCGTTGGCGGAGGCGCGAGCGATCGTTCGCCGGTCGTTCGACGTATGCACGTACGAGCCGCGCGACCCGGCACGATGGGGCGGCCCATACGCTCGTTTCACAGCCTTATTGACCCATTGATGGCGCCGTTCGCAACGACGACTTGCGACGAATCGGTCCCTAATGAAGGATATTGTGGAATTACGACATCCCCTGTCGCCGCCGCGGCACGTCGATGTGCTGTAATCATTGTGCCATAAATGTGTTGTGGAGTAGACCGGCAAGGCGATGACTTGAAAAAGTGGCTACGAACGGTTGTTATTTTTTCAATGCTCTGACTTCGAACACGCGACGTAAGTCGCTTGAGGTATACGAAGATGACCGGGCGTGCATGCACCGAATTCCGTTATGAAAAACTGACCTGGCCCGAGATCAACGACGCCATCGAACTGGGGAAAGTCTGCATTGTCCCCTGCGGCTCGGTCGAACAACACGGACCGCACTTGCCGCTCGACGTGGACATCGTCTGCCCGCAAGGAATCGCCTACGGAGCGGGCAAGCTGGTCGCCGACAAGATGCTCGTGTTGCCACCCGTTTGGTACGGTTACACCGGCCACGTCATGGACTTCCCCGGCACAATCAACACGCACTTCGAGACCTTCATCCGCCAGGTGCTCGACATCACGCAGTCGCTGGCGTACCACGGGTTCAAGAAGATCGTGCTGCTGAACGGCCACGGCTCCAACATGCCGAACCTTGACCTCGCCGCTCGTCGGACGAATCTCGAAACCGACGCCGAGTGCGTCTGTTGTGCCTGGTGGAACCTACTGACCGTGGATAAGGATTTCCTGCCGCGCTGGCGCGAGAGCAAGTTCCCCGGCGGCTGTGCCCATGCGTGTGAGTTGGAAACGTCGCTCTATCTTTATCTCGACGGCGACAACGTTCGTAAGGACCTGATCGAGAACGGCGACATCAGCTTCAATTTAGACAACAGCCCGTTCAACTGGGTGGACCTATTCGGCGCTGGGCCGGCCACGGTGATCTCGTGGACTGCCAGCTACACGGAAAGCGGCGTTTTGGGCGAGCCGAAGCTGGCCACCGCGGAGAAAGGGCGGCAAGCTTACGAAGAGGCGGTGAAGCAACTCGCCCGCTTCGTCATCTGGTTCAAGGACCGGCCAAAAGATGTCCGTCGCGATCGGCACCGCAAGCCGCCGACGATGCCGATGCCGTGGCAACAGCGGCCCATCGCATGAGCCTGCCGACGTTTGACGCCTTCGCGAACCTGACCTACGGTTTGAGTTGATGTACGAGCCGTGGAGGGCGTGGGCGAATGTCGGCAGCAACCTACCTCGAGAAACCGAAGCCGTCGTCCGGCGAACGCCGGGAGGCAGCGCGGCATCGCCGTAATCTCAGGGCCGAATGGCGGCTGCTTGGCACCGCGGAAGCCGACTTCGTGCCGGCGCGTGTACTCGATATATCCATCAGCGGCATCGCCCTGTTCGTCGATCCGCCTCTGCGCCGCGGCCAAATCCTCGTCGTCAAGCTGGACGCCGCACATGCCGGCCTCGGCCCGTGGGTCATGCGCATCACCCGGACGATCCAGCAGCCCAACAACACCTGGTTGGTCGGGTGCAGCTTCGCACGCCGGCTGACGGAATCGCGCTTTCGAGCGCTGCTCGACGCCGTCAGCCCGAAGACACTGCTGCCGGCAACGCGGAAGCCCACGCCGGCGCCGAAAGTCGTGGCCGAATCGCCCGATGAACCCGGCAGCTGCGAACGCCGCAACGCGCCGCGCCGGCCCGGCGCCACCGTGACCGTGGCACTGTCGCACCCGCACTCCCGCACGCCGCACCTGAAAGGCTGGGTGCAAGACCGCTCGCTCGGCGGCCTCGGCGTCTGCGCGTCCGCCGCCGTTAAGGTCGGGACAAAGTTGAAGATTCACGCCACGACCGCGCCGAAGGATATTCCCGCGGTGGCCATTCGCGTGGTTTCGTGCCGGGCCGTGGGAAAGGAATGGCTCCTCGGTTGCCAGTTTTTGGAGGCGCCGCCAACGAAAGTAATGTACTTCTTTGGCTAGGCTCAGGATTACTTGTGCTGTACGTCAGGCTTTCCAGCCTGACCTTTGCGTGCGTCTGTCAGGCGAGAAAGCTTGACGTACCGTCGTGGCGCTTGCCGAAATCGAACATATCTTCCCTCACCCGCACATCCCACATTCCCGATAGGACCGAATTTGGTGCGAGTATGCACGGTATTGCAGGGCCGCGCCCGCCGCCGACGAAACAAGAAGCATCGCGCATTTCGAGACCGACGCGGAGCCAGCCGCCATGTTCGACGAGCTTGAACGCCTGTGCAGCGAGGCATCTCTTCGCAACCTCCTCCGCCATTACGTCGTCGCCGGCGACGCCGATCGTGAAGCGTGGCACACCCGTGTCAGCGAACTGCCGGGCGTGTCCGCGGCCACACTTGTCAAACTCCACGGCGAGCTGATTGCGCATCAATGGATCGAGCAGAACACGGGGGTGATCTCGATGACAGCCGCGTGCAACGTCGCGGGATGCTATCGGGGCACGGCCGCCGGCCGGAAGGCGCTCCGGCGCGCGGAAATGTGCGAAGTGGACCAACGCGATCCTGCCGGCGTGTGACCGACGGCCGCGCTTCAAAGCGTTATCGGCGTTCTGTCCCGGCGCGCAAGTTCAATTCCTCTCTTCGTCCCGCTCCTGAACGACAACGATTCCATCTGCCGATGCACCGGAAAGGCCAATCCCATGCGCCGCACGCTCCGCTATTGCCTCGCGCTGATGCTGCCGACCGCGTTGGTTGCCGGCGAGTTCTACACGCCGCGCTCGCGTGCGGCGTGCTGCTATTTTTCGGCGAAGGATAAGGACATCGTTCAACCCGCGCAGAAGGCGTTTATCACCTGGGAGCCGAAGCAGCAGCGCGAAAGCTTCACCGTGCAGCCGCGTTTCGAGGGCAACGCCGCCGACTTCGGCATGGTGGTGCCGACGCCGTCGAAGCCGGAGCTACACGAAATGCCGCGCGATTTCTTCAAAGAACTCGCGGTCTTTACCATCCTGAAGCGGCGTGAATTCGCTCAGTCGAAGCTCCTGCCGCCGCGTGGCTTCGGCGCGCTCGGCGCCTTGGGCGGTGGCGGTTTCGCCGGCGGTTTCGGCGGCGGCGGCTTTGGCGGCGTGGTAGCGGCGCGGCCGCCCGCAGTCAAAGTTCTCGAAGCCGGCATCGTCGGCTCGCTCGATTACAAGATCATCAAAGCAGGTCGCGCCGACGACTTGTTCAAATGGTTGAAGGACAATCAGTATCACTACACCGGCGACGAAGAAACGCTGCACCATTACGTCAAGAAAAGCTGGTTTTTTACGGTGATGAAAATTGACACCCTGCAAATGAAGAGGAACGCCGACGGCACCTACTTGGGCGACGTGACGCCCACGCGTTTCGACTTCGCTTCCGAAAAACCGGTCTATTCGCTGCGCATCACACGGCTCAGCGTGAAGGACCAGACGGAAGCGCTGTTCTACATCCAAGCGCCGTTCAAAGCGGATTTGCCCGGCGACTTGACTTTTCAATACCAGTGGGTGCCGTTGTTGAGAACCGCACAAGGCTCGTACGCCAAGGGGACGCCCGGCCCCAGCAGTTTGCCGGGCAAAGGCGACGCCTGGCTGCGGGCCATTCGCGACCAGACTCCGGACATCCAGGAGAAAGGCGCGTCGCTCGGCTTCTCTTTCATCAGCGGCCAACGCCCCGTGCCAAATCGGGAGGGACGCACGCCCACGACGCTGGAATGGGCCAAGCGTCTTACGGCACAGGACGTGCAAGTGCTGCGGGGCGACGGCGAGTATAGCGACAAGGTTCCCAACGTCGATGACGGTTTCACAGCCGACGACCTGGACGACGCCCGCAACGGACCGGCGGCAAAACGCACAATTCAGGGGCGACTGGACAAGAGCCGACGCGAAAAACCGGGCGGCTATCTTGTGCGCGAAGCGCCGCGCGACGAGGTGAGGAACTTGAAAATCCTCGTCGGCCACTTGCACGAGGGAGAGTTCGTCACGAAGCTGCGTAAAACCTTCACCAAGGACGAAATGGCTGACGACCTGATCCTCGTGCCTGCGAGGGTCGGCGGGATCAACGATAAATCGGAATACGAGGAGGTGCTGCCGACTTCGCCGCCGTAGGAATGTCGCGGTTTACTCGGCGCCATTTGCTCTCACGTCCCATCAACGGAGCATTCCATGATCCACCGCAACCGCGCCGCCGCTCTGTTGGTTCTGGGTACATTGCTCGCAATTGGGGTGGTCGGCTGGTCACGTCTGCCGGCCCAGCTCACGGAACGGCCCGGCAATTCGCAAGACGACCCAATCGCCATGCCGCGCGACCTGTCGGGGCTTTCCATTAAGATTCCGCGGATTCGCGTGGTACACACGGCCAATCCCGCGTTGCCCGGCGGCTCGATGTACTTGCAGCAAGTCGATCCGTGGCTCGGCTACCAATGGGGGCGAACGCTCACGCAGCGCGAGTTTCGCGAGCGCGACGGCGTCGGCGGCGACGTCGGCAAGCTCGACGGCATTATCCTCGCCGACGGCGTCAGCAAGATGATGTCGCGCGGCCATGTTAATTCCTGCGCCGTCTGCCACAACACGCCGTATCGCGACGGCGGCGCCGGGGCGACCATCGCCAAGAACGGCGGCGAGGGCCGCAACACGCCGCACATGTTCGGCGCCGGCCTCGTCGAAATGATCGGTATGGAGATTCGCCTACAAGCTCTCGCCATCGCCGATGCGAACCGCGACGGCTGGATCAGCGGCGCCGAGGCCAAAGGGAAACGCTGCGTGCTCTCTAACCTGCCTGACGGCGTTGCCGGCGAACGAGCCGCCATCGACTTCGGCAGCTTCGAGGATCTCGACGGCGACGGCAAGCCCGATCTCAATCCGCTGTTCAGCATTATCTACGTCGACCGGGAAGGGAGACGCATCCCGTCCGCCAGCCACCTGCGTTCGCCCGGCGTGGCGGGCTACACATTCGAGGTGCAGTGTTTCGGCTTCGGCCACATGAACCTGCCGTACCGGCCGCCGGTCTCCACCACGTTGCGCTCGTTCATCTCCACGCCGTTCGACATTCATCAAGGCTTGCAGGCGTTCGATCCAACGACGCTCAACGAAAGTTCGCCGCTTGGCTTCGCGCAAGTGTCGAACCCGGGCTGCATGCAATGCGTGACCGCGGCGGGCAAAGATCGCGGCAAGGTGCGCGGTCCGACCGGCATCAGTCTCGACGACCCGGACCGCGACGGTTACTGCGAAGAGATCACCGAAGGCGACCTCGACGTGGCGGAGTGGTACCTACTCAACCACCCGGCGCCCGCTCGGAGCCAGATCACCGACGAAGTTCGCCGCGGCGAGACGCTGTTTCAACAGATCGGCTGCGCGGTGTGCCACGTCCCTGACTGGCATCTGCACGCCGCCAACCCCAATGCCGCCGACTATACGAAGCGACACGACGGCGATCGCCGCTTTTTCGATCTCCAGGTCGCCTGGAACGACCAGACGGACCGGCTCGAGGGCAAGCTGGTGTACCTGGCCGATCGCACGGGACCATCGTGGCTGCCCCGGCGGCAGGCGTACACGGTGCGCGGGATTTACACCGACTTCAAGTATCACGACCTCGGTGCGGCGTTCTACCAGATGCAGTTCGACGGCAGCGTGATCCGCCAATGGCGCACCGCTCCGCTTTGGGGCGTCGGCAGCACCTCGCCTTATGGCCACGACGGCGCCAGCCTGTCGCTCGATGAAGTCATCCGCCGGCACGGCGGCGAAGCCCTTGCCGCACGCAAGGCGTACACCACGCTAAGCAAGGCCGACCGGCGCATGGTCCTCGATTTCCTGGAAAGTCTGGTGCTCTACCAGACCGACCGTCTGCCGTGCGATCTCGACGGCGACGGCAAGATCAGCGAGCATTTCACCGTCGCCGGCATGGACACCGGTCTGGAACGCTTCAATCCGGAATGGCTCTTTCGCGTGCCCGGCCGGATCGAAGGGCCGATTGTCAATGTCCAGGGCCAGAAAATCACCTCGTTCGCGCTCACCAACGTTCGCCAGGCATACGGCCTCGATCTGGACTACCTCAAGGACAGCGACGGCGACGGGTTTCCGGACGTCATTGATCCTGCGCCCTTCAAACGCGGCTACCGCGATGGCGAACGCTGAAGATTTTTCTTGAAATGTGCGAACCAATCGTCCGCGCTGAGCGTCAGAGTAGGTGTACGGACAAGAGTAGACGAAAAACAGCGCAAGACTCGCGGCCGGCGAACGTATAACGTTGAGCCCGCAGTCGCGAAACCAAGCTGAGGTTACGATGTCCCTCCTACGGTCAAGTTGGTTGCTCGAACGCGAACGCATCGGTTGTTTTGCCAAGCAACAGCCGAATTCGATTCCCGCGCATCCGTTGCGCTTGTGACACCCGGTCTTCCACGACCAAATGCCGATCAAAAAGGCCAGGTGTCATGCGACACCTGGCCTTTTTCGATTTACGGGTCGGTAGCTGAGATGGTCTAGCGCCCGTCTGAAGAACGGGAGCACGAGGATTCGAGCGCCTCCCGACCCGCTTTTGGAATACAGGGATTAGGGATCGGGGATCCTGGTTCCTGAATAAAGGCCCGTTCGGCGTTCGGTGATGCCAGCGGTCTTTCAAGCCGTATAGAGGGGTTCGACTCCCCTACGGGCTACTGCATGAAAAAGGATCCTCTCCGCCCAGGGGATCCCGATTCGGAGTGAAGGGGAACGGCGCCCCGTGAGCCTTGGGAGCTCAAGATCGTGGGTTCAACTCCCACCACTCCGACTGGTTGGGTCCGGTGTTGTAACAGCAGCATGGCGGTCTGATACGCCGCCGGAGGCAGGTGCAATTCCGCCCCGGACTAATGACTTCGTTTATCGGCCGGGCCGCAGAGCCGCCCGAGGAGGACCGAATCATGTACCGCGATTACCGCTCGAAACGCCGGCCTGCGATTCGTCGCAGGGTCGTGGCGTAACGGCAGCGTGCCGGCCTTTTAAGCCGTGCGGTGAGGGTTCGAATCCCTCCGACCCTAATCGAAAGGCTGAAGGCTGAAGGATGAAGGCTGAAGGATGAAGGATGAAAGAACGACCTGGGCGCAGGGTCGCCCGGCGAACTGGCGCCATTCCTCCTTCCTCCTTGAAAAACGGGACCAAGGTGTTAGCGGCAGCATACCTGGCTCTTAACCAGCGAAGTGAGGGTTCGAGTCCCTCTGGTCCCACTGATGCCGTGCTCTTTGACAATTCGGTGTCGCTCTTCGTCCGTCGTTTGTGGTCCGTTGCAACTGACGACTGACAACGGACAACGGACGTACCCATGATGTAGTGGAAGCCTACCTGCTTGCCATGCAGGATGCGCGGGTTCGATTCCCGCTGGGTGCTTTCGGGCGAAAAGGTGTCTGGAACCCTGATTCAAGATTCCAGACGCCTATTCGCCCGATTCTCCGAGTGGCGTAGCTTGGTTCATCGCGCCTGCTTCGGGAGCAGGAGATCACAGGTTCAAATCCTGTCTCGGAGACTGACAATCAGGAATCAGGCCCTAATTCCTGCTCGATGCGGTGTAGCCCAATGGTAAGGCGGCTGGCTGTTAACCAGACGATTGCAGGTTCGATTCCTGCCACCGCAGCTCCTTCGGAAGGGCAAGCCAATTGGCGATGGCAGCCGTCTCGAAAACGGCCGAGCGCGAGCCTTGAGGGTTCGACTCCCTCTCCTTCCGCTGATCGCCTCGGGGGTCGGCTAATGGTAGGCCAGCGGACTTTGAATCCGCGAATGATGGTTCGACTCCATCTCCCCGAACCTTGGTGGCGGGGTCGGTATCAGAGAAAGAGACACTCGGGGATCGGCTAACGGTAGGCCAACTGGCTCTGACCCAGTGAATGGAGGTTCGAGTCCTTCTCCCCGAAATCCGCTTGCCGTTTCGCGCCCGCGCGGCGCCGTCGCGGACGCGAAACGGCAAGCGAATCTCCCTGTAGAGGAGCCTGGAGTCCTCGCCACCTTGTCACGGTGGAGATCACGGGTTCAAATCCCGTCTGGGAGGCTGCACGGTACGCAAACCGGCAAAGCGGCCAAGCTCAAACCTTGGTGATTCTGTGGGTTCAACTCCCACCCGTGCTATTGGAATGCGTCGGTCGGGGCCTGGGACCCCACGGTGCCTGTAAAGCATCTGCTTTTGAGCTAGGTAGGTTCGACTCCTACCCGACGCACTGCGGAAGTCAGAATCGGTCCGATACGTCCAATAGGACCTATCACGATGCTCTTGTCCGGCCCGTTCGGCGTTCGGTGATGCCGCCGGTCTCTCAAGCCGGCTAGAGGGGTTCGACTCCCCTACGGGCTGCTCTGACCAAGTGGTGGAATTCGGCAGACACACAGCGCTCAGAACGCTGCGCCCCAAAGGGCATGGGAGTTCGACTCTCCCCTTGGTCACTCGGCTTGTCTTTCGCGTTCCGTGGGTTCAACTCCGGGCGCGAAACGGCAAGCGAACCAACGGATGCGGGGTGGACTGGAGAGGCCCCAGCACGGTCTCATAAGCCGTTCGACGCCGGTTCAAATCCGGCCCCCGCAACTCGCCTCGGAAAAGGTGGCTGGAACTCTGAGGAAAAGTTCCAGCCACCTTTTCCGAGGCGGCACGGCCGAGTACGCAAATTCGGCAAAGCGGCCAGGTCGAGAGCCTGGTGATTCGATTGTGGGTTCGACTCCCACCTCGGCTACTGGAACAGAAGTCAAGCATCGGCAATCAGGAATCAGGCGCTGACTCCTGATTTGATCCCGTGGTCCAGCGGCCACGACTCCTGGCCTACACCCAGGCAACGATGGTTCGAGTCCATCCGGGATCACTGGGCTGCTGGTCCAATAGGAGGGCGCCGGCCCCGCACGCCGGAAATGAGGGTGCGATTCCCTCGCGGTCCACTTCAGGGGGTAGGAAAGCGGTAATCCGCCAGCCTTGGAAGCTGGAGACCGTGGGTTCGATCCCCACTCCCCTGACTTGCGGGCTCATGGTCGGCCGGGACGACACCATTTCGGCAGACTGGAAATCCGCGTTCGATTCCCGCCTGGACAGCCTGTATAGGAGCGTGCTCCTGGGAGAGCAGGCGGCCTCCAAAGCCGCCGCACAGGGTTCGAATCCTTGCACTCCTGCTTATTGCCGATGTGGCTCGATCCAGAAAGGCAGCGGTCCCGTAAACCGCCTCATGCTGGTGCGAATCCAGCCGTCGGCTCTTGCAGATGACAAGGTGACAAGGTGACGGCTTTTCCTTCACCCTGTCACCTTGTCACCTTGTCACGATACGTCCTCGGAGTGTGGCGGATCGCACACGACTCTGCGAAGGTCGGGGATCAGGTTCGA
>JBGQKZ010000092.1:0-27326 GCA_041499805.1 Gemmataceae bacterium
AGCCGAGGCCGTGCCGGCCTGAGCAACTGGGACGGCACGGCGCATCTCAAAGAACGACCTCTGCTTCGCCGCGCCCGGTGACGGTACGCGCCGCACCACGGGGCCACATCGCCCACGCTTGGGTTATTGAGATGTTACAGATTTACGTCATAAGTAATTGCAATGATGCAACTTGCGCTATCGGATTGCTGGCCACCTTCAACGCTTCCCGCTCGCGGCCGCAATGGAGTTAACCGTCTCCCTTAACCCCACTTTCCGCGCTGGCTCGCCTCTCACCGCGATTGTGGCCGGTCTCCCAGATTTGAGCCAGACCACCGGGGGGTTGTGGCGGGGGCGGGAGTCACTTAACCCGTGTTCGCCCCGTCAGCCGCGGCGGGATTTGAGCCAGACCGGGAGGGAGGTAGAATGGGTCCCTCCGCAGCGTATCCTCTACTCTTCCCTCGCTCGCGGCGGTTCTGTGTCAGTCGAACAAGATTCGCCCGTACGATGGGCGTGCCGGTGGAGGAGTAGGTTGCGGAGAAAAGGAGCAGTCAGCGATGAACAGGATTCAAATCCCGTCGGCGGTCGCACTTATTCTTGGCATTGTGATGGCCATCTTGGGTGGCAGACTGCCTCTCCACCAAAATGACCTAGCGAATCAGACGACAGGAGAGTGGATTAGCTACGTCGCACTCACCGGCGGTGGAGTCCTGATCGCTCTCGTCGCGGCGTTCGGATTGGGCCGGTCGTCGCGCAAGTAGGCGGAACGGCGACTGTCGTTCTGAGCACACGCGCCTTGCGCGATTTCCCCGGACTTAAGAATCGCACCCCTCGTTCGGCGGAGTTTGAGCCAGACCGAGCCAGGGTCGGGCGGGTCCCTCCATTGCGTATCCCTCTCTCCCCCCCGCGCGCAAGAACGACGTTTGGCGGGTCAACTGGCAGGTACGAGCCACTCCATGCAGGGGCAGACACGGGAGCCACTTAAGCTCCGATTGCGTCCGGCGATCGAGCGACGCTGCTGGTCTACGACGCGGTTGTGGTTCTCTCTACCTTTCCCCGTCGCGGGCGCGTATCTTGGGCCGCATGACAGAAATCACCCAAGTTTTAGGCGCTATCGAGCGGGGCGACCCACACGCCGCCGAGCAACTTCTGCCGCTCGTCTACTGCGAACTCCGTAAGCTGGCGGCGCGGAAGCTGGCCCACGAGCAGCCGGGCCAAACACTCGACGCCACGGGTCTCGTCCATGAAGCCTACCTGAGGCTGGTTGGCGACGCCGAATGCCAATGGGACCACCGCGGCCACTTTTTTGCCGCCGCGGCCGAGGCGATGCGCCGCATTCTGATCGACAACGCCCGCCGCAAGCAGAGTGCAAAGCACGGCGGCGACCTAACGCGGCGACCGTTGGACGAAGCCCAAGTAGCCCGTGTCGAGCCGATAAACGACGTTCTCGCGCTAGATGAGGCCCTGACGAAGCTGGCTGCCAAGGACAAGGTCAAAGCGGATCTGGTGCAATTGCGCTACTACGCCGGCTTGACGCTTGACGAGGCGGCCCACGCGCTCGGTATTTCTCCCGCAACCGCTGACCGCTATTGGGCCTACGCCCGCGCCTGGCTTCACCAGGAGATCGCGGGCGGGACAGAATCGAAGAATCTCAAAGAAAAACTCTGCCACGATTGAGGCGATTAGCGCTCATTTCTCGCATACCAAAGAAGAGGCAAGGGGCGCACGCAAGCTATCTCGGACGATGAGGTCCGGACATGACTGAAGAAACGATCTTTGCTTTGGCGCTTGAAAAGAAAGACGCAACAACGCGACAGGCTTTTCTGGACGAGGCGTGCGCGAGCGATCCCGTGCTCCGCGCCCGGGTCGAAGCGCTGCTCAAGTCTCACGAAGAGGCCGGCGAATTCTTGCAAGGGGCTCGTGCATCGACCGGGGCCACGGACGGTACTGCAGCCAGACCCGACCCGGATCAACCGGGGGAACAAGGGCCGACCACGGGCTACCAGCCGGCTGGCAAAGACGCCGACAACCGCATCGGCCCTTACCGACTCGTGCAAAAGCTGGGCGAAGGCGGCATGGGTGAAGTTTGGGTTGCCAAGCAGAGCGAACCGGTCAAGCGCACGGTCGCTGTAAAACTCGTCAAAGCGGGCATGGACTCAAAGGCATTCATTGCACGCTTCGAGGCCGAACGCCAGGCACTCGCGCTGATGGATCACCCGAATATCGCCAGAGTGCTCGATGGCGGGTTGACGCCGGATCGCCGCCCGTTCTTTGTGATGGAGTTGGTGAACGGCTTGCAACTCACTAAGTTTTGCGACGAGGTGAAGCTCACGCCCCGGCAGCGACTCGAGTTGTTCGTGCCGATCTGCCAAGCCGTGCAACACGCCCACCAAAAGGGCATCGTCCATCGCGACCTGAAACCGTCGAACATTCTCGTCACGCTCTACGACGGCAAACCGGTGCCAAAGGTCATCGACTTCGGCGTCGCCAAGGCGATCGGCGGCAAGCTCACCGAGGAGTCGCTGTCAACGCAGTTCGGCGCCGTGATCGGCACGCTGGAGTACATGGCCCCGGAGCAAGCGGGTTTCAGCGCTCATGACGTCGACACACGGGCCGACATTTACTCCTTGGGCGTGATCCTCTACGAATTGCTGACGGGTCTGCGGCCGTTCGATGGCAAGCGGCTGCGCCAAGCCGCACTCAGCGAAATGATCCGGATCATTCAGGAAGAGGAGCCGTCCAAGCCCTCGATACGGTTGTCTACGGACGAATCGTTGCCGTCACTTGCCGCGCTAAGGCAGATCGAGCCCAAGAAGCTGATGGCGCTATTGCGCGGCGAGCTGGATTGGGTCGTGATGAAATGCTTGGAAAAGCAGCGCGATCGCCGTTATGAGTCGGCCAGCGGTCTCGTCCGCGACCTCCAGCGCTACCTCGCGGATGAACCGGTGGAAGCACGGCCGCCGAGCACGGCATACCGAATCGGCAAATTCCTCAAACGAAACAAAGGTCCTGTGCTGGCAGCGTCACTGGTGCTGCTGGCCCTGGTCGGCGGCATTGTTGGCACGACGTGGGAGATGGTGCGCGCAGATCGCGCCGCGCAGGAGGCGGCGGAGCGGGCAGAAGGCGAACGCATAGCGAAAGAACATGAAGTTGAGCAGCGGTCCCTCGCGGAGACACGTCGGCAACAGGCGGAGACGCGCGCCGCGGAGACCGAGGCTTCGCTAAGCTTCGTGGAGAGCCGGGTATTCGCCGCAGCGCGGCCGGAAGGGCAGGAAGGCGGATTGGGCCGCGCGGTCACGCTTCGTAAGGCGTTGGAGGCGTCCCTCCCGTATTTGGCAAAGAGCTTCCCAAACCAGCCGCTCATCGAGGCGCGGGTGCGGCAGTCGCTTGGCGGTTCGTTCTGGTACCTGGGTGAGCCCAAAGCGGCGGCGGAACAATTTGACGCCGCGCGGAAGTTGTACGCCGAGCATCTCGGTCGCGACCACGTCGCTACGCTCCGAAACATGACCAATCTCGCGAACTGTTACGCCGACCTCGGCTCGCACGGCGAAGCGGTGAAACTCCGTGAAGAGACGCTCGGACTCGTGAAGGCTAAGCTGGGTCTCGACCACCCGGGCACACTTACGTGTATGAACAACCTAGCAAGCAGCTACGCCGCCTTGGGCCGGGATGTCGAGGCCCTCAAACTTCGTGAAGAGACATTGGCATTGAGAAAAGCCAAGCTAGGCCCCGACCATCCCGAAACGCTTCTGACGATGAGCGCGCTCGCCAACAGCTACACCGCCCTTGGCCGGCATGCCGACGCTCTCAAGCTGCGCCAAGAAACACTGGCCCTTCAAATAAGCAAGCTCGGACCCACTCACCCCGAATCGCTTCGCAGCATGTACAACCTCGCGGTTAGCTACGAAGAGTTTAGTCGACACGCTGACGCACTCAAGCTTCGAGAGGAGATCCTGCCGCTTCAGAAGGACAAGCTTGGGCCAGATCACGCTGAAACGCTGTTGACGATGTGCGCGATCGCCAACAGCTACGCCGCCCTTGGCCGACATGCCGACGCTCTCAGGCTCCGCCAAGAAACGCTGGCGCTTCAAACACGCAAGCTCGGCCCCAATCACCCGTTCACGCTTCAAAGTATGGGCGACGTGGCCAGCAGCTATCGCGATCTCGGCCGGCATGCCGAAGCTATCAAGCTCAATGAAGAAACGCTGGCGCTTAAGAAAACCAAGCTTGGACCCGAACACTCCTACACGCTAGTCACCATGAACAGTCTCGCCGACTCGTATGCGGCAGTCCGTCGATATGCCGACGCCCTTACGCTGCGCCAAGAAGCGCTCACACTGCGCGTTGGAAAGCTTGGGCCCGATCATCCCGACACGTTATGGGCCATGTCTACCGTGGCGGAGGGCCTCGCTCTAGTGGGTCGTAGTGCGGAAGCGATACCCATCATCGACGAGTGCGTCGCGCGAGCGCACGGAAAGATTCTTCACCCGGGCGCGATCCCAACCGCGATGGAGGTGCGTCTGCGGCATTTCGAGAAGATGAAGGATGGTGTCGGCTGCCGACAAACCGCCGAGCTGTGGGAAAGTCTGAACCGCATCGACGCCGATAGCCTTTATAAGGCCGCCTGCATGCGGTCAGTGACAGCCGCCATATTCAAAACAACTCCGGGTGCCGACGCAACCCGGCTCGCCAAGGAGGAAGGTGACCGGGCGATGGCCTGGCTGACGAAAGCCGTCGCCGCCGGGTACACGGACGCCGCCCACATGAAGCAGGACAAGGACCTCGACGCCCTCCGCGACCGCGACGACTTCAAAAAGCTGCTGGCGGAGTTGGAGGCGAAGGCCAAGGAGCAAGAAGCCAGGCCGGCGCCGGCAAGTAAGTAACCGCGGCATCGTGAAGTAGTGCTTGCCAGAAGCCGACTTCCGGGACGCCGCTTTTCGGTCGAAAAGCGCACTCAGCGCAAACGGCTCAAACCCCAGTAGTTTGCTTGTAACTCTATGTTCTACGATTGTTTACGTAATTCTGATGCGCCGGGCCACTCGAAGTCAATGGCCGTGGGGGCAAGACCTAGTCGCAGCAGGCACTCCCTTCATCGCGAAGCCCTTAACGATAATCGAGTTGGTCAACAAGGTTCGGGAAGCGATCGGCGCGGGCCGGGCTCGTGAGATCGGATTGGCGGGCCGTCCGGATTGCTGTACGGGCTGGATTAGTTCAAAAAAGTGCTACAGCTCGAAGTGAGTTTGCCGCGGCCGCCCGACGGAACCCCCTTCTACCCCGCCGGAGCGGCCAGATGATTTGCGGCGCGTCAATTGAATTTGCAGGTCATTAGGGGTTGTCAGGCCGTGTCTTCTGCGTGTGATTTGGCAGCAAGGTACGCCTCGTACACCGCGGCAGGGTTCTCGGCGGTCAACTCGGTGTACCCGCACTCGCCGCAGATCGTTGCGCGCAGCTCGGCGTAAACCGGCCCTTTGAACAGCCATGCCTCGGGATTGGTGTATCCGACATGGGCCTTGAGCTTGCCATCCGAATACTGGCCCTGATCCAGCACCCCGACGAGGGGAATGACCTTGTCCGATCCACACTTTCTGCACCGTTCGTTCATTGGACACTCCCTCGACGCACCCCGCTTCGCGCACTCCCCGTGAGTATGCTGACCGGCCGGTCGGCTAGCACGGCACTGTACCCCGTCCTTCGTTCGGGTCAACAAGAATTCCAGCCTTCGGCACCGGTTTCGTCTCGCGTCTCGCGGCACACTCTTGGCGCGCTGACGCTGGTTGGTTACGCTGCTCGCGTTCTAGCCTTCACCCAGAGGAAGGCATGACCGAACGCGAACTCCGCTCCCGCATAGAACGTCTGCAACAGCTCTTTGCGGGACGCTCAAGAAAAGACGCACGCAGTCGCGGACCGCGAACTGTTCCATCGACTCGGCAATCGCGCCGTCGCTTCCCGCTGGTTTAGTGGATGCGCGAACCGCCGCAGCTGAACTAAGTAAACAATTGCTGGATCGGCGTCCCGTCCGCGATCCGCCACGGGCGGCCGGTCGGATCGTGAATTTCGGTGGAGAGATCAATCCCCAACGCGTGGTACATGGTCGCGGTCAGGTCGGCTGGTGAAACGGGTCGATCCGCAGGGTACGCCGCGTTCTTATCGCTTGCTCCGTAGACCGCGCCACCCTGAATGCCGCCGCCAGCCAGCACGGCGGAATAGCATTGCGGCCAATGTTGCCGTCCGCCGTTCTCTATGCGCGGCGTGCGTCCAAATTCACCCACCCAAATCACCAGCGTCTCGTCGAGCAAGCCTCGGGCGGTCAGATCGTCGAGGAGGGCCGCGAACGCCATGTCCGCCGGGGGCATCAGCCGGTTCTTGAGGGACGGAAAATTGTTACCGTGCGTATCCCAGAAAGCCTGACCGTCATCGGGCCAATTGACCGTCACCAGCCGGCTACCCGCTTCGATCAGACGTCGGGCGAGCAGGCAACTTTGGCCGTGCGCGTGACGACCGTACTTGTCACGGAGCGCCACCGCTTCGCGCGACAAGTCGAAGGCTGTCGATACGGACGGCGAGAGGAGCAGGTCCAAAGCCTTGGACTGCATGTCCGCGTAGCTGCCACTCGGACCGCCGGTTTGGTCGAGACGTCGCGACAACTCGGCCCGGCCATGCAGCCGGTCGGCGGATACGTCGGGCGGCGCGCTCAACCCCGCGACGGCAAACGACGGCGAATTCGGGTTCCCCGTGACGAGGTCGCCGCCGAAGTGCATGGCCGGTGCATCCCGCGGACCGCTGGCGAAGATCAATGGCTTCTGATGATCGCCCCAGGCGCCGAACATCCGGCCGTCCGGGAAAGTGATGTGGACGCTCTGGTTGAACGGCTCACGATCGGTAGCGCCCGGCGCAAACGACGGCCGCCCCCAGAGAGTGACTTCGAACTTGTAAACCGTGCGCCCACCGTCCGGGGACACGTCGATGCTCTCGTAGGACGCAGGATCGGAGTCTTTGCTCTTCAACTCGGCGGGCGGGCCATCGTCGGTTAGGTCGCCGTTGCAGTTCTTGTCCACATAGAGCCGCTCGCCATCGAGCGCCAGCCAAACCCGCGTTGTGGCGTCGGGACCGAGCAAGGCAAGGCCGTAGAGCGGCTTGGACTGGTAAGTCGGCTCTTTGAGGATGCGGCGATCGAGCTTGTCGAAGTCAACGGCCGCGGCCGATCCGGCAGCGAACAGCAGAGCCGCGAATACCGCAGACGCGAAGCGCATTGTGATTTTCTCCCGCCAAGAGGGTCGGGCGATGATTATACACGGTCACCCTCGAACCGAAAGCTTTTCGCCTCGCTCAGTTCCCGGTAAGCGTTGCTGATGTGGATGGTCTAGCTGCTAAGTAATCCACCGGGGGCCTGCAAGTCGTTGGCACAGCGCTGGTGCGTCTACGCTTTGAAAAGCGCGGCAAAAAGTCCGTTTGAATTCCGGGATAGGTGGACGCAAGGGAAGCCTTGCGTCCACGCGGACCGAGGTAACTTAACGAAGCCTGGCACTGATCGCCATCCGGCGGCTCGGCTCCCGCGTGGCGCTCCGGCGGTTCGCCGACAGCCGAGCCGGCCGGCCCGTCGTTCCTCGGTCCTTATCTGTCGAGATGCGCTCGCCCACTCACGGGGCGCGGCGCGGGCAAACATCCCATGCACCTGCGTGCTGCGTCGGCGATACAAAGCAGCCGAGGCAGAGATTTCAAGCGCGAAATAGCGTCCGGTTTGCGTCCGGTTTGCGGCCTGTTTTTGTGCCTAGTACACGGTGCCCGACGGCACCACCGCGGGCATGCAGGAGGCGGCCGGTTCGCCCGAGGGAGGGTGGGCAGGGAGAGTTTGAGAGTTGGCCACTGCCGCCAAAAAGGCGGAGCGCGACGGCGAGTTTTGCGGTGAAGCGGCGCCGGGGCGTCGGACCGAGAGACGCCCCGAGTCGTGGGCCAATCGCAACAAGACACGGCAGAATCCGCCGGAAACGGCGAACGCCGAGAGATTCCTCTCAGTGTCGGCGGCTCACTCGTGGCTTGAGCGGCTGGCGGAGAATCGGTCAGCTCCCCGAGTAGGATTCGAACCTACAACAAACCGGTTAACAGCCGGAACATGGCCCGTTGCTAACGCCGATCCCATCGAGACTTCCGACTTGCGGCGGCGCGCCGTTGACTGCGCCCTGGCGCTTCGGGACGAAAGCGACCCGAACTACATCTACGTCGGCGACTTGCCCGCGATCGTCCGCACGCAAATCGCCGGCGGCGTTGAGGCCGTCCGTGGTCAGATCTCGGCAGCACTCGCACAAGGAGGCACGGGCCGTGTCCCGGTGTAAGCGATGCAAAAGGCGTATTTCTTGGGCGAGGACCACGCGCGGATCCTGGGTGCCTTTGGATCCCGGCCCGAAGCGCGACGGCACGTGTCTCATGATCGCGCCTCGGCTCGTTGCATTCGTGACGCCGGCGGCAGCTCAGAAGGCGATCCACGGCGGCCAGCAGGTTCGACGCGCGCATTTTGTGACGTGCGGCCGGCCGCGGCGATCGCCGGCGCAACGCACGGAGGCGGGCTCAATGGCCGGCGTGAATTTCACCCAGCTCCTGGACCTACTTCGCATCCGCCGGGCGCGCGGTCTGCGCGTCTGGCTGTGGATCCTAAGCGACGGTACCGAATGGAACGACGCGGCTTGCTGGCTGCGCCGCCAGCGCGTCGGATTCGTCGCGGTGAAAGCAACTCGGGGAGAATGGTACGTGTTGGCGGAGCGGACTTTCGGTTCGGGCCGCGTGCAGGACGTGACCAGTCTGGCCCCCGATCACCTCGCGGCGATGCGAAAGGACTTCGGCGCCGAGGCGCTTCACGTCGGCGGCAGTTGGGTGACCTCGCCCACGGGAACGGGACGGAGCCGATCGGCCTAGCGGCCTAGCCATAGGAAGGCTTCCGATGGACCTGATTTGCGATGGGCTCCTCCTCGTCGGGGGCGTGGTTATTGTGGTGGGGATCGGGTTATGGTCCCTGCCGCTTGCGGTCGCCGTGGCCGGCACGATGCTGGTCGGTGTCGGACTGATCGGCGCCTGGGAGCTTAAGCGGCGGCGCGAACGGGATCGTGACTCGCACAAAGATCAATCGCCCCCGGCCGGGGGTGCCTGAGGTAAGCGTTTCTTCAAACGAGAACGACAGGGAGGTTTCACATGGCTGTTATTGATTTTCTTCCAGAGGGCGAGCTTGCGAATTTCCGAGAGGCTGGCAAACGATGGAGCGGCGAGCACAGCGCAGCGTCTACCAAACCGCAGCGCCGGGAGCGGGCGCTTTCTGCCGAGGAAAAGAGAATCTCCGCGCTTTTGAGCGGGAGCGGCGGCTACACGATCGGACTCAAGTCTACGCATGCGTACTCGGAGTTTCGGGCGGCGCTGTCGCGTCAAATTGTTGACGCCGGCGGATCCCTCGTGGCTCCGCCCACGATCGAGGACGCGGTGGAGCTCAGCCTTCTTTACAGCAGTGCGATGCGGCGCGTTTCGGACATCGTGCGCGATGACGCCTCGGCCGAACATTTAATGCCGATGATGGACGATGCCACAAACGAAGGCGTCCTTGTGCCTGAGAGTACGGCGCCGGGGGACCTCGACATTGCCTTGGCGCAACTTCACCTTGGGCATTTTAGATTCAACTCGAAGCGGGTAAAAGTGCCGGCTGAGCTGATTCAGGACGCCATCCCATCCTTCCTGTTTTGGCTCAATACTGGGCTTGCCCGCCGCATCGGTCGGATTCAAAACCGGCTTTTCACAGTGGGAAACGGTGTCACCCAACCCAAGGGCGTCGTACCGTCCGCGGTGAAAGGGCGCCAAGCGAAGTCCTCGACAGACCTCGTCGGCGATGATTTACTCGCGCTGATCGCGAGCGTGGACGCGGCGTACCGGGAAAATGCCGTCTTCATGATGAGCGACCTGATTCTGCTCGTGGTCCAGAACATGAAAGATAACGCCGGGAGATACCTGTTCCCCGAGGCTTGCGGCCAGCCCGCGATGATCCGCGGTTTTCGCGTGGCGATCAACAACCACTTCGCGGCGCGGATCGTCAGTGGCGAGCGGACAGTTCTGTTCGGCGATTTCTCGCGCTACAAAATTAGGGACCGCGGCCAAGTCTATTACAAAGCGTACACCGAAGCGGTCGGCTTGGCGGAGAACGACCTGCGCGGCATCGAAGCGGAAATGCGCTCCGACGGCGCCCTGATGGACGCTGGCCAGGGCCCCGTGAAGTGCATTGAACACTAGCGACTGGATCCGGGCCTCGCCCGTGCAGACGTCTGTACGTCATTCGTCTCGTTGGGAGCGTGGGCTATGTCGAAACCGATCGAACTGCCGGCCGGCCGCGGCGAGGCCCAGACCTTGCCCGCGAATTTTCTTGCCGGCGCGGCGCTGGCGATTCTGCCCGAGGCTTGGCGGGAGATGACGGCACGCCTGCAATTGAGGCAGTCGGGCGATGCGCCGGCGGCGGCCACCACTGGCGGCCGGGATCGTACCGCCGGCGGCGTGCGCTCGGGCAGCGTGGCAATCCTGCCGCTGTTTGGCGTGCTCGATCAACGCCCGTCTTGGTTCTTATCCTTTTTTGGCGGGACCTCCACGCAGCAATTCGGCCGTGAGTTTGACGCCGCGATCGCGGATAGCAGCGTGCAATCCGTGCTGATCCTCGTTGACTCACCCGGAGGCAGCGTCATCGGCACGCCCGAGCTGGCGGACAAGATCGCGGCCGCCCGAGGCGGGAAGCGCATCATCGCCGGCGTGGACGGTTATGCCGCGAGCGCTGCTTACTGGATTGCCAGCCAGGCCGACGAGCTGTACGTGACTCAGTCGGGCCAAGTGGGCTCGATAGGCGTTATCGCCGTCCACCAAGATTTCAGCCAAGCGGATCGCATGATGGGGGTTAAGTCCACAGCCATTGCTGCAGGGAAATTCAAGGGAGAAGGCGATCCGTCCTTTCCGCTGACCGAGGCGGCGAAAGCGGACATGCAGAAGAAGGTCGATACGTACTACGGAATGTTCGTATCGGCCGTTGCCCGCGGCCGCGGCGTGAACGCCGACAAGGTCAAGAACGGATTTGCCGAGGGCCGCATGGCGACGGCGGCCTTGGCGGTGTCGTTAGGCATGGCCGACGGTGTCATGACGCCCCAGCAGATTATCGAGCAGCTCGCCGGCGGCGCCGGCAAAGGACGCGGCCAGGGCGGAGCGACCCTGGCCGAGGCGAGGCTGACGGGCTTTCTTGCTACCGTGCGGGCGCGCCTCTGCGAAGTGGAGATGATGGACGGGTTCAAGTGAGACGGTGGGCCGCGTTGGCCCGCCCCCGAAGCGACCTGGGGGCGGCGCATTCTTTCATGTGCGTGGAGGGGTGCTGCTGTCCTGCGGTCGCTCTTTGATCGGGGCTGAGTTCGTGAACCGGCGAATCTCCTATTAGCGGCCTGCGCCGTACTGACGCCGTCAATAGGGTTTAGGATTAGAGACCCGGTAGGGGGTTAAAATTCTGGCGCGTGGCCGGCCGCGACCGATGGGCCTGCCTCGCACGTTTTTGGCCGCATACAGACCCTTTTTTTTGAGTGAGGTCGGCGCCATGGCACGCGGACAACAACCGAAACCGGTCGAGTTGCACATACTAGAGGGCACGTATCGCAAATATCGGCACGCGGGCACTCCGCTCGCCGACGGCGTTCCGGAAATGCCGAAATCGTTCAACGATCGCAGCGTTTTTGCACGCGAGGCCAAAGCCTTCTGGGAACGGACCGTGCCACGGTTGATGGAAAAAGGCATCGTCGGTTTTCTCGACACGACCTACCTGACCGTGCTATGCGAGTGGTGGGCGCGTTACAGAAAATTCAGCGCGGCGCTTGATCGCGTCGGGGCGACCAACAAAAAGGCCGCCAAGCTGATTTTACTCGCGGACCTGGCGTGCCGCGAAGTCGATCGCATCGGCGCCCGTTTTGGACTTACGCCCGTTGATCGGGCCCGCTTACGGCTGCCGGCGAAACCGCACGTGGGGGTGATGACGCGAAAGCGGCGGCCGGGATCGCCCGCCTGAACGGGCTACGAATCGGCGGCGCGGAACGACTGAGGCAAGCCGCGGTGCAGACGTCTGCACTGCCGCGCAGGATTGATCGAAATGAGGGGCCCGTGGCCGGCGACAAACGCGAATCCGGCAACCCGGTTGACGGGGCGTTCGCCGCCCTGGCAGCGGCGATCGGCGACGGCGCCGGGGTGCAGACGTTGCTTTCCCGTCTGGCTGAACTGCGGCGGCGCGTCGAGGAGATGGCGGTAGTCTTCACGACGGCCGCGGCGCAGGCAGGCGTGGAGATCCGCCGGCGGGAGGAGTTACTGGCGAACGTGACGGCGGCGCTGGACGTCGCGACTCTCGGGATTAAGAATCGGAACGAGCTGATCGAACGCGGCACGGCGGCCCTGGAGCGGACAATCGAGGGCAGCGCCCGGTTGGTACGGCTCAATGAGGAACTGCGTCAAATTCTGGTCGCGCGCAACTGACGTGGGAGCGGGGAAAAGGGGAGAGGGAAAAACATGGCATCCATCGGCACACTCGCGATCAAGCTCCAGGCCGAAGCGAACCAATACAACGCCGCGATGCGCGAGGCGCAGAACCGGACGGCACAATTCGGCAGCAGCGTGCTCGGCACCGCTACGCGCCTGGCCGGCGCGGTAGGCATTTTCTTGAGCCTGGCCGGGGCCGTTCAGGCCGTACACGAAGGGCTGTCCCGCGCCGTCAAAGCGGAGCAAAGCCGCGTCGGCTTCGAGGTCATGCTGGGGGGCGCCGAACAAGCGAAGCAGCTCTTCGCAGACCTGAAGAATCTGGCCCCGCAGACCCCGTTCAGTCGCGGCGAACTGAAAGACGCTGCGCGCGACCTTGTCGCCGTCGGCGTCGCCGGCAGTCAGATCGCGCCCTCCCTGCGAATCATGTCGGACATCGCCGCCGGCGGCACAATTACCATTGCGGAGTTAACGCAGGTCCTCGGCCGCGCCGACGTCCAGGGGCAAGTCACGACTCGGGAGCTGCGCACGCTGGGACGGAGTGGCATCGACGTATTCGGCGAGCTTCGCCGGATCTTTGGCGTTAGCGGCGACGAGCTGAAGAAAATGACCGCCGATGGCCAGGTGGGCGCCGACGCCCTGATGGCTGCCTTCGCTGGTCTGACGGCGGAGGGAGGTCGTTTCTACGGCATGGCACAGCGGCAGTCGCAAACGGTGGGCGCGCAGTTTACACGCTTGAAAGAGCAAATCGGCGCGGACTTGATGGCGATCGGGCAAACGATTATCGAGAAAACGCACCTGGCGGATTTGGTCGAGGGCGCCGTCGCCGTCAGCAAGGCATTTGGCGAACTCGTCCTGCCGGTCGTCCGTTACCTTGTCGCGCTTTTCAAAGAGTACGGCGTCGCGATGCTGTACGTGGTGAGCGTGATCGCTATCGTCGTGGCGGCCATGAAGGCAATCACTCTGGCGCTCAAGGCCGTCGCGTTGGCACAAGTCATGGTACAAGCGCTTTCGGGGCCGGAAGGGTGGGCGCAATTGCTCGTGGGCGCTGGGATCGCTGCCCTGGCCGCCGTCGGCGTTGGCATGGCTTTCGACGAGATGGGCAAGTCCATAGAGCAGGCGATGCAGGCGAGCAAGGGCGCGAGTCAGGCCGCCGCTGTGACGCAGACGGTGCAGAAAACGCCGCGGGAGATCCGCGAAGAAGCGACGACGGGAACCTACGACAAGCTCAAAACCAAGCTTGAAGAGCAAATTAAAACCTACGGCTTTTCCGAGCGTGCCATCGAACGCTGGAAACTCGCCAACGCGTCGGCGCTCCCGGGGCAGCTCCGCAAAATCGACGCTCTGAACCAAGAATTGGACAAGCTCGAAGCGATGACAAAGATCCAGCAGGAAGTTGACCAAACCAATAAACAATTCGCGGGGCCGATCGACAAATTCACCGCTCGCCTCGGCGAACTCGAAGGGCTCCGCAAGGCCGGTCTCGGCTGGAAGGCGTACACGCTCGCCGTGGACGAAGCGTATCAGGCGCTTGAAAAGGCGACGGCGATCAGCGCCAAGGGCCCCGAGGGCCTGGAGAAAGGCAGCCGCCAGGCCGTCGCCGCCCTCATTCGATTCGAGCGCCGAAGCGAACGCGGCGGCGACGATCCCCAGAAGAAAACGGTCGAGATCCTGAAGGCCGCTTACGACCAGCAGAGGAAACTCCTGGACGCTGCCGAACAACAGGCTTTAACCCTACGGCAGATCAAAGAGGAGGGCTTGGCCAACGAAGTGGACTTGCCGTAGCCGCCGCGGCGAGAACGATTCTGCACCGCGGCACTCCACTATCGGACCCAATGGTTCCGACGAATGGCCCGACCGCCGCGGGATCCGGCGACGCTCGATCGTGCACGTGCGGCACTGCGGCGTTTCGAGCCGTGGCTTACCCAAATTAACGACGGGCAGTGTACAAGCCCATTAGCGGCCCGCTGGCGCTTCGCAGCGGGCAAACGGATGGACAGACGCCGAGGCCCGAGATCGCGAGCCAGGCGGCGAAGGGCAGCTGCGCTTTCCCGGTCAAAACGGTTTCCACGGAGGTGGAAGTCGATGCACCCGGCTGATGAGGTATTCATCAAGCTTTCGGCCGCGATCGAGGCCGGCAAGGGCGCCGACGTGCTTTTGCCCTTGCTGAACGAGCTTCGCCGGCACGTTCACGACGTGGCGGTTCTCGGCGCGGCGACGATCGATGACGCCTTGGCGCAACTGCGGTTTCGCGACCAGGTCCTCACGAACATTGACGCCTTGCGTGAGAAACAACGGGAAGTGATCGAATTGCAGGCGAGGCGGATAAAGGAACTGGAAAGCGTCCTCATAGCGCGGAACTGAAAGCGTGGCGGCCGACGCCGAGCGATCGTGCGGCGACAGATCCCGCGGCGAGGGCCTCCATGGCCGCGATCGCCGCGGCGGCCGTCGAATCCCGCGGCGAGGACCTGCACGACTGATTCTGTTAAGGAAAATTTGCCTGAACAAAAGGGGCAATCCCGCGACCAGCTCCGCGAGATGTTCGGGGTAAGCGGCAAGTCGGTAGACCACGCGCGACGTGCCCGCATGCGGCGAAACATCGGGGAGGATAGCAACGTGGAATTTCACGAGGCCGCGAACATTTTCCCGCTTGACGAGGAACACCTTGACGAGCTGGCGGGCGACATCCGCAAGAACGGCTTGCAGGTGAGAATCGAAACGTCGGGCGGCAAGATCATCGACGGCCGTCGTCGGTATCTCGCTTGCCAAAAGGTCGGGGTGCAGCCGCGCTTCAACGAGGTCAATTTGGCTGACCCCGTCGCCTATGTGGTGTCGCTCAACTTGCACCGTCGGCACTTGACGCCGGCGCAGCGAAGCATGTGCGCAGCGCGCGCTACGGAGTTGAGGGCGAAGTACGCGGACAGCGCGAAAGAGCGGCAACGCGAAGGACAGGAGCGCGGACGCCAGAAGCAAAAAGGGATTCCGGAAAATTTACCGCCAACCGATCCTGGCGACACCCGCGACCAGCTCGGCGAGATGTTCGGCGTCAGCGGCAAGTCGGTAGACCACGCGGCGCGCGTCCTCAAGAACGCGGTCCCCGAAGTCGTGAAGGCGGTTGACGAGGGCCGCATGGCGGTCAGCACGGCGGCGTTGCTGGCTGCATGATCACCGCGGCGGCCGGCGAATCCCGCGGCGTCGGCCGAGTCTGGGCCCGGCCGCGGGATTCAGCGGCGGCGGCTGACGCCGCGTGATTTGACGGCGGGATCCCGTCGGCGACGCCGGCAGATCCCGCGGCCCTCGAGCGACGTGCGGGCTTTGTCGCGGCTACAATCGAAAATGCCGGGCGTGCCAGGGAGGGCACGCTCGGCATGGATCATCGCCGAGGCGACGCGTGTACGTCAGCAGCACGTTTCCTCGTCGTCGTCGGCTTGCGCCACCTGCATCGGCCGCGCCCGCTCGATGATACGCTCCGCGACTTGCTTCCAATCCACCCGGGCAAGCCCCGCACGCATGAGCGACCGTTCAAACACGCCCGGACCCGGGCATTCGCGAGCCCAAACCTGTGCGTCGCGTGCGAGCTGAGCGGCCAGCAGTTCGTGGGCGTCTCCGTTGCCAATGTCACACCATTGCTTGGCGAAGCCCAAGGGGTCATCCACGCTCTCGACGAGGTCGATGTACGCTTCGCGAGTTTGAAGATTCCGCCATTCAAAATCGGTCCTCATGCTGCACCGTCCTTTCTCGAGGCCGGCCGGGCCGCGGGCATGATCCTCTTTCGCGTGTCGTGGTAAAGCCGCGCCGCACTGACGTAACGCTGGAACGTTCCAAAACTCGGCGGCAGAGCGGACGGGCGATCGGGCCGCGACTGGAGAAAGGCGAAGGCCGCCGCGTCCGTCAACGGCGCGCCCGCTTCCCGCTCTGCCCATGCAACGGCGGCGTATGCGCGTTCGTGCGTCGGGTTGACCTTCTCCGCCGAGGACGTGGGCGGCCTCGGCGCCGGCACGCGGCTCATTAAGACGCGGAGCATTTGCTGCACAGACAGCTCCCCCGGATCGGAAAGCGCGACGACGGGCAGCGGCACATTTGCTAAGTCCGGTTTCAGGTGGGGCCTGGCTCGCGCGTTGCCGTAGCGAGAGGGCAAGTGCTCTGACGTCGCGGCCGGGCCGCCGGCAGGCAGCTCGGGATACGCCGGCGGCGCCGCCGTGCCGTAGACGGCTTGGGAGGCGGCTGCCTGAACGTCGTCGGCCAGGCCGTCGGCGTCGATGTAGTGTTCGATCATGCGGCAGTTGGCGTGACCGACCATCAAGGACAGCAATTTAGGATGGACCCGGTTGCGCACGCCTTGGAAGCAGAAGCGATGCCGCAAGGTGTAGAGCGTCACGTCGCCAGACAGCCCCGCCCGCCGGCGGACGCGCCGAACGTAGCACGCCATGCTGCTGCGCGTGAGCGGGTTGCCCAAGCAGGTCTTGAATACGTGGGCATCCTCCTCGGGCTCGGTCCCCGTGGCCACGTGATCGTCCGGCAGCCGGTAGGTATAGTGTCCGCGCCGGCCAGGGACCCGTTCGCGGATGACGCCCAACGTCTCCCGCGCTCGGGCGACCCCGCGATCCGAAATTCCGTAATGCGCCATAAAGCGGGCCACGCCGATTCCCTTCACCGGACCGTGCCGCAAGAGCTGCTCAAGAAGGCCAACCGTGCTCACCTGCCTTCGTGCCTTCATCCAGGCGAGCATTCGGGCGACCGTGGGGACAAGCGGGATCGTTCGCGGCTTGCCCGTCGATGACGCGGTTTTGTGCTCAAAGAGAATCACGCACGCTTTGTCGAATTGCACGTCCGCCCAACGCATTTTTGCCGCTTCGCCGGGCCGGCACCCCGTGAGCTTAAGGAAGATCAGCAACCGGCGCCATGCCGGCGACGAAAACCGAAGCAACGCTTGAAAGTCTTCGTCGCGCATGGGCTTTCGCCTTGTGAGGACCTTGCCGCGCCGCCGAAAGCGTGCGAAGGGCGATTTGTCAATCAGGTCCATCTCCACCAGCCAATTGAAGAGCCGTCGAATCGACACCAGCACGCCGCGGACGGTCCATTCCGAGCGGAAGTTAGCGGCGTAGTGATTCAGGAATTGCGTGACGTGAAACGGCTTCAAAGCGGCCAGGCTGATCGCCCCGTATAGGTTCGCGAAGAGCCGGACGTGCCACTCGCGCGTCTCGTAAGTCCGCGGCGAAACATCGAGTTTGGCTTGGGCCAGATAGATGGCCGCAACCTGTGCGACCGTGCTGGCGGCGCCGACGGTCTCCATAGTGGCGGGGACGTTCGGAGCGGGATCCATGGCGTAACCTCCTGCGAGAAAGCGGCCGGCCGGCGGTGCGCGTGCGCGTACTGCGGACCGGGCCGAGGGTTCAGCCTGGGGAGCATCGTGCTGGCAATCAGTGCTTCCGTGCGGGTAGCGCTGGGCGGTGATTCTGACCGATCGACCGCCGGAAGTCAAGAGACTAAGTCTCCTGAGTTGTAAAACTCAAAAAGTCAGATAGAATTTGACGCGCAGACCCTCAGTCACCGGCTACACTCTCGGGGAGTCAAACAATGGCCACAAGCGAGCTGGAAATGCCACGGGCGCCGAAGCGAAACGACCTCAGCGCGAAGATTGCCGCGGACATTCACCGCAAGGCCGGCGTGATCGCCGAATACCGCGGGATGCCGCTGGCGAAGTTCCTCTCCGACCTGCTGCGTGAGCCGGTCGATGTGGAGTACCAGAAGATGACGAAGGACATGGCCAAGGGGAAACCACCGGCGGCCAAGGGAGGGCAAGCGGCGGAGTGATGTTCGGTGCAGACGTCTGTACCGAAGCGACCTTGTAAACTAAACGCACCGGGACGGCCGCGGAGGTTCGAAACTTCGCGGTCAAGCGGACTGGGCAGCGGGCGGCGGTTTCTCACTTTGCCGCGGCTCCTGCCCCGACCGGCCCGGTAGAAAAGTGAGAAGGACCATGCCGGCATTGCAGGCCGCGCCGACGAAGGCGCGTAGTGAGTTTCGCGCGACGGATTCCCTCCAATTCATTTCCGCCGGGCTTCACCGCATCACACGGGACTGCTGGAATGCTTTCGAGCCGCTCGAAGCTCGGCCCAAGGACGAAGCGCTGCCGCACTGGTACCTGCGCGTCGCCAGCTTCAACCACAATCCTTACGTCGCGATCAAGTCTCTCTTCAAGGACGGCCGGCTCGACGAGCTGCTAGTCTGGCTCCAGGTCCACAAGAGCGTCGCGTTGGCCAAGGAAGTCGAGAGAAGGTTGCGCTCGCCGCTGGTCAAGCTGGCGAAGCTTAGCTTCCGGTCATGCCAAATCATGAACGGCAATTGGTGGGGCGGTGAAGGGGAAACGGTTTGGCGTCCGGCGGTTTTTGCGGAAGTGGAGCGTCATCTTGAGCGGGGTTGGTTTAACAACGGCGCCCAGAAGAAAATGGCTGACGAGGTCCTCGACGGCTATTTCGGCATTCGCAACGGCTTTCGTGACGCGGTTAGCTATCTCCGTTCACTACACACGATGGTCGACGATCCACAGGTGGCAACCTCGCGAGACGTCGCGGGCCCCCCGCTCTGGCCGTCCGCGGCGTCGGCGTTGGATCTCGCGAAACTGATCGGGGAAGAATCGAGGATGGTGGAAGCCTTCCTGCGGCGCCATCGAAAGAAGTACCCCGACTGCGCGCATGCGGTGGATTGCCCCCGCAAGGGCGAGTCGCGTTTCCTGTACCGCACGGCCGACGTCAGATCGGCTCTTGAAGATTGGCAAAAGCGCCGCTCCCGCGCCGCACGTCAAAAAATCTGACCGAAAAAACGCCCCGACATTTAGCCGGTTTTCCAGAGTTAGCGCGCCGGCCGGCCGTCGATCCACAGACAGCGACGGCGAGCGAGTCATATTTCAGCGGCATGAACGACCGAGCCCCTCGACACCTGCCCTTGCGCGAGCTGCCTCTGTGGCGTTTACTCGTCGCGCTTGACGACGCGGAGCGATCGCAAGGTCCGGAGTCCGAGACCGCGCGCATCCTCGTGCGCGCCGTGCGCGATCGACTGCGCGAACGCGAGCCAGAGCCGGGAGACCAGCCGCATGCCCGCTGAACACCTTCAAGTTCGAAGTGAGCCGGCAGCATCGCCGCCGGCACTAGCACCGAGCCTGCTTGTTGACGCGGAGGAAGCGGCGCGGCTGTGCAATGCCTCCCGATCACACTGGGACCGCTTAGTGGCGGCGGGCTCGGCGCCGGAGGCGATCCGCCTCGGGCCAAAACTTGTTCGGTGGCTTCGAACCGAGCTGGTCGCCTGGACCGAATCCCGCTGCCCCGATCGCGCAACGTGGGAGCAGTTGAAAGTACAGAACAGCAACGGCCGCCGCTAGGCCGTCTGGAAAAGGATTTCAGCTTGTCCGCAAACACGCGCGCCGCCAAAGACGTGAATGCTCGCGGCAGTCGAATCGTCGCGACATACGACTATTGCGACGAAGCCGGCGCCCTGCTCTATCAAGTCGTGCGCTTCGACCCCAAGGACTTCAAACAGCGTCAGCCCGCTGGCAGCGGCAAATGGAAGTGGGGCCTGGAGGGCGTCAGGCGGCGCGTTTTGTACCGCCTTCCCGAGCTGCTGCGATCACCGAAAGAGCGGCCCGTGTTCATCGCGGAGGGCGAAAAGGACGCGGACCGTCTTCGAAGTCTGGGACTGCTGGCCACGACAAACGCGGGCGGCGCCGGCAAATGGCGCCCTGAGTACAACGAACCGCTCCGCGACCGACCCGTCTACATTCTCCCCGACAACGATGACGCCGGCCGGAAACACGCGCTAGCCGTGGCCGGCGCCCTGGCCGGCGTCGTGGCGAGCTGCAAGATCGTAACGTTGCCAAGTCTGCCGGCTAAAGGCGACGTGTCCGACTGGCTCGCCGCCGGCGGCGACAAGGAAAAGCTGCTGGACATCGCCCAGCGCGGCGACGCTTGGGAGGGCGAGGTGTCCGGACGTAACGGCCAGGCGCGTCCGCCGGAGGTAGGCGTCCTTCTGTCCGCAGTGAAGCCCGAGCAAGTAACGTGGCTGTGGCCCGGTCGGATCCCGTTCGGAAAGCTAACGATCCTTGACGGCGATCCCGGGCTCGGCAAGAGCGCGTTAACCATTGATCTGGCCGCTCGCGTGTCGCGCGGCTCGGCGATGCCTCTGGAGGCGCATGGCGTCGCAAGACGTCCGGCCGGCGTGGTGCTGCTCAGCGCCGAGGATGGAGTTGCAGACACGATTGTGCCTCGCCTGCTCGCCGCCGGCGGCGATCCTGCCCGCGTCCTCTCCGTCACGACGATCATCGAGGGAGAAAATGAGCGCGGCGTCACGCTCCCGGATGACCTGCCTTGGCTGCGCGCCGCGATCCTGCGCGTCAAGGCCGGGCTCGTGGTAGTAGATCCCGTTATGGCATTCTTTGGATCGAGAACCGACACTCATCGCGACCAGGACTGTAGGCGGGCGCTGCATCCGATCGCGCGCCTTGCGGAAGAAACGGGGGCCGCGGTCCTCGTCGTGCGTCACCTCAACAAAGGAGCTGGCGGCAATCCACTCTATCGGGGCGGCGGCAGCATCGGCTTTATTGGCGCGGCGCGGTCGGCGCTCCTGGTCGCGCGCGATCCGGACGATCCGAACCGGCGCGTGGTGGCCTCCATGAAGTCCAACTTGGCCGCCTTGCCGGCATCGCTCGCATTCGCGCTGGAGGCGACGGGGGATACGGTGCGTGTCGGTTGGATCGGCGAATGCGCCTACGCGGCCGCAAGCCTACTGGGCGTTGCTGCCAGTGACAAAGATCGCAGCGCTCTGGAGGAGGCGAAGGATTGGCTGCTGGCCGAGCTGACCGACAAGGACGGCGCTCCTCAGGAGCGGCACGCGGCAGAGCTGCTCAGCGACGCGCACAAAGTCGGCATCAGCAAGGAAACGCTTCGCGACGCTAAGCTGGCCCTCAAGCTCACGAAACGGAGAATCGGATTCGGGCATGGCGGGGCGTGGTACTGGAGCCTCCCAGCAGGCTCATAGACAGCCATCCCCTGGAGTTTGGCGATCTATGGATTTCTTGACCAGGAACGCGCCCGGAAACACCGTGTTTTCTCGGAGAAAACACCATAGATAGCCAAAACCTCATAGATAGCCAACAGGCATAGATCGCCAAGAGCTTTGGCCATCTATGCTGGGCGGCGACGGGAGCCGGCCTGCACGCACGGCCTTGTCCCGAGGCGGGGCCGGTGTATCATTTGTTCAGCTGAATCCTTTGGCCGCGCTGAGGTCCGGAGTTGCGCCCGGACCTCAGCGGGCCGCGCAACAAGGTGAAGCGATGCACGTCTCTCGAATCCACAGGCGGCCGTGGGTGCTGCTGCAAGGCGGCAAGCATCTCTATCGCGACGCTGCCGGCAAGCGCGTCACCAAGACGACGCCCGGCGCCGTCCGCATCGACCTCGGTCTCACCGACGATTACTACGGCAGGCTCAGCGGCCGGCTGGTGAAGCTGTGCCCCAACAAAACCGCCAGCGAGCAACTGTTGGCGAAGATGAGCGTGGACGCCTTGCGCCAGGCTCACGGCCTGGGCGACCCATTCGCCAAGCATCGGGCCGTGCCGCTCGTCACGCACGTGTCGGATTGGGAGGCCGCGCTGGCGGCCGGCGGAGCTGGCAAGAGGCACGTGGCCGGCAGCGTCGCTTGCGTGCGTCGCGTGCTGGCCGGCTGCGACTTCAAGCTGACGGCTGACCTGGCCGCATCGAAAGTGGAAGTCTTCTTGGGGCAACTGCGTGAAGATCGCGGCCAGCCCGATGCGATTGATCCGCCGAGGGAGACCTACACGCAGAGCCAAGTCGCCAAGATCATCGGCGTGAAGAAGCGGTCCGTGGCGTCTTTGCTTCGCCGCCACCGCCTCGATGCGACAGGGAACGGCAAGGCACGCCGCTATCCACGGGCGACCGTCGAGGCACTGCTGACGATTCGCCGGCGCGGCGTCAGCGGCCAGACGAGCAACGGCTACCTGGCCGCCATGAAACAATTCTGCGCGTGGCTGGTCGCCGATCGGCGTCTCGCCGAAAATCCGCTTACCCACCTGGAGCCGATCGAAGAAAGGTCGGATCGCCGGCACGATCGCCGGCCGCTCTCTGCGGACGAGCTGCGCGCTTTGTTGGCGACCGCGCGATCGAGCAGTCGCGTGTTCCGTAACCTCTGTGGGTCCGATCGCGAAATGCTGTACGTCAGCGCTGTCTACACGGGTTTCCGGGCCGGTGAGCTGGCCGCGCTGACGCCCGCGGCGTTCAGGCTCGACGATGGCCAGCCGCGTATCGAGCTTGGGGCGGCGTTCACCAAGAACAAACGGACCGCGGTTCAGCTCCTGCCTGCCGACGTGGCCGTGTCCCTCCGCGCGTATCTTGCGGGCCGAGATCTCTGGCAACCTGTCTGGGCAGGGGGCTGGGCGGACAACGCGGCCGACATGTTGCGTGTGGACCTCCAGGCCGCCGGCATCGCCTATGCGAAGGAAGGGCCGGACGGGCCGCTGTACGCGGATTTCCACGCCTTGCGTCACAGCTATGTCGCGCTGCTCGATCGCAGCGGCGCGACGCTGAAGGAAGCAATGCAGCTCGCCCGCCACTCCGACCCGAAGCTGACGATGGCCGTCTACGGACGGGCTCAACTGCACGACCTGGCCGAAGCGATCAATCGGCTGCCGACGCTGCTGTCGCCGACCACGGGAGCAGAGCGGCTACGTGCAACGGGAACAGACGGACGGGCGGCCAACGACGGAATGACCGGCGCGCCGTTGCGCGCGCCCGTCGGGTTTGTTGACGAAATGGCCTTTCCGCAAGTGGCGAGCGGCAACGCCGATCCGGCGACCGCCGCGACGCCTGACGACGAAGCCGAGAAAACGACAGACGCGGTAGGCAATCGTAAGCTCTTGGCGACGCAAGTGTTTACGCGGCCATTGGCGGACCGCTGCGGACGTGTGACGACGCCTGACGGAGCAAATGAGCAAGCTCCCCGAGTAGGATTCGAACCTACAACAAACCGGTTAACAGCCGGTTGCTCTACCGTTGAGCTATCGGGGAAGAGATAGCGGTGGCGTCCTTCATTTTATAAGACACTACCCATCAATCAGGCAAGAGGAAGTGATCGAGTGGGTTTTTCTTGCCCTGCGTGGCCGCATCGGTTACTGCTACCCCGTGCGATCCTAGCCGCCGTCACCGTGCGCCCGTTGAGCATAGCCATGAAAAAGAGCATCATGCGTGCTACCTTGCCGCATCCGAGCCAGCAGCCGTTGCTCAGAATCGCGGAAGCGATCAAGGGGGCGGGATTCGCCGGCATCCAACTCGGGTTGGTGGAGCCCGGTGAATTGAACCTGCGGACACCCGAGGGCGATGTCAGCAAACTCGCCCGCTCGCTGCGCGACGCCGGGTTGGAACCGCATTCGGTGGTCTATCCCACGCGGTTTCTGCAGGAAGATCCCGTCGGGCGGCAGAAGGCCGTGGAGGACGGCAAGCGGGTAATCGAAATCGCGGCGCGCGTCGGCGCCAAAACCATCCTCGTCCATCCGGGGCAACTCACCGCCGACGTGCCGTACGACGATTGCTGGAAGTATTGCATCGAGTGCATGAACGAGCTGAAACGACAGGCGGAAGCGACCCATGTCCGGCTCGGATTAGAGAATGTCTGGAACAAATTCCTGCCGAGCCCGCTCGAATTCGTTTGCATCTTGGAGGCGATCGCAAGCGCGCAGGTCGGCATCTGGTTTGACGTCGGCAACGTCGTAGCCTTTGGCTTCCCCGAGCAATGGCTGCGCATTCTCGGCAAGAAGCATCTGGTCGGCATTCACATCAAGGATTTCCGCCGCGGGCCGGGCGACCACTTCGGCACCTACGACGGGTTCGTGCCGCTCTTTCACGGCAGCGTGAACTGGGGCGCGGTGATGAAGCAGTTGGCCGCGCAGAGCTTTGACGACTATCTCGTAACGGAAGTATCGCTCGGCAAGCAGCCATTGCCGGCGGCGCTGCGGGAGATCAGCGCCCAATTGGACACGCTGCTCGGGCTCGCAAAATAAGAACCGGCCGCGGGGCGAGAGGAAAAAATGGATTACGTACATTGCACCCCACACACTCAAAACAGGGGCCTTGTTCTGTTATTGACCCGTGTTACTCGAACTAACCTGAACTCTATTGGGCATTATTCCGACACGGTACGCGGCGACGTTTCATGGGGCGGCGCTCCTGCCAACGACCTCCTTGCTTTCGCCAAGGCTTTCCCGGCGAGCCACTCACCCAACCGGGGCGAAAGCCGGTTCAACCACCAGAAGACCTTCCACCACGCGGGCTCGATGATGATGGCCCGATTCCGCGCCACGGCAGGCAGAACTTTTTGGGCGAACTTCCTTGGGTCCATTGGGTGTGTGCGCTCGAAATGCGCACGCAATCGTTCGGCGGCGATCGGCTGCACCATCTTTCCGTACTTGCCGCCGGCTTCGAGGATAGGAGTGCGCACCACACCGGGGCAGAGCACGCTCACGCGCACTCCCGCAGTCGCGGCTTCTACCCGCAACGCCAGCGACAAACCCACCACCGCATGTTTCGCCGCGGTGTAGTTGACGACCCAAGGCGAAGGCACCAGCCCGGCCATCGACGCCGTGTTGACGATGTGGCCGTAGCCTTGCCGCAACATGACCGGATACGCCGCCTGCACGCCGTTCGCCACCCCGCGGAGGTTGACGTCAAACACCCGATACCAATCGGCGATTTGATAATGCCGGACCTCCCCGTTGATGCCAATGCCCGCGTTGTTGAAGAGGTAGTCCAACCGGCCGTGAGCCGCCACGGTCTGTTCGACCAGGCGATTCACCGCTGCAAAATCGACAACATCGACCTCGGCGGCGGCAGCCTGTCCGCCATGCGCGCGGATACCCTCCGCGACGGCCTGGGCACGCTCCCCTTGCAGGTCGGCGGGCACGACGACGGCGCCGCGCCGGGCCAGGGCCTCGCTCAGGGCTTGACCGATTCCCGAAGCGCCGCCGGTGACGATGGCAACGGCGCCGTCGAATGTTCGAAGCACATTTTCAGGTTTCATTCGAGTTGTCCTCCCTCGGCGTTTTTGGGCGCCCTTTCCATGTCCGCTTTTGTCCGGTTTTTCAACCGGACATTTTCCCTTTCACGTTTCGTGCCCACGACTTCGGTTGAAGTTGGTAATAAACCACCGGACATGATGTTTTTTAATCGATTCGTGTCGCTTAAACCTAGAAATCGTGATCGACATCGACCACTAACTATTGACAAGTAGTGTACTCTAGTATATTCTAGCCTGTCAAGAGCGGCCAGGATCCGTTCGTCTTTGGGGGGAGCAACTCATGGTCACTACGTCTCCGACGTCTTCCCAACCGCCCGACGACATGCTGCCGCTTTTCAGACAGGCCGTGGACTTGAAAGCGATCGGCCATTCGTGGACGTCCATTGCCGGCAAACTTGGTTGCGATGAACGCACATTGCGACGCTGGCGGGAGCGCTATCCGGACGCTTGGGCCAAGTTGATGGTCGAAGCTTATGAAGACACGTTGCAGCGTGTCGGCGGCGCGGCGCTGTCCGGTCTGTCCACGATGATTTCCAGCAAAGAACACCCGCAGCATTGGCGCGGCTGCCAATTCTTCTACGGCCGCGTGTTTCAGTTCATGCTGACCGTCATGAAGCTGCAATGGAAGCAGCCGCCGGCGGCAGGCGTCGGCGGGTTCTGGAAAGAGGCGATTCAACAGATCGAAAGCATGACCGAGGAAGAAATGCAGAAGGAGATCATGCGTTATGTCGACACCTTGCGCCTCGAAAACAATGTTGAATGTCTTGGCCAGGAGCCAGTCCCAAGCGCGACGTGAGATCGACGCGTTTGCTCAGCTTTGCATCACCGACCCGGAAGGCAAGCAGCTGCACCAGGCGGCGCTGCACCGCGCCTTGCAGCGCTTCCTGAGCGTGCAGCCGCGCGCCTTGGTGGAACTGCCGCGCGACCACGGCAAGAGCGTGCAAATGTGTCTGCGCGTCTTGTGGGAACTCGGCCGCGATCCGAGCCTCCGAGTAAAAATCGTCTGTGCCTCGGACGAACTCGCGGCCGAGCGCTGCCGCTTTCTCCGCGATCACATCCGCGGCAATGCGCGCTTGCGGCAGGTGTTTCCGCGCCTGCGGTCGGGCAATTCGTGGGGCCGGCACCGTTTCACCATCGACCGTCCCGGCTACGTGCTCGGCCCGAGCGTGACGGCGGTCGGCCTCGGCGCCGCGTCGCTCGGCAGCCGGGCCGATTTGCTCATCTGCGACGACATTGTCGACGTCCGCTCGTTCGCGAGCCGACCCGACCGCGAACGGGTCAAACGGCTGTTCTTCGACAACCTCATGAACCAGCTCGAACCAACGGGCCGGCTGTGGTGCCTGTTCACTCCGTGGCACCGGGACGACCTCAACGCCGCGCTCAAGCGCAATCCCGCGTACGCGCTGTTCCGCCGCCCGATCGGCAACGATTGCGAATCGATCTGGCCCGAAAAATGGCCGCGTGCCGCCCTCCTCGCGCGCAAGGAGGAAATCGGCGCCCTCGCCTTCGCCCGCGGCTACCGACTGGAGTGTTTGGCGGAGGAGGATGCGATCATCAAGCCGGTCTGGATTCGGTTTTGGAGCGGGGAGAATCAAACGCAGATTACGCAGATTGGCGCAGATAACTGCACTTTCTGTGAAATCCTCAGAGCCGACTGCGGCGTCGAACTGAGCTAGGCAAGAGAACGGCTCTCCAGCACGATAGCGGTGCATTACCCCCGCATCGCACCGGAGAGCCAAGGATGGCGACTCAATGTCTGA
>JBGQKZ010000093.1:0-26940 GCA_041499805.1 Gemmataceae bacterium
CTGGCTGCATTCATTCGGCCGCTTGCGGCGCCGATTGGATCGGCTCACAGAAATCCAAGAGGCTTTTCTCCAGTTGGCCTGTGACATCATCTGTTTGAGATTCGCGGAAACCTGACGTCATTGTTTCCGAACGCTCTAAGCACCAAAACGGCGGTTTCTGTGCGCGCTTTTTTCCACTTTTTTGAGGCGCAAAGCGCACGCGGACGGGACGCGACCTATACCCGCACTCTTGCGGACCGCCTCCCTTTATGTTGAAGTGAAGCCCGCCCCGAAGCCGGAGACTCCCGTCATGCGCTATACCGCAGCCGTCTTTTCGACATCGGCGGCGTCCTGTTGACCAACGGCTGGGACACCGCCCCGCGGCCGATTGGCGAAAATCGGGCTCGATCCGGAGGATGTGATTATTGGCGAGCAGTCGGACGATCAGTGGACGGGGAGTCCGCAGTTGTGAAGTAGAGGACTTGCGATGAAACAAGGTGAACGGGCGATGTGGTAGCGGCTCCTGAATCACGGCAGAAACAATCGGCCGGAGCCTTGCAGCGTGTCGATCCGCAAAAGACAGTCAAACAGCGTCTCCACAACGCGAGAGGTGTAGTCCTTGCTCTGAAAGACGCGGTCTGCGTCGCTAATCGTGAATACCGGCAGACTGGCTTCGGTATTGTTCGCCCGAATGGTGGCTGCGAGCGAATCGGCGCCGTCATCGTTGCGATTGTTCGTGAGCAGGTAGAGTTGTCGCTGCTGACAGAATTGCCAAACTACGGCGTCGGAGTCACTCGGGGAAAGGCCAACGTCGGCAAATCGGAGCGAATGCATTTGCAGGTGGTCCCACAACTCGCGCCAGTAATCGCTTTGCATCACGGACACGACGCGCGCCACATGTCCTTCGATGTTCACATCAGCGAGCAGTGCGATCACCGTTTCGCTCCTGCTTCCCTTGGCGGATGCGCTGCCTGACGGTATCCAGGCGCTCCAGACGCTGCGCTCGTTCCGCGTCTTCCGCTTCCGGAGTTTTGCGCCGAGCTTCGGCACGCTCCCGGATGCGGCGATCCTGCTCGATGACCGCTTGGTAGTTCTCGCTGATGTACCGTTCCACGGCCCGGATTTCGTCAACCGTCAACACCGGCATGATTTCGAGAATCTGCGCGTACGTGTATTTCTGTTGAAGGTAGGGAACCAGATCCTGGACCGTGATGCGACTGTTGGAAAGTTGCGGACCGCGGCCGCGATCGACGATAGCAATGGTCTCAGTCATATTCGGGCGCGCCCTCTTCTCTTCCACGGGCTACCTACCGCCTAGTATATCGGCATTCGGACCAAGAGACATGGCCGGCTTTCGCCCGCCGGGTCGTTGAACGAGACAGAAAGCGTGGTGCCGGTGCGATCGAAACAGATTCTCACTCTGTTCATTGCTCGTCCGTGTTATTGGGCCGGCGCCAGCCATTGCGAGCATATCAGCACTCTTGCGGCGGCGGGCGCTTTATGTTGAAGTGAAGCCCGCCCCAAAGCCGGAGACTCCCGTCATGCACTACACCGCAGCCGTCTTTTTCGACATCGGCGGCGTCCTGTTGACCAACGGCTGGGACACCGCCGCGCGCGAGCGGGCCAGCAAGGAGTTCGGGCTGGACGCGCACGATTTTCACACGCGGCACGGTATGGTCAAGACGGCGTTTGAAACCGGCCGCATGACGCTTCATCAGTATTTGCAGCGCACCATCTTCTATCGGCCGCGGACATTTACGCCCGACGCGGTTAAGCAGTTCATGTTCGAGCAATCGCAGGAATTGCCCGGAGCGATCGCTTTCGTGCGCACGCTCGCGAAGAAGGAAGCGTACCGGCTCTGCGCGCTCAATAACGAGTCGCTGGAGCTGAACGAGCACCGCATTCATCGCTTCAAGCTCGACGAGATTTTCCTCGACTTTTTCAGCTCGTGCTACTTGCAAATGGTCAAGCCGGACGAGGACATTTATCGCACGGTGCTCGCCATCACGCGCATCGGACGGGACCAGGCGATTTTCGTCGATGATCGGCCGGTGAATGTGGAGGCGGCGCTGGCCGCGGGGTACCGGGCGCTGCTGTATGAGAATCTGGAACAGCTTCGGGCGGCGCTGGCGGAACTCGGAATTGCGGCATGATTGTTGTATGCGTTTAGCGGCGGTTCGGAGAACTGCCGGTTGCGCATGGGCGGTTCTCCGAACCGCCGCTAAACATTTGGGGGTACAAACGGTGCCATCCGATCCGTATGCCGGTATACCGCCGCATGGCCGGCGACGACGGCGGCCGCCGGGGTTCTATTTCCTTCTGGTTGTCTTGGCCTTCGTGCTTGGCGTGTTGCTTGACCGGGCGGGTTGGCTGCCGGGATCGACCGGGCGGCGGCCCGCCGGACTTGGACACACGTTCGACCCGTTCTGGGAGACTTGGCGGCTGGTTGACGACCATTACGTGGACCGTGAGGCGATTCAGCCGAAGCGGATGACGGAGGGGGCTATCGAGGGCCTGTTGGCCTCGCTCGGCGACCTCGGCCACACCACGTACTTGCCGGCGAATGAATACGCCAAGATGGTGGACGAGCTGAAGCATGGCGAGCATCTGGAAGGCATCGGCGCTCGCGTCAGTTTGCGCAAGGAGCAGCCGACCATCCTGGCCACGCGGGCCGATTCGCCGGCGCGGCGCGCGGGGCTCAAGCCGGGCGACGCGCTGCTCGAAGTGGATGACAAGTTCGTGGCCGGCATGCCGCTCGATCGAGTTGTGATGCTGGTCGCGGGTCCGCCGGGAACCAAGGTACGCTTGAAGGTGGCGCGCGAAGGGGAATCGCATCCGCTCGATTTCACGATCGAGCGTGCCCGCATCGAGGTGCCCGACGTGACGTGGGCGATGCTGCCGGGCCAGCCGATCGCGCACATCGCTGTTCACCGGTTCGAAAGCAGCACCGACGCGCATCTGCGTGCCGCGCTGAAGGACGCTTTCGCGGCCGATGCGAAAGGACTCATCGTGGATGTTCGCGGCAACCCCGGCGGGCTCAAAGAGCAGGCCGTGGCCGTGACGAGCGAGTTCCTCAAGAATGGCGACGTGTTCATCGAGCAAGATGCGAAAGGGAAGCGCAGGGCGATCGCCGTTCAACCGGGCGGCATTGCGACCGACATCCCGCTGGCCGTGCTGATCGACGAAGGCTCGGCCAGCTCGGCGGAGATCTTCGCCGGCGCGATTCAGGATCACCAGCGCGGCAAGCTGGTAGGCACGCACACCTTTGGCACCGGCACGGTGCTGGAGCCGTTCGAGTTGAGCGACGGCTCGGCGGTTCTGCTCGCCGTGCGCGAATGGCTCACGCCCAATGGCCGCCAGATCTGGCACCAAGGCATCAAACCCGACGTGGACGTGTCCTTGCCGACGCGCGCCGAAGCCCTGTTGCCGGAAGCCGAATCGAACCTCGACGCCTCGGGTTTGGCGAAGAGCGACGATAAACAATTGCTTCAGGCGGTGGCGGCGGTGAACGAAGAGATTCGAGGCAGAATCAATCCGTAAACGCCTCGCCTCCTTTATGGAGATCGGAACCGCGTCGGCAGCGCAGGGTTATATAGAAGCCCGCGCGTCTTGGCGGACGCCGGGTTGTCAATCCGGGTACGGTAGTTTTCACAAGGAGCCTCTCATGTTGCGTAAGTTCGTGTGCGCGTTGTTCGCCCTGGCCCTGTGCGTGGGCGTATCGCTGGCGGACGAGGCCAAGGGCAAGATCAAGAGCGTGGACAACGACAAAAAGACGCTCACCGTCACGGTGAACGACAAGGACGTGACCTACACCCTGGCCGACGACGTGCAGGTCGTCAACGCCAAGGGCGCGCCGGCGAAGGATCAGACGAAGGCCATGAAAAGTCTCAAGGAAGGCGTTGACGTCACCGTCACGACCGAAAAGAAAGACGGCAAGGACGTGGTGACGAAGATTCAGCCGGCGGCGCGGAAGAAGGATAAGTAATCGTCGGTATTGCCGGCATACGTTTCGCGCCCGCCGCGTATCGCGCGGGCGCGAAACGTAGCGCTAATCAAACACTTCCCTCGCTTCCGGCACTTCATCTTCCATCGCCTCGTGCCACTCCACTCCCGGGAACATTTTGCGGCACGCCGGACACATCGTCCGCGGATGAATCTTCTCGCAGCCCGGACAGACGTGCTCCTCGGCGAATGTATCGAAGCGCGTCCGGCAGGCGTCGCAGATCCAAAACGGTCCGGCGGGCGGCGATTGATGGCAATTCGGGCACGCGAGGTCACGGCGGCGCGGCGCGTTGAGATGCGCGGACATCGTCCGCGCCGCCTTGAAGCCGACCCAGGAACGCAGCACAATGAAGCCGGCCAGGACGATCGACCAAACGTCTGGCACAAATACCACCGCGGCGATGAGCGCCGCGCCGCCGACGCTTAGACCAATCACGCTCACCACTAATAAACTTCGCGCCGGGCCGATCATGAACCACAACAGAGCCTGCACGATCTGCCCGCCGTCGAGCGGGTAGATCGGCAGCATGTTGAACACAAGCAGCACGGCATTGATGACCGCGAGCATGAAGAAGTATTGACTCACATCGGGCGGCTTGTCTGTTCCTGGGACCGGGAGTGCGTGCGTGTAGATAGCAAGCCCCACGGTGATCGGCACGAGAATTAGGTTTACAAAGGGCCCCGCGGCGATGCTCCATAGCAGGGCGCCGGGCCGCGGCGGCGGTTGCACGTACGCGATGCCGCCCAAAGGCCACAGGATTATCCTGTTCGCTTCGCCGCCGACAGAGCGGCACGCCAACGCGTGGCCGAATTCATGCATCAACACGATCGCAAATAACGAGACATATTCGGCCGCGGCCCACGCCGGGTTCTGGTAGTCGCCCGTTCGCGATTTGATCATGAAGTAGGCGACGACGACCCACGTCCAGTGCAGGTAAACATCAATACCGAACACGCGAAAAAGGCGCAGCGCGCCATTGTGGAGTTGCAGCATAAACGCTCTCGGAAAAGAAACGGCCTCGTCATCCCGGAAGGAATGCGAGGCCGTTACAGTGTAGCAAACTCGTCGCTTAGCTCAACTCGCCGACGCGATAGCGCACGAAGCGCACCAGCTTCAACCCCGCCGATTGCAGGAGCTGGCCGACGGTTTTCGTGTCATCCTTCACGAACGGCTGCTCCTCCAGCACATTGTCGGCGAACCAAGACTTCATCTTGCCCTCGACAATCATCTGCATGATGTTGGCCGGTTTGTTCTTGTTCTTCGGGTCCGTCTGCATCTGGGAGAGGGCGATTTCCTTCTCCTTGGCGATCGTGTCGGCCGACACGTCGTCACGCCGCGCGGCTACCGGGTTCTTGGCGGTGATGTGCATGCACACGTCGCGCAAGAGCTGCGGATCGGCGCTGGCGCCGTCTACCTGGAGAAGAACGCCGACCGAACCGTCGTGGTGGACGTACTGGCCGAGCAATCCCGTCAGGCGCGTGAAGCGAGCCGGCCTCATGTGCTCGCGGATGATCCCGACCACCTCGCCGATCCGGTCATTGACGGTGTGCTTCGGGTTGCCGACGAACGGCTCCTTCAGCATCGTCTCGACCGACGCAGGATTCTCGATCGCCACTTGCTTCGCGATGTCATTCGCGAGGGCGATGAAGTGCTCGGATTTGACGACGGGGGCGCTTTCGCAGCGCATCTCGACAATGGCGCCGATGCGGTCGTCGGTGTCGATGAATGTGGCGATCCGGCCCTCGGCGGTTTCGCGTTCGCCCTTCTTTACCTGAATATCCTTATTGCGTTTGCGGATCAGCTCGATCGCCTTTTCCATGTCGCCGCTGGCCTCGGTGAGGGCGGCCTTGCAATCCATCATGGGCGCGTTGGTCTTGTCGCGCAGGGCCTTCACGGCCACGGCGGAAATCTGAGACATACCTCAAGCTCCTTTGTCTACTCTTTGAATGCCGAATGACGAAGGCCGGATGTCAAATCAATGCCGAATACCGAATGTCCAAGCATGACATGCGGTCGGCCATTCGGCATTGGACATTCGTCATTGATTCGGCATTCGCCATTCGGCATTCGCCATTATTCTACGACCGCCGCCGCCGGCTTGGGGTTCGCGGGAACGCTGCCCAGCGTAGGTCCCGGGCGCGGCTTCATGGCGGCGGCTTGCCCGGTGCTGGCTTCCGGCGGCAACGCGGCCTTGCCCTCCAGCACGGCATCGGCCAGTTTCGCCAGGATCAGCTCGATCGAGCGGATGCTGTCGTCGTTGCCGGGGATCGGCAGATCGACCGTGTCGGGGTCGCTGTCGGTGTCGATCAGGCCGATGACCGTGACGCCCATGCGTTGGGCTTCTTTGACGGCGATGTGTTCCTTGTTCGGGCCGACGACCACGATTGCGTCCGGCAGCCGATTCATTTCGCGGATGCCGGAAAGGTTGCGATGAATCTTGGCCCATTCACGGCTGAGGGTGGCGACCATTTTCTTGCTATAGCGGCGAATTTCGGCGTTTTCGGGCGCCTTCGTGAATTCGAGCTTGCCCGACTCGTTGAGCATGGTCTTCATGTAATTCGACAGGTCCGCCTTCGCCGAGCTGTCGCGCGACGGGAGCCAAAGAGCTTCAAGTTCCTGAAGCCTTTTCAGCCGGTCGCGAATCGTGCGGTAGTTGGTCAACGTGCCGCCGAGCCAGCGTTCGCTGACGTACGGCATGGTGCTCCGCTGGGCCTCGCGTTCGATCGCTTCCTTGGCCTGGCGTTTGGTGCCGACAAAGAGCACCAGGTTGCCCTTGCTGGCTGCGGTCGCGAGATAGCGGTAGGCGCGGAGCAGGCCGCGAACGGTTTCGCGGAGGTCGATAATGTGGATGAGGTTTCTTTTGCCGTAGATGTACGGCCGCATCTTGGGATTCCAACGGCTGGCGCGATGGCCGAAATGGACGCCGGCCTCGATCAAATCCTTCACCTGAACAATTGCCACGCAGTTCCTCCTGTGCCACGGGGCCCGAAGAAGGGAGTCGGCGCCCCTAAGAATTCCAATCCCGGCCCTTTCCCGGGACGCAATCCGATTTTGAGGACGAAAAATCGCCACGGCGCCGCGCCGCAGCGGAAGAAGGTCAATGTAGCAAGGGGCGCGGATAGGGTCAAAGGGAAATGACGCGCGATCCGCCGCTCGCGCCTTAGCGATCTACGCGCGCGGGAGTTTGCGCACGCTCCGCCGCAAGGGGCGATTTCTGCAACGCACGCCGTCGTCGCCTTACCACCTCGATTCCGGAGATGACGGCCGCGAGCCAGCAAAATCCGACCGCGAACCCGCCGGCGACGTCGCTGGCGTAGTGCGCGCCCAAGTACATTCGGCTGAAACCGATGGCGAGTATGAGCATGCCGAGAGCCGACGCCACCCAGCGCGCAACCTTTTTGGGCAGGTCGAGGAGGAGAAGATACGCCAGAAATCCGTAGCCGACAAAACCGACCAGCGAATGGCCGCTCGGAAAGCTGGCGTTCGCCTCGTGTACCCAAACAGGATCGAGAAACGGCGGGCGCGGACGATCGTAGGACGCTTTCATTACCGAGTTCAGCAGCCCGACGCCGACGAGGGTCGTCAGCCAGATCACCGTCAACAGCCGCTGTCGCCGCATGAAGAGGATCAGGGCGACGAGCAGTCCAAGAAGGAAAAGGATGTTGAGGGCGCCGAACTGTGTGATCACGCCAAACGTTGTCCGCAGCGCGGGGTTCGCGAGACGATGAGCTTCCAGTCGCCGACCGAACTCGTGATCCAGCTCGTTCAGCCGCGTATCGCCGAGAACATTGTGTCCAAGGAAGAGAAACAGGCCGAGCGTCGCAAGGCTCAGCAACATGCCCGCCGTCAAGTGCAGGCCGAGGTATTCGTCGCGCGAGAAGCGCCGGCCGAGGAAAACGATGAACCAGTGTCGGCGACGCGGACCAGGATGGGACGAATTCTCACGTTCCATGCAGTTCAACTCAAAGACTTCGCACCGTGCCGCGCCGCCGTCCACCTATTGTAGGACTCCGCCCGCCGCGTGTTTTGAACGTGGACACGCGCCAAATCAACGCTATGTTGTGACCCTGGACACGCGGCGCCGGCGCCAAGTCGCTGTGCGTCGCTCGGCGAGGGGATTTCTGCTTCAAGGAGAGTGCATCATGCCAAGAATTCCGAGCCTGGCGCTGGTGGTCGGCGCGCTGCTGGGGGCAACGCTGTTGCTCAGTGCGGCCGACGCCGACAAAAAAGACGGCCCCACCAAGGCCGTGTGCCTGCTGACGGCGTTGAAAGGGAGTCATGTCGCGGGCGCCATTACCTTCACGCAGAAAGGCGACTCCGTCCAGATCACCGGTGAGATCACCGGGCTGACTCCAGGCGAGCACGGCTTCCACGTTCATCAGTTCGGCGACCTGTCCAGCAATGACGGCATGTCCACGGGCCCGCACTTCGACCCCGACATGATGATGCACGGCGGTCCCCATGCGGCATCGCGCCATGTCGGCGATCTGGGCAACATTACCGCCGACGAGAACGGCAAGGCGCGGATCAACATCACGGATAAGCACATCACGCTGTCCGGCCCGCACTCCATTATCGGCCGCGGACTTATTGTCCACGCAAAGGCGGACGACTTGAAGTCACAACCGGCCGGCAACGCGGGCGACCGCATCGGCGGCGGCGTGATCGGCGTCGCTAAACCGTAATGTGGCCTGCGGTGAAGCGGCTCGCTTAGAGAAAGGTGTCTGGACTTTTGATTCAAGAGTTTCAGACACCTTTCTTTTGGGCGCATTTCAGTCGTGGCATGCCCAAGCGGCGCGTTGGTTGCGCAATTCTCAATAAGTCCTGGAGGCCGGCAATTCGCGAGTGTTTGATAGCACACAGACGAGCCTCACTCTATAATGCAGACTCGCCGCGGCGATGCCTGCTGCCGGAGCCGGTGCGCGCGGTGCTTGCCTCGACTCGTACAACATCCCTCCCTTGCGAGGTTCTATGGAAGTGGATCGCGCACTTACTCGCGAGCGGCCATTGGCCAGCGCGGACGGACACGGACTGCACGCCACGGCTTCATCGCCGGCAGTGTTGCTGGAACGGCTTCGCGGCAATCTTGGGAGCGTGCTGCTCGGCAAGCCGGAAGTCATTCAGATGGCGCTCGTCGCCCTCTTGGCGGACGGGCATCTCCTTATTGAAGACGTGCCCGGCATCGGCAAGACGTTGCTGGCGAAGGCGCTGGCCCGCAGCCTCTCGTGCGAGTGCCACCGCATTCAATTCACGCCGGACCTGCTGCCGAGCGACTTGATCGGCACGAGCGTGTTCCACCAGCCGACGGCCGAGTTCGTCTTCAAGCCGGGGCCGCTCTTCGCCCACGTCATTCTCGCCGACGAGATCAACCGTGCGACGCCACGGACGCAGAGCGCGCTCTTGGAAGCAATGAGCGATCGCCAGGTTTCCGTCGATGGCCAGACTCGGATGCTCGAGTTGCCGTTCATCGTGCTCGCCACGCAGAATCCGTTCGAATACGAGGGCACGTATCCGCTGCCCGAAAGCCAGCTCGACCGCTTTCTGTTGCGGGTACGCATTGGCTATCCCGACCGGGCGGCGGAACGCGAGATTCTCACGAAGCACCGGGCCGGCGAGCCCGTCGATTCGCTGCGGCCGGTACTGAGCGCCGCCGAGGTTCTCACGCTGCAGCAGCATGTCCGCAAGGTGCAGGTGGATGAAAGCCTGAACGACTACATTCTGGACCTGATCGAAGCGACCCGGTCGCATCCAGACCTGCACGTTGGCGGCAGCACGCGGGCGGCCCTGTCGCTGTACCGCGCGACGCAGGCCCTGGCGCTGCTCGAGAGTCGCGACTACGTGGTTCCGGACGACATCAAGCGACTGGCCCGCCCTGTTCTGGCGCACCGTGTGCTGGCCAAGAGCCTGCAACGCGAAGGCCGCGGCGACGTTTCGGACGCGATCATCGCCGACATCCTCGGCCATACGCCGGTTCCGTCTTGATCGATCCGCCGGAGGAAGGCTCATGGGCTTGCGGGCTCGATTGACGACCTTGGCCCGCCGTTTCGGCGGCGCGCGTTTTCGCTGGCGCCGCGAAGGCGTGTATTGGGTCGCCGTCGCCGCCGCGTTATTGCTCATTGGGTTGATCAAAGGCATCAATCTCCTCGCGCTGCTCGCCTGCCTCATGATCGGGCTGTGGGTGTTGAACGCGTTCGTGGCGGGCCGGCGGCTTCGGGGGCTCGAAGCGCGGCGCCGGCTGCCCGTCGCGGTGTTCGCCGGAACGCCGTTCACTTTGGAAGTCGCGCTTACCAGTCAGGCCGGCGCCCAAGCAGGCATTCGCATCGACGATCGCGGTCCGGCACATCACGTGTCGTGGTATGTTCCCCGTGTCGGAGCGCGGGAAACGATCGCGTTGCGCGCGCCGGTAACGCTGCCAAGCCGCGGCCGCTGCATTTGGCAAATGCTTGCCGCGTCCAGCTCCCACCCCTTTGGTTTCGTGCAGCGGACGCGGCTGCTGCTGCCGGCGGAGGAATCGTTGGTGCTGCCGGCACTGGGCCTGCTGCACCGCGGCAAATTGCGCCGCCATCTGGCCCGGTGCGGCGTGGCAAGCGAGGGCAATCGGCAACACGCCCGGCGGCACCCGGCGTCGCAGGCGGAGTTCCACGGTTTGCGTGCCTTTCGCAGCGGCGACAGCCCGCGCTGGATTCACTGGCGCACGTCGGCGCGCTGTGCGGAGTTGATGGTCCGAGAATTCGAGGATGTGCCGACCGACCACTTGATTCTTGTCGTGGACTTGTCCGTGACCGGCGCCGGCGACGGCGGGGCGGTGGAAGACCTTCTCAGTTTGGCGGCGAGCGTGTGCTGGGAGTGGTGCCGGCAAAAGGGCGATCGCCTTGTCCTCGCCGTGGACGGCTCCCAACCGGCGATCCTCGATGGCGTCACGAGCCAGTCCCATGCGATCCGGATGCTCGAATCTCTCGCCGTCCAGGAACCCTGTTCGGTCGCCGGCGCGGGCGACGACTTCCTTGACCGGTTGTTGACCACGCCCTTGCCGCGGGCGCCGGTGTTGTACCTGAGTTTGACGCCGACGCGCAAGGGGCGAATGCTCGCGAAGCGGCTGCGCCACGCGGTCCTCGCCGTGGACGCAGGCATGGTGTCACGCCTCGACTTTTACGAAAGGCCAACCAACGATGCGCGGTGATTTAGCCTTTCGCCTCAGTTTTTACCTCACTCTTGGCTTCGCGTGCGTGACGCTGGGCTTGGCCGAGCAGCCGTTCCTCAACGACGCGCTCGCCTGGGTCATTCCAATGCCGATCTTGCTGGCGACGGCGTTCTTCCTTGAAGGGCGTTGGTCGTTGAGCATCCGTGCCGCGAACGTGCTCGGCGGCGTCATCTTCGTCGGCATGCTCGCCTGGATCGTGTCGCGGCTGCGCTCGGACGATCCAATTCTCGCGCAAGCCCCAATGCCGGCGGCATTGCTCCCGTACCTCGGACCGCTGCTCATGGTGCTGATGGCGGCGAAGTTGCTCCGGCCCAAGCACGTCGGCGACTACTGGGGCCTCTATGCCATCGGGCTGATGCAGGTCGCCCTGGGCTGTGTGCTGGCGATGGATCTGCTGTTTGGTACGCTGCTGATTGTTTACGTGGGCTGTCTGCTGTGGAGTCTTTCCTGTTTCCACAGCTGGCGGGAACGCACGGCCGCTGCGGCGGTCCGGATGCCCGCTCCGGACGCGGGACCGCGCCGGCGGCGGCTGGCGCTCCTCCTTTCCGTGGGCGACGGAGCTGTGTGGCTCGCGGTCGTTGCCGGCGTCGGCTTCGTGCTCTTTTTGTGTACGCCGCGCACGGCACAGACGCAGTGGAGCCCGCTCAGTCTCCAGCCGACCGGCAAGGGGGGCACGCTGCAAACGGGAATCGGCGACGGGGTCGATTTGAACCGGACTGGCCGTCTGGAGGTGACGAACGAAGTCGTGTGTGAATTGACCGCGGAGAACGCCGACGGCTCACCGAAGACCGATCTGCCGGATTCGCAGCGCTGGCGCAGCAAAGTGCTCGATTACTACCGTTCCGGCAGATGGCAGCCGCACTTTCCTCAAGGGATCGCCGGGATGCCAAGAGAAGGAGTGGATCTCCGCGCGGCCGCTCCCGGCGCGGCCGCTTCTGGCGGGCCCGTGGGCGGCGGGACGCCGGGGCTTGGAACGACCGCCGCACTGCCGGAGATCGAGCAAACCGGGATGCGTCAACCGGGCGTGGCACGGGTCGGCATGCCTTCACCCGCGCAAGTCGATGCGGAAGCCGATGCCCGCCGCCAGAGAGTTCGACCGGCGACGCCAAGCACGCGGCCCGCTTCCGGAGCGAATCCCGCCGTTGAAGCAACGCCGGCGAATCGCGAAACGCGCGCGGGCGTCGCGATCGTCGGCATCGGCATGAACGCCGGTCCGCCAATCAATTTGCCGCGCGCCAGTTTCCGACTTCCCGACTATGGTCAGGCGGAGATCATCCTGACCTTTGAAGTGTATCCCGAAAAGGCCGGCGGCCTTATGCTGGCGGACCCCGTAACGCTGCACCCGCGCGTGCCCAGCGCCACGCAAGAGGCGTTGCGAGGTCTCGCCGCGCTGGGTCGAGCGGAGGTCAGTTCGCTGGGCAACGCGCTTTCGGGCATGGCGCAGGCGTTTCTCGGGGCCGGCGGCCTGTCCGAAAGACCGGTCGTGACGCTCCGCGACCGAAGCTTGGCGCCGGCATTGTTCGGCGAATCGTATGGCACCCTCGTTCCCGTGGACCAAAGGCTCAACCGCGATAAGGAACGTTACCAGCAGGCATTCCTGCCGCCCGAGGAACGCGATCTCAGCTCCGCAATTCCCGTCCGCGGCGACCTGCTGGCCGGCTATTTTCGAATTATTCGCCAAGACGAGGGGATCGTTGACGATCTGCGCGAGTGGACGGACCAGCTCCTGGTGCGGCTCCAGACATTGCCAACCTACGCGCTCAGCGCGAAGGACATCGAAAAGACCGGCAGCCCCAAATCCTTGCGCGAGACGAGCTGGGAAAAAGTCGGCCGAACCTTGACCAATTTCCTGGCCAGCTCGGGCGAATTCACTTACTCGACGGAGCTGCGCCGCCGGGACCGGAATATCGACCCTACGCTCGATTTTTTGAAGAACGTCAAGCAAGGCCACTGCTCGCGTTACGCCGCGGCCCTGGCCCTCATGCTGCGGTCGCAAGGCGTGCCGGCGCGTGTCGTCATGGGCTATCGCGGCTGCGATGCGAAGGAAGATTCGCCCGGCGTTTACGTCATTCGCCAAAGTCACGCGCATAGCTGGGTCGAGATCCCGGTGCAACGCCCGGGGCCAAACGGCGCCACCGCGTGGCATTGGCTGTCGCTCGACCCGACGCCGTCCAACGATTCGGCGACGACGGCTCAATTCTCGTGGGCACACCTCTGGGAAAGCCTCAAGCGTGTGACGCAGGATACCTGGAAGTACTTCATCGTCGATTACAACGCCGAACAACAGTACGGCCTGACACAAGACGTAGCCGACTCGTTCCGGTTCTCGGGTTCGCTGTCGGGATTGCTTGGCTCTTCCGCTTTCTGGCTGAGTTGGCGGCCCTGGGTCATCTTGCTGCCATTGGCCTTCATCAGTTATCGCGTAACCCGCCGCGTTCGCCGTTTCACGCGGCGGCGAACCGCCGCGCCAGGGCGTCGACCCATCATCGCTTTCCAGGCCCGGCTCCTTCTGTTGCTCGAACGTCACTGCCGGCTGCGGCCGCAACCTTCGCAGACAGCGTGGGAGTTTGCGACGGCTGCCGAACCGCGCCTGACGTCCATTGTCGGCGACCTGGGCGTTCTCCCAAGGCAGATTACCGATGTTTTCTACCGCGTTCGCTTCGGCGGCCGGCCGTTGTCGCCGGAGGAGAGCCAAACGCTCGACCGACAGCTCGACGAGTTCGACGCCGCGCTGGCACGCCACGCTACCGCCGCCGGATAGCTTGTTCATGCGTGGGCCGGATTGGCGGGAACGATGTTTGACATGCGACCGGGCGCCAACGAGCTAGCTCAAGAAGATGCTTCGTGCCCAATCAGGCGCGGAGCGACGATCTAACGCGCCCGGCGCGTGCCGCCGTTGAAATCTCGCGGCGCGTCCCGTAGCATCCGGGTAGAGCACGTTCCAAGACCCGCTTGCCGCGGAATTCGTCGTATGCCTCATCCCACGCAGATGTCGGCCGGGGACACCGCCCTGCTCGTCATCGACGTCCAGGAAAAGTTGATGCCGCGCATCCTGGGCGCAGCAGCCGTCGCGCGCAACATCGCCTTTCTGATCGACGGCGCCCGCCTCCTTGGCCTGCCCGTCCTGGCCACCGAACAATATCCGAAAGGACTCGGCCCGACGATTCCCGAACTGGCCCAGCGCCTGCCCGAGCGTCCGGAGAAGCTGGCGTTTAGCTCGTGTGCCGTGCCGAGCGTGGTGGAGACATTGCGCCGCGAGGCACGCCCGAAAGTGGTGCTGGCGGGCATCGAAACGCACGTCTGCGTGCTGAACACCGCCCTCGACCTTCTCGCCCAAGGCTTCCGCGTCTATCTCGCGGCGGACGCGGTCGGCAGCCGTTATGCCGTGGATCACGACATCGCCCTCCGCCGACTTGAGCAGGCCGGCGCGATTCTGGCCACGGCCGAAACGTGCGTATTTGAGTGGACCAACGGCGCCCATCACCCGCGCTTTAAGGAAGTCAGCCGGCTCGTTCAGGAACGCATGAAGGCGCTCGCTTCCGGCTAGTCTCCCGCGTGTAGGTCCCGCTTGCCGAGCGGGACTAATGGCAAGGTTCCGCTCGGCAAGCGGAACCTACAGACGTATCGCAGGAGTTCATTGTGCAAATCCCCGGCCAGCTCAACCCCGCGCCGCGCCTCCTTCTTGGCCCCGGTCCGAGCGATGTCCACCCGCGCGTGCTGAACGCGATGGCAACGCCGCTGCTCGGCCACCTCGACCCGCAATTCCTGGAGATCATGAACGAGACCCAGGAAATGCTCCGTGGCGCTTTCCAAACGAAAAATCAACTGACGTTTCCCGTCAGCGGCACCGGCAGCGCCGGCATGGAAACGTGCGTCGTCAACTGTATCGAGCCGGGCGACCGCATGGTGGTTTGCGTCAACGGCGTCTTCGGCCAACGCATGGTCGATGTCGCGCAGCGGGCGGGAGCCCACCTGTACACGGTGGAGCGGCCGTGGGGCCAGGTCTTCGATTTGCAAGAAATTCGCGACCTGTTGCGGCGCATCCGGCCCAAGGTGCTCGGCATCGTCCATGCGGAAACCTCCACCGGAGCGTGGCAGCCGGCCGAGGAGCTGGGGAAGCTCTGTCACGAGTTCGATACGCTGCTCCTCCTCGACACAGTCACGTCGCTCGGCGGCGTACCGGTGGCGATCGACGATTGGGAGGTCGATGCCGTCTACAGCGGTACGCAGAAATGCCTGAGCTGCCCGCCCGGTCTGGCGCCGGTCTCCTTCAGTCCGCGGGCGCTCGATGCGATCAACCGCCGCGGCTCCAAAGTGCAGAGCTGGTACCTCGACATGACGATGGTGCAGCGCTATTGGGGTGAGGAGCGCTTTTATCATCACACGGCGCCCATTACGATGATCTATGCGCTGCGTGAGGCATTGCGTTTGGTTCACGAAGAGGGTCTCGAAGCGCGCTGGGCCCGGCACCTGCGAAATCACCAGGCCCTCAAAGCGGGACTCGCCGCCTTGGACATTGGTTTTGCCGCCGCGGAAGGGCATCAACTGCCGACGTTGAACGCGGTCCGCATCCCGGCGGGCGCGGATGATTTGACGACGCGCAAACGCCTGCTGTCGGACTTCGGCATCGAGATCGGCGGCGGACTCGGCAACTTCAAGGGGATGGTCTGGCGCATCGGCCTCATGGGCCACGCCAGCCGGCCGAACAACGTGCTTCTCTTCCTCGCGGCGCTGGAACAATGCCTGACCGCACAGGACGTCAAGATCACTCCCGGCGCCGGTGTCGCTGCGGCGAACGCGTTTTACGCGGCGAAGTGAGGGAAGAATGAACGATCCCGGCTTTCCAACCGCGCGGCCGCGACGCTTGCGCTATCAGCCGCTGGTCCGCGAGCTGGTCCGCGAAACCGAGTTGTCGCCGCGCGACCTGATCGTGCCGCTGTTCGTCCGACCCGGCACGGCCATCAAAAAAGAAATCGCCTCGATGCCGGGCAACTACCAACTCAGCGTCGATCGGCTCGTAGACGAGGTCGGCGCCGCGGTAGACCTTGGACTGCGTTCGTTCATTCTCTTCGGCATCCCCGTTCACAAGGACGCGACGGGTTCCAGCGCCCTTGAAGAACAGGGGATCGTTCAGCAGGCTCTGCGCGCCCTCCGCCGGGCGTTCAAGGACACGGTGCTGCTCATCACCGACGAATGCTTCTGCGAATACACCGACCACGGTCATTGCGGCGTGTTGACGGAGCACGGCGGCCGCCTGGATGTCGATAACGACGCGACGTTGCCCTTGCTCGCCGAGCAGTGCGTCAGTCACGCGAAAGCCGGCGCCGACATGGTGGCGCCCAGCGGCATGCTCGACGGCATGGTGCAAGCGATTCGCCGTGCGCTTGATGCGGCTGGCTTTCCGCGACTGCCGATCATGAGCTATGCCGCCAAGTACGCGTCCGGCTTCTACGGCCCGTTCCGCGATGCCGCCGAGTCGCCGCCGCAGTTCGGCGACCGCAACACCTATCAGATGGACCCGGCCAACGGCGACGAGGCGATGCGCGAAGTCGCGCTCGATCTCGCCGAGGGCGCGGACATCATCATGGTGAAGCCCGCCCTGTCGTACCTGGACATCATCCGCCGCGTAAAGGTGCGCTTCGGCGTGCCGGTGGCGGCGTACAATGTCAGCGGCGAATTCGCGATGGTCAAGGCGGCGGCACAGCGCGGCTGGATCGACGAACGTCGCGTCGCCCTCGAAATCCTTACCAGTATTCGCCGCGCGGGCGCGGATATGATCCTGACCTATTTCGCGCGCGACGCGGCGCGCTGGCTCAAGTAACCTGCGCCAAGGTGACTTCTCATGCTCGTCGGCCAGACGCTGGGCCCGTTCCTTATCGAAAAAGAGCTGGGCAGCGGCGCCATGGGCACGGTCTATCGCGCCCGCTATACGAAGACCGGCCAGATCATGGCGGTCAAGATCATGGCCCCCGGCCTGGTCGGCAACAAGCGCTCGCGGGATCGCTTCGAGCGCGAATCCAACATTTTGCAGCACCTCAAACACCCGAACATTGTTCGCATGTACGGGCACAGCAAGGCCAACGCCGCCGTGAGCTACTACGCGATGGAGTACATCGAGGGTGAGACGCTCGGCGACGTGCTCGAACGTCGGGAACGCATGAGTTGGGAAGAAGTCGTCACGCTCGGCACACAACTCTGCTCGGCCCTGCAACACGCTCATGAGAAGGGCATCATCCACCGCGATCTGAAACCATCCAACCTCATGGTCCTCCCGAATGGGACGCTGAAGCTGACTGACTTTGGAATTGCCAAGGATACCGAAAAAGAAGGTCTCACGTCCGCGAACTGCACCGTCGGCACCGCCGCCTATATGTCGCCGGAGCAGTGCCGCGGCGAGCGCGACCTGACCCCGAAGTCCGACCTCTATGCGCTCGGCGTCGTGCTCTACGAGCTGATCACCGGCAAAAAGCCTTTTAATGAGGAAAGCGCGATGCAGATGTTCATCGCGCACGTTAACCGCACGCCGGAGCGGCCGTCGCGCCTCGTGCTCGAAATGCCGCCCTGGCTCGACTCGCTAATCATGCAGCTCCTCGAAAAGAAGCCGGAACACCGTCATTTTAACGCAGCGACCGTCGGCAAGGCGCTGGCCGAAGTACAAGAGAAAGTTGAGGCGCTCCAGAGCGCCGGGGCGGATGTGGCCAACACGAAGTTGAAGGACAAAAACTCCCTCACCAAACGCTTGGACGAAACAGACAAGGAAATCGCCCGCACGTTGGCAGGGCGCGGCAAACGGAAGAAAAGAAAGAAGAGAATCTACGACCGCCTGTGGTTCCAACTCGGCGGCATCGCCGCGGTGCTGGCGGTCATGGTGTTCGTCGCGTATTGGTTCTTCGTCAAGCCGCCAAGCGCCGACGGACTTTACGCCCAGGTTCAAAACCTGATGGAGCCGGACAATCCGGACAATTACGATGCCGCGGGGCGTGTCATTAACGATTTCATGACCTACCACGCGAACGACGCCCGCGCCGGCCAGATGCAAGCATGGAACCAGCAGATCAGCGCCTACGAGCGCGAAACGTCGTTCAAGAAGAAGATCAAGTTCGCGGAAAATCTGGGCCGGCAATTCGAGCCGGAGAACGATGTTGAAGGCGCCGCGTACCGAGCGCTTCAGTACGAGAAGTTGGGCGACGCCGCCGCCACGCGCGATTGCTGGGACGAGGTGAAGAAAAAAGGGGCCGATCATCCTGGCTGGCTGGCGTTGGCGAACAAGAAGATCACCGAGCTAAAACCGCATGTGCCGCCGCCCGCGGAGATCAGCAAATGGCGCCAGGACTACCTCGACAAAAAAACGAAAGAGATCGCCGCGCTCAAAAACAAGGAGCAAACGACAAAAGCCGTGGTCGTCTACGAAGAGATAAGCCGCCTTTACCGCCCATACGCCGACGACCCCGAAGTCAAAGCGCGCCTCGATCAGGCACGTGAGTTGGTTTACCCCGAATCCAAGAAATCGGACAAAGCGACGAAGGACAAAGCCAAGCCGTAGCGATGGAAGACCGGAATTTGCGTCCTTATCCGTTCAAATTCCGGTCGCTCACGCCGCCGGCTCGCCAACGCAGGGAAAATCCCGCCGTGACACCACAACGTGCCCGCAGCCGTGACGCCTTCCAGCGCGCTTGCCGCGTCATTCCCGGCGGCGTGAATAGTCCAGCGCGAGCGTTCGGCGCCGTCGGCGGGGAACCCATCTTCATCGCTCGCGGCGCGGGGCCCTACCTCTACGACGCGGACGACAACCCGTATCTCGATTACGTCGGCTCCTGGGGTCCGCTAATTTTGGGACACTCTCACGCCCGCGTCGTGAAAGCGGTTGAGGACGCATTGCATCGCGGAGCCAGTTTTGGCGCCCCGACGGAATTGGAAACGCAGCTTGCCGAAATCGTCATCGACGCCGTGCCTTCCGTCGAGAGGGTGCGTTTCGTCAGTTCCGGCACCGAGGCCTCGATGAGCGCGATCCGCCTCGCCCGCGGCTTCACCGGGCGCGACGTGATCGTCAAGTTCGCCGGCTGCTATCACGGCCACGTTGACAGTTTGCTTGTGCAGGCCGGCTCCAGCGCCACAACGCTCGGCGTGCCGAACAGCCCCGGCGTGCCCGCCGGCTGCACGCAGGATACGCTTGTTCTCCGCTACAACGATGTGAATAGATTGGCGGACGCATTCCGGCGACATGGCGATAAGATCGCCGGTGTGATTCTGGAGCCGGTCGTCGGCAACATGGGCCTCGTCGTGCCGATTCCGGAGTTTCTCACGGAGCTGCGGCGGCTGACCGAACAGCACGGGTCACTATTGATCTACGACGAAGTGATGACCGGGTTCCGCCTCGCGTTCGGCGGCGCACAACAGCTTTTCCAGCAGACGCCGGACCTTACCGTGTTCGGCAAGATCATCGGCGGCGGTCTGCCGGTCGGGGCCTACGGCGGTCGGGCCGAAATCATGCAAAGGGTGATGCCGGCCGGGCCGGTCTTCCAGGCGGGAACGCTCTCCGGCAATCCCCTGGCGATGGCCGCCGGACTGGCGACGCTGCAAGAGTTGCGCGACCGCCCGCCCTACGCTCGCCTCGACGAACTGAGCGGCGCTTTGACGGAAGGACTCGAGCAAGCCGCGACCGCCGCGGGGCTGCCGCACGTCGTGCAACGCGTCGGCAGCATGTGGACGCTATTCTTCACGCCCGAGCCTGTCACCGACTACGACACCGCGAAGAAGAGCGACACCGCCCGCTTCGCCCGTTTCTTCTGGGCGATGATGGACCGCGGCGTTTACCTGCCGTGCAGCCAATTCGAGGCCGCCTTCGTGTCGGCGGCCCACACGGAAGAGCACATCGCACAAACAATCGCGGCGGCACGCGAAGCGCTGTGCTCGCTCTTGCCCTAGTAAGTTCATGTCGAATTGTGTCACTCGTCGTCGACCTGCATCGACGCGCACACCGCGCGCAGCACCGGTTCGTTTCTTTCCAACTCTAAATCATTCGTCTGGCAAAGCACGAGCACGGTGCCGCGCGTGCTGTAAAAGCTGCGTGTCCAGCAGGTGTTCGTCAAATCAAGGCTGAAGAACTCAATATCGTGGCCGACCGCGGGCTGACCGGCCAGGGTACCGACGCGCTCATCGGCTTCTAGCTCCGGGTAATCCTCGCGCAACGCTGCCAGCGCCGTCTCCGCCATCTCGTCGGGCGTCGGCATGTCTTCGCGCAAACACACCATGATGAACGCGGTGCTAGGGCTCTGCAGCGAAACGGTCCAGCCCGTGTCGTTTTGTTCGCGCTCAAGCCGCCAGTTTTCGGGGTATTTGAAATGAATGCCCGTGTCGTCAAATTGCGCGGCCATCACCGTCTCTCCGCGGATGAGCCCTCCGTCCGCATTGATTTTATGGCGACAACTACAGTGGGAACAGCCTGAGCGCTACTGTGGGAGCCAGCGCTCCCGCTACTGGTTTCGGGCGCGCGGTTTGCAGCGTAATAGCTATTCGGTTAACGAATCCTTACTCGCCGGTCGCGTGGACTGCGGGGGGAAACCGCTCCTCCGGCGTCAGGTGGGAGGTTTACACGATGGCAACGGATCAATTGACCGCACCCGTTGAGAAATTGCGAAACGCGCTGGCCGAGCCGTCCGTTGGCCGGGAAGGCGCCTGGGCGGCGGCTCTGTGCGCGTCCCTGACGGAACTCAGTCTGGCGTTGCAGACCCATATTCTGGACATGGACGGTAGGGCGGGCCTTGCGTCGACCGTCGATCTGACCCGGCCGAGCCTGGTCCGCGAAGTCGCCGACGTCCGCCGCGAACATGCCGATTTCTTGAAGCAAGTGCAGGAGTTCGTCAATCAGGTGCAAAGGACCGCCGAGGTCTTCGATCCGGCGTCGTCTGACGCGGTCGCGCCGCCGCGTCTGCCGGCGCCGACGCCCGCCACCGGGCCGATGGAGCTGGGAACCTTACGGGAAGAAGTTGAGCGCTTCTTAGCTGCGCTGGAAGAACACCAAAATCACGAGTCGGGATTGGTGCTGGAAAGTGTGACGACCGATCTTGGGGCCGGGGATTAACGGGTGCAAGGCAAGAGGCGATCGGGTTGTCCCAAGACGCGGCGACGATTCGAACGGGGACGGCCGAGCGTCCATCATGCGGCCCGTGAAAACCGTGCTAAAACAGCCTCCCCTGCCCCGTCCCCTCCCGCGGCGCCCGAAACCGCCCGCAATCATACTCCGGCAACCCTCCATCCAACCCGCACTTCTTCTTGAACAGCTTGAACAAGCTCCGAATCTGCTCCGCCATTTCGCCCGCGCCGCGCATGCGTTTGCCGAACTGGGACTCGTTCAGTTTGCCGTCACGGACGCTGCGGATGCGGGCTTCGATGCGGTCTTTCTTCGCCGGCTGTTCGCGCTCGAGCCATTCGAGGAAGACCGGCTTCACGGAGAACGGCAGGCGGAGCATCGTGTAGCCGGCGTCGCGGGCGCCGGCGGCTTTGGCGGCGGTGAGAACGGCGGGGATTTCGCTGTCGGTCAGGCCGGGGATGATCGGGGCGACCATGACGCGAACGGGAATGCCGGCGGCAGCGAGGGTTTCGATCGCGCGCAACTTAGCCTCCGGCGTGCTCGTGCGCGGCTCCATCGAGCGGGCCAACTCGGCATTAAGCGTGGTAATGCTGACATTGACGTGGACCAGATTGTCCGCCGCCAGGTCGCGCAACAGATCGAGATCGCGGAGAACGAGGGCATTTTTGGTGATGATGCCCATCGGCTGCCGCGCTTCGACCGCCACCTCCAGGCAGCCGCGCGTCACGCGGAAATGCCGTTCCGCTGGTTGATAACAATCGGTTACGCCCGACATGCCGATTACCTCCGGCTGCCAGTCGGCGCGGCAGAGGAACTCACGAAATAACGCGGGGGCCTTTTCCTTCACGAAAATCTTCGTTTCGAAATCGAGTCCGGCGTTGAGGTCGAGGAACTCGTGATACGGCCGGGCGTAGCAATAGCTGCACCCGTGCGAACAGCCGCGATACGGGTTGATGCTATAGCGGAAGCCGACGTCGGGGCTGTCGTTCTCGGTGACGATGGTCTTCGAGTTGTCGGGGAAGTATTCGGTCGGTCGATTGTGCAGGCTGGCGAGATAGTCTTCGTCGTGTTCGACGTGTTCGAGATCGGGGACGTGGTACGGCAGACCGAAACGTGTCGGCGGATTGATCTGCGAGCCTCGGCCCTTTGCGCGCGGTAATTCGGACGGCATGAGAAGCGTTACCCGTCTGGGACACGGGCAGTATACGCGGGAACACTACTCGATCGCAAGACGGATGTATGGAAAGAAATGCTTTCTCGCAGAGGCGCCAAGAAGGCAAAGCTCGCAAAGGATTATAACCACTCTTTGCGAGCTTTGCCTTCTTGGCGCCTCTGCGCGCAACTATTAGACAAACTTCGTCACGCCCGGGCGCGCCACCGTAGGCGTGGGCATCGGTCCGAATGCGAGCTTCTCCGGCACCAAACTCTCCTTCGAGTGCAGCGCCTGCTCCCACGAAATGACTTGCCCGGTGTACGTCGCCATGCGGCCCATAATTGCCATCAGCGTGCTCTTCGTCATGTAGTCGCCGTTGTTGATCGGTCGGCCCGAACGGATGCTGGCGATCAGCTCGTCGTGTTCGTTTTGGTACATGCCGTGGCTCTTGTCGTCCTTGCCGCCTTCGTAGCGGAACGCCGCGGAACCAGATCCATACGGCTTGATCGAGAACTGATACCTCGACGTTTCAATGTGGCAAACACCCTTGGTTCCGAAGATGTGGTCGGACACGTCGCTGGCGCAGCCCGATTGCTGCCGGCATTGGCTGAAGAGCTTGACGCCGTTCGCGAATTCATACGTGACGCTATGATGGTCGAAGATGTGGCCGAATTCGGGCCCGGTTCGCGTCTGCCGGCCGCCGACGCCGACGGCTTTGACCGGGTACTGATCCTTCATCACCCACCCCATCTTGTCGAGGCTGTGAATGTGCTGCTCGGTGTTGAAGTCGCCCGAAAGCCAAGTGTAGTAGAGCCAGTTGCGGCACTGCGCCTCCATGTCGGTCCAATCGGGCAGCTTGTTTACGTGCCACAGGCCGCCGGTGTTGTAGGTGCATTGCAACGCGGTGATGTCGCCGATGGCGCCGTCGTGAACGCGCTTGAATACCTCGCGCATGCCGTAGTCATAGCGCCAGCAGAGGCCGGAAACGAGCGTCAGGTTCTTCGCCCGCGCCTCCTCGACGGATTTGAACACCGAGCGCACGCCCGGCCCATCGACCGCGACAGGCTTCTCGGCAAAGATGTGCTTGCCGGCGGCGACGGCGGCGGCGACGTGTTGCGGCCGAAAACCGGGCGGCGACGCCAGCAGCACCAGGTCGATGTCCTTCAGGTTAATCAAATCCTGATAAGCGTTGAAGCCGACGAAACAGCGGTCGTCGGGAACGTCCACCTTCTCTTTGCCGAGCTTGCTGAGATTGTCGCGGGTGAATTCGAGATGGTCCTTGAACAAGTCGGCCATCGCCGTGAGCTTGACGCCTGGCCCGGCGTTGACGCAGTTGGCCGCCGCGCCGCGACCGCGGCCGCCGCGCGGACTGCCGCAGCCGATCAGGCCGACGCGGAGCACGTCGCTGCCGCCGGCGTGAGCGTTCGAGGCGACGGCCAACTGCGCTGCCGCCACGGCGCCCGCAACGGCACTGGCTTTGAGGAAATCACGGCGCGATGAAGGAGCGTTGGTGCTCAAGGGAAGGTCTCCTGCTGCGTTTGGGACACGGGCGAGCCGGTGGCACGGGCGTTAGGGAGGAGCTTTACCTGTATCGCGGCGGAGCGGATGTGTCAAGGAAATGCGCCGCGCATGAAAAAGCCCCGGTGTCCTGCCGGGGCCTCGGGTCTGGGATGCGTCGGCGACGCTACGAAGCGGTGCTGCCGACCGCGTTGGCGACGTTGATGAACGTGCTGTTGGCGTTGGAGCCCAAGGTCGTGATCGCAGCGATGCAAACCACGATAATGAGCGCCAGCATCACGGCGTACTCGACCGCGGTCGGGCCGTCTTCATTCTTGACGAAGTTCGCGACGCGCACTGCCATTCGAGAAAGCATGGATTACTCCAATCTACAAGAGTGAATGGAAATCAAATCGGTTGGCTCCGGCGCCGACGATGGCGCGACGCAGCCGAATCGAAGGATGACGATCGCCGTCTGGCCGACCCTTCGAAGGGGCCGGGCGGCGCGGCACAGAGGATTGGCGCAAGATTTGTCGCTACAATTGTAAGCGTTCGACGAGAAAGTACAGGCAGTCTCGAGCGCGCAGCGACCGCTCGGCGAGAGTCGATCCGCTGCCGAAAGCCGTGACAATGGCGGCCCGTCTAGACGTGGAAGTGTGGGCCGCCGACAAAAGTTTCTCCCAGACGCGTTGCGAGTCGCGAAGCGAAGTGGGATAAACCAAATCACGGTTTGCCGCTCGCAGGGGCGCCGCCCGCCGGCGGGGCGTGACCGGCATCCCCATATTCGGCAACAGCACCAGGAGGACCAACAACAGGCGAAGCAGCATGACGAACGCTCAAAGACTCGGGGTTTTAAGAGCCTAGGTCAAGGAATTGTGCCCGTCAAATCGTTGTAACCGGCCAAAGACGCACCCTCTGCGTGCCCGTTCTGGCCGAACCTTAGAAATACCGCGTCGTAGTGAAATCGGCAGCGTGCTCGGTTGTGCGGGCTGGTTGCACGAATCCAAGGATGAGGCCGGCGGCGTTCGCCGACCACTGCGTCCACAGCGGCTTTCCGCAAGCGGTTGTGATAGACTACTGTTGACCGATCACGTCACGTCCCGCAATTCGCCGCTTGAAGGATGCCTCTCATGCGAATGCTCGCCATTGCGCTTCTAACGATTGTGCTGACCGCCGCGTCGGCGTCCGCGCAGGCCGTCCGAAAAACTTACACCCGTCCGTCCGTGCCGCCGCCGGAGGCGCTCGAACGACTCAATCTGCAACTGGACTGGCAGGTTTATGTGCCGACCGACGGCCGTCGCGACGGGCTCTTCGACGTGCAACCCGCCAACGGCCAGGTGTTTGTGCAGACACGCGCCGGGCTTGTGGTCGCGATCGATAAGGACACCGGCATGTTGCGTTGGCGAGCGCAGGTCGGCACGCCGTACGCGGCCATGCTGCCGTTGTCGTTCAATTCCGACTCGGTGTTCGTCGTCAATACCACGACGCTTTACGCCCTCGATCGGGCGACCGGCCAACAGCGCTGGAAGATGCCGCTGGGATCGATCCCGCGAACGACGCCGCTGGCGGACGACGATCGGCTGCACCTGGTGATCGGCGATCGCATCGTCGTGTACGAGTTCATCAAGGCCCTGGCGAAGGGAACGGCCAGCACCAAGGGCGAGCGCCTGCCGGCGCCGGCCGCGGCCGGCAAGGGAAGCGCCGCGGCAGCGCCGGCGGCCGCCTCGTCGAAAGGTTCACTCGTGGTCTCCGAACTCCCAGAAATACCGCTGATTCTGGCGTTCGACTACCCGCTGCATGGCCGGCTGGAGCAGCCGCCGCTCATCACGCCACGGGCCGTCTTCGCCATCGACGACGCGGGACGGACCTATTCGCTGTCCACCAAGCACGATCGCAAGGAAATCTTCGAGTCGCTGACGCTGAATGCCCCGCCCGTGACCGCGCTGGGCAGCTACAGCGATGCGACCACGGACACCGTGTACGTCGCGACGCAGGACTTCGTCGTGCGGGCGCTCGACATCAACAACGGGCAGATTCTCTGGCGTTTCACGTCGGGAACGCCGATCCTCGATAAGCCCGTCGTGGCGGAGAACGAGGTGTTCGTGACCGCTCTAGGCGTCGGCATGTACTGCCTGAATCGGCAAGACGGCCGACCGGTGTGGCCCCAACCCAGCCGTCAGGCGATGGGTTTCCTCGCCGCCAATAACAAGTTCGTCTATGCCGTCGACCGCAGCGGTCGGCTGCTTGTCCTCGATCGCTTCCGCGGCACCGTGCTGAGCGGCTTCGATACGCACGACTTTGTCGTGGCGGTCACCAACGAGCTGACAGACCGGATTTACCTTGGGGCGAACAACGGCCTCATCATTTCCCTGCACGATCGCGACTATCCGACGCCGCTGCCGCTGCGCAAAGTGCAAGAATCGTTGCCGAAGCCGAAACAGCCCGGCAAGCCGTCTGTCCCGCCCGCCGAGAAACCCAAGGAAAAAGAAGGCGACAAGCCGGCCGAGAAAGACGCCGACAAGAAGGACGCCGACGCTCCGGAGAAGAAGGGCTAGGCTTCGCGGCCAAGGGCCAAAAAAAGAAGGGCCCGCCGAGCGCGTGGCACTCCGCGGGCCCGGAGGCGCTCCGTGCGGAGCCCTCTCCTTGTGTGGGGGTCACGGTGCTAGACGCTCGTGGGAAAAAAGCTATTCAGGCGGATCCAGGCGACGGTCGAGATCGGAAGTAATTTACAACCGCCGACGCGGCGCGGCCGCGGTCCGGCACTTTTCTCATTTTATTCCTGCCCTTTTCTGCCGCCCCTCCTCCATTGGCAAAAATGGCGTGTCGTGCCACAACCATTTGTGGAAACGATGGTTACGCACATTTCATTCCTGCCAGGCAACGCCACTAACACTTGTGCCGGTCTTTTTGCAATAACCTTTTTAATTTCTTCAGTTTAGGGAGATTTCCAGCCCCAGCTGGTAAAGGGAGAAATGTGCGCCGGTTGGCGCAGCTGAAGAAGCCGTTCTCCGCCATGA
>JBGQKZ010000094.1:0-26854 GCA_041499805.1 Gemmataceae bacterium
ACCTTCAAGGCATCGCGCTCGCGCTGACTCATGGCGATCCGGTCTTCGAAGCCTTTCACGATAAATGCCCTCCTTGGCGTAAATTGCCCAAGAGGACATTTCTACCTTGTTAAGACCGGACATTTCTATTTTGGTTTGACACGGCGAGGGCCAAGGCCCGTCCACCAAGCCGGCCCCCTCTGACCTCTTCGCCGATTTGGCGTCGCTCCGCCTCTCGCAAGACTTCGCGGCAAGCTGCGGAGTTAAGAAAGCACTTCTCACGATTCCTGTCCGCAAGCCTGCGAAAGAATGGTTTGTGCGGACACACACTGCTCCGCGTCTCGAAACCTGCGTTCTGGAATTGAAAGAGGATCGGGAGACCTACCTTGTCGCCCCGACCCTTTGGCCGGAACTGGCCAGCGAATCGACGTTCGGCCCGAGGGCGCTGTATGCGGCGATGAATCGGCAGAACGTGCTATTCGTCTGGCCGGTGCGCTTGCCCGGCTCGGACGGCAAGATCGATGATTGGAACCGTTCGGCCCTGGAAGCCGCCGGGATGGCGGCGACTCACTGGGTGCGCGTAGCGTCAAACATGGCCCTTGGCGCCTATGACGTGTTCCAGGCGAAGGCCGATTGGCCGGAGCCTGATTGGCCGGATGTACCCTTCAACGAATTGCTCCGCGTCGCCTTCAAGGGGCGCGTCATTGAGTCCTTCGACCATCCGACCCTGAAGCGACTACGCGGGGAGGCATAGGCGATGGACGACCTAGACGCCTTCAACGAAATCTGGCTGGTCGATTTCGAGTTTAGCGCACCCGATGGTGAGCGGCCCCGGCCGTTGTGCTTTGTGGCGAAGGAAGCCCGCACCGGCCGGGCGATCCGCGAGTGGCTGGACGATGCGCCGGCGCGGCCGCCGTTCGCGATCGGGCCGGACTCGCTTTTCGTCTCCTATTACGCATCCGCGGAACTTGGCTGTTTCCTGGCCCTTAACTGGCCCATGCCGGCGCGAATTCTTGACCTGTACGCGGAGTTTCGCTGCCTCACATCCGGCCGCACGGTGCCTTGCGGGCACGGGTTGCTTGGCGCGCTGTCCTACCACGGGCTGGATGGCCTGCGCACCATCGAAAAGGAGTCCATGCGGCTGCTCGCCCTGCGTGGCGGGCCCTACAGTCCGGAAGAGCGAAGTGCCTTAGTCGCCTACTGCGAATCGGACGTGGACGCCCTTAATCAGCTCCTGTGGGCGATGCTCCCGCGGATCGACCTGCCTCGCGCTCTTCTCCGTGGCCGCTACATGGCCGCCGCGGCTCGCATTGAATGGCGCGGAGTGCCGATCGATAGTGCAGCGCTGGCTCTTCTGCGGAGCAACTGGGACCGTATCAAGGCCAACCTCATAAACGTCGTGAATACGCATTGCGGCGTGTTCGTGCCGGCCGGCCAGCGCGAGATCGACCCTGCTTCGACGCTTGGTAAGGCAATTCTCGAAACGGCTGAGGATTGGCACATCGACCCGCATCATCTTGCCGATGCGGTATCGCTCGTTTCGGATTACGAACGCGCCGCCACTCACGATGCGCGCGAAGCGCGCCGGGCTGCCCGGAAGGCCACGGGCCTGACGGCGAAGCGCATCGAGCAATGGGAAAACGCTGGACACGACTACGCGGACTACCCGAGTCTGGACGTCGCTGCCCGCGAGCTGGCCGGTATGTACCCGGAACTCGGTATAGGCGGAGGCTACCGAAGTGATGACGGGGCCGACGACACGAATCACGCCGGCCTCCTGTGGGAACAACTGCGGATACGGGATGAAAAGCCGCGGCCAAGACATGACTCGGAGATCATCCGCAAGGCGGCGGAGCTCGTTGTCGCGAGCCCCGGCGGCGGGGAACACTTCGGGCCGATGACGTTCTCCGCGCAGCGTTTCGCCGGCTATCTCCGTCGCAAGGGTATCCCCTGGCCCCGAAGGGAAAGCGGTGCGCTGGCTCTCGACGACGACACCTTCCGCGAAATGGCTCGGGCCTATCCGACCGAAATCGGACCGATTCGAGAACTGCGCTACACACTGTCGCAACTGCGCTTGAACGAACTGGTTGTCGGCTCGGACGGCCGGAACCGCTGTCTTCTCTCCGCGTTTGCTTCACGCACGGGCCGCAATCAGCCTAGCAACTCGCGTTTCATCTTCGGTCCCTCGACCTGGCTGCGCAGCTTGATCCGTCCCGAAACCGGCCGGGCGTTGGCGTATGTGGACTATGAGCAACAGGAATTCGGCATCGCCGCGGCACTGTCCGGCGACGCCGCCATGATGCACGCATATCAGTCGGGTGATCCCTACCTGACCTTTGCCAAGCAGGCAGGCGCCGTGCCGTCGGACGGGACCAAAGAAACGCACAAGGCCCAGCGGGAACGATTCAAAGTGCTTTCCCTGGCCGTTCAGTACGGCATGGGTCCGGACTCGCTGGCCCGCCGTCTGGAAGGGCGTTGGTTGCTCATCTACTTCGGACCGTGGGTTGATCGCACGCACCCGCGGCCGGCAATGCCTGGCGAACTGCGTTAGTACGCGATGGTGGACGGCAACGAGGTGGAGTGCAAAACCTGCGAGCCATTTGAGCACAAGGGGCAGCTAATCCGTCCGCAGTCGCGTACCTTCTTCCCGGCGAAAGTGACGGACAACCCGTACTTGATGAAGACGGGCTATGACCGGCAGCTCGAATCGCTGCCCGAGCCGCTCCGTTCGCAGCTTCGCTACGGCGACTTCGCCGCCGGCCTCGACGACGACGCGTATCAAGTGATTCCGACGCGCTAGGTTGAGGCAGCGATGCGCCGTTGGCAGCCGACGGGTGCTGACGGCATACCGCTCACCGCGCTCGGCGTTGACGTGGCACATGGGGGCGGCGACCGCACGGTGTTGTCGCGCCGCTATCGCAACTGGTTTGCGCCGCTGCAGAAGATACCGGGCAACCAGACGCCGGACGGGCAGACGGCCGCCGGTTTCGTGAAGATGGCGATCGCTCGGCCGGCGGATTGCAACGCCACAGTGAACATCGACAGCATCGGCTACGGCTCAAGCTGCTGGGATTTTTGCAAGGAAGACGTGCCCGGCGCCACAGCGGTCAACTACTCCGAAGCGACGATCCGCAAAGACAAGGCCGGCGTGCTGCACTTCTGCAACTTGCGGGCGTGGGCTTACTGGTCGTTGCGCGAGGCCCTCGACCCGCACCGCGGCGAGCAACTGGCCCTGCCGCCGGATCAAGAACTGCTGGCCGAGTTGACGGCCGGGCGCTGGGAGATGTTGCTCCGAGGCGTCAAGATCGAGGACAAGGATGACATTACGTTGCGACTCGGCCGATCGCCAGATTGCGCCGACGCCGTAGTATTAGCCCACCTGCAAATGCCGAAGTTCGATCCGCCGCCGCCTCCGGACAGGGGCCGCGATGATCGTCCGCGCACTCCCTTCCACGGAATCCCTCGACGTAGTGCTGCCGAGGAATACGGGTTGTTCGGCCGCGGGGGTGGGCCCAGAAGAAGAGGACCGACCGTGTTTCATAGGTAGAGCGATACGTTGCGTCGTCGTCGCGGGCGCCGTTCGCGGGGCGGTATGGGAGTCACGGGAAGTGCGCTTTCTGCGTCTAAAGCGCACCCGCCGGATTCCGTAAACTGTTTGCCTGCGTCAATCGATCAGGAACGCTCACATTGGCGTGCCGCCGGCATTCGCGTTTTCCATCAGAGGATAGCCCCTTCGAGCCGTGGAGTGCGAAACGCGTGCTGCATCGAGGACGTTCTTTGGTTCCGCGTCCGCCGCGGGGCGGCGGGGGCGGTGGAGTGGAATACCCCATCCAGCGGCGATCTCTTTGACGAGCGAACTGCCGCCGGGCAGGCCGCGCAACCCGGCTCGCAACGTGTGACCGAGCAACCGACACTCATTGCTGGGTTCGCACTGCGCTATGTCTCCCCGCATTCCAGTAGAGGCACCCGTTCCAGCGAGGCGATGGGCGTTTCTGCACACTGACGAGTACATGTGTGACGAGTACGCTCGGTCGCGAGCCCGATCCTGTCACACCCGGCTGATTCCATCGCGTCATTTGCGCGCGACGACGCCATTGCTTTGTGACCGCGCAGACTGTCAAAACGAAGGTGAACGCAGTGCCTTCGCGCCGGAGCTCTACCGTGCTGATGAGCGGGTCGTTGTCTCCTTCGTCCAAGGCTCGTGCAGCCAATCCCGCCGCGATTGAGTCCATTTGCCCACACCCATCGGAAATGGGCACAAGCCTTGCGATTATGCAGGCCAGGTAGCAATGATGCCGACCGTCTCGAATGGCGTCGCTGAGCCATCTCCGTCAAGCACGGGTCTGACTACGGGCGGACAGATCAAACAGAAGAGAACAGTCCGTGGAAGGATAACCATCATGCAATGCATTACCAGCACCACGGAAGCCGTGGTAGTCCTTCGGCACCGCCAGCGCCGTTGCCTTGCGAACCCGCTTACCAAGCGACGCTACAAGCCGCACTTCGAGTTCCTTGAAGACCGTCAGCTCCTGAACGCCGGCGCGCTGGACTCAACCTTTGGGAACGGCGGGCTCGTGGTCACGGACTTCGGCGCCCACCAGAACGAAGTAGCGTCCCGGGTCGTCATCCAGCCCGACAACAAGATTGTGGTCGCGGGGAGCGATCCAACGGAATTGATTGTCGCTCGGTATCTGCCTAATGGCAGCTTAGATACGTCCTTCGGCTCTCAGGGCCGCACGACGGCGCAAATCGGAACTGGCGCGCACGCTCTGGGGATTGCCTTGCAAGGCGACAAAATCCTCGCGATGGGCGCCAACAGCTCCGCAATACTCGTGCGGTACAACTCCGAAGGAACCCTCGACACGACTTTCGGGACGGGCGGCGAACTGACGTTCGATAACTTCAACACCGTGACGTCTGCCTTCGCGGCCCAGCCCGACGGCAAGATCCTCGTCGTCAGCGGGGCGCACGGCTTTGACGTCACATGCTTCACGGCAAATGGCGCCCCTGACCCGACCTTCGTGGCTGGCGATTTCTCGGCGTCTCCTGGCGTCGCGGAGCCGGGCGCTGTTACCGTGCAGGCGGATGGCAAAATTGTCGTCGCGGGATTTGCCGGCAGCCAACACCAAGCGAGTTACGTGGTGGTCCGCTACAACCCGAATGGCCCCCTCGATACCGCCTTTGGCAGCGGCGGGCACGTCATCGGGCAGCCATTGTCGGGAAGTATCGATAACGTGACGGGAATGGTTATCCAGCCGGACGGCGAGATCATCGTCACGGGCGATTTCGGCATGGAGCGCTTCACGGCGAATGGGACCTTTGACACGACCTTCGGCGGCGGCCGGGGTTTTCAAACGAACCTCGGCATCGCACTCGCGCCCGAGGGGAAGATCATCGGTGTCGGCCAGACGCCCGTGCTCGGTCCCGGCGGCGTCGCCGAAGATAACTTCATCATCACACGTTTCGACGCCAACGGCTTCCCGGACCTGGGCTTCGGCGTCAACGGCTCGGTGACTACCGACTTCACCACCCGCTTTCCGGCGCAGACCGGCCGAGACGACATTGCGCACGGCGTCCTGGTGCAACCTGACGGCATGATCGTGGTCGTCGGCAGTACGGCCATTCACCCGAACGGCGACAGAGACTTCGCCCTGGCCCGGTACGTCGGCCTCGGCGCCGACGCCGCCTTCGTCGCGAAAGTCTACGTCGATCTGCTGCACCGCCCGGCGGACCCGGCGGGCCTGGCGTTCTGGAGCACCGTGCTGTCCCTGGGAGCCAGCCGCCCCGCCGTCGTCCTCGGCATGGAGAGCAGTATCGAATACCGCGCCCTGGTCGTCGAGGATCTCTATCTCCGGTATCTGCACCGTCCAGCCGATCCACAGGGCCTTCAGTATTCCGTGTCATTCCTGGCCCACGCCGGGACCGACCAGGGCCTGGCGCAAATCTTGATCAGCTCGCCGGAGTATCTGTTCAGCCAGGGCGGCGGGACGGTGAAGGGGTTCATTGACGCGGCATATCGCGACGTGTTGCAACGATCGGCTGATCCGAACAGCGAAGCGCTTTTGATTCAAGCCCTCTCTGCGGGTGCATCGTTTGGGGAGGTTGCCTACGTCCTGCTGCACAGCCCGGAGCGTTACGGACAAGAAGCGCAGAACATTTACGAGCGCTACCTTCACCGTCCCGTCGACCCCGGAGCGCTCCAAGCCATCGTGTCCGCAATGGCCCAGGGCGTGACCAAAGAAATGATCGCTGCATTCGTGTTGGGCGCGAAGGAGTATGCGGGGTAGCTGGAATTAAGCATGCGGCCTCACATTTGACAACGGGATGACTCACGGAGGCAAGGAGCCGTGAGATCAGGCAGTTTCTGATTCACATCCGGTCCTGACTGCCTACTCGGGCTTCTCGGTGCTTCAGACGCTTCGCCTCAGCCACAAAGGCTGCTGCCGGTGGCCGTGCGACGAAATATGTCAGCGGCCGTTGCCGATGTGATTGGCGTAACCTGAGTGCGCTTTCTACACCAAATGCGCACTCGGCAGCGGTGCCCCTTTTGCTCTCCGCAAGGCAACGAAGGGGATTGCCTTCGTTTTCTGCGTACTCGTTGCACGCCGCTCCGGCGTTACCGCGATTCAGAAAAATCGCGTCGGCGCGCGGTCGATTCCCGTATGGTCGTGCTCAAAAAACTCCATTTCGATCGCCGGCTGACCTCGCCGTAGGCTCTACAACAAGCGCCTGCGCGTCGATCCTCGCAAGAGCGATGCGCTCGTCACCGACTCCGCCGGGCGTGGCCGTCGGTTAAGACGCGCGCGTTGCTCCGCCTGATGGCGACAGACAAGCACGTCCTCGAGCATCGGAGATGAAATAGCCGTTCATTGAACGTCGGCAGAAAGGAAGATGCGGCGGCGAAGGAGACCGCGCACGAGCGCCATTTCTTGGGTACGTCGAGCGAAAAGAGCCCTTGGCAAGCATCTTCGCCGATGCCAATCCCGGTTGCATGCACAAACCTTGTTTGCCCGCACGTCCTTTTCAGCGCCTCACACATCACAACGCATTAAGAAACTCCGCCGACCCAATCAACCCCGCGTTCACTTGCTCGTCGCGTGCCCCCATGTTCAGCGCGTTTGTAAAGGCGGCGAGGCCGGTCGGATCGGCGGGGCGGTGCAGGAATTGTAGGTAGTCACCTTGTACCAGGTCTTGGCGGAATTCCGGGCTGGTGAAGATGATCGTCGCCACAGTCATGCGGCTGCCGTTCATGGCAAGGAACTGATCGAAGACCATACGGCCGGTGGGGTCTACCGCGCGGCTGAGTGCGTCTTGATAGAGGGCGGTAACGAAGCCGTCGTTGGTGCCGCCGCCGCGGGATTGGAAGTATTCGGGCGAGCTTGTGATGATCTCCTCCACCTGCTCAATGGTGGCACCGTGATCCAGCAACGTGGTGAAGGCGCTGAGGCCCATCGGGTCGGCGGTACGGTGGAGGAACTTTTGATAGAGCCCTTGGACGGTCACGGAGTGGAACTCGGTCGTGTTTTCGATGCCGAGCACGACCTGGGCGCGCGAGGCGCCTTGATTGAGCATGCTGCTCCAGAAGCCGAGGCCGAAGCCGTCGATCGGGCGCTTGAGAAGATCGAGATAGACCTGCGAGAGGAAGTGTTCGTTGGAGGTTTCGGCTCGAATGGAGCCGAACAGGCCGTGTCCTTCGTCGCCGATGCCCGCGGTGAAGAAGAGGGTGTTAGGATCGCCGGCGGTGACGCCGTTGCCGAATTCCAGGCCCCAAAGGCCATTGATCGTGAGGGGCGTGCCGAGATCGGTTTGCAACTGGCCTTTGAAGGCACCCGTCGTGGCGTCGAAGGCGCTGATGCGGCCGTCGCCGAAGTTGCCGACGAGGATAGTGCCGGCGAAGGCGCCGAAGGTGGACGGCGCCATTACCACGCCCCAGGGGGAATTCAATGTCCCCTGACTGGCGAAGCGTTTGACGAAGTGACCGCTTGTGTCGAAGACATCGACAAAGCCGTTGCCGGCGCCGGCCACGTCGTCGTGCTTGGCGGCGTTCTGCAGGGCGTAGGTCACGTAGAGGTTGCCGTTGATGTTAGCGATGCCAAAGGGTGCGAAGCCGGCGGGCAGGTTCGCGTCGGTAAAGTTGCCGGCCAGCGTTGCGGGCTGGAACGCCTTGTCGAATACGTCGATCTTGCCCGATCGGAAGTTGGCGGCAAAGAGGAAGTTGCCGTTGGCGTTGCTGCCCATTGCGAGGCCCTTGTAAACCGCGCCCGTCGCCGCCGTCGGGTTGGCGCTGTTGTCCACCTCCAGGATGGCGTTGTTTAAGCTTACTGTCGGGCTCCACGCCGAAATCGTGCCGTCTTCGGCTGCGAAGATGAAGGCGGCGACTCCCGTCTTGGTGCCCGAGGTCACTGTGAAATCGGTCGTGCCATTGAAGACGATGCCGGTGGGGGCGGAATTTGTGGCGGCGCTGGACAGCGGCAACGGGACGCTCACCACAAGGGATTGCGCGCTTCCGTTGCCGTTGTAGAGGGTGGAAAGTCCCATGCCGTTGTCGCTGATCCAGAACGGGCCGTTCGGGCTGGCGGCAATGCCCCACGGGTTCACCAAGTTCGGGTCGGTAAAGCGGGCCACGCCAGGAATGTCCGACACGAGATTGCTCTGCAGAAAGACGGTGCTGAGGAGGTTCCGGTCTTCCAGCAACTCCACACTCGGCTTGAAGCGAGCGAACGGAATGGTTGACTTCGGGGCGCGGGCATTGCGGAACAACTTGTCAAGCCAGGGTCGCATGGTGAGCCTCGGTCAATAAAGGGGTTCGGAAAGCTATTCCTTATGACGGTGTAGCGCCAGGAGGAAGGCCGATGCGCGAGCGCGAAGGTTTGTTCGACGGCATCTAATTCGCTCTCCCGGCGCGGGACCGTCCTGGTCTCAATGGCAGGGATCAACGGCGATAATTGTAGCCTCCTGGGTCATTGGGCGCGCGGACCGCGGCGGAATGGCAACCGCTGGTTCCGGCAGAGCGGGCACCGCCCACCCGTAGCCAAGAAGCGCGGATTTCAAGCCACCGCTCAATGACCGCAACCACCTCGGCCATCCGTCGGATTCGGTCCGCAGATTCGCCTCCATCAGTTTCCTCACCGCGGGCGCGATCAGACCGGCGGCAAGCGAATCCTTTCCCGCGGCGAGCGCCCGGGCCGGCAACACGGTCGTCTCCAAGAGCGGAGGCGGCACCGCAACCGGGCCCGCGCGCTGCGCCAGGAAGAACGGAAACAGCGCCCCAGGCACCTCGCTATCCCGGCGCACGAGCCGTTGACGCAACATTTTGCGGGCGTGCATCAACCGGGTAGTCAGGACGCCGATTGGCCAACCGAGCATAGAGGACGCCTCGGCAAAGGTACGGCCTTCCAGGTAGCAGGTAATCAGCGTGATTCGATACTCGTCCGCCACGTGGTGCAATTCCGCATCGAATCGATCGCAGAGGTCTTGCCAGGCCGCATCGAGATAGGGGGGCGAAGTGGACGACGGCTCGCTATTGGTTTTGTACGTTTGATGGCACGCCGCCCGGTCTCGTGCATGTTGTGCCGTGCCGCACGCGATTCCGTGCAGCCAGTTGGCGAGAAACTCTGGACGCTGCAGAAACTTTGCCTTGTGCAGGAGGAGCAGAAAGGCGGCCTGATACGCGTCTTCCTGGTCGTGCGCGTCGGTCAGGAGGCGTTGACATACGCCCAGGACCATTGGCCCGTGGCGCTGCACGAGAGCGGCATAGGCGCCGCTGTCCTGACTAGCGACGAAGCGATCCAACAACTCTGCGTCGGAAACGCGGGCAGCGTCCCCGGAGAGATCGAGTAGGGTGCGGACAGCGGGCGCGGTCACTCGTTGCGTGTGTACCATGACGGATACTCCCAAACGATTTGCCTCAACTGGTTCCAGAAGCAGATACGGAAGCGCGTGCCAGAACCGGGCGCGGATTGTGTGATTTGTTTCCACCTCACGCGCTTCCGGACTGCTCGGCTTCAATTAGTGGCACGAAGATGCGCCCAATCGGAACGAGTCAGGGCTTGGACTGGAGAGCGGCGGCGAGGTGGCGGGCCTGTTCGTGATGCGGATCGTGCTTCAAGACCTCGTTCACGCTTGCCAGCGCGGCGATCCGATCATTCTGACCAAGGTAAGCGAGGGCGCTGTTGAAGTACACGAGGACGGGATCGGCGCCGTTCTGAAACGCGCGCTGAAAATCGTCCAATGCGCGCGTAAAACGCTGCGCGCGGGAATGGAGGATTCCGCGGTTCAACGCGGCCGGCGCCGATAAAGGGTTCCGTTCAAGAGCGCAGTCGTAGTCACGCAAGGCCCGGTCTGGCTGGCCGAGCGCGTCGTACGCAAGACCACGATTGCAAGCGCACCAGTCACTTTGGGGAGCCAATACCAGGCACGCCGTGAATGCGAGGACGGCATCCTCGTAAAACCCCCGTCGGTGGGCGCACTTACCTTTGAAGAAGTTGGGCCAGAGCGCCTGGGGCTCCAAGTCCGCGGCTCGGTCGAATTGGGCGGCGGCCGCTTCGAGTTCCCCGCCGTGCAACAGCGCGCGGCCCACGGCGTAGTGCTCCCACGCGGTCCGCGGCTGCCGTTCGCTGAGCGGCGGTGCGCTCGCGATTCCGAGTGCCGTTGCATGAGCATGCCGTTCGCAATCGAGCACGCAACTTGGACCGAAAAGCGCCTCGGCCTCTGCAAGCACTTCCAGGACCTCGCGACGAACGGCGACCACCCTGTTCTTGTCGGCGAGGCGCACACGTAAATCGGTCCACAGAATGGCCAGGTCAAGCCGGTCAATCTTAACTTGTTCCTCTTCAGCGCCCGGTAGCGCCCCGAGGCATTCGGCGATCTGATCGCGTCGGTCCCAATAAAGACGACACTCGGTCTCGACCGCGCGCAACTCGGCAACCGGCTGACCGTCGGCACCGAAAAGCACACGCACCCGGTCCACGAACTCGTGGAGCTTCCGTGCGGCTCGAAGACGCTCAACCAGTTGCATCTGGACGCGGAGTTCCTCCGCCAAATCATGCTGAAACGGCACATCGGCTAACAGCGCTAAGCCCCGGTCGCACGCGTCCCGTGCGGCGCCGTACTCGTGCCTTTGCACGTGTGCTTTCGCGTTGTCGAGCGCCGTCCGGGCCTGGTTCACCTCATGGCGAATGTAATACGGCACGAGTCCAGCCGACACCACGACGATGAGACCGAGACCAACGAACAAGGGGGCAAACGGCCGGCGGCGACGCCATTTGCGCCAGCGTTCGATGAAACTGCGATTCCCAACCCCGGTTAGTGGCAGATCTGCCAAATGACGCCGCAGGTCACCCGCCAGGTCGGCCGCTTTGGCGTACCGCTCTTCCGGATCGTTCGCGAGACACTTGTCCACGACGTCCGCGAGGCCCACTGTCACGAGGGGATTGTGTTGGCGCAGCCAATCAGCCGCCGCACGGGATGGCGGCGGCGATCCGCCAAGCGCCTCGCAGAGTAGCAGACCGAGGGAGTAGATGTCGGCACGGCCGTCCACACCCACCGGTACGCGAACGCCCGCACGGACGGCATCGAGCGCGAGGCGGTGCTCTGGCGCCATGTAGACGGGCGTGCCGCCCAGCCAATTCGGTGGCGCCGCCCCCGCCGGAATCGGCCCGCGCGCAAGGTGAAGGTCGAGAAGCATCGGCTGTCCGTCTGCGGCCCATAATACGTTGGATGGCTTCAAGTCGAGATGGACTAGGCCGCGCTCATGCGTGTAGGCCAAGGCATCGGCAAGACAGGCGCCGATCCAGCCGATGGCGCGCGTGTAACTGGCGCGCGCCAAGAATTGACACGCCGGGCCTTCGACCGAAAGGGGCAGCGGCGCCGCGGTCTGCGCTTTCTTCAGCGTCTCAACGATGTCTTGGCCGGTGCGCTGCGCCGGCGGCAAACCGCGCAACGCGGCGAGAATCGACGCGAGCGTCGCGCCGCCGAAGTACGGCATACACAGCACACGCAGGTCACGGGACCGGTCGTCCTGCATCGAATAGAGCGGCACGATATGCGTGTGTTGCAGGCGTGCCAAGGAGAGATACTCCTGGCCGTGACATGGGGTAACCTTCAATACCACCGGCCGGTCCGCGAGCGTGGCTTGCGCCGCGAGGAAAACCCGACCGTGGGCGCCACGCCCCAACTCGGCGAGCAATTGGAAATCTCCGAGTCGCTCCCCCAATTCGGGGAACTGCGGCTGGACAGGCTCGCCTGCGAGCAAGCGGTGACATTCGAGGAGAATCTGGAGCTGCGGGCGCCACCGGGGAAAGCGTTTCAGCACGTCGTCCGCCGCCGCGCTAACTCCGTGCTCCTGGCGGAGGCAAAGCTCCTCATAAATCAACTCAGCGGCCGCTTCCGGTTGGGACGCCAACTCGGGGTAACGTTCCAGGTACTCCTCGACGAGAGGACGTTCTCCCGCGTGCCAGCGTCGGCCGAGCTCTTCAGTCAGGCGGTTCACAAGCGAAGACGGCACGTGGACCGCAGCGGCAGCGTTCGTTGACACCGTTTTGACTCCCGTGTCATGACGTCAACGGGTCCCCGGTGAACGCCACCTTGCGGGCCAGGCGGCGAATGATGCGGCGAACGCTATCTTCGTGCAGCCCGGTCGAGGCGGCGATTCTCGCCAGTGGCAGCCCTTGCTGTTTCAGGCGCAGGAGTTCGTGATACTCCGGCGGACAGTTTTCCAGCAGTGTATCCCACAGTTCGTTCGCCTGGGCGATTTCGCTGGGACGCGGCTGTCCAGCGCCGGATGCGGGCAGCGGAACGCCTTCTGTGAGCGGTTGTTCACGCTCCAGTGCCGTTCGGAAATAACGTAGCCGGTCGATCAAGCAGTTGCGTGTGACGCGGACCAGGAAATTGCGGAGATGATCGGTGCTTTCTATGCGGCACCCTTTTTTTTGAAAGTCCTGAAGCACTCGGACCCAGACGGACTGCACAACGTCCACGGAATCGAATTTTGCGCGCAGGCGGCGGGACAGTTGCCGCCGCACAATCACGCGTAATTGCGTCTCGTGGGCCAGCAGCGCCTGCTCGGCCGCTTGCAGATCGCCTGCGCACATCCGTTCAAGAAGCGCTTGGAGCGGTTCGGGCTTCACGGCACACTCTTGGCTGGGAGAAAGGCGAACGCGGGCGAGGAGATCCAACTCGGATCGTTTTCGCCCTCCGCGCTAGCACGGCCGCGCGCATCGGTGTTGGCCCGGCGCCGGCGAGTGTACTCGAAGGCGCCCGCCGCGGCCGCGACGGCGAAGAGCCATTGGGTCAGCCGGAGCGTGGGCGGCGCCGACGTCATTTGCTCAGCCAGTTCATCGAGATTCGTGAAGAACTCGTCGGTGGCACGCTTGAGCGTGGGCAGATCCAAAGGCAAAGCGCCAACCAACAGTTCGCCCGCGTGCGTCGCCGCGCGGCAAAGATCGCCCCGTGTGAGCGAGTCCGCCGGCTCTTCACCAATTCGTCCCGGAACGTCCTTCGAGTTCCCGGCCACTACGGCGGCTAATAAGGACAATCCGTCGCTCGATTCGGTCGTTTGTGAAGTCGGCGCCGTTGCTGCGTGGTACACAGGCGTTGTGGTCGTGTCTGCGCGTTTGGACGCTTGTGGAATCACCTCCGGCGCGCGGGCCTGCGCTGGTATCTTAGCCGAATCGTCCGGTAGCGTAGTGTTGGCGGCAACAGCCGAGGGCGCAATTGGTTGCGGCTGTTTCGCGGCACTCTCCTGTTCTAGATCGCGGACCGCAGCCGCTTCGATCGACGTCGCGCCCGAGTCGATCCGAGTACCCTTGTACGCAAGAAGCTCAAGGTAAGAAGGTTGGGCGGATGCCGATGTATCCGCCGATCCCAAATCATCCGGCGTCGGGTCGTTGGTGGAGTAGTTTTCGGACACGGCACCGACTTTGCCCGCGACGGCATCACCAGGCATTGCATCTTTCGGCATCGATTTGCCAGAATCCGCCACTGCCACGGATTGGCCCGTTCCGGGAGGAGCATCCGCAGACGAAAGTTGCCTCGGTGGAGACTTCGCGGCAACCTGGGAGCCCGACTCAGTCGGCATACCTGGATTGGGCTGCGCCGCCCAATCGGTCGCGAGCCCGGGCGCCACGTCTAAGCCAAGCGTAGGAAGTACCGCAGGACCGCTGCCGGAGAGCAATTGTCGGTCTTCCAGTGGTTCCAAATGTAGCCGGAAACCGGCCGGCCGTCTCTCTGTTCGCATCGAAGAAAGGCCCCATGTGTGGTGCGGCCGGGGCGCCTTGACGGTGGACAAACGCTCCCGCAACGGGTTCGACCGTCTGTCTAACGAAAAACGGCCACAATCAGTATACGCAGCGCGCCGGGGAACGGTTGCGTAAGAACTCGGTGAAGGCGCACGGATTTGGTCAGTCCTGATTCGCTCTGACTTGCTCGTGTTCGAGGGAGGTGTCACCGGCGACGGGACAAGCGATCGCGGCGGTGGACGGGCACCTACCGCCACGCGTGGAACACGCCGAGGTGACCGGCAACATAGCGGGCGTGGCCGCTGCCCGGTCACGACTTGATTGGCGCCCCGAGTGCGCTTTTCATGCGAAAAGCGCACATAGGAGTTCGCACATTGCCACAGTCGCAATGCCTTGCGAATCAACTAGTTACGGATTATCGACTGTCCGCTTTACGCTTGGTCGATCGGGACGGTTACAAGCACGCAGGATAGCTTCCCATACGTTAGCCGGGAAAACAAAAACCGCTGCTCGCCGTCACATGAGTTGGGGCGGGCAGCGGCCGGTAATCGAGAATTACGGAAACAGGGGTTCGCTGCGCTCACCTGGAGAACCCACCCAAAGATTGCGGCGACGACGTCACCGCCAGTCGATCGACCCAATGATCCGGGCAATGGCCTGGTCCGACTTCCCCGACGCCACCGTCTTGGCGTTCTTCCCGTTGGCGTCGGCGACGATCAGGAACGCGTCCGTCTCGGCCACCGAGTCGGCGATGCCCAACATGTCCTTTTTCAGTAGCTCCGGATGCAGTTGCACCCAGGTGTAGGCGACCTGCTTGCCGTCCGGTGACCACGCGACCGCCTGGCACTGGGCGTTCGCCGGAAATTCAGCGAGCGGTTCCCGCTGCTTGGTCGCCACGTCGAGCAAGTACGGGTTGCTGCTCCGGTGCCACTTGTAGGCGTCTTTCTGCTCCGGGTCGGCGTCGGTGAACAACACCTTCTTCCCGTCCGGGGACAGCCGACCGGCGGCGTTGTTCGCGAACCGCACTTTCAGTTCGGTCAACTCGCTGGCCTCCTTGTCGCCTTTCTCGGCCAGACCGAGCCGGAACTTCTTGTCCTTGAAGTAGACGACCAGGAAAGTCTTGCCGCCCCGAGACCAGTCGAGGACTCCCACGTTGGCCGGTAGGGCAAGCGGTTCCGTCTTGCCGGTCTCGGGATCGAGCAGGACGGTCTCGTCCGGCTGGTCCTTGACGTACTTGGTGACCGCCAGCCGCTTCCCGTCGGGCGCCCAGTTCAGGTCCAACCCGAAGCCGGGGAAGTCCACGACCTTCGCTTCGTTCGCCCCGAGCTTGCGGATGACTACCTGGAACGGCCACGGATCGTCGAGCTTGTCGTCGGGTCCCCGCAGCTTGCTCTCCACGATGACAAACGCGGCGCGGGTGCCGTCCGGGGAGAGCCGGGCCTGGTAGGTCGTGCGGGTGTCCTTCGGGGTGTTCAACTCGTCCTTCCCTTTCCCATCCGGCGTGAGTGCGGTCAGCTTTCCCCCTTCACCAGCAAGCAGCAATGTTCCTGCCCCGGTTGACTGCGGGGCGGGCTGGGGCTTCTTCTCGGCCCCAGACTTCACCCTGGCGGGCTCGGCGCGCGCGCTCACGGGCTTCGCGGGTTCGGCGCACAGGCTGGCCGCGAGAACGCCAGAGGCCAAGAACCCGGCGAAAACGAGCGCCGCTGTAGCAAGTTTCAACTTGGTGAGGAACATGGTTTTCAATACCCCTTCCGTCAGTGCGGCGACCTTGACGGAAATCACGCCCGTAGCCGCCGCTTGGCCTACCGCAAACAGGCTTGCGGCCTTGATCGTGGAAGATACCAGTGTCGGGGGCAGGCACGCCGAAGCGGTGGCTGAGGGCCACGCCGTGGCGAGCAGAACGGCCGCCGGCCCTAGGCCGCGCCGCAGCAGTCGAGCACGCAACAGCGACCGGCCGCGCTCCAGCCTTTCTTTCAAGGTGCTCGTGGCCAGCCCGAGTTGCGCCACGGCCTCATGCTGCGTCTTCCCCTCGAGATAGCACGCCACCAGGGGCGCGCGATACCGCTCCGCTAACCCGGTCAACTCCTCATGCACGATCTGCCGCACTTCCCGCCAGGTTAAGTCGTCCGGCTCAGAGATAGTCCGCGCCGGCGCACGGGCCTCGTTCTTCTGCCTCGTGGTCAACCGTGAGCGCGCTTTGAGGGCCGTCCGGTAGGCGACGCCGTGGAGCCAACTCCCCACCGACCCTCTCTTCCGGATGGACGCCGCCTTGCGAGCAAGGATGAGGAAGGTGGCCTGGAAAGCATCTTCCACATCGGCTTCATTGCCCAGTACGCCGCGGCAGACGTCCAAGACCATCGAACCGTGCCGGCGGAGGAGCGATCCAAAGGCGGACTCATCCTGTTGGTCACTGAACAGCTGCAGGAGATGCTGGTCGGAGAGTTGCCGCACGCTCTGGACTTCAACGACCCGGCGGATCATTTGCAAGATCGGGCTGGACACGGCCTTGGCCATCATGCGGTCCCTGTCGGGCGGATGCGCCTCTCCACCTATGTAGTTCCTTCAGACGCGGTGAGGAGCCGGTTTTTTTCGACGGAACGCGCCATTCGGCTTGCCTGAAGGCAAAGCGGCCGCTTCCGTCGTGCGTGCTCGCGGCGCAGGCTGCGGATAGCATGGCTGTCGTGGTGGACGGCCGGTTAACCCAAAGTGTTTCGTCCGTCGTGCTGGCCCCGCCCAAGCACGTAACGGCTCTACCGTGGACTCCCGGGACACTACGACGCATGGCAGTTTCAGTACGCCGTGGGCAGCAGAGCGCGCATTCCGACCCCTCTTCGGCGCTCTGGCCCCTGGTTGCACGGCAGACCATGTAGAGTGTGTCATTCCCTCGGCGGATGGGCGCGGCGCGCGGCGTTGATCGAATCGTCGAGCTTCGACAGGAAACGGGAGCGATCCTTCGGCGTCATCGGAGCCGGCCCGCCGGTCAGAATGCCGCCTCGGCGCAGCTCGTCCATAAGGTCACGCGTCGCCAGCTTGGAGCCGATCTCGCTCTCCGTGAACGCGCGGCCTTTCGGGTCGAGAACTACGGCATGATTGGCCAAGCAGCGTGCGGCCCGGGGGATGTCCGCCGTTATCACGATGTCGCCTAACCCGGCGCGCTCGGCGATCCAATCGTCAGCGGCCCCGAACCCAGGGCACTCCGCACATTCGACCAACTGGTGGGCCGGTATCCGCAGCGGCGCATTGGCGACGACGGCGACGCGCACGTCGTAGCGGCGTGCGACCCTGTACACTTCTTCCTTGACGGGACACGCGTCGGCACCGACATAAATCGTTAGCATGCGCGACACGCCCCCCCCCGACGCGCGGAAGATAAATTCCAAGTGCCACGCGCGGGAATCGCTATCGTATGGGCAGTTTGCTGACCAGGTCTATTTCTTCTCATCGCCAAACGCGTAGAGATGCTTCTCGCTCCGGATATACAGCGCATTGTCCGCGATAGCCGGCGTCGCCGCCACGCGCTCGCCGAGGCCGGGGTTGCTGGCAATGACCTCCGGCTTGTCCGTCCCAGCTTTCAGGACAGTGACCGCGCCACTATCAAGCGACGTGAAATAAATGTTTCCGTTGGCGGCGACCGGTGAGGCGTAATAGCGGCCAGAGGCAGCGGCTCGTTCCTGGACGTAGACTTCCTTGCCCGTCCGCGCATCGTAGGCAGTCACAAGGCCGCCGTCCTTCACCATGACGTACTGTCCGCCGACCACGATCCCGGAAGATATATACGGCATTCCCTTGGCTCTGTTCCAGAGCACGCTCGAGCCGCTCACGTCCCCGGTCCCGCCGGGCTTCAGCGCGAACGCGCTATTCTTGCCCTCGGCCACGAACTTGATCACTGCATCCCACTCGTCGCGCGTAACGACGCCGTCCCGGTTGGCGTCAACGGCATCGAACATGTCCTTGGCGAAAGTCTTTTGTGCCTTCTCACGCGACAGCACTCCATCCTTTTCCGCGTCGGCTTGCTTGAGCACGGCGTCGAATGTCGGCAGTTGAAACGACTTGTCGTCCGGCCCGCCAGGCGACCAACCGGCGAAGAAGAGTGTGCCGTCGCCAACGGCAGGCGAGGCGCACGGCCCTGACGGCATGCCGGGCTTGAACCACTTCTCGGCGCCGGTCTGCAAGTCGTAGCCGATCATCCGGCCGTGCCCCGCCGCCACGATCTGCTTGCCATTCGGAGTTTCCCAGACGACCGGCGTGCAGTAGGACACCCGCGATTCTCGCTTCTGTTTCCAGCGCGGCGACCCGGTGACCGCATCGAAGGTAAGAATGCGCGGATCCGTAAACTCGTCCCGCACCAGCACCACCAGGCCGTCCGCAAGGATGGGCGACGTGCCACTGCCAAAGTTGCCGGGGATGACGGCGGGCGGCATTCCGACCTTCCATTGCTCCTTCCCCGTCAGGTCATAGCAGAGCAACCCGCACGACCCGAAGTACACAACGATTCTCTCGCCGTCCGTAGCGGGCGTGGATGCGGCAGGGCTCCCTTCCGACTTGTGAAACCGCTCGATCTCCTTGGACGGCGCCTCGCGCCGCCACGCTTCGCTGCCGTCCCCCCGGCGATACGCGATGGTGTACAGCTTCCCGTTTTCAAACGCGGTGAGGACAAGGTAATCGCTAGCGACGATGGGTGACGACAACCCGCTCGGGACCGCAACTTTCCAGCGTAGGTTCTTCTCGGGCCCGAATTCCGTTGGCGGCTTTTGCCCCTCCGCGACACCCGATCCGCCCGGCCCGCGGAACTGGGGCCAAGAAAGCGGCTTGTCCGCGCCGACTGCAGCGGCCACGACGATTCCCGCGGTCACCAACGCCACTAAGGTCTTCATCGCACGTTCCTCGACAATGACACCGGCAGGGACCGTCCGGTATTGTATCGGTTTCTGGGCGACGCCGGGCGCCTCCTGTCGGACCCGGCCCATTGGTGACGCAGCGTGCTTCCGGGAAGACCCGTGGAAATTCCGGGATAAGTGGACGCAAGGGAAGACCCATGTTAGGCGCGCTGCCATGCCTACCTGCGATCTGCGATGATGGAGGTTCACATCGCTCAGGTTCGCAAGGAGCCGGGGCTTCGGCCAAGTGCGACTTTCACGCAAAAAGCGCACTTGCGGTACGGCAGGCGGATCAGGGAGCGGCTGGCCCGCGGGAAACGCGCGGGACTGCCTCAAACTTGCCAGCCCGTAGCAGTGCTTCGCACAACCGCTCACGCATTGCCAACCCGCTCGTAAGTAAAGAGAGGGAACCGCTTCTTCCTCGATGCGAAGCTGATTCTCGGTGCTCCTTGGGGCGTTGCGGCGCCGTCATTTCTTTTCACGCTTGAGAACCTCGAGAACGACCGTTGTGCCCGCCTTGCTGGCGAACTCGGCCGGTGGGCCTCCGGACCTGTCGTAGCACACCGTCAGGGTGTTCACGTCGAGCTTGTAAATGCCGAGCATCGTTTCACCCTTGTCGTTCGTGAAGCTGAACTCTTTCGGTTGCTTGGCGGGGTCGACCTTATAGGTTCCCTCCACCACCTTCCCATCCGCGTGTTTCACGGTCATCTTGCCGTCGTCGGTCATGATCACCTTGGCGTCCTTGATCGCCTCTTCCGGCGCTTTCTGCCCTCCCTCCTCGTAAGAGACGAGGGCCCAAGCGCCCAGGATCTTCTCCTCGTCTTTCGGAGCTTCCTTTTTGTCAGCGAGGGCCTGCCGCACGCCGACGACGGTAATCGCCGTGGCGACGCACAGGACCAGCAACGCGGCCGCCACCACTTTCATTTTGTTCAGAAACATGGCTCGCAACTCTCCCTTCGTCAGAGCGGCGACGGTCGCCGAGATGGTGCCGACGGCCGCTTGGCCCGCCGCGGTCTGCACCGCGGCCTGGATTGTCCCTTGCGCTACGTCCGCCGGCACCGCCGCCGGCGCCGCCTTTGCCAGCAGCGTGCCCGTCGTGATCCCCACCGAGAACGCCATGCCGCGCCGCACCAGCCGAGCGCGGAGCCGGTCCCGCCCCCGTGCCAGCCGCGATAGCACCGTGCCTTTCGGACAGCCGAGTTCCCGGGCCACTTCCACGGTGGTCTTGCCCTCCAGGTAGAACAGCACCAGGGGCGCGCGATACTTCTCTGCCACGTTGCCCAACTCTTCGTCCAGTACCTGGCGCAGTTCGCGCCACGCCAGTTCGACCGCGAGATCACTATCGGGCATGGTCGTCGCCTCTCTTGCGCGGGCTCTCCTTCGCGCGGCCTGCCGGGCTCGGGCGGCGGTACGGTACGCCACGCCGTGGAGCCAGGCCCCGAGCAACTGTGGCCGGCCAATCGACCGGGCCTTGGAGACCAGCACCAGAAACGTCGCCTGGAAGGCGTCCTCGGCCTCGTGAGCGTCGTGCAACAGGCGCCGGCAAACGCCGAGCACCATCGGCCCGTGCCGCTGCACCAGCGCCGCGAAAGCCGCGCCGTCCCGTGCGGTCACGAAACGCTCCAGCAGTTCCCGGTCGGCTGTATCGGATTCCGCAAGCGGACCAGCGGTCGGGCTCAGGAATTCGCTCAGGGGGCTCGGCGTTTTACTCGCCATCAGGCGCTCTCCGAGGGAAGCACGGTCTCTTAGTACTCCTCGAACGAGGCCGTTTGATTCCGTCTTTTTTTCTCGTTCTGGCGCCCGCGGCGTTTCCCCGGCGGCGCTGCCGCAGGACGTGGGCCGAAACAAGCGTCAACTTAGGGACTCCGTGCAGCAGGTGTTGTCCCGCTTAAGGATGAGGATTTCGTGGATCTAGGCACCGAAACCCAAACGCCGCCGAACAACTGCGTGAGGTGACCCGCCGGTCAGCAAATCACGGCTTCCCGGTCAGCATATCACCGCGCCGGTCAACGTATTGCCGCGCCGGTCAGCCTATCACGGCACTGCACCCCGCACGCCGATCGCGTCAACTTTTTCATGGGGCCGTGATGCTTGATCGGGCCCGTGCTCGTCCGCGTCCGGCCGCACGCCGGTCAGGCAAAGGCGGCGCCGGCGGGCGCCGCGCGCCGGCTCGCGGCGACGAAGGAAGCGGAACCGTGGCGGACGGCGGCGGCGACCCGCCCCGGCGCCACGGTGCGGCCGGCTCGCCCCGTCCGCCGCTGGACGCGGTCCCTACTTCAGTCCAGTGTGGCCCCTGGCAACGGCTCTCGCGCCGGCCGGGACGATCTTTTTTCGCTATTTGGTCCAAAAGCGCACTCGGCCCAGATCCCCATCGACCGCGTTCCATCGCCGTGATTGAAGTGACGCGGGAATATTGGGTTCTGCTTGACGAAGAGACCTGTCTATTCATAGCATTTCTCAGTCGTTCTTAGTGAGACCGTTCCGTGAATCTCTTGCCGTGCGTTGCTGATTTGCTCTCGCGCAGTACCACGGTTTCCGTAAGCGTAATCGCCGGACCCATTTATCCGGGCTTTACCTGAAGCCGTCACTGCTCCTGACGGCGTGGCCGCTCTATTCCATCAACCGCCGGCACTCTTCGGTCGTTTCACGTTCATTCCGAGTTGGCGTGAGTCGTCCGCAGGAAATGAACCATCAAAGCGTGGACACGCTACGCGGAGGCAAGGCTGGCTTGAACGCGACGTTCGCTTCATCTGCCGGAGCTTGTACTGATGAATTTGCGTGATGATCCAGTGGATGGCGACGATTCGGCTCCGCCGATCGCGTTGCTGCAAGACCTCGACCGACTGGAAGGGGTTGGCTGCATGGAGTGTCGGCGTGGTTTATGCGGCCACGAGGTGCTCTGCAATGTGGCGCTGGGCCTGAAGAACGCACCGCGTTGCCTGGCCTGTCTGGCGAAAGGGCTTGTTTGCTCCACGCTGGAACTCCGCGAACGAATCGCAGAATACATCCAGTATCGGACCTGCTATCGGAAGGCGTGGGACGTCGCCAGCGACCGCGAAGGGATGCCGCGGACGCTTCTGCCCGCCTGCCTTTCGCGCTTCGACGGGCCGACTCCCGCCCAGCCGATCCCGCGGCGTAGCGTGAAAAGCCTCTCCGAGATTTCGGCGGCTGCCGTCTGGGACGCGGGCGACTTGGGCTGCGGTGAACTCGTTCTAGCACTGCGTGGCCAGCTACACGAACTCCGTCCTGGCGTGGTCTTACGAGTAATCGCCCGCGACCCCGCAGCGCGCGAGGACCTGCCGGCTTGGTGCCGGCTTACCGGTCACCGCCTCGTGGGGGCGACCCACCCCGATTACTTTGTTCAGCGAAAGGAGCCATGACCAATGGCTGGAAAGTTCTGTGTCAGCCTGACATGCGCCAAGGATAATGCCGACAAGGCGACGGTGGCCTTCGTCGTCGCCAACGCCGCAGTGGCGTCGGACAAGGAGAGCGTTGTCTTTCTCAGCACGGAGGGAGTTCGGCTCGCCCAAAAGGGGTACGCCGATGATGTCCGTGAAGAGGGCTTCGCGCCGCTGGGGGAATTGATGGCCAACTTTGCCGCTGCGGGAGGAAAGATCTACGTTTGTTCGCCGTGCTTCAAAAAGCGCAAACTCGATGAGAACCAGTTGATTGCTGGGGCGGTAATCGTCGGTGGCGCAAAGTTGGTCGAATTCCTATCCAACGGATCGCCGTGCATTTCCTATTAGGGTAAAGCGATCATGGAATGGGTCGATTGTCACTGTTACGTTCCCGATGCCAGTTTCGATGGTGGCGACCTGGATTGCGGCGACGGACTGTTGCTGCTCATGCGCCGGCATCTGGACCCGCTCGCGCGCGGCCAATTCCTGGAAATCCTGTCCACGGAGTCCTCTGTCGAGGAAGATCTCCCTTCCTGGTCGCGTTTGACCGGCAACGCGTTGGTGTCTTGCGTTCGTCGCGGAGACCAGCGTAGCTATCTGGTCTGCAAGGGGTCGCCGGGCGACCAATCGTCAGCAGCGGGCCGAGCGCCGCTGGCGCAGACCACGGGGAGCCGGGTCGAAGCCGACAACGGCTCGCTCGCAGCCTGCCGGCAGCAGCCCGCACCGGCGATCCCACCGCTGGCGGTCATGAGTATCGGTAGTTGGCCGCGGCCGCGCTGGATGCTGCAAGCCCTCCATGAATACTTGGAGCGTCGTCTTGGCGAGGCCGCCTTCCAGCAAACCGCCGACGACGCGGTCCGCCTGGCGGTGGCTGCCCAGGTGCGGGCCGGCGTGGACGTTGTGACCGATGGCGAGCAGCGGCGCGATAGCTATGCCAGTTTCGTTGGTAGCCGACTCGATAACTGCCAGCTAGTGCCGATCACCGACTTGTTGCCTTACGTGGATGACCCGGAGACGTTTGCGGAAGAGTTGCGCGCTCTGGACGTGCCCGCCGAGTCGGTGCGTCACCCGGTAGTGCTCGGCAGGCTGGGCCGTAGCCGGCCGCTAGCGGTGCATGAGCTCGCGTTCACGCAAACGCTCACCGGGAAACCGGTCAAGGTCGCTTTGCCCGGTCCTTACCTGTTGACGCGAACCATGTGGTTGGAATGCGTCTCGGACCGCGTCTACGAACAGCGTGAACAACTGGCCGAAGACGTTGTCCGCGTTCTCCGCACGGAAGTCCAGGCCCTGCTTGCTGCCGGCGCCGCCCTCGTGCAGCTCGATGAGCCAGTGTTAACGGAGGTAGTGCTCGGTCGGCCGAGCCAGAATCGCAGCTTCATGTGCGGGGCGCTGGGTGCTCGCCGCGCCCCGGATGAGGAATTGGCCTTCGCCGGACGCTTGCTCAGCCTAGTCCTGGCGGGGCTGCCGGCCGGCCGCCTGGCCCTGCACGTCTGCCGGGGCAACTGGTCGCGTGATGAGCGTGTGGCGCTACGCGGCGATTACCGGCCGCTGGTACCGCTGCTGCGAACTGTCCCGGTAGGTACTTTTTTCTTGGAGATGTGTACGCCCCGTGCGGGCGAATTAGACGTCCTGCGCGACCTGCCGGCCGGCTGTCGTCTGGGGCTCGGGGTCGTGAATCAGAAGGTGGACGCCGTGGAGCCGGTGGATGAGATCGTCGCCCGGGCAGAGCGAGCCATTGCCCTGTTCGGGCCGGAGCGCGTACTGCTGAATCCGGACTGCGGTTTCGCCACGTTCGCCGATAGTCCCCTCGCCCCAACTCAGGTCGCCGAAGCCAAGCTGGCCGCCGCTGTAAAGGCCGCGAGTATCCTACGTCAACGCCACAGCGTGTCGCCAATTCCCGAGGTTTCTGTTGACAAGCAACGCGCCGGCCCATAGACAGTAGTCAGGACCTCGGGAAGTATGTTATGGCTAAACGAACTCGTTTGCGCTACCTCCTGATAACATCTCGTCACTTTTTTCGCGGCCCACGCGCTTCCGTCAGCGGTTTTACCTGACTTCTCTAGTCGCTTGACGGCGTGTCCGGCTCTCTTCGACCCCACCGATCCCACTTGCGCGCCAAGCTGGCGTGATCGCCGTGGCCCTGCGTATCGATTCAGGGCTTCGTCGCCCCATTTGCGTGCCAGCTCGCGCGCGGTCAGCCACAGATCGCCGCCCCGCGGTCGGGTCCCGTCCGCCGTAGCGCCTTGACGCCCCGAAACGAAATCTGCTTTTTGTACGAAGCATCCTCTTTAGCACAACCTAATCGGAAAGGAATTGCTATGCGCACGCAACGGAGGCAGTACCGCGGATTCACGCTTATCGAACTGTTGGTCGTGATCTCGATCATCGCCATCCTGATCGGCTTGCTTCTGCCCGCCGTCCAGAAAGTCCGCGAGGCGGCCAGCCGGACGACCTGCAACAACAACCTCAAGCAAATGGGCCTTGCCATCCACAACTACCACGACGTGAACAAGGCGTTGCCTCCCAGTCGAGTGGGACCTCAGCACGCCACCTGGTTCGTGATCATCCTTCCGTACTTGGAGCAAGACGCTCTTTACAAACAATGGGACCTGAGCCGGACGTATTACGAGCAGCCGCTCACCGTGCAGAATGCGATCGTGCGGGCATACGTTTGCCCAAGTCGCGGGCGCAGCGCCATGGCGAGCACACAGTTCGAGGTGTCGAGCACCGGCATCCCTGATTCTCAGGAGCACCCCGGAACGCAGGGCGACTACGCTTGCAACGGCGGCCAGTTTTATAACGCCATCGTCGACCATCCCTTGTGTCAGGGGCCGATGTGTTATGCCAGCTCCCAGGTTAACGGCAGCGGCCAGGTCATCTCCTCGCAATCGCAGACGGCGTTGAAGGACATCACGGACGGAACCAGCCAGACGTTCCTGATCGGTGAGAAGCACTCCGTGCGGAGCAAAGAGGGCCAGAGCGGCCCGTCGTGGGGCGAAGGGGCGATCTGGAACGGAGACTTTCCCCGTAACTTCTCGCGCATCGCGGGTCAAACCAATTGGAACCTGGGTCAAGGACCCAACGATCTGACCGGGCCGTGGCACTGCAAGTTCGGCAGTTGGCACCCAGGCGTCTGCCAGTTCCTCTTTTGCGACGGGCACGTCGTCGCGCTGGCCAACGGGGTCGATATGGACACGCTTCAGAAGCTGGCGTGCAGAAACGACGGCAAAGTGATTTCGGATTATTGATCCGTCTTTTTCACGTTTACCGACAACCAAGGCTCGGCCTGCCTGATCTCCTCCGATCGGGTAGGCCGGGCCAATTCCCTCGCTTATGCCGGAGGAATGGGCAATGCCCAGGAAGTTCTTCTGCTCGCTCTTTGTCGCCGCGCTCGGTCTCGCGACGCTGGCCGCGCAAGGCTGTGGGTCCTCCCAGCAACCAGTCGAGAAGGCTGAGGCCATCGTGGACCGGGTCCTCGACGCCTGGACGAGAGGCGAACCGGCCAGCAGATTTGAAGACCCCAAGCAATCTATCCAAGTTACAGACCCCGACTGGAAAGCGGGCTGTCGCCTCTTGAGCTTCCTGGCGATCGAGGCGAAGCAAACCCAGGAAACAACGCCCCACGTCCGCTGCCGCGTGGCGCTTTCGCTGCAGGACCGCAAAGGCAAGAAAGTGGACAAGGAGGTGGTTTACGACGTGCAATTAGGAAACAAGATTCTCATCGGCCGCGTGGGGAACTGATGCCTACCGAGCCATCCTCGCTGGCCGAAGTAGCGGTCGCGAAAAACCGCGATCGGCCGGTGACTGGATTGGGCACATCCAGAGAAAGGCACCGCCACCACGACCCACGGTCGGCTCACCTTCGGTTGACCTACGTCTTGAGTGCGGCCTCATCGCACGTTCAGCAGCTCTCGGCGGCCATTACCCGCTTGGAGTTTGGCAAACGACAGGTCAGCCAGTTCGCCGATCCGCGCGAGCCGCACTCACTTCTTCCGTCGGGGACATCTCATGGACAGCCCCACCGGCGGTCAGCCCATTTGCGCTCGCGCCCTGCTCTTCGCGTACTCGGTATTCGCGTGTGGATCATCTCGCCCAATCTTCGGGCCGGGCATCCCAGAAAGTAAATCACTCTCCGCTTTGGTCAGCCGTGTCGGCACCACACGGAGAAAGCTGAAGCAAGCCGATTGCGGGCCCTGGGGTTGCACCTCGCCTCAGCGAGCTGGGCAACGCCACTAACACTTGTGCCGGTCTTTTTGCAATAACCTTTTTAATTTCTTCAGTTTAGGGAGATTTCCAGCCCCAGCTGGTAAAGGGAGAAATGTGCGCCGGTTGGCGCAGCTGAAGAAGCCGTTCTCCGCCATGA
>JBGQKZ010000095.1:0-26605 GCA_041499805.1 Gemmataceae bacterium
CGACATCTCCCATTACGAGGTGCGGCAGGTGGAAAACCTACTCAACAACCGCCCCCGCGCGTGCCTCGGTTTTCGGACTCCCAGCGAGGTTTTCCTCGGGAAAACCCCTACCAGCGATTGCGATTGAGATTTAAGACCGCCGTTCGACTTCACGGTACGGCCTGAGGAGTTGGCGGCAAAATACAGTGAAGGAAAAATCTGTTTGATGCCGTTTGGGCGCGCGTTCGATTTGGATCCCAGTGCGGTCGTCAAGTGGATGAGCCATGTCGCTCTGTTTGTGCCGATAGGTTTTCTGAAATTGCTCGCGCCACGGCGAATGCGGCGAACCCAAAGATCCTGGACGGCGGTGACATTCTTCGGCGTTTGTATGGCCACGGGGGTCTCGGCCCTCAAGCTATTCGTCTACTCGCGCTATTTCGACACAACCGACATCCTCACCGGGACCCTCGGTGTGCTGCTCGGCTGGCGCGTCGGGCGTTTCTTCCGTGCGCATTGGCAACAGTTTGCGGCATCGAGCTTGGAGATGCCGACCTCTGAAACAGCGCAGCGCTGGCGGCGCGCTTGGTGTGGACTTCTCCTGCTGGCTTGGCTGGCAGCCATCGGCTACCTCTACTGGCGGCCGTTTGATTTTACCACCGATCCAGCCCAGTTTACCGCTGACTCGGAGGACCTGCCGCTCTACGGTTTTCGACGAATGACCTGGATACCTCTCGCCGACTACTATTGGGGCAGCAAGTACCACGCGCTGGACTTGTTCCTACTAAAGGCGATTTCTTTCGCACCGCTGGGGGGCTTGGCTGCCATCCTCGTGAAGGATAGCTATCGAGCTGGGACCGCGACAGCAGTTGTTATTGTCGCACTCTTGCTTGCTTCCGGAATTGAAACAGGCCGATACTTCCTGCCGTCCCGAGCGCCGAGCACTGCGGATATCTTCATCGCGAGCGGCGGAGCCTGGCTGGGTTTCTGCTTCGCGCGACACGTACGTGCTTCGCTCTGGGTAGATCGCTTGCGTCGCTCTCCGCTGAAGTGGGACCGTGGTCTCCATTTGTTACAATCCTAGCCATCCGACAGCGCCCGCCAGCGGGGCGTGCCGCGGCTAATCTCTCATTGATTACCGCTATTATCAGTGTCAACCGCCGCACGTCGGCATTCCCCTCCCCTGTAAGCACCTACTAGACCCTTGGCACCAACGTGACCGCATCGTTCCATTACACAAGACCTTTTTTTGTAATAGTTTACGTTCAGGTCGGTTGGACGGTGTTGCGAAGAGTTCTTCGCCGGTACGGAGTTTGCCATTGAAGCATGAACCGAATGCGTATCAGGAGGGTCTTTGCCGGTGCTCGACCACAGCGTGGTTACACTCACGCTGTCCGCGTTGTCGCCTCCTCTCGCACCTGGCCCCTACGTTTGACCACCTGAAGGTCCGCGAATCGCGAGTCTGCCGCCAACGGGCTCGCCAGGAATGTGCCCTAAGCTTCATTCGCGGAAGAGTTAACGTCTCAGAACGCCTGCTACCCACGGGCACGGAGTGCGCGCCCGGTGTCTAACCTGTGCGTTCCGAAGTGTCGAGGTGCGAGATTTGAGCTCTGTCGTTGAAATGGCCTTGGACAGCCACCAAGATCCCAGCGCGTCCGATCGCTCGCCCCGTCCATCGGCGGAAACCGATCTTCCCCTGACGATCATCGAGCGAACTCCCGGCTGGCGCCTCGTCAACCTGGCAGAGCTGTGGCGGTATCGGGAACTGCTTTATTTCCTGACGTGGCGTGACATCAAGGTCCGGTACAAGCAGACGGTGCTCGGAGCCGCGTGGGCTATCCTGCAGCCCTTCGCGACGATGGTGGTGTTCAGCCTCTTCTTCGGCCGACTGGCCGAGATGCCGGCAGGTGGGGCGCCGTATCCGCTTTTCGTGTTTGCTGGTCTCTTGCCGTGGTACTTCTTCTCAAACGCGATCGCTTCCGCCAGCCAGAGCGTCGTCGGAAACCAGAATCTCGTAACCAAGGTCTATTTTCCCCGATTGATCATTCCTGTGGGAGCGGTCGGCGCCAGCATGGTCGATTTCTTGATCGGATTCGGGATGCTCTTGGCGATGATGCTGTTCTACGGGGTCGCACCGACTTGGGATCTGTGGGTGGTTCCGGTCGTGTCGCTGGGGTTGCTGGTCGCGGCTACCGGCGTGGGAGCTTTGTTGTCCGCGTTGACCGTCGCCTACCGCGACTTCCGCTACGTGGTGCCGTTCATGGTTCAGCTTTGGATGTTTGCGACGCCGAGCATTTATATGAGCGCCGAAGCCTTCGGAAGCCCACGCTGGCAAGCACTATTGCCGCTGAATCCGGCATATGGACTGATCGCTAATTTCCGGGCGGCGGTATTGGGCGGTCCGTTCGACCTCTACGCACTGGCGGTGTCCGCGAGCGTGAGTCTCGGTCTGCTCTGCATCGGCTGTCTCTATTTCCGTCGTGTCGAACGCACGTTCGCGGACGTCATCTAATCCTAGCGGGTACGAGCGGCTCAAGGAACCAGCGCCGGTGTCTACGCTGTACACGATGACGGTCGACACGGAGGAGGAGTGGCACTGGGATGCCGGTTGGCCGATTCGAAACCTATCCGTTGAGAACATCCGGCGCCTACCAAAGCTGCAAGAACTGTGTGCCCGCCACGGCGTTGCAACGACCTATTTCACGAACCAGGCGGTATTCGACGCTCCCGAAGCTCGGGACATTTTGCTCGACGTAGCGCGACAAGAGAGTGTGGAAATCGGGATGCACATTCATCCCTGGAACACACCGCCCCTTGATCCAGACAAGCCGGTGGAAGTCCGAGACACATTCATCCACAACTTGCCGCCCGAGACAATCACGCGAAAGCTGGGCAGTGTTTATCAACGCTTCGCCGGCCATGGACTGAGGCCGACCAGTTTTCGGGGCGGGCGTTATTCGAGCGGCCCAGTTGTGCAGGATTTTTTGCGGAACAAGGGATTTCTTGTCGACGCGTCGGTGGTGCCCTATACGACGTGGAACGACGAAGGCGCTCCCGACTTCCGGCAGCGCGATTTGTACCCCGTACGCCTGCCTCCGCGTCATGACGCGGACCAGCCGTTCTGGGAGATCCCGCTGACGCTCGGGTTCACCAGGCGGCCGTTTCGCCTCTGGCAGCGACTTTTTGACAGAATCGAACACACCTGGGTGCGTAAGCTGCGCTTGATCGGCATCGCCGAGCGCGCCGGTCTGGTGCGTCGCGTTTGGCTCAATTTCGAACTGCCTCTCGGCGAGAACATGATTCCGTTCCTGGACATGCTGCGACGCATAAACTTGCCGTGCATCTGTTTTACGGTTCACAGCTCGTCCCTGATGGCGGGGATGAACGGACTGACTCCCACCCAGGCTGATGAAGACCGGGTTTTCAGCTACATGAACGAGGTCTTTGCCGCGCTCGCCCGGTGGCCGGAATTCCAGCCGGCGACCGTCACTCAGGTAGCGATTAAGCTAGAGGAATTGCACCATGCGGGTTCTCGGAATTAGTCCGCTCGACAAAGACGCTACCGCGTCTTTCATGGACAGCGGTCGTGTCGTCTTCGCGTGCGGCGAAGAGCGGCTCAGCCGCGTAAAGCTCCAGGGCGGCTTTCCGCACCGGGCGGTACGCCTTGGCCTGGAGCGAACGGGGTGGGACCCCGCTTCGATCGACGCCGTCGCCTACGCTTTTTTCGACGGGACAGGCGAAGAGCGTCTGATGCGCGAGGCCTTGGCAAAAGATAGCCGCGTCCATCGGTCCAACTGCACGGCGGAGTCGCTCCGCCGGCTGCACGCTGTCAGTTCCAACGGCTACGCATTGGACCGCCGCCAGCGTATTCCCGGCCTGGCGACCGAGAGTTCTGAATTCATGCCCTGCAAACCGTGGTTGAAGCGAGCGGTGTACCGTTCGGCTTCCACGTCTCCGTGGCTTGACTGGCAGGTTCACCGTCGTTCATTTCGGCAATGGATCAAAGTCGCGACGGCGGAACATCATCAGTACACACGGGAGTTGCTCGCCGGCCTGGCCGAATACGGCCTCGACCAAAAGCTCCGCCGCTACCACCACCACGACACGCACGCTGCCAACGCCTTCTTTGCGTCGGGATTCGACCGTGCCCTAACGGTAACGTTCGACGGTTACGGCTCCGGGTGTTGTGGGGGCATTTATGTCGCCGGCCCGGACGGCGTGAAGCCGCTGCATCGCTTTGACTTCCCCAACTCGTTGGGTCACTTCTACGAACAAGTCACGAGCGGCCTCGGTTTCAAGCCGATGCGCCACGAGGGCAAAATCGTCGGTCTGGCGGCCTACGGCAAGCCCGAGCACCTTCGCCAGGTGCTGCTCGATCGGTTCGAGTGCCATGACGGCGACATCCGCATCCGCGCCGGTCTGAACGAGTTCTTTGTCCGTGCGTTGGCCGGGAAGTTCGCGAAGCGCGACGTGGCCGCCGCATACCAACGTGTGCTTGAAGACGTCGCCACAACGACGGTTCACTACTGGATGAAAAAGACAGGGCTCACCAAGATCGCAGTCTCCGGCGGTGTGCATGCAAACGTCAAGCTGAACCAACGCATCCGCGAGATCGACGGGGTGGAGTCGGTGTTCGTCTATCCCAACATGGGAGACGGTGGCTGTGCCACCGGGGCCGCCATGCTCGCCACCGGCCTCGCCATGTGCGCCGGCCAGTCACTTGAGAACGTTTATTACGGCCCTGAGTACTCTCGCTCCGAGATCGAGGCAGCCCTCCGCCGCGCGGACCTGCGGTACGAGTCGGTTGATGACATCGAGGATCGCGTCGCTGATCTGCTGACGCAAGACCACATCATTGGGCGGTTCAATGGCCGGATGGAGTATGGCCCGCGTGCCTTGGGAAATCGTTCGGTTCTCTACCCGGCTCGTGACCCTGAAGTAAATCAGTGGCTAAACCATCAGCTCGGGCGGACCGAGTTTATGCCGTTCGCCCCGGCGGTTCTCGCCAGCGAGGCGCACCGGCTGTTCACTAACGTCAGCGGCTGTGAAAAGACGGCGGAGTTTATGACGATTACGTTTGACTGCAAGGAGGAGATGCGGCAGCAATGTCCAGCGGCTGTCCACGTCGACGGGACGGCGCGACCGCAGTTGGTCAGCGCGCGGAGCAACCCCAGCTTTTGCAAGATCCTAACGGAATACCACCGGCGAACGGGTATCCCCGCAGTCATCAACACCAGCTTCAACATGCACGAGGAGCCGATTGTCTGCTCGCCGGATGACGCCGTGCGTGCCTTCCTCCTCGGTAACTTGGACTACCTGGCAGCCGGACCGTTCCTCGCCGCGCACCCGCGCCTACGGCAGAACACCCGGGACCGACAACGTTCTCGCGCCGAGCTCCAGCACGTCAATTGAGTCAATATCACCCATTGATCGATCGCAGACCGGGACAGAAACGCACGCGTGAAACCTCTCCTGTTTACTTATGCCCTCACCTACGGCGGGGTGATCGTCACCCTTTTTCGTCCGTATGTCGGGTTCTTGATTTACGTCTGTTTTTCGATCATCAAGCCAGATTCCCTCTGGGCCTGGATTGTGCCCGCGGGAAACTACAGCCGAATTGTGGCACTGGGGCTGCTAGGCGGCTGGATCCTCAACGGCTGTGGTAAGTGGACTTTGGGTAAGGCCCGGGGCAGCATTCTAGCCTTGTGCGGCTACTGGCTTGTCACCGTGGCTGGCGCTCTTACGGCCGCGGACCAAGAGGCCGGATGGGTACCGGTTGAGCCGATGGCGAAAATTCTTCTGCCTGTCCTTGTCGGCATCTCGTTGATTGACTCGATGGCGAAGGTGAAGCAGCTGGTGTGGGTAATCGTCCTGTCGCAGGGATACTTGGCGTACGAATTCAACCTCACCTATTACACGACCGTCTTCGATCCCACGGAGTTCACACACGGCGGCTTGGACAACAACGGCATCGCCATCACGATGGTGACGTCCATTGGGATGGCATTCTTCCTCGGAATTCACGCGGAAAAGTGGTGGCAGAAGGGCTTGGCGTTCGGACTGGCAGCGCTGATGGCCCACGTTGTCCTATTCAGCAACTCGCGCGGGGGTATGGTGGCGTTGATCGTGACGGGGATCGCGTCTTTCCTGCTCGTTCCCAAACAACCCAAGGACTACCTGATCTTCATTCTCGCCGCCTTGCTCGTCTTCCGATTGGCGGGCCAGGGGGTGCAGGATCGCTTCGGCACAATCTTCGAAGAAGCCGTGGAGGGGGGAGAGAGCGGCAAGGACAAGGGAGGGAAGAGGTTGGATCATTGGAGTGCCTGCCTTCAGTCGGTGGCGAGACATCCCTTGGGCGTGGGACCAAACCACTGGCCACTCACAGCCCCCCAGTACGGCTTGCCCAAGATGGCGGCCCACTCGACGTGGCTGCAAATGGCCGCGGAACTTGGTCTGCCAGGCATCTTCTGTCTGGCGTCCTATTACGCGCTTTGCATGTTCAGGCTTTGGCCGTTGCGGCGAGCAGGCCAATCCGAGGATCCCTGGTCGCCGGCAATGGCCCGGATGGTGATCGCGTCACTGGTCGGTTTTGTGGTTTCCGCTCAGTTCGTCACCGTGGATGGGGTGGAACTACCCTATTATATTACGCTTGCGGGGCTCGGCACGCTCAAGATCGGGGCAATGGCCCCAGCCGAACATGATGCCTGTAGGGGTGCCGCGAGGGCGATTGGATCGGTATCGCCAACGTGTCGATAGGCCCGGGGGAAACACCCCTCAAAGAGTGAGGCACCCAAACACCCTCGATGAAACCCGCCATTCGCGTCGAAGACCTGTCCAAGTTGTATCGGCTCGGCCGCCAACAGAGCGGCCCTTATCGGACGATCCGCGAAACGCTGGTCGACGCGGTCGCGGTCCCCTGGCAACGTCTGCGTCGCCTGGCGGACCGGCGGAACCGCCAGGACGAGGCCGTCGAGCACTGGGCCCTAAAGGACGTCTCGTTCGATGTCATGCCAGGGGACGTGGTCGGCATCATCGGCCGAAACGGAGCCGGCAAGTCTACGCTCCTTAAAATCCTTAGCCGCATTACCGAGCCGACGGCCGGAAGGGCGGCGCTCCGGGGTCGGATCAGCAGCCTACTCGAGGTAGGGACTGGTTTTCATCCCGAGTTGACAGGGCGTGAAAACGTTTACATGAACGGCAGCATTCTCGGAATGCGACGCCGGGAGATCGACCGTGCGTTTGACGACATCGTTGCCTTCGCCGAGATCGAGCAGTTCCTAGATACTCCCGTTAAGCGTTACTCAAGCGGTATGTACGTTCGCTTGGCTTTCGCCGTTGCCGCCCATCTTCAATCCGAGATTCTCATCGTCGATGAGGTCCTCGCGGTCGGCGACGTCGAATTCCAAAAAAAGTGCCTCGGAAAAATGCAAGAGATCGGCAGCCGCGGCCGGACCGTGCTGTTTGTGAGCCACAACATGGCGGCACTGCAATCGTTGTGCCGGCGCGGCGTGTTGCTCCGCGACGGGTCGGTGGCGGCTGACTGCCCGATTCGTGAGGCGGTCGCGGCCTATCTGCGCGGAATGGAGCAGCAAGCCGCAACGAACCTGGCCGAACGGCGTGATCGCCACGGCGCCGGCCGTGTTCGACTCATGAATATGCACATTGCGCTCGGCCCAGGGTCACCGCAGAGCGTTCTGATCACCGGGTCGCCCGCAGAATTCGAATTTGAGTTCAGCTCGGTGCCGTACGACGCGGATGTCTCCTTCACTATCTTCGACCAGCGCGGCACACCAGTGACCAACCTCGATAGTTGGCGCAAGGGCCCGCAGGATCAGATCGACGTTACTCTCGGGAAACGCGTCGTTTGCCGGCTGGGCGAACTACCGCTACGTGCCGGTCGCTATCGAATCAATACGATCGTTATGCGAAATCACGAGTTGGAGGATCAGGTTGAAGGGGCCGCGTTCTTCGATGTTGAACCAGGGCCATACCGTGGGCGTATTCTTCCCTACGCGAGCACACCCGGTGTGATCTGCGTGGATCATGTTTGGACCGTTTCTTCCCATCCGCGCAACTCCTCGGGGACCTTCGGGGCTGGATCCGACCACTGAGCCGACGGCAGTCGGTGAGGTGAGTGCAATGACAAAACCGTCGGTCGCCGCAAGGTCTACGGGATGATCCAGAAATGGGCCGGGAATTCACAGGAATGATGAAGACTGCTTCCGTTGAAAGAAGAGTCCAGGCGCCGCCCACGATGGGCCCGCTGCGCGTGGCTGTCGTGGGCTGCGGCGCGATGGCTCGGGAGTTTCATTTGCCGGTACTTGCGGGATGCGGCGACGTGCGCGTCGTTGCGCTGGTCGATCGGGACGTCGCCCGTGCTGCCGAACTGGCGCAGGCGTACGACATTGAAAGAATCTTGCCTGACACGAGTGAGCTTCACCCGGACTGGGTCGACGGTGCCGTGGTTGCCACACCGCCGGTTCATCACGCTCCGGGCAGCATCGAGCTTATGCGGCGCGGTATCCATGTGCTCGTCGAAAAACCCCTGGCGCTGACGGAGGACGAAGCCGTCGCGATGTTGGCTACCGCTCGTGAGGCGGACGTGGTGCTTACGGTAGGTCTGTTCCGGCGACTTTTCCCGAGTATGCGGATGTTGCGAGGACTCGTTAGCAGCCGACTGCTTGGGGATCCGGTGGAGTTCGACGTCGAAGCGGGTAGCGTCTATGGCTGGCCGCTGACAACTCTTGCCAACATGCGGAAGCCATCGGGCGGGGGTGGCGTTTTCATGGACATGGCGCCCCATCTACTCGATCAGATCCTCTTTGCAGTACCAGGCGAACTGGACCTCGTCGACTACTTTGATAACGCCCGCGGCGGAATTGAATCCGACTGTGTGTTGCGCCTTCGTTTACATCATGGCGGTCGAATCGTGAACGGCCGCGTGGAGTTGAGCCGCACGCGCAAGCTGCGTAACACGGTTCGTATCGAGTGCGAACGCGGCGTGTTGGAGTTTTCTAGCGGCGACCGCTTCCGAGTAACTCTGAAGCCGCACGGGCTCGAAGTTGAGGACGAAATGCGCGGTTGCGCGCGCCCCGTTCTGATTCAGGCGGGATGGGCGGACGAACCCGAGACTACCGGGTTCGCGGCATACCGAGAACAACTTGACGATTGGGTCAGCGCAATTCGGACTGGACGCCGACCGTGGCTCCATGCCGAGTCGGCCCGTCCAGTCGTCGGATTTATCGAGCGTTGCTATCGCTCCGTACGACCGCTCTCGGAACCTTGGGTTGACGAAGGCTTGCAGCGAGTGGCCGCCGGAACCGTTGCCGCGACCGCCAAGGATGTGCGGCCTGGGCGCGTCCTCGTGACGGGTGCGACGGGCTTTATCGGCTGTCGCGTTGCGGAAATCCTAGCTCTCCGGGAGAGCTGGGATGTTCGGGCCCTGGTTCGCAGCGCGGGCAGCACCAGCCGCCTTGCCCGCTTGCCGGTCGAGATGGTGCTGGGGGATCTGCGCCGTCCCGACGAGCTCTGCCAAGCGGTGCAAGGATGTGATGCAGTTGTTCACTGCGCCATCGGCACGGCGTACGGGAACCGCAAGGAGGTTTTTGACGTAACTGTCAAAGGTACCCAACGCCTGGCGAACGCGGCCAAGGCGGCAGGAGTGCGCCGCTTCGTCCACGTCAGCACTGTCGCGGTCCATGGCAAGGATGTGATCGGCACAATCGACGAAGACACGCCATGCCGTCCTCATCCTGGCGACGATTACAGCGAAAGCAAGGCCGAGGCTGAGCGCGTGATCGCGCAGGCCGTGCGGTCCGGTCTGCCGGCGGTCACGCTGCGGCCGGCGAACGTCTATGGACCGTTCGGAAATACGCTCATCACGCGGCCGCTTCAGCACCTAATGCGCGGGACCTTGGTCGTGCGGGATGGAGATGTCAGAGTGGCGAATCTCATCTACGTCGACAACCTTGTCCAAGCGATTGCGTGTGCTCTCGCGGCGCCGGCAGACGCTGCCGTCGGCGAATCGTTTGTCGTCAGCGACGGCGATTCGATGACCTGGAGCGAGTTCTACGGTGCTTTTGCCTGCGCGCTGGACGTGCTGCCGCCTGCGACATTAGGCCCCCCTGCTATAGAAGCACAGCCTGTGCGGCGACCTCCGCTCCGTTGGGCCGTGTCTTGGTTCCAGGCCTGGAAGGAACTCTTCACCTCTGCAGAGGCCCGTGCGCTGGCTAAGCGGTACCTCCAGACCGATCCGTTGGGGAGGGCGCCACGTTGGATGTTTGCGCGGCTGCCCACGCTGGAGCGCCGTCTACAGCGTCTGCTTGGGGCAGGCCGTCCGCTCGTCTATAAACCTCATGCTGCCACAACGGCTGACGTTGGCCGCATGGTCATGAACCCGATCGCAGCAGTTGTGAACTCAGAAAAGGCACACCGGCGCCTAGGCTTCGCGCCCATCGTGCCGACGCACCGGGCGATTGAACTGACTGTCCAATGGTTGAAGAATGCTCGACTGATCGATCTTCGACCCGATTGATCCGCCTTTGCGACCGATCTCATCGGTGGGGCAAATGGGAAACTCTACCGAGCGATTTCAACGCGTGGATAGGTGCTCAATGATTTCCGCGTTGACGTGCCTCTCGAAGCGGTCCTTGGCCGTCCCCCTGGCCGCTTGCGCCGCGATTAACGCGGCGCTCCTGCTGGCAATTTGGGGATGTAACCCCGAGTACATGCGCGATTACCGCATCAACGGGAACCAGGACGCCCGGCAATACGTGTTGTTGGGTCGGAACATTTTCCTTTACGGGGCCTATTCGCGCAACTCAGAACCGCCATTCGTCGCAGACATCTTCCGAACCCCGGGTTACCCCGTAGTCGCGGGCGGTCTGGACCTGATAGGAGGTGCGGCGCTGATCTACGGCGTGCAAGCCATACTTCACATTGGACTTTGTGCAGTGGTGTGGGCCCTCGCCGGCACCTTATTCGGGGAACGGGTTGCCTGCGCTGCCGCCTTTCTTGTGGCGATATACCCCACATTGCTGGCGCTTAATGTCCAGGCAATGTCCGAGATGCTATTCCTCTTCCTGCTCGCGTTGAGCGTGTTAGCGCTCACGGCGACCTTGAATCCATGCCAAAAGCAAGCTCGCCGGCTCGATGTCATCGCGGGCGTCTTGCTCGGACTTGCCATCCTGGTCCGTCCCGCCGGGCTTTATCTGCCCATTCTAATCGCCAGCTTTCTCGCGATCGCCGGAGTCCGAGCCCATGGATTCGCCCGCGCAGCGTCGCGTACCGTGATCTTCCTCCTGGGGGTGGCCGTCTGTCTCGCTCCCTGGATTGCTCGCAACTACGCGACCTTCGGGGTTGCTACGCTTACGACGAATGATACCGTAGTGATGATCCACTTTACCGGGGCAGGCGCCTATCAGATACACCATAACGTGGATCGGGAGACTGCATCTGCGATGATCGCCCGGGAGTTCAACATTCACACCCCGGACGATATGTGGAATTACCATTTGAAAGGACTCTCCCCAGTCGAGATGGATCTGCAAGCTCGCGGCGCGCTCTTCTCCGTCCTGGGCCGTTACCCGGCCGACCTGTGCAAATCGTGTGCGCTCGGGCTTGTGAAGGCGTTCCTCTCCCACGACGCGGCCATGTTTGCGGACGTGCTGAAACTGCGCCCGTGGACGCCCCCTGGAACGGGCGGCCTCCTCCGTTTTGAGGATGGGGCGTGGCATCGCTTGTTGGGGAACCATCCGTTCCTAATCGTGGTGTTCGCGTTGCAGTTGCATCTCAACGGGGCTCTCATCGTGCTCGGTCTACTAGGCGCGCTCCTGGTCGCGCGGCAACGAGCCGTACAGATTACTCTCTTGCTCCTATTCGCTGCGTTTTTCTTGGCAGTCTGCGCCGCGAGCGGCATTGATGCCTTCACGCGCTTTAGCGCTCCAACCCTGCCGTTCGCTTGCGTGTTCGCTGCCGTGGCTCTTGTCCGGTTGGGTTTCCGTGATGGGCCCGAGGGCGAGCCCCACCGGCGCCAAGCCGTCGGGCCATTGATTGCTCAAGGTGTACATTAGGAATGGCCACGGTCAGTATTATCCTGCCAACATTTAACCGGGCGCGTTTCCTCCCGCAAGCCTTCGAGGCGATCCGGGCGCAAACGTACGCGGACTGGGAGTTAATCGTCATCGACGACGGCAGCACGGACGATACCCAGGCCGCAGTCGCCGCCTTGAGCGGAGGCGTTCCGCAGCATGTCCGCTACGAATACCAGCAAAACCAGGGGGCGTATGGGGCACGCAACACAGGACTCGATCTCGCTCAGGGTCGGTATGTGGCGTTCTACGACAGCGATGATCTATGGCTGCCGCACCATCTCGAGGACTGCGTGACTGCTCTCGAGACTCACCCCGAGTTGGACTGGGTCTACGGCGCATGCCGGCGAGTCGATTTGACGACCGGGGAAGTGCTGGCGGCTAACGCGTTTTACGAAAATGGCCGGCCACGTCCGTTCCTGAAGCTGCGTCATCGCTCGAGCGGCCGGCTGCGTATCATCGTCGACCCGGCCGCGACCCGATGCATGATTCGGCACGGCTTGCTCTGCGGATTGCAAAACTCGCTGCTGAGGCAGCGGATCTTCGCCGACCGGCGCTTCGACACCAGCTTTCGCAACGAGTCCGAGGATCAATTGATGGTGGTCCGCGCGCTGGCTGCCGGTTGCCGTCTGGCGTACTACGACGACGTCCACGTCATCTACCGTGTCCACCAGGAGAACTCCTCGGCTTCTGCGCAGGGCCTGGCGCTTGAGAAGCGTCTCGCTCTGCTCCTGGACCAAGCCCGCGGCTACGAGGAGTTGGCTCGCGAGGTCGCACTGCCGCGTGCGGAACGGCGAGCAGTCGACCGCCGCCTCGCCGAGGAGTACTTCTGGACACTCGGGTATGCCGTGCTCTGGCAAAACGGGCGCCGGCACGAAGCGCTCGAGATGTTCCGCAAGGGACTAACCTTGTGGCCCTGGAGTCTGCGGTGCTGGAAGACGTATTGCCTCGCTCAACTTCGAGCCTTCGTCTCCCGCAACCGCAAGTCTTGGCCCGACACGCCGCGCCCGGAAACTGTGGTTTGAAACCCTTACGTTCACGTCGGGACGGAGCAACGATGAGATCAGCGAGCGCCTCGTGGCGGGCAGCAATCGCCTGGCGAATGTGGTACTACCAGACGCAATTGGGCAAAGGTGTTCTTCAGCGCTGCGGGCTCTTTCCGCGTGTCTTTGCCACGTACCGGGATGCCGCGGCCTACGTCAGGGTCCTACTTACCCTCAAGCCCAACGCCGCGCCCGTATCGTTGCGCCTCAAGGAACTCGATGGCCGAGCCGTCTTTTGTCGGCCTGGAACTTCCGACCCATGGGTCCTTTGGGATACATTTTATTACAAATACCAATTGCCCCCCGTCGAGATCCCGGCTAACGGATCGATCGTTGACCTCGGCGCCAATGTCGGCTATACAGCTGCCCACCTGGCGAGCTGCTACAAGACCGCGCGCATCCTTGCCGTCGAAATGGACGAAGCCAATGCCCAAATCGCAGCACAGAACCTCGCTTCCTTTGGCCCGCGGTGCGAACTTATTCGGGCGGCCATTTGGTCGGAGGATGGCTGGGTGAGTTATGGAGGGAATGAGGAGCAGGGCTTCCGAATCTCGGTTGGCACGCCGCCTGTGGGTTCGGCGAGGTTATCCCCGGCAAAAAGCCTGGACCGATTGTTCGACGAATTCCGCCTGACGTCGGTCGACTACGTTAAGATGGATATTGAAGGGGCCGAAGCGGCCGTACTGGGCAGTTCTCTCGCATGGACAAGACGCGTACGCGCCATGAAAATTGAGCTGCACAAGCCAGCCACGATCGCGGAGTGTAGCCGTATCCTTACGCGCGAGGGATTTGACTGCCGGAAAGACCGATGCCATCCGCATTGCCTCGTGGCGATTCGTCCCGGCGCTGGAAAATAGTTGGAGCGCTTTGAAACTCTTTGAGCGGGATCTGCTCGGCATGCGCGTCCTCTACGTCACCGGCAATAGCTATTTGCGCAGCACCACGACCAGCCTCGATGCGATCATCCGGGCATTGAAGCCGGCCGGGCTGGAGCCGGTGATGCTCTTTCGCGAGCCCGGCCCGTGGCCTCAGGTCCTGGCGGCCGGCGGCGTCCCTTGCTACTACCATCCCCTGCGCGCGGCGGAAAAATCACGGCCCTTGCGCTCGCTCGCTGACGCCTGGCGTCTCGTGCGCTTGATCCGCAGAGAGCGCATCGACCTGATTCATTGTAGTGAGCACGAAATCTATCCGGCGCTGCGACTTGCGGCCCGCTGGGCACGGCGGCCAGTCGTCGTCACCTTACACTACAAGCTCGAGCCGTCGTTTGGTTGCTGGCTCTTTCGGTCCCCGTACATGCCGGCGGCAATCCAATTCATCAGTCGCGCCCAACTGGACTACTGCCGGCCTGCCCTTCCCCCCGAAATCACGCCGGACCGGATCAAGCTCCTAATGAGTGGACTCGCCGTTGATTCATTCCGGGGACGAGGGGACAACGGTGCGGCACTTCGCGCAGACTGGCGGACGGACGTCGACACGGTCGTGATCGGTACGGCCAGTGCGATCCGGCCGTATAAACACCTGGATCAATTCGTCCACCTGATCGGTCGACTCCGGGCGCGCGGGCTGAACGTGCTGGGTGTCGTCGCCGGAGGCGGTCGTTTCGCTGACCCGACCTACGAGGCCGGACTGCTTGCGCTCATCGATCAACTCGGGCTAAAGCAGAGCTGCCGGATGCTCGGGAACCTTGAGCCGTTAACTCCTTTTCTCAAGGCTATCGACCTGTTCGTGAGCACCAGCGAGTGGGAAACGTTCGCCATGAGCATTTCCGAGGCCCAGGCGTGCGGCAAGCCGACACTTGCCTACGCAGTGGGCGGAAACCCGGAGGCGGTGCCGGACGCTTGGTGCCTCGCTCCGTTCGGCGACCTCAACGCGCTTGAGAAAAAGGCGGCGCACTTGGTAACGGACGCCGACTCACGCCGGGACATGGGCCAGCGGGCAGAGGCGTTCATCCGCGCGAATTTCGATGCCCCGGCGTTGGCGGCGCGCCAGGCCGCGATTTACGAGACAGTCCTCGGCCGTCCGAGCGGCTTGGCCGTAGCACCGTCCCTGACCGCAGCCGGGTGCCCCACGTGACGCGCGTTGCCTTCACCACGCTGGCGCCGTTCATCAGCGGAGCGGAACGCTCCTTGCAGGTAACCGTGCGCCATCTACCTGCCGCTGGTGTCGCTCCTCTCGTGATCGGCCCGCCCGGCGCTGCGATCGCTCCTTGGTGTCGGGAAAGCGACGTGCCGTTCCTCGCCTGCCCGCTGGCCTTCCGAGATAAATGGCATCCGTTCCGCTGGTGGTGGAGCGTGCGCCAGCTGCGCGGCCTGCTGCGACGGCACCGCGTCGACCTGGTTCACGCCAACCAGATGTGGAGCTATCCCGCGGCGGGCGCGGCGGGTCATGACCTCGGGCTGCCGCGCGTGTGCCACCTGCGCGACGAGGCCAATCCCGAAACGCTACACTGGTGCTGTGTCGCGGGAGTTGAGGCGGTGGTTTGCATCAGCACGCATGTCGCCCGACAGGCCCGCGCGGCGTGGCCTAGTGAGCGCAGCGGGCCTATGCTAGAGACGCTACTGAACCCGGTGGAGCTTCCCGAATTGTACGACGCACTGGAACAACGCCGGCTGCGTTCGGAAAGCCGCCGGCGACTCGGGATTCCGGACGGAGTGACGGTGCTTGGCTTTATCGGTCAGATTCGCGCGGTCAAGGGGCTGCTCGGTCTCCTGGACGTGCTGGCAGCGCTGCCCACTCGTCGGTGGCGCCTACTCGTCGCCGGGCGGGACCCTGAACCCGGCGCAAACTATGAAAAGCGTTGTCGAGAGCGGGCAGAGCAGCCCGATTTGGCCGGCCGTGTGCAGTTCCTCGGCTTCCTCGAGGACACGGCGTCGTTTTACCAGGCGATTGATCTGGCGATCGTGCCGTCTCAGGAAGAGCCCCTCGGCCGGGTTCCGCTGGAGGCGGCGGCCTGGGCGCGGCCGAGCCTCGCCTTTGCGGTCGGCGGTCTGCCCGATGTCGTGCAGCACGGCGAAACCGGTTGGCTCGTTCCTGCCGCGGATTGGGCAGCGCTTGCGCAGGCCCTGGTCCGTTTCCTCGAACAACCGGACCCCGAGATCGGGGAGGCGGCGCGCGCCTGGGTGGAGCAGGCGGCGAATCCAGCGCAGTATGCACAGCGCCTCGCAGCCTTTTACGGACGCTTGACGGGTAAAGGCGATCGCGCCGCATCGCCCTCGATGGGGGAGGTTTCATGCTCCCATTGCTGATTAGTGAGATATTCCCGCCCAGGACCGGCGGCAGCGGCCGTTGGCTTTGGGAAATCTACCGGCGGCTTCCACGGGGCGGCTGTGTCGTCGCCGCCGGAGAGGACCCGCGCCAGGAGGAGTTCGACGGCACGCATCGCCTGAACGTTGTCCGCATGCCGCTGTCCTTGTCCGCCTGGGGAATCCGGAGCTGGCGGGGATTGGCCGGCTACACGTCGGCCTTTCGGCGGCTCCGGCGCTTGGTTCGTCAAACGACGCCCGACCGCGTGCATGCCGCACGCGTCCTTCCCGAAGGGTTGATGGCCTGGCTTCTGAAGCGCTGGTTCGGCCTTCCTTACCTTTGTTACGTCCATGGCGAGGAGATTACATGCACTTCGGAAAGCCGCGAGTTGCTTTGGCTGGCGCGGCGCGTCGTGTCCGGGGCAGAGTTGCTCATCGCCAACAGCCGCAACACCGTCGAGGTCGTTCAAGGCGTTTGGGGCGCGAAGCCTGAAAAAGTGCGACTCCTTCATCCCGGCGTCGATGCGAACGTCTTTCGACCCGCCCCTAGGGACTTGAAGATTCGTGAGCGCCTGGGTTGGGGTAGCCGGCCCGTCGTTCTCACGGTCGGCCGCCTGCAAAAACGCAAGGGTCACGATCAGATGATCCTCGCGCTGAACGCCGTCCGACGTAAAGTCCCTAACGCACTTTATGCAATTGTCGGGGAAGGCGAAGAGCGCGGCGCGCTCGAACAGCTCGTCGCGCGCGAGGGACTTGCGGGGCGCGTCCTGTTCATGGGTGAGTGCGATGACGAGGACCTCGTCGCTTGCTACCAGCAGTGCGACGTCTTCGTGTTGCCAAATCGAACGGTCGGCCGCGACATCGAAGGCTTCGGCATGGTGCTGCTCGAAGCGCAGGCGTGCGGCAAACCCGTCATCGCCGGCGCCTCGGGCGGGACGGCCGAGACCATGAGTATCCCTCTCACCGGCCAGGTGGTGGATTGTTCGAACCCGGCGACCTTGGGTTATCTTGTCGGAGAATGGCTGGCTAACCCGTTACAACGTTTCCGCATGGGCGAGGCGGCACGCAAGTGGGCGGCCGAAGGTTTCGATTGGTCGGTTCTTACTCCGCTCGCGGACAGCCTCTTCCGAAACGGGCGCGAACCATGCCCGGGTGACGCGCCGCGAGTCGAAAGCCAGGACGCTGCCGCGCCGGGGCTCGTGTTGTCCAGCAACCCTGTTCCGCACGGGATGCGCAATGAAGTATGAATTGCTGGGCCCGCTGCGCGGAGCTGCGGCGCTTTGGGTCTTCTTCTTCCACTATCCGCACTCCGCGGCGTCAAAAGTTGGATTTCCTTTCCTGCACCCGTTGTTTGCCCTCGGGCATCTCGGGGTGCCGATGTTTTTTGTGATTTCCGGGTACTGCATCACCGCCTCCGCGCGGAGCACGCTCGCCCGAGGTGAATCGATCGCGGGCTTCCTCTACCGCAGGGCCCTGAGGATCTATCCGGCATTTTGGTGTTCGATAGTGCTGGTCGTCTCCCTTCCGTTTCTGATGGAAGGGCTCAGTAGCATTCGGACCGGGCACTATTCGCCCCCATCCCCCGTGGACGCTCCGCTTCGCTTCCTCAATTTCGATTGGTTCGACTGGGTCTGGGTGACCACGCTTGCCCAGGTGTTCAGGCCTACTCCCGGAGTGAGCGATCTACAGGCAAAATTCTCGGCGATTAACGCCGTCTACTGGACTCTGGCCTTGGAGGTTCAGTTTTATGCCGTCATGGCGCTCGCACTGGTTTGTCGCAGCCGGATCTACTGGTTCCTCGCCCTGACGACAGTGCTGTCCGTCCCGTTCCTCCTGTGGCCGGCCGCCCATACCGTCGGGATATTTTTGCCGTACTGGCCCCAGTTCGCACTCGGTTGCGCGCTTTACTGGCTGCTCGAATCGGGTTACACGCCGGATCGGCTGTTCGGCGCAAGGTCCGCGCGCGTTGCTCTAGGTTTCAATGCAGGAAGCGGCATTGCCTTCGGTTGCTGGCTCGCAAGCGGCTGGGCGGTGGATCCGCTGGCCTTCGCAGCCGTGCTGTCGCTGCTCTTGTGGGTGAATAAAGTTCCTCGGCCGACCACCGCTCGCTGCCCGCGCCCGTTGCGTTGGCTACTCGCTTGCTTCAGTCTCCTGGGGTTAATGTCCTACTCCCTCTACCTGTTGCACGGCCGGCTTCAATACCTCGTGATGCAACTCACCCGCCAAGTGCTCCCGGCAGACACGATCGCCTGCGACGTGGCGACTCTCCTAATTACCTGTGGGCTCTGTTATCTGTTTTATCTCGCATGTGAAGCCCCCTTTCTCGCGGTTGCCCAGGGGCGCCGCGCGATGGCCCGGGAGTCGCGCAGCCTGCTTTCGCACGCTCAGATCGGTGGGCCAAACCAAACGGCGCGTGCTTCACACTCCGTGGCTTGAACTGCGGCTCCTGGGAAATGGAACGACAAGGTAAGTGGCCATGCCGCGCAAGCGTCTTTCGCCGTGACAAGTGGATGCCTGGCAGGCCGAACTGGATTGTCTCATTGAGGACGGTGTCGTGCGCCACGCTTCGGTCATAGGTTTCGTCGTCGCGATGTTTCTTTGCGTATTCCCCCTCAGCGCGGAGGAGAAAGCTGGACATCGTTATCTTGACGCGATCAACGTGACGGTCCCCGCCATCTCAACAGACAAGACGGTGCGATACGACTACGACATTGTCTATGTCCGCGCACGAAGGGCCGGCGACAAGATCGCCAAGCGCTTTTTCACGGATTTCTCTGCCCCCGTCACGCTGGAACCGGGCGCCGACCTGATGGTGTTGCACCCAGACGGACGCGAGGAATTGCTGGTCGAAGGGGCAAACGGCGCCGTCACCGACCCGGCCGTTTCGTTCGACGGGCAATGGGTCTATTTCACGTTGATCTACGACCTCACAAAGTATGACCAGTGGATCCCACCCCAGCGGGGCGCAGACATTTATAAGATCAACGTTACATCGCGAAAAGTCGTGCGTCTCACCAATCAAGGGTTCACACCCAACTCGGCCGCGGCACGGTCGTCGAGTTTTCCCTATGGCGTCTACAACATGGGTGCCTGCCCGCTCCCAGGCGGCCGCGTTGCGTTCTCCAGTAATCGTGATGGATTCCGCCCTGCTCGCGGATACCCGGCGATCCTCCTCCAATTGTTCGTCATGGATGACCGCGACACGGATATCGGACCTGCAGAGGACCCGCCCAATTTGGAGAAGATCGGTCACCTGAACGTTGGCGGCGCACTTCACCCCGTCGTTCTCAAAGACGGCCGTGTCATGTTCAGCTCATTGGAGTCGCAAGGCGTTCGCTCGAATATCGCGTGGGGCGTTTGGACGATTCACCCCGATGGGACGAATTGGGGGCCGCTCGTCAGCGCCTTCGATCCGGTCGGCGCCCCGAGTGGCTTCCATTTCCAGACTCAGCTTTCGGACGGCAGCATTGTTGTTGAGGAGTACTACAACCAAAACAACAGCGGTTTCGGCGCCTACATCAAGCTTCCACCGCGGCCGCAGGACGGCTATCCTGCGTTCGGCCCGGCATACCGTAGCGATGCGCGCAATCAGCCTTGGCGCTACGGCCGCTTTGACAACGGCTTGCCGCACGAGTACCGTATGCCTTTTATGCCGTCCGGCTCCCTTTCGTTGACGCCGTTTACTCACGGACTTGAAGGGCCTGCCGACCGCTCGGTCCGTGGCGACAGGAATTCGCCCGCTGTGGGCAAGTTCACGCACCCTTCAGCAGCTCCAGACAATCATCTGTTGACAGCATATTCGCCGGGCCCAGTAAACCAGCAAGGCACGTTCTTACCGCAGGTCGATTCCGGAATCTATCTCATCAAGAACGGCGAAGTTGTCGAAGAGCCGGCACAGATGCGGCTTATCAAGAACGACCCCAATTACAACGAGTGTTGGCCCCGCGCTGTCGTTCCCTATCAGCGTATCTACGGTATTCCCGAGCCGAGAACGTTGCCGCGACTCGCGAATGATGGCAGTTTGTCGAAGCACCTTCCGGAGGGGACTCCATTTGGCCTCGTTGGCACGTCGAGCTTTTACAAGCGCGAGAGTTACCCAAACGGCGTCGTTTCGAAAGGGAGCGTAACTGCGACTTACGCAGGGGGCAACGATCCGTGGAAGGGCTTGGACGCCTTCTGCAGTCACGGCAATGGCAACTCGCTAAACTGGAACAACCAAGGGAGCGACGCAGGACTCTACACCAATGATCAAATTCATGCCGTGCGCATCCTCGTCATGGAGCCGACGACGGACATCAAGCGACGGCGCGGCGGGGCGTACTTCTGGAACCATGCAAAGGAGCGCCTGCGCATTCTCGGCGAGATTCCGCTCCGGAAGTTCGACGGCAACACGCAGCCGACCGATCCCGATGGAAATCCAGACACAAGCTTTCTTGCGAAGATTCCTGCGGATTCTGCATTCACTTTTCAGACGCTGGACAAGCGGGGCATGGTGCTGAACATGGCGCAGACGTGGCATCAGCTCCGTCCCGGCGAGATTCGCACCAATTGTGGCGGCTGCCACGCACATAGCCAGGAACCGACGCTTTTCGCGAAGACCGCGGCCGCTAGTCCCAAGTACCGAATCTGGGACCTAGTTAACACGACACCACTGCTCACCGACAAAACTAGCGACGAGAGCAAAAAGAAGTGGGACACGGAGGGCAAATCCGGACTCCGATTCGTGAACAATGGCCCGGGGAACGTAGAGTACTACCGCGACGTCCAGCCGATCCTGCAACGAAGTTGCGCTGCCTGTCACACGGCGAAGGGTGGTAAGCAACCAGCCTGCAAATTGGACCTCGACGCGGACGACGAGGAGGTACGGACCGATAAGGCTGGTGCGGTCCCCGGCACGTATTATCGCCTGGCGTTGGACGAGCCGGCACGCTTCGGTCACAAGCCGGTCGGGTTCAGCAGCTGGGGTTACCCGAACGCCTCGCGCTATGTCCGCATGTTTCAGTCGCGACGCAGTCTGCTTATCTGGAAAGTTTTCGGCGAGCGCCTCGACGGTTTCCACAACGACGATATTCCGTCGGAGCCGTCTCCCGGCGCCGGCTACCGGATGCACCACGGACAGAAGCTTGAGCCCACCAAGAATCAGGGGTGGTGGGACCTGGATTATACCGGCAGTCCGATGCCGCCCCCCGAGGCGGTGCAATCCGGCAAGGTCAAACCCCTCAGCGACGAGGACCGACGGACGCTCGTTCGCTGGATTGACCTCGGCTGTCCTATCGATCTCGAGTTCGACCCGCGCCGGCCCGAGGCACACGGATATGGCTGGTTGTTTGATGATAACCGCCCCGTCGTGGCGCTTACGATTCCGAGTGCCGGGAGAAACGTTGAACTGACCCGCCTACTTCTCGGGATGCACGATTACGGTACTGGGCTGGACATGCCGACGTTCGCTGTCACCGCAGATTTCTCCATTGACGACGTCCCTGCAGGGAAAAACCTCGCCGACCGCTTCCATGTCACGACACAAGGAGTGTGGGAACTGAGGCTGAAGACGCCCATTAAGAAGCTCGCTCGGGGAATGCTGTCTGTGTCGGTGGCGGACAAGGAAGGAAACGTCACGCAGATCGAGCGGCAATTCTCGGTCGGTGACGGACGTCGTTGAGCTGCGCTTGGAGTTCCTAGTTTATGTGCAGCCAGCCTGTTGCACCGACCTTACTGAATCGTGGTTATGTCCCTACACACTCATTCGCCCGTTGATTTGGGACCACGCTGTCCACGGTACCAGACTCTGGACGCGTGGCGGGGCGCCGCCTGCCTTATGGTCGTGGTCTATCACGCGACCATAATCACCCACGATACGCGTACTGAGCCGACGTCCGGTTTGGCATCATGGCTGATCACGCACGCGCATCGGCTGAACATGGGTGTACCCATGTTCTTTGTCATTAGTGGATACTGCATTTCCGCCGCCGCGGACGCCGCACGTCGGCGGGACCGGCGCGTACGCACGTACTTTTGGCGCCGGTTTCGCCGCATCTTTCCGCCCCTCTGGGCGATGATCGGGCTCGGTGTGGTATTATTCCTGGTTCTCGATTACGGGCTCTGGCCCGAAATCCTTTCAGGTCAGCCGTGGCCCCAATTGCGCCCGTGGTGGTATAGCGGGCGGCAATGGTTGGGCAATCTGACGCTGACCGAAACGTGGCTGCCCTACTTGGTGGGAGGCTCGCGCGGACATTTTCCCGGGCAGGCCTGGACGCTTTGTTATGAGGAGCAATTCTACGCTCTAACGGGCCTGATTCTTCTTCTCGCCCCCCGACGGTTTTTCGCCGCGGGATTGGCATTAAGTACCGGGGTTGTAATCGCGGCGGTCGCCTGTCGCCGACAAAACATTGCTACGGACGGGTACTTCTTCGATGGAAGTTGGCTGACTTTTGCCGCCGGGATGTTGGTGTACTACCGCGCGAACTACGCCGGCACTATGGGACGATGGGCCGTCGCCGGGACACTGGCGGCGGGCGCCGGATTGGCTGTCGGTGGCGTTGTGGAAGTGCCGGGCGGAGAAATCGCCTTCCCGTTCGCGCTGCTCCTCGTGCTCGCACACCGCTTTGACGCCTGGACGTCGGGAGCCAGGCTTTTCGTGCCATTCACCTTCTGCGGCCAGATGTGTTATAGCCTCTATCTGATTCATCAACTGCCGGTCAAGGCTATCAGCAATGGATTCCACCGCGCGGGTATTGTCTCGGAGACGGAGACGCTGTTGATTACTGCCCCACTTTGTGTCGCCGTTTCGGTTACGCTTGGCTGGTGCTTTTTTCTTGCAGTGGAGCGACGGTTTCTCAACTCTCCTGGCCCCGCACTGGCAACCCGCGGCAGCAGTGTGAGAAGTGATTCAAAAGAAGCGGACCGAGCCCTTCTGATGAAGGAGTCGGTCCGCTCGATGACCGGTACGCCGTCCCAACTGCCGGATCGGTCTATGCGTCAACCCCTAGAAGGGTCGGACAAAGCCGTCCAGGATCCCGTTCATTGTCTGGCTGGTCGGGGCCACGGAACCGGCAATGGCCATGCCAAACTGAGCCCATAATTGCTGGTTCGTCAGCCCTGCCACGGGAGCCGCCGTCAGGAGCCCCGCCGTCACGGGAACAACCACGTTCGGGCCTTGTTCCTGGAAATAGACCTGGAAGTTATTGCCCGCAACGCCGTTGTAGTCGTAGACATAAACCTGATTTGTCTGCACGATATTGGTGGCGATACCCGACAGATTCAACGTGAGGTCCGGCATCCACATTTGGATGGCCTGAAGCGATCGGCCGACTGGCGCCGCGAACTGATCGTTGCGGAGGATTACGGTTCTGGGGAGCATTACCGAACTAACGCCCGAAGTCCATAGATCGCGCACGAACACATCGACAGAGTTGCGGAGGTACGTGTTTTGAACTATTGAGGAGCCGCCGGCGGTGGCGGTCGAGGGTTCCACGCCCCAGGTCATGCCCTGGATGTCCGAGTTTTGGACGATTACATTGTCGGAATAGTAGTCGTTGGCGACAAACCCCAGGGTGCCGTTGCCGAGCTGATTAAAATCGCCGCGGATCGTGAGGCCATCGAACGTCAACCGAGCGGCCGGATAGCCGAAGACGCCGCGATCGAAGAAGCCCCAGACCTTCAACCCACTGATGACGCTGCTCGCGGTGCCAAAGGATTGAGTGTAGCTCGCATTTACGAACCAGTACTCAAGCCCGCCCTCCATCGCACCATAGATTTCGTCGTTCGCGATTTGCAGCAGCGGCTGCCTACGCATGTCAACCGTAATCCGCTGTGTGGGGTCGGAGGGGTCTGCCCCTTGAAATGCCGGCAGGGGAGCTGCGTGCATTATGCTGTTATCGATGAAGAACAGGGTAATGCCGTACGATGGAACTGATTGGCCCGCCGAATTGATGTCAGTGATGACGTTGTTCCGCACGTAGTGGTTCGGACCGGCAAGCCAGATTCCGTCTCCTTGAGAGCCCACTTCGCCGCTATCGGCGCGTTTGCCGGTTCCTGTGACGCGGGTGACGAAGTTGTGGTCGATGACATTGTAACTCTCGTCGCCGGTTTCCGTCATGATTCCGGCCCCGGCCCAGTTGTTGACGACATTGTCCTGGATCAGCCCATAGAAACTGTCGTTGATATCGATGCCCCACCGGAAGGGCATCGGAGTGAGCGGGCACATCACCGTGTTGCCCACAAAGGTGTACTGGAAACCGTCGGCCGGGATGGTGGACGGGCCGATTAAATGGGCGAACGACACTGGGTTACGGCCGGCTTGGTTTCCCCCAACGTGGGTCACATTTCCCGACGCGTCGTACTTGGTGCTATCCAGCGGGCTGATGGTTGTGCGCCCCAGGCCTCCGAACGTGACGTACCGAATATCGACATCGGCTTGACGCGTGAAGTACGTGTAACCGCGCGTCCCAGTCATGTTTTGGGAGTGGACGACGACGTTGCGCGTCAGGTCCGCGACGTCCGGTAAAAAGGTCAGCACGCCATCGCCGTCGCGGGCGCCCAGGTGATCAAATTGTAGAGGCGCTGTGAGCGTAAGCGTTTTTCCGTCCGGCGAGATACCGCCGATGGTCAGCGTTTCCCATTCGGGCACGTAGTACATGTGCGTCGGATCTGTATTGCGTTGGTTTGGGGCTAGCTGCCGAGTGTCGGGCAGGTAGACCTTGTCTCCGACTCGCCAGCCGCTTGCTGCTTGGCTGAGACTCAGGGTAGTGTCGCCAGCTTTGGGCTCGGTCGCAAGATTGATGAACGTCTCCGTCTTGGGCGCGCCGGCCATGGTAACTTTGCCAAGGGCGATGAGCCCGTTTCCGTACTGCGACGGGTCCTTCGTGGTATCAATTGGCTGATCGGCGAACACGACCTGCGCCAAAACATTCGCCGCCACGGGAGTGGCTGCGGTACCGATCTGCAAGGTCCCGCCCTGGAGCACGAGGAAGTTGACTAGGGTCAGAGTGGTGCTGATGTCCGTGCGGAAAACTAGTTGACCGCCGTTTTGAATGATCACCGTGTTAAGCGCCGCAGTGCTCACGGCATCGTAGGTGACCGTCGTATTCGGCTCGATCGAGACGATGTCACCGGTGGTGGGCACGACGCCGGTCGACCACGTGCTCGGGTTGGACCACGCGCCGCTCTGCGCGCTTACGACCGTCGGATGAGCCCCGAAATTCGGAATCTTATCGTAGGGCGTAATGATGTAGCTCCCTGAGCCCGACGATGTGGTGACCGTCGCGGTTGTGGAGGCAGAGCCCGTGCCGCCATTCTTATCCGTAACCATGACGACTACGTTGTAAGTCCCCGGATTCGCATACGTGTGCGTTGCAGTCCGCCCGCTACCCGTCGCGCCGTCACCGAAGGTCCAGCCGTACGTGAAGCCTGCGGTGGTATCGGCGGTGCTCGGGTCCGTGGCCGAGGCGGCGAAATTGATGGCGGAACCAGTCGCTCCTGTATACGGTCCGCCTGAGCTCGCGGTCGGCGCGACGTTATTGATGGAGATGGTGGTGGTGTATTCGGTGAAGCCGCCGTCCTTGTCTTTGATGCGGCCGTGAACGACGCGTGTGCCGGGGCCGTCGTCGAGATAGCTGGCCGGCACCGTCGCGCTGGCAGACGCGCTGTCCGTGATTTCGAAAGTGCCGTCGTTGTTGAAGTCGTAGCTGTACTTGAAGCCCGCTGCCGTGTCAACGCTCGACGTGTCGGCCGAATTGGTTAAGGAAACCGTCGCGACGCTGCCCTCGTTCACGGCGCCGCTGTTGGCGAAGGTGGCGGTGGGCGCCACGTTATTGATGGTAATGGTCGTGGTATAGTCGCTGAAGGCGCCGCTGGAGTCTTTAATGCGCCCATGCACCACGCGCGTCCCCGGCCCATCGGCCAGGTACGAGGCCGGAACGGTGGCGGTCGCCGCGGTGCTATCGGTGATCTCGAACGTTCCGTTATTGTCGAAGTCGTAACTGTACGTGTAGCCGCCGCTGCCGCCCGTGGCATTCGTGAAGGCGACGGCGCCGGTGCTGGCCTCGTTCACCGCGCCGCCGTTGGAAAACGTCGCCGTCGGCGCGGAAGAAGAGACTGTAATGGTTGTCGTATAGTCGGTGAAGCCGCCATCCTTGTCCTTGATGCGGCCCTTCACGACGTGCGTTCCCGTGGTCAAGAAAGACGCAGGCACCGTCGCCGAGCTCGAACTGCTGTCGGTGATCTCAAAGATGCCGTCGTTGTTGAAATCGTAACTGTA
>JBGQKZ010000096.1:0-25749 GCA_041499805.1 Gemmataceae bacterium
CGTTTAACCCCGAGCCAACGGCGACGCCGGACCGCCGGGGGGCCGGAGGTCCCATCTCCACAGGTCGTTTAACCCCGAGCCAACGGCGACGCCGGACCGCCGGGGGGCCGGAGGTCCCATCTCCACAGGTCGTTTAACCCGGAGCCAACGGCGACGCCGGACCGCCGGGGGGCCGCCGTCGCCGTTGGCTCCGGGTTAAACGATCCCGCGAGACTTGGTCTGGCACGGTCGAGCAGGCGCGGCTATATGTCGCCGTCCGGGAGCGGAGGCCACTTTCCGTTGGAGCGCGAAAGATGATGCGGAAGCTGATCGTTTGCAGTTTGGCGACCATTGTCGGCACGGTGGTCCTGAGTTGGTGGACCGCGGAGTATGCGTGCCAGCATCCGGAATCGTGGGTGGGCAAGGCCGTGCTGTCGGCACACTGTTTGGCAATGAACGGACCGTATTACGCAGTCAAGTGTGAAGGAACGGCGGAGTGCAGCGAGCCATCGTGCTGCCCCTGCTGTCCGCCGGACGCCCCCTGTTGCCCGGCGTGTTGCGAGGATGGGGCGTGCAAGACGAAGCCGTGCTCCACCGAGACGTCGGCGACAAGCGAAAGTGCGGCGGTGCCGATCCTGAGCCGCATCGTGATTCCGGAGCCGGAATCGCCATCGGCCAGGGTAGGCGATGTCGTGATCCTCGGCGGCTGTGTGCGACAGAATGGGATCGTTCTCCACGAAAGTTTGCTCGACCCCGAAGCGCGTTGCAAGGATTGGGCGTACAAGACGACGCCGTGTTGCACGGAAGTGACGGCGCCGATCGTGAGCCGCATCCATGCCCCCGAGCCGGACACATCACAAGACGACCGGGAAAAGGTCGTTCTGATGGACAACGAAACAATTCAGTTCATCCCGCCAGTCATCAAGATCCCGCCGGAACTGTTGGAGGATAGCCCTGTCCTTTGTCGCGGCGGGCAGGAATCTACGACGACGTCCAGGGACGAAACTACCCCCGCTCCTCGGCGGATGCCCTATGCCGAGGAGTTCGACGCGCCGGGAGGCATATCGCTCTTCGGCAGATGGTTCGGCTGGACGAAGCCGACCACGCCGCCGGTTGATGATTGCGAGGAACAAGAGCTGCTCTTCCGTTTCCCGCCCGATTGCCGGGAGGATCCGAACTATCACGAGCAATATCCGGGCTGCCCATTCACCGGTCCGCGGCCGATGAAGAGCCCGACCAACCCGGCGCCGCCGCCGTTGCCCAAGAAGCTGAGCGGTGAGGATTTCAACAACTTGCCGCGACCGTTGCCGGTCGGCCCGCCGCAAGAGGCGTTTGACGACACGATCGGCGTCCAACCCCAACGGGGCGAATAACAGCCGAGCCCCAACGGGGCGAAATGTGATAGCCAGGGGCAACGCCCCTGGACCGAGCGCCGAGAAAAGCATAGAGCCCTGAAGGAGCGGAATAACCGTCGCGATGTTCGCGGTTATTCCGCCCCTTCAAGGCTCTTTTTCTTGTCCACACCTGTCCCAGGGGCATTGCCCCTGGCTATCCTATTTCGCCCCTTTGGGGCTGGGATGCGTGGACGCCTGCTCGCCGAGTTATCGTTCAAACCAACTTTTGCAAATCCGAGTAACGTAGCCGGTGTTGAAAGGAGGCGCCGACGCAGTAGACGCCGTCCGCCGCATCGACGGACCAGGCGATTTGCGACGGCAATTTGATCGGACGGCCCTGCCCGACGCCCAGCAACTCCACGACAATCTCTTCCTTCAGCTTCAGCTGGACGCGGACGAGCATGCGGATGCCGGTGTCCGAGAGATCGAGGATGTCCAGACCGATGTTGGGCCCCAGCCCCATCGAGCCGCGGTAGACGGTCAGTTTGACGCCGTTCTTCGCGCGCCGCCGCTGGGATAGCCGGCGATTGCGCGCTGCGATGCTTAGGGCGTCCATAAACCACCTCCGATGCAACCCTAGATCATGGACGCGCCAAGGGCAAATTAGGGACCCCGATGCGTGAAGCGAGGGTGGGTACGCACCGGCTCTCGCTTCGGGCATCGAGCGCCCTTTGCTTCCGCCCTCGCTTCGCGCATCGGGCTCTCTCATTCCGCTTTACGCGACGCGATTTCGCCGTTGAGTTCGCGGACCAATTCCTTGGCGGGGACTACGAGCGCGCGCGGCTGTTCGCCGTTCGGGAATACCATGACTTCCGCGCCGGGATGGGAGCGCTGCACCATTGCCGGGGCCGTCTTCAGCGTGGACGCCGCTCCAAGACCGGCCACGACCACAACGGAATAGCGGCTACTCCATGGATTCTCCGCAGCGGCGATCACCGCGCTGCCGGCGTGCGCGTAGCTGTCGCCACGCACGGTGAACGAGCGCGTGCCGAACGTGACCGGCAAGGCGTCGCGGCAGCGGTCCACCACACTGTTGCTGTCCGGCCGGCCGATGAAAAGGAGATGGTGCGATTTCAGATCGTCCTGTGTCACTTCGCGGTCGGACTTGATCGGCACCGTGAAATTGGAATGCTGCTCGATGATCGCGCGCTGCAATACCTCGGCCGCCTCCTTATTGGACGGCGTCTCGTCGGCGGCGCCGTAGACGATGAGCGTTTTCTCCAGTTCGCCGAGGAAGGATTGAACGGTGAATGCGCCGCCGAGGCGGTTGGCGGTCAAGCGATCCGGATCGAGCATGACGCGACGGGGACGATCCTTCGTCTCGACGGTGAACGACGTGTTTGATCCGCTAAGCATCACCGTTTTGCGTGTAGTGCTCTTGTCCGATTGAATTACCACATCCACTTCTGAAGGCTGGATCGGCCACTCATTAGGACCCGTGGCCGTCGCCGGCGCGCCTTCCCAAAGGATTTCGCCGCTGACCTTGAACGTCTTACCGTCGGACCGGACATCGATATTCTTGGCGAGCGAGATAGCGGGCAAATTTGTCCAATGCGTCCAAATGCTGAAGAAGCTTTTCCAGTCCTTTCCCGACTCCTTGTTCACATACGCCTGAAACTCCTCGCTTGAAACCGGCTTGCCCGCATTAGCCCGACCGAATCCATCCATGGTCTCGTCAAACTTCGCCGCGCTAAGCTGCCGCCGCAGTTCGTGCAGCAACAACACTCCCTTGCCCGAGGCGATGCGGTACCATTCGTCGCGCTCATGTTGACTCTGGATTTTCGCCAGCGGCGTATCGCCGGCTGTGCGGACCGCGGTCAGGTAGCCGGAGCGATATTGATTCAACGCCGCGGCCAGCCGTTCGCGCTCATCCAACTTCAATTTGTTCCGGCGGCGTCGCGAGCCCAGTTCTCCAGAGACAATGCGTTCGTAATCGGCGAACGCCGCCGCAAGCCAAATGTCGGCGTCGCTCTTTGGCAGCAGCGTGCCGTGCCAGGCGGCTTGCGTGGCGGGCACATCTTCGCCCTTGTCGTCTCCGTCTTCGGTTACCGGCTCGTTACGCGCCTCTGACGTGATGTCCTTTGCGGCAATGAGCTTGCCGTTGGCCGGCGCCGGCGGGTTGGCGTGCAGGATCGCCCATGGGTTGCCGACGAGCGCCTGAATCTCGGGGAAGTTCTTACGCTCTTCCGGCGTCGGCTGCCAACTACGGCCGAGCGGCGGGCCGAACAGGGCCCACGTTTTCAGGTCTTTCGCGAGAGCGGTCGTCGTGAACTTCGCATCGACCGAGTGCCAAGCACAGAGCGGCGGCGTGGTGAAGGCGAGCTTGCCGAAGTCGGCGTCGATTTTGCCTTTGTACTGGTTGAAGAGCCGCAGCCAGGTCTTGTCGCGGTCGGTGGGGTGGAAGACCGCGTTGGCCGGCTTGTCGCCGACGCTCGGGATCGTTTCCAGGCGGACTTGCAAATCCTTGGTGTTGTTGCAGCCCCAATAGAAGCCTTCGGCGCCGCCGAACCATTCGTTCTTGCTGCTCCGCCACAGCTTGCTCTTGTGCGTGCCCAGCTCGAACATCGCGATTTCGTTCGTCTTGATGTCGGCGAGCAGCCATTCATTCGTGTAGAGGCCGTTGTTCTCTTTCAGCAGAATCTCGGCAGCGCGGTCGATCGTGTCGGCGTATTGCAGGGCCTTGCGGATGCGGTTGGCGACGGTCAAGCCGGTGATGTCGAAGTGGGTCTGCGCGATCGTCGTTTCGCAGCAGAGAATGCCGGCGTCATTGAAGTAATAATCGAGGCCGCTTTGAATGCCGGCGGGGTAGCTCTGCATGAACACGCGATGCCCCTGGCTTGGCTTCACGTCGATCCACACGTTGTAGAAGCTCGACGGATAGAGGCTGAACATGGTGATGTGCCCGAAGACGATCTTGCCGTCCGCGGTCGCCGGGCCAGTGGCGGCGAATGCGGAGCAACGCATCGGCTTCGGGGCCGACGGCATTTTCTTGATTTCGGGTTGGGCGAATTTGATTCCTTCCAGCCCCGTTGGCGTCGCGTCGAGGGCGGAATCGAGCGTGTCGATTTCCGGCCAGGCGTTGAGAGCGACGACATCGACGAGATCAATCGGCCGATTGTCGAATTTCGCACCGGCCGCGGTCGCCCCGTCGGCGATGCCGCGCATCTCTTCGAGATATTCCTTTTCGTAGCGGCGGACGAAGAGCGCGTTGACCAGGCCGCGCGCGAGCTTCCAACCCTCCGTCGGCGCCTTGGGGCTCAGCGTCGCCGCGAAACAGCGGATGTGAGCCGCGATCTCCGTCGACAGCAGCCGGCCGTGTTGATAGCCGCGCTCGTAAGGTTCGCCTTCGATGTGCAGCACGATCCAGCCTGCTTGCGGATAGCGATATGCGGGGCCGTAACGCTGCACCGACTTCGGGTCGGGCACAAATTCGGCGTTGGAATTGCCAGCGTGCGCGAAGGCGGGCGCGAACAAGCCGAGGGTCACGACGAGGAGGATGGCGCGCGACATAGCGTGGTCCCAATGAGGAATGTGGGGTTACGGTAGTGGGAGAGACCGGGGTATTATCGCGCCTGGCCGCACGACAGGCAATGAAAGAAGCCCACGGAGCGCGGGTCCGTGGGCTCAACCACTCACCACTCAAGCACGAAGGACGCAACGTGCGCACCGCTTCGTCCCACGCCCCTCATTTCACGGTGCGCCATTCGGTGAACAGCCGCAGGCCGCTATCGCTGGTTTCTTCCCAGAAGAGGCGAACGCGGCCGCGGTCGTCGTGCCAGCCGAAGCCGAGAAGAACGTTCGCAGAAAAATGGTCGCGGCGCTGCGGCCAGCCGAGCGTGGGAAAATCGCGACCCCAGGCGTCGACCAGTTGTTGACTCATTTGCGCTGGCGTCACCGCGGCCGGGCTGGTCGTCACGGCGTGGCGGGCGACGATACGGACCGCTTGGTCTTTCTCGAACCAAACCAGGACGGCGTCGTAGGGACTTCCCTTTGGCGGCGACAGGACGAGGGCGCCGTCGGCGGCAATGGTCGGCTGCGCCACGTTGGCGCGACGCACCACGTCGGCACGCGCATCGCCGAGCTTGCACTGCTCGACGCCGCGGGCTAGGTAGTCCAAGGCGGGGAGCGGCACACCGTCGGCGTATTGTTCCGAGCACGCCCGAAGCACGAGTTCCGCGCCGGATGGATCGCAACGGCAAGTCATTTTCGTCACGTCGTCGAGCCATTCGTTCACGACTCCGGCCGGCTTCTGGGAGAGATCAGACCAGGCCGTAGCGACTGCGGGCGTTTCCTGCGGCGCGCCGGCGGTCTTCTTCAGACCCGCGACCAGGTTTTTTGTCCAGCCGGCAGCGGAGGCGTTTACCGCGCCGCCGACATAAATCGCACGCAGCTCGGCGACTCTCTCGTTGGCGTCGAAGCGAACGAAAACCTGTCCCGGCAGAAACGGCTGCGGCCGCACCGGCGCGCCGGCGAAGGCGACGCTCAGCCCGCCGGGGAAATCACGTTTGTAGACGCTCGAACCCACCGGAATCGCTTGCAATACCTCTGCTTTGCTCATGCCGAGTTGCAGCGCGAGCGGCCGGGTGGCCCAGGTCACCTCGACGTTACGCGGCAAACGCACGGCGGGCTTGCCGGCGGCGAAGCGGGCCTGGCGTTCGGCCCGGTCGAAGGCGGCCACTTGTTCGGCGTAGGCGTTCTGATCGGTGTGGCGATCTTCCGCCATGAGTCGGGCGCCCTCGGCGTCGGCGAAGGGCAAGTTCAGGATGTACGCGGTGGACGCGTCCTCCCAACGCAACAACAACTGGCCACCGTGCTCACCGGGAGCGGCGCTCAGGCATGCGGGACCGAAGGCGGACCAAAGAGGCTGCGCCAATTGACCGAGCGGCGGCGTGGCGCCTTCATCCGGCCGGTAGGCGACCGTCACGCGGGCCACCAGATTATGTTCCGGCGACCGTTCCAGCACCGCCTCCGCCGGTTTCAAGCCCGGGAGGGCGGGTTTCATTTGGGCCAGCAATTTCGGCTGCTGGCACGTCACCGAAGTGGCCCGCTGCTCCGGCGTCAGACGAAGTCGATTCTGTTCGAAGGAGCGATTGAGGTTGACGACGCCGAGATCGCGCGGCAGGGCCGTCGCGGTGCTTGCTGCCGGGCCGCCGATCCGCACCCAGGCGCCCAGGTAGTTGCTTTGCGGAATCAGCGCGACTTCACTGGTTAGCCTGCCAAAGGTGTATTCCTTCGTCAGAACGCCGGCAGTGTTTGCAACGTCGGCGGCCTTGCAGCGGGCTTCTTCCCAGTAGAACGCGAGATCGCCCGGCCGGGGATAGGCGGTGCTCGTTCGCGGGCGATAGAAGAACAGAGCCTCGACGAAGCGGTCCGCGGTGTCGCAGCACGCGACGACGGTACCGAGGCCGTCGGCAGGCAGCGGCAATTCCCACAGATCGAGCGCGCGCAACGGCGTCGTCGTGACGATGACGTGGCCGGTCGCCGGGCTGCCGAGCAGCCGAGCGGTTTCGTCACGCGACTGGCCCGCCGTGAACATCGGCGCTAATGAGGGCGCCGAGTCCCACTGCGCGAGCGCTTCCGTCGCCTGTTCGACCAGGATGGGCTGTTTGCTGGTCTGCCAAGCGGCGACTGCTTGCGTCAGCGTCTGGCGGCCGCGTGGCAGCAACGTGGCGCCGAGAACGCCTTGCGCGGCTTTTGGATCGAGCGCGAGCCGGAGTTGCTTGTGGGCGTGGACCAACTCCGTCGCGCCGTCGAGGTCGCCGCCGGCCAGCCGCAGTTGGGACGTGTGCAGCACGAGGGCGACCAGCCGTGTCCATTCAAGCGGATAATTCTGCGAGTAGGCCAGCGCGTCGATCTTGGCACGGACATCGACGGCGGACGGGTCGGCGAGCTTCCGGGCGGCGTCGACGTCGCCGAACCGGGCAACGTGCAGGGCCAGGGCATTGTCGTACACGCCTTCCTTGGCATACGGCGGCAGGCTGAAGCCCGCCTTGGCGGAGAACTTCACTTCGCGGAAGACCGGCACGGCCTTCGGCAGGTGCAGGTCAGGCAGGAGCGTGAACAAGTGTTTGTGCTCGCGATGCGCTTGTTCCAGCGCGTCGACTTTCGATTGCCATTCGTCGCACAGCTCGGCCAGCTCGGCCCGCGGCTTCGTGAGCCATTCGGCAAGAGAGAAGGCGACGGCGTCGCCGAACTGTGACGGCGGCGGCGGCGGCGACGGCAGAGGCGGCGGGGCGTTGGCTGGGTCCTTTGCCGCCGGCACTTCCATCGAGAGATTCGGCCCGCTGCAGCCGAGCAGGGCACTGCCGCAGAGTGCAGTCAGTAGAGCGAGCTGGAGCTTCCTCATCGCGATTCCTCCTCCGCGGGCGCAATCCGGACGGGCTGGCCGAAGAAAACGTCGCGCAAGTATAGTTCGCGTTTGCGCGGGGGGAGGACTGCCCGGGTCGCAGCGCGGCGTCTGCGGATTCCGCTTGATGCGGAAAGGGCGGGCGCCCACCTTACAGGAACATTTCGACGGCGCGAACCATCGCGCCGGAAAAAAACGACTTGTAGCCGGAGACGCGACGGTTCAGAATAGAGAAACGCGGAGCACCCACCTTTCGAAGCAGGCCCCCACCTGCTCGGCCGCCCCGCCGGTTTCCCCCCGCCGGCGACTAAGGAGCGAGTTTGTCCATGACGGCCTTACAAGCGCGGAGGGATAACATCGCGACATCTGGGAATTCAGTGAACGTCGCTCATGTCTTCCTTGACGTGCGCAAGAAAACGCTCTACTGCCTCAACGAGCGCGCTCGGCAATTGCAAAACGAGCAATTCCCGTTGACGCCCGCCGACCTCGACCGGCAGCCGTTGCAAACCCCACAGGGGCAGAGCGTCGGACCCGACGACTTGCCTCTGGTTCGGGCGTGGAAAGAAGGCAAGTCGCAGGAAGCGTCCTTCGTGCGTGTGCGCGACGGCGGGAACGTTGAACAAATCCACTGGAGCGCGGCGCCGGTCCGCGAGGCGTCCGGAAAACTGCTGGGCGTCAGCGCCTGCGTTTTCGTCGGCCCGCGCGAGCCGGATTGGCAGCTGCTGGCCGGGCTCGCTCACGATCTGCGGTCGCCGCTGCAAGCGCTGCGGCTCCTTGTAACGGTGATGGAAGGCAGCGGTCCGCTCACGGAAGCGCAGCGCACGGTGCTCGATCGCGTGCGTACCTCGGCGGAACGGGCCGTCGCCATCGGGCTCGATCTCCTGGAATGGTGCCGCGGCCCGGTTCGTGGCGGACGCAAAATTGACCGGGGCTGGATCCCTCTGGAACCGCTGCTCACCTCTCTGGCGGACGAGGTGAAGGGCGAGGCGCAGCGCAAGGCGTTGTTCCTCGACGCCAGGATCGACGCGGTTCAGGGTTGGGAAATTCACTCAGACCGTGTTCGCCTCGGCCGTTTACTCGCGAACTTGATGAACAACGCCGTGCGCTACACCACCAGCGGCCGCGTGCTGCTCAGCACCGAGTGGCGTGAGGAACACGGCGATAAGAAGCTGGTCATCAGCGTCGTGGACACGGGCACTGGCATTTCACCCGAAGAACAGGATTCAATTTTCAACCCGTTCGAGCGCGGTAAGGCCGGCCGCGAGTCCGACAGCACCGGCAGCGGCCTCGGTTTGGCAGTCGTCGATCGACTCGTGGAAGAATTAGCCCTGACGCTCGACGTGTACAGCGAATACGGCCGCGGCAGCGCGTTTCATCTCATCGTGCCGCTCTCCATGCTGCGGCAGACGGACGCCGGCCTAACTTAATGGGCGCGTGATTCCTCGTTCCTCGCCAAGAACTCACGCACGGCGTCGTAGAATGCGGGCGGCGGCGTGTTCTTGTGGTCGTGCCCTTCCATTGCGAAGAACTGTTTCGGTTCACGCGCGGCGACAAACAGGCGTTCTCCCATCGTGAATGGCACCAGATGATCCGCCGTGCCGTGAGCCAAAAAAATCGGACACGCGCAGCGACCGATCTTCGCTTCACTCTCAAAACGATTCCGCACCAGCCAGCGTGCCGGCAGCCACGGATATTGCTGTTGGGCCATGTCGGGAACGGACGTAAACGCACTGACCAGGACTAGCGCGCGACACGGCTGCCGGCTGGCGAGGTCGATGGCGACGGCACCGCCGAGCGAGCCGCCGTAGAGAATGATCCGCTCGCCAGGAATATCCTTCTGTTCCGCCAGCCACGCAAATGCTGCGTTCGCGGCCGCGTAGCAATCCGCTTCACTCGGTTTGCCGTCGCTGCGGCCGTAACCCGGGTAATCGATGATAAGCACCGGCAAATGGAGACGTTGCTGCCAGCGGACGACACTCTCGCCGCGATGGCTCAGGTTGCCGGCGTTGCCGTGCAAGTAGAGCACGGCGCCGTGCGACGGCTCCCAATTCGACGTCGGACACCACCAGCCATGTATGCGTGTGCCGTCCGCCGTTTCGAGATAGACGTCCTCCGCGCGTGCGGCGGGCGGGGCTTCCTGCCAACTTTCTTCGTAACGCGCGGGATGAAAAAGCAACGAGTTCTCGAAGGCGAGCAGCACGAGCAAAACTCCCACGTAGCCACAGCAAAGCAGAACGGCCCACCGCCACAGCCGGCGCCGCCAGGGATGAGGATGCGCAGGGCGGTTCGTCATTCCCATTCTACGCCTCAAGGATCGCGCGGCGGTGCGGAATGAGGCTCGCAACGATGCCGACCCCAAGCAGCAGGGTGCAACCCCACGCGAACCAATCGCCCGTCGCCGCATAGGCGCTGCCGCGCGAGTCGAGTGGGATCGTCGCGGTCAGCACGTCCGCAACTTTCTTGGACGCGGCCCAAGATGCGCCGGGCAACGCGACGATTCGGCCATTGCCGTCGATCACCGCGGAGATGCCCATGTTGACCGCGCGGACCATGGCGCGCCGCGCTTCGATTGCCCGAAATCGACCGATCGCCAGATGCTCTTCATGCTCACTCGTGCCGTTGAACCAGCCGTCGTTCGAGATGTTCACCAGGAAATCAACGCCGACTTGACTACCGCATTCGGTGTCAACGTACTGCCGCGCGAGCGACGGATCGGTGTCTTCATAGCAGATCAGGACGCCGAACGTAAATTCGCGCTTCGGCGTTGCGAGGTCGAACCGCGTCATGCGTTCGCCGGCGCTAATGCTGTAATCAAAGTCGTACGGGGCAAACGCGTTCATGAACGGCAACGCCTCGCGGAACGGCACGTACTCACCAAAAGGCACGCGGTGAATCTTGTCGTAGCGGGCGGCGACTTCCCCGTTGGCACGAACCAGGATGGCGGAGTTGTAGCGCCGCGGCAGCTCATCGGCGCCGAGGGTCCGGCCATTGAGACCAAGGAGCACGTTCGGCCAGCGCTTGCCGGCGAGGCGGGTGAGTTCATGGGCGTAGCGGACATCCTCCTGCCAGCGCGGCGGCACGCGCTCCGGCGGTAGACGGGGATCGACTTCCACCCATTCGTCGGGACAACTGGTTTCGGGCCAGACGATGAGATCGGGAGGCGGAGACTGCTTGGCCGCGCTGTCGCTCAGCTCCATATAGTGCCGCATCATCGTCGTTGCCGCGGCGCCGCCATTTGCGGACGTCGCCTGATTGCGTATGCGTTGATCGAGGTTTCCCTGAATCAAGGCGACGCGCGGCCCTTCGGCAAAGTCGGATTGGCTCAAGCGCCAGAACCCGTAACCCAACGTCGCGCTAAGGTAGAGAAGCACGGCGCAGGCCTGCACCGTCAAAGGCAACCGTTGCAATGCAGCCTTCCCAACCGGCCGACGCGACGACCACCACGCGTACCCGATCTCAAAGATCAGGCCGTTTACCGCCGCAATCAGAAAGCTCACCGCGTAGACACCGCCAAGGTCGGTGATCTGAATGAGCGGCAGGTAATCGTGCTGCGTGTGCCCCAGATAGTACCACGCGAATCCGCCAAGGAAGTAGGCGCGGAAGAATTCGAGCGCCGTCCAGACGACCGGCAGCGTCACAACGAGCGGCAGCCGTGTCTTCCGATCCAAACGGCGCACAAGCAAGAAGCCGGCGAGGAAAAACAGCGAACAATAAAGTGACAGGCCGATCCAGGTGTAGAACATGCGGTCGTCGGCGACGCGCAGCCATTGCAGCGCCGGGGTGAAGAACGCAAGTCCGCCGAGCCACGCCGGCATCCAAACGCGCCAGCCGGTTGCGGTGCTGCGAACCAGACAGAGCAGCGGCACGAGGGCAATCCATGCCAGCCAACCCCACGCCAGCGGAAAGTGACAGGCCCAGAGGAGGCCGCCGGTCGTGACCGCGAGCGCTAAACGCACCAAAATTGCTCGCGCCGGGCGCGGCCGCGTCGGCCCCAGGTGCGTCACCGTCGCGGGCATCGGTAGAGCCTCGGGAGCTTGAGGGAGCATGTCCGTTGCCATGGAAATCTTCTCCATCCGTGGTTTAGATCACGTCGTCGCTGTCCACGCGCAGCACGGAAAACACCTCGCCCGCACGGTGATGGCGGTCGCCGGCGGGAAAGACGACGAAGGCGTTGGCCGGCAACAGGCCGCGTAGGTCGGACGATCCGAACCACGGCGTCGGCCGTACCCACCAGCCGGTCTCGCACCGTTCGAGAAACGCCGGATGGTACGTTGGCCGGTCGGTAGAGTAGGCGAAGTCCTCGCCGAGCGCTGCCTGCACCAACCGTGGTCCGGCGTCCGCTTGACCGCGCAGCCGCCGGAGCGCCGGCCGCACGAATAGTTCAAAGCATACCAGCGAGCTGACCGGATTTCCGGGCAGCCCGAAGACCAGCGTGCTGCCGCGCGCGCCGAAGAAAACCGGCTTACCCGGCTTCATCTCAACCTTGTGAAAGTAGGGCGTGACGCCCAACTCTTGCAACACACCGGGGACAAGGTCCAATTTGCCCGCGGACACGCCGCCGGAAAGCAGCATCAGCGGCGAACGGAGCCCTTCCGCGATCGGCGGCCGGAGACTTTCCAGGCGGTCGCGCGCAATGCCGAGCAATTTCGGACGCCCACCTGCCCTGGCGACTTGAGCGGCGAGCATCGGTCCGTTGCTATTGCGAATTTGTCCCAGTCCCGGTCGCGTCGCGGGCTCAACGATCTCATCGCCGGTCGGCAGGACGGCGATTTCCGGCGTCGGGTGCAGCCGCGCGGCGGTGCGCCCGACCGTCGCGAGCAGGCCAAGGTCCTGGGGCCGCAGCACGGCGCCGGCCGGCAACACAACCTCGCCGTGTCGCATTTCGCGACCGCGCGACAGCACGTTTTGTCCTGGCCGTGGCGGGCGATCGGCGATCCGCACGCGCGTCGCGCCGACGGATTCTGTCCGTTCCTTCATGACCACGGCGTCGGCCCCCGCCGGTAGTGGCGCGCCCGTCATGATTGACGCGGCTTCGCCCGAATTGAGCGTCCGCACCGGCATATGTCCGGCGGTGATCTCTTCGACGACGCTTAGCTCCCCTTCTCCGGTCGGCAAATCCGCGCTGCGGACCGCGTAGCCGTCCATAAGCGACTTGTCGTATGGCGGCATATCCAGGTCGCACGACACGTCTTCGGCCAATACCAGACCAAGCGCCGCCGGTGACAGCGGCGTGATCTCCGCCGGCAGCGGTCGCGCGTGTTGCAAAACGATGGCTTGAGCGTCGGCGACGGAGAGCATGATAGTCTCTTCAACCTTCAATAACAGCGTGAGGGATTGTAGCATTCGGCATTGAAAACGGGCTAGGCGGTTCGTGGTGGGACCGGCGGGCACGCTCTGCTATAATTTCTGGGAAGCTCCGTGTTTTGAAGGAGGCCCTGTATATGGCGACGGTCGAACAATCAATAAAGCCGTTGGTTCCCGGCGACCAGTTGACGCGCGATGAATTCCTGCGCCGTTGGGAAGCGATGCCGCACGTCAAGCGAGCCGAATTAGTTGGGGGGATTGTTTACATGCCATCACCGCTCAAATGGAAACACGGACACGCGGAAAATTGGCTTGGCACTTGGCTTGGGACGTACGCGGCATTTACGACCGGCGTCGAAGCCGCAAACAACGCGACGTGTTATATTTTGGGCGACGCGCCACAACCCGATACAGCTCTGCGCATCTTATCCGAGTACGGCGGTCAATCGCACATGGTAGACGACTATGCCAAAGGGGCTCTCGATTTTATCGGCGAGGTTTGTTTGACGAGCACCGCTTACGATCTGCACCAGAAACTTGAATTATATCTGGCGGCAGGCGTCACGGAGTACTTGACCGTTCTGCTTAACCGCAAGGAAATTCGCTGGCACCGCCTGGTTGGGGGCGCCTATGAACTCCTTCCCGCGTCGCCCGAAGGAATCATTCGTTCCGTCGTCTTCCCCGGCCTCTGGCTGCACGCGCAGGCCCTGCTTGACGGCGACATGGCGCTCGTTCTGGCCACGCTTCAGGACGGACTTCGTTCGCCGGAACACGCGGAGTTCGTCAGCCGGCTGAAAAGTCGCCGCTCGTGATACGGTAGTTGCGTCTCACTTCTGGTTCGATTAGATTCTTGCGCACGTCGACGAATTCCGCACCTGGCACCAACTCAGAGGAGACCACCCGTGATGCGGCCCGCTTTTCGCACCTTTGCAATCCTGATTCTGCTCGTTGCCGGCAATGTCGCGGCACGCGCCGCCGACAATGCCGCGTTTACGCGCACTGAAGACGTCATCTACGGCCGCAAGTACGGCGTCGCCTTGACGTTGGACGTGCTGACGCCGAAGGAGCACGCAAACGGCGCCGGCATCATCTTCTGCGTGAGCGGCGGCTGGGTGTCGGACCACAACAACATCAGCGGCCTTGCCGACCGCGGCATGTTTAACGAGTTCTTGAAGCGCGGCTACACCGTGTTCGCGGTCTGCCACGGCTGCCAGCCGAAGTTTACCGTGCCGGAGATCGCCCAGGACATGCACCGTGCGCTCCGCTTCATCCACGCGCATGCGAAGGACTACAAAGTTGACCCGGAGCGCCTCGGCATCACGGGCGCCTCGGCCGGCGGGCATCTGTCGCTGCTCATGGGCACGTCCGGCGGGCCGGGCGATCCGAAAGCGCGTGATCCGATTGACCGCGAATCAAGCCGCGTGCAGGCGGTGGCGTGTTTCTTCCCGGCGTCCGACTTCAACAACTGGGGCGAAAAGGACCACCTCCTGTGCCCGACCACGATGCAGCCGCAGTTCCGCGCCGCGCTCGACTATCACGAACTGGACAAGGAGAAGCGACTGTTCGAGCGCGTCAGCGACGAGAAACAGTGCCGCGCAATCGCGACGAAGATCTCGCCGATCACCTACGTCAGCAAGGACTCGCCGCCGACGCTGATCCTTCACGGCGATGCGGATACGCTCGTGCCGATTCAGCAGGCACAAATCTTCGTGGAGCGCATGAAGGAGCACGGCGCTGGCGCCGAATTGATCGTCCGGAAAGGGGCAGGTCATGGCTGGGCCACGCTGATCAACGACCTATCGCTGTGCGCGGATTGGTTTGACAAGAACCTGGTGGGGAAGAAGGCGGCGAACTAATCGTTACAATCCGCAAGATTTGGGGCGGGCCTTGGGCAAGCGGCGCACGCTTTTCCGTTCCCACCGGCGGCGCCGCGTGGTACACTGAACGCAGTCCCTGAAAGACGCAGGCTCCGGCATCGCCGATTTCATCTGCATCATCTTCAGCCGCGCGATTGCTGCGGACTCCTACGGCGATAGGAGCCTCTCCTTGTGAATCGAGACCGTGGTCCGCGAGGACTCACGGTCTCGATTTTTTTCGGCGCTCCCGCCCAACGAGAACGATCTACCCGCGCGGCTCACTTTCGGCGTGGCGCCTCACTCGGTCGGTCCTTTGTCGCCTCAAAGGGACGGTCTTTCACCGGGCTGGGCGGCGGTTGCTCGTGTACGCCGAGTTTTTGAAGCTTGTCCTGCTGCTCTTTGAGCCTGCTGCGAATCAGCGCAACCAATTCCTTCTCTGCTTTGTCCAACTCGGCCCGCTTGACCCGCACGTCGCTCAACTGTTCGAGAAGCTGATCGATCGTCTGCGGCTGCGGGGCCGGCTCCTGAATGGTTGGCGCCGAAAGCTGCGGCGCTGGCGCCAGCGGAGTTCCGAGAGGATCGGGCGCCAAAGGCTGCGGAAGGACGGAGCGAGTAGGCGGAGACGGGATGACCGGCGAGGCCGGTTTTGGTTCGCCGGCGGGGATCGCTCGCGGCACATCCTTGTCTTGAGCTTCCGCCGTCGATGACGTGAAAGTCACGAAAAGCCCGAGCAGACAAATCACCAGGACGATAGCAAAGCCGATGGCCGTGTTCCTTGCACGCATGGCGCTTCCTCCGTTTTGGTCTTGCGTCCGATCGCGTCTGCGGAAAGCAATCGTCTCGCAGCGCTTCGTTCAGGGCCCCGGAATTACCGTGGCTTACGCCGCAGCGCCGCCGTCCTGCGGCAACTCCTTGCTCCCCACAATCGTCAAGTTCATGCCGATCTGCACCGACACCGGCGTGCCGCCGACCTCGATGGTGGTTTTGCCGTTGAGGTACCAGCCCAGCGAGCCGGTGGAGAATTCCTTCACCTCGGCCATCAGCGGCACGTCGTTGATCAACACTTTCACCGCCTTGGCATTGCTCCGGAATTGCGAACGGGTCACGGGGCAGGTGGTCTTCTTGGCCATGAGCTTCCTCCTCGAAAAAGGCACAAGGCGGCCATCATAGCACAGAGACTGGGGAAATGGGCAAGAGAGTTTGGGAGCCCGAAGCGACGGCGGCCATATCCGCCCTCGCTTCGCGCTTCGGGGTTCCAGACCGTCTATAATACGCGAATGACGATCATGGCCAGCCCAACCGTAGGCGATCGATGACTATAGCCACCGCGAAGCGGACTGCGCGGCTGTCGCTGCAATTGTGGAACGAGACGTACACGCTGCCCCATCTGCCGGCCACGCGGGCCCAGATGGAGGCGCGCGGGTGGGATTACGTCGATGTCGTCTTCGTCACGGGCGATGCCTACGTCGATCACCCCAGCTTCGCGATGGCGATTCTTGGCCGCGTGCTGGAAGCGGCGGGGTTTCGCGTCGCGATCTTGAGCCAACCGGATTGGCATTCGTGCGAACCGTGGCGGCAGTTCGGCCGACCACGGCTGTTCTTCGGTATTTCCGCCGGGAACATGGATTCGCTCATCAACCATTACACCGCCAACAAGAAGGTTCGCAACGACGACGCGTACTCCCCCGGCGGGCGGATTGGGCTGCGGCCGGATCGCGCGACGTTGCCGTATTGCCATCGCGCTCGCGAAGCGTTTCCCGGTGTGCCCGTGATCGCCGGCGGAGTGGAAGCATCGCTGCGGCGGCTGGCCCATTATGACTATTGGAGCGACACAGTCCGCCGCTCGATCCTGCTCGACTGCAAAGCTGATCTCTTGGTCTACGGCATGGGCGAGGAGACGATTGTTGCAATCGCGAACCGTCTCGCGGCCGGCAAGTCGGTGAAGGAGCTGCGCGACTTGCGCGGCGTGGCGTATGTGTTGGGAGCGAAGGAAAGCGAAGGCTTGGGATTGCGAGCCCGAAGCGCCAGCGAGGGAGGGTTTGATTCCCTCGCTGGCGCTTCGGGCTCCCAAGGAAACACATCCTCCCTCGCTGGCGCTTCGGGCTCGCTGCCCATCGTTCTACCTTCCTATGAAGAAGTCAAAGCCGACAAGCTCGCTTTCGTCGAGGCGACGCGGGTCATTCACATCAACACGAATCCGCTGAACGCCAAACCGCTCGTGCAATTTCACGAGCGGCAGGCGGTCGTCGTCAATCCGCCTTCGCTGCCGTTGTCGGAAGCGGAGATGGATCGCGTCTATGGTTTGCCGTACACCCGCCGGGCGCATCCCTCGTATACCGAGCCGATCCCCGCGTTCGAGATGATCAAGGATTCGGTCACGATCATGCGCGGCTGCTTCGGCGGTTGCACGTTTTGTTCGATCACCGCTCATCAAGGCCGCATCATTCAGTCGCGCTCGCAAGAGTCGGTCCTGAATGAAGTCCGCAAGATGGCGGCGGACCCGGATTTCAAAGGCGTCATCAGCGACGTCGGCGGTCCGACCGCGAACATGTATCAAATGCGCTGCACGCGGCCCGAAGTCGAGGCGACGTGCAAGCGGTTATCGTGCGTTCACCCGACCATCTGCAAGCTGCTCGGCACTGACCACGGCCCGCTCATTGAACTGTTGAAACGCGCGCGAACCGAGCCCGGCGTTCGCAAAGTGCTGGTCGCCAGCGGCATTCGCATGGACCTCGCCCAACTTTCGCCGGAGTACATGCGCGAGCTGGCGGCCCATCACGTTGGCGGGCATTTGAAGGTCGCGCCGGAGCACACCGACCCGACGGTGCTCGGCCTGATGAAGAAGCCGGTCAATAACAACTTCGAGGGCTTCGCGAAGGAATTCAAAGCGGCCTCGCAACAAGCCGAGAAACCGAAGCAATACATCGTCCCCTACTTCATCGCGAGTCATCCAGGAAGCGATTTGCGTGCGATGATTGACCTCGCCGTGTTCTTGAAGCGCAACGGCTATCGGCCCGATCAGGTGCAGGACTTCATTCCTGCCCCGTTCGACATTGCCACCTGTCTTTACTACACGGGAATTGACCCGTTTACTAAGAAGAAAGTGTACGTCGCCACGGGGCTGCGGGACAGAAAGATGCAGCGGGCCCTGATGCAGTTTTTCAAGCCGTCGAATTACTTCACGGTTCGGGATGCCCTTATCCAGGCGGGGCGTGCGGATTTGATCGGCAATGGCTGCGACTGCCTCATCCCGGCCCAGCCGCCGAAGGAAGCAATCGACGCCCGGCGCAGGCAAGCTAACGACGGTGACCACTACCACACGGTCGCTAATCCAGCGAAAGGCGAAAGACCGGGCGAGCGCGGGGCGGCTCTTGCGAAGCCGACAGGCTACCGGCCGGGGCGGAAATCACAAAGGCGGCGGCCGGGTAAAAAACCGATTTGAGGTCGCCCGAATACAGCGCGCACGAAGATCACTTCGATACCTGAGCAATCTCGCCAAATGAGATCAGACCGGCGTCTTACTCTCGTGAGGACGAAGCATGAGCAACCGAATCTTGGCCGTCGTGGCATGTGCCTTGATCGTGTATCCATTCTCGCCCGTTTTGGCCCAGCCTGGCGACGGGAAAAAGGACGGGAAGGCGGTGACATTCCCCGACCCGCCGAAGAACTACGACAAGAAGCGCGACGGCATCGAGCGCGGCAAGCTGGAGACGGTCGAGTACGACTCGGCGACGGTCGGCGTCAAGCGGAAGGCCCGCGTCTACACCCCGCCGGGGCACTCCAAGGACGCCAAGTACCCGGTCCTGTACCTGCTCCATGGCATCGGCGGCGACGAGAACGAGTGGCCGCGCGGCGGCGTGCCGGACGTGATCCTCGACAACCTGTATGCCGATAAGAAAGCCGTGCCGATGATCGTCGTGATGCCGAACGGCCGGGCGTCCAAAGACCTGACCGCAAAGGATCCAATCCCGAAGCAGTCGCCAGCGTTCGCCGCGTTCGAGAAGGAACTGCTCACAGACCTGATCCCGTTCGTCGAGAAGTCGTACTCGGCGAAAGCCGACCGCGAGTCCCGCGCGATCGCCGGGCTGTCGATGGGCGGCGGGCAGTCGCTCAACTTTGGCCTCGGCAACCTCGACACGTTCGCCTGGGTGGGTGCGTTCTCCTCGGCCCCGAACACCAAACGCCCCGCCGACCTCATCAAGGACCACGCGGAAGCGTCCAGGAAGTTAAAGCTGCTGTACGTGGCGTGCGGCGACAAGGACGGGTTGTTCCGGATCAGCGAGGGCGTCCACAAGATGCTCGACGAGAACAAGGTTCCGCACGAGTACCGCGTCATCCCCGGCGGCCAGCACGACTTCAAGGTGTGGAAGAGCGACCTGTACCACTTCGCTCAGTTGCTGTTCCGCGAGCAGGAGAAAACAGCCCCCGAGAAGAAGGACGAGCCGAAGCCCGCTGAGAAGAAGGGGCCGGAAAAGCCCGCCGACGAGGGCAAACCGGCGACGACCAACACCGGCAACGCACAATACCCGCGGGTTCACGCGGACGGGCGGGCGACATTCCGGTTGAAGGCCCCGGACGCCAAAAAGGTGCAGGTGTTTACCAATTATGGACTGGGGCCGCGCGGGCACTGGGACATGAAGAAGGGCGACGACGGCGTCTGGACGTTGACATCTCCGACAGCAATCGTCCCCGGTTTCCACTACTACGCCTTTCTCGTGGACGGGGTCCAGATGAACGACCCCGGCAGCGACACCTTTTTCGGCACCGGCAAGCCGACAAGCGGGATCGAAATCCCCGAGAAGGGAGTGGACTTTTTCGGCATCAAAGACGTGCCGCACGGAGAAGTCCGCTCGCGGTGGTACAAGTCGGCGGTGACGGGCAAGCAGCGGATTGTGATGGTATACACCCCGCCGGACTACGACGCCGATCCGAAGAAGAAGTATCCGGTACTCTACCTGCAACACGGCGGCGGCGAGGACGAGACCGGATGGGGCAAGCAGGGGCACATGAACTTCATCCTGGACAACCTGATCGCGGAAAAGAAGGTAGTGCCGATGATCGTGGTGATGGAGAAAGGCTACGCCACGCGGGCCAATGCCGCGCCGCAACCAACCGGACCCGGACGGGGCGATGGCGGGGCGTTCGAGGGTGTGGTGATGAAGGACCTGATCCCGATGATCGACTCGACCTACCGCACCCTAACCGACCGTGACAACCGTGCCATCGCTGGTCTGTCGATGGGGTCCGGCCAGGCGATGCAGATCGGCATGAGCCACCTGGACACGTTCTCCGTGATCGGAGCGTTCAGCGGTCTTCGCCCGCTCGACACCAAGACAGCCTTCGGCGGCGTGTTCGCCGACCCTCAGGCTTTTGACAAGAAGTTGAACCTGCTCTATTTACACTGCGGAACGGTCGGCCTGGATGAGGGCATTCACAAGACCGCTGAATCCCTTTATGGCACCCTGCAACAGGGCGGCAGCAAGAACGTGGTGTTCCGCGACGCCAAGGGGCTTGGTCACGAGTGGCAGACCTGGCGGCTCGCCCTAAACGACTTCGCCCCGCGGTTGTTCCAGCCGAAGAAATGACTGCGGAGTGCGTCAGCGACATTGGCGGTGTCCCGGCCGACATCGCGACGTGCATGTTTTACACCGGGCTCGATCCGTTCACCAAGAAGCCCGTTCACATCGCGCGACATCTCCGCGATCGCAAATTGCAGCGGGCGTTGATGCAGTTTTTCAAACCGGAAAACTGGTTCGACGTGCGGCAGGCGCTGGTGGAGGCGGGTCGCACGGACCTCATTGGCCAAGGCTGTGACGCGCTCATTCCGGCACAACCGCCGAAGGAGGCATTGAAGGCGCGGCGGGAACGGGCGAACGAGAATGTGCGCGGCGAGTACGTACACACGATTCCGAATCGCGGCTACCGGCCGGGGCGGAAGACGGCGCGGCGGCAGAAGCGATGAGGTAGAATGGGACGGATGCGAGTGAAAACGGGGGTCCGACATGACGCAATCTGAAAACCGAAACGGACCTGCTGCCGGCTCCCCAAGCCTCGTTCCCGCCATTGACACGAAATTGCGGGCGATATTCGACGCGCGGGCAAAGATTCGGGAGCAGATAGAGCATCTTGAGGCCGAGCGTGCCCGCCTCACGCAGGAGCTGTTCAAGCTCCAAGACGAATACTGCACCGACGCGGTCCGGGAGGAAGAGTATTGTCGATGCATCGAGCGGATTACTGGGTTTGACCCACGAATTGACCCGCGAGCGCTGGAGGAGGCAGTACAAACCAACTTTTCCATGGAAGAATTCCTCGCCGAACTGGAGCGTGGCACGCTGGCGTCGACACGCGGAGAGTAGGATGACCATTGCGCGACGCGTACGCGCATTGTGCTGGGATAAACGCGACGGAACGTGAGCGTGTCGAGAACCGAAGCCTTGCAAATCCTCATCTCCCCTGCTCTTGCCGGCCAAACGCTCGCTGCCGTTCTTCGTGCCCAGTTGTCCAACCAATCATGGAGCGCCATCCGCAAATTGATCGCTGCCCGCCGTGCAAAGATCGAGGGAGAACTGGTTCTCGATCCGGCCCGGCGTGTCAAGGAAGGTCAGACCGTCGAGTTGCTCGACCGGTCGGCGCCTGTGCCGCGGCAGCCGGAGCAGGTGGTCCTGCGTTATGTTGATGTGCATGTCGTAGTCGCGGAGAAACCGTCCGGCATGAACACGGTGCGGCATCCAGCCGAGCGTGCGTGGACCGCGCGGCGGCGGGCACTGTCGCCGACGCTGGAAGACGTGGTGACGCGACTGCTGGCGGAGAGAGTGGGCCGTTCGCTCCGCGAACGGCGGACCCGGCTCGCGGAGCGAGCCAGCCACTCTGCCCGGCGACTCCGCATCGTTCACCGGCTTGACAAAGAGACGAGCGGCCTGCTCGTTTTCGCACGCACGGCGGAGGCGGAACGCTCACTCGGTCGGCAGTTCAGAGCGCACACCGTCATCCGCCGCTACCTCGCCGTTGTCCCTGGCGCGGTGTCGGCTCAGCGCATCGAGTCGTTTCTCGTGCGTGACCGGGGCGACGGCCGGCGTGGTAGTGCGCCGGCGCCTGCCGTCGGCAAGCATGCGGTGACGCACATTGATGTCGTCGAACGCCTGCCGGGATACACGCTTCTTTCGTGCCGGCTCGAAACGGGACGGACGCATCAAATTCGTATTCATCTTGCGGAACTGGGCCATCCCGTCTGTGGTGACAAGGTGTACCGCCACGGGCGCGACGGCACGATGCTGGAAGACAAGAGCAAAGCTCCGCGCCTCGCCTTGCACGCCGTCGAGTTGGGGTTCGTGCATCCGGTCACGGAGGAAGAACTGCACTGGGAAATGCCGCTGCCGCCCGATTTGGCGGCGTTCTTGGAAGGACTCCGCGGCTCGGCTAGAAAATGATCCGGCGATGAGCACCGAAATCAAGTGGACCGACACGGACCCGGAAGGCGGCGGCCGGCGCTATTTGCGTGCCGCCAAGTTCGCCAAGCAGTGGCACTTCTCCTACCGCCTCACCCGCCGCGACGTGCGTTGGCTGCCGCTGGAACCGACAAAGCCGATGTGGGAACACGTGCTCGACAGTTTGCAACGCCGCTATCGGCGGCGCGAAGGCGTCAGTGACGAAGACGTGGCGCAAGTACAGCGGGTGTTGCGGGAGTGGAAGGAGCGGCCCATGATCGACGACGAGGAATAGAAAGGCTCACTTGCTCCCGGTCAGCGCGCCGGCCCATGTCAAACCGGCGCCGACCGCGGTCCAAGCAACGGGACCAGGACGGCGGCCGGCTGTACTCCAAGCGACCGGAAGCGACGCCGAGCCGAGGTTGCCGGTTGTCGGCGTTGAACTCCAGACAGAGTCCTCGTGAAGCTTCAGTTGGCGGGCGAGCAGCTTGGGCAAGCGGCCGTTGCCGCCGTGAGCCACGATACCAGCCAAATTCGGGACCGCAATTCCATTGCGTCTGCTCAACTCGCGGACCGTCTCAGTCATGCATGTAAGCGCCCGACTTGCCAGCGCGCGACCTTCCAGGCGCAAGGCGACGCTTCCAGATGGCGCTCGTTCCAATCGGATGAGACGACCGGCGTCGCCGTCGCTGCCAAGCAGCAAGTCGAGCAGTGGAACGGCACCCGCGCCTACTTGACTGCGATGAACCAACGTGGCCGCCGCCGCGTCGCCGAACAACGCGGCCGCCTCGCCGGCCGGGCCCGGTTGTAGGGAGAGATACCGCGACGGCGCCTCGACGGCGATCATTAGAGCGGCCTCCATCTTTGGCGCCAGCTCGCGCGCCAGCCAGAGCGCTCGCAAATAGCCCGTGCATGCGCCGCCGATCTCGAACGCGACCGTGTTCGGATGGAGTTCGAGACGGGTGTGAAGCGCGGAAGCGAGACCCGCGAGAAGGGGCGGCGCCTCGGAGGTGACAAGCAGCAGACGCACTTCTTTCGGCTTCATCCGGGCGCGCGCCAAGCATGCGCGTCCGGACGCGGCAGCGGCTTCCACGGGATCTTCATCGAGCCAGACACAGCGCTCTTGGATGTTCGCATGTTCTTCGAGCCAGCCGGCAGGACGATCGAGCGCCCGGTTCAGAACGGACGCGGGTTGTCGTTCGCGAGGCAGATGGGCGGCCGTCGCGGCGAGCCAAACAACGTCGGCGTCATTTGCAATCGAGAACGTCGTCGGCGCCGTCGCCGGGGACGAATTCCCATCATGCGGGCCATCCGTTTTGGCGACTGCCGAACAGACCCGGAGCGGGTAAATCGAGGCGGCACGCATGGCCATCGCCAACTCCGCGACCGTGCCAAATCGATGGCCGGCCGCCGCCTCAATCACCGCCGGCGTCGTTCCACATTCTTCCGCCACCACGAACAGAAACTCAACCAAGCCCATCGAATCGAGGGCGTCGCGGAAGGACGTGTCCGGACGCGGCACATCGCCGGAGTCCCAACCGAGAGCGCGCCGGACTTGGACGAGCCGATCCAGGAGATGCGCGACCAATTCATCCATTACTCTCGCTCAACTCCCGCTCACGGTTGCGGATCGGACGCCGAGAAGAAGCCGTCGGCCATGAGCCAGCAGACGGCGGGTTTCTCCGCGTCGCCCCATTGAAACGGTCGCGACAATCCCAGACGCACGGCAATGCTTTCACCCATATCTCGCAAGCGCGCGTTGAGTCGGGCGATGCGCTCTTCCCGGTTGCTGCCTTGTTGTTCCGCCATCTGGAGCAAGTGGTGATCCTTCACCGGTAGATGGCGTTCGCCGAGTTGCGGCAATGTGAGGGCCGCCCGATAGTCCGGCTCGGTCATTCCTGAGCGCGTCGATGCGGCGAAGGCAATGCTCGCGCGCGATAGGACGAGAGTGATGAGGCTGCGCGTTCCTTCGCCCGCGTGAAGGAAAGCGCCGGCACGGGTCGTGTGCAACGGCGCGCCGAAGGCCGGTTCGCCGTCGCGACGTCCAGTGGCGGCGAGAACCTGACGGCGTTGTTCTACGGTCGCCAGTCGCCGGCAAGGGCGAAGCGCGCGCACCCACAGATCTTCAAGGTGTGGCGGCTCCGCGGCGGCGGGTTCGGGACCGAGCAACTCGAAGATTTCCCAGCGGCTGCGGCCGTCAAGCTGCCACGCCGACCAGCCGACGTTGCGCACCGGCGCGTTCCGGTGGCGGGCCGACAAGGGACGCACAATCCGGACCCCGGAGTGGTCGAGGACAGCTCCGGCGAGGCAGTAATTGCGCCCCATGCGCGTCCAGTCGAGGAGAATCATGTCCATCGTTGGACAGCTCAGCGGCCTGTGCTATGATGCGAACCTATTATGGAGTCGGCGGAGAACAAACGCAAATGTCCAACGCAGTGTGGGCGTTCACCGTCGGTCACTCAAACCACGACGCGGCTCGGTTCTTGGCGCTGCTCCGCGAGGCTCAGATTACAGCCGTGGCCGATGTTCGTTCCGCGCCTTTCAGTCAGCGTTATCCGCAATTCAACCGGCCGGACCTAGAATACTTGCTGCGACAGGAAGAAATCCACTACGCCTTCTTCGGCGACACCCTTGGCGGCCGACCGCGGCAACCGAGCGCCTACGATCCGGATGGCCGGGTCAATTACGAACGCGTTCGTGCCATGCCGCACTTCCAGAAGGCCATTGAGTCGTTGTGTCGAAGCGGCGCCGAACAGCGCATTGCCTTGCTTTGTGCTGAAGAAGATCCGTTGGACTGTCACCGCGGCTTGATGATTGCTCCTGCGCTCGTTGAACGCGGCGTTCAGCCGCAACACCTTCGCGGCGATGGCTCGACGGAGACCACTGATGAAATGGAAGCGCGGCTCCTGAACATGACGGGCGTCGGCGCCGGGATGCTGGACGGACTGTTCGCTGCCACGCTCGCCGACGCCGAACGTGCCGACCTGCTGCGGGAAGCATACCGCGTGCAGGCTCGACGACGGGCGTTCCGGCTGCGCCCGGAGGAGACTGGCGATTAAGGCTTTGAAGCGGTCGGTGCCTTTGCGGAGCGGTTTCTTTCGCTCTCCTTGGGCTCGGCAGGCACCTTGCACATAACTTGGAATTACCCGCATGATCTGGAAAATCTTCGCTCCCGTGAACGAATCCGACCAAAACAACGGCTGGGACATCTCCTGCGGAGAGGATAAATTTGAAATCAAGGGGCGTAAGTCGCACCGAACGGCGATTCGCTTGACGCAAAATGAGTGGATGGCCGCGAAGCGCCTCGGGCGTAACCGCTCGTCCTCTACGCCGCCAAGGCGAAGAAAGCCTCACCGGCGACGAGTTTGCGCTGCGGGTATAACCGCTCGGTTTCGTTTTGGATGCGCTGCTCTTGGAAGGTGGCCCAGTGGCCGCTAATCCACACA
>JBGQKZ010000097.1:0-25704 GCA_041499805.1 Gemmataceae bacterium
CATCTTGGAGGCCCTGCGCTTGGAGATGCCCGAACGCTTGAGTCCCGACCGCGTTTTGTAGTGAAGACCTGGGCCGACGCCCTCGCTGAAACCCGAGGAATTCTTACGCTGACCTAGCCAAGTGCGCAAGTCGGGTTAGCCGGTAGTGCGGGAGTTTTTTTTTGCGATTGAACGGACGCCGATAGCCGATAGCCGACCGCCGTGTCTACCGCCACTGCTTCAACTGCTGCACCATTTGCAGCACGTCGTTCCGCCGCTTTTCGAATAGCGCGAACAGTGCGATGATGGCCGCCCCGAGCACGATGCCGGATGCCCACCAGACCCACGTCTGATACTGATCGACCGCCGCGTGCCAGATCATGCTGAAGATGTCCACGAAGAGGAATGCGACGCCAAGGAAGAGAAACGCACGCACGCGCAGCGACATGCCGGCGAGGACGCCGAGGACGGCGAGGACCGCCAGCACCAGCGGCAGCATCACCGAGTTGCCGAGCCCCGCGATGAACATGTCGGCCGTCGACGAGACGTAGATCATGCACAGAGCGAGGTAGCGGATCGCCGCGCTTTGCGCCGGGACGAGGCGTTCGCGGTTGATGTGCTCCGCGGCCAGCACGATCAGAGCCAGCGGGATCAGCCACACCTGCGGATGAACCAGGTACGTCCACTCGTGGTGCCAGAAGAAGGCCCAGAGTCCGAAATTGGCGGCAAGGGCCGCAGCGAACGCAAAGCGGTACGATCGCCGCGTCATGGCGACGGCGGCATAGAGCATGCCGGCGACAAACCAAAGGACCGCGTACTTCTGGAAGGTGCTCAGTGCCGCCCCGCCAATTACGTCGTTCAGCATCGGGGTCAAGCCGGGGAGCTGCGCGGAGAGAGCTTCCCGCCATGCGTCGGGCGGCCGCAGCCAGAACGCAAGCAGCGGCAACAGCGGAAGGAAGATGCCGGTTTGGTGCAACGGCCGCGCCAACACGCGCAGCCCCTTCCGGTGGCACAGCTCGCCGAGGCCGACGCCGAGGAACGCCAGACCCATGACAATAAGCGTCCAGTATTGGACGAGCCAACCGTGGAACAACTCCGGCACGGTCAGACGGAAATGGAGAAACGTGAGGGCAAGCAGCGCCTCCGCCGCATAAACGTAGAGCATCCGGCCGGGCTCCGATAATCCGAGCGGATCGCGGCCCGGCGTCAGAGCGAATGTTAGCGCGGCGCCGATCAGCACGGCCAGAGCCGCCGCGATGATGGCGACCGCTGCCGGGGCGAGCGGCGTCCGGTTGAGATGCCGGTCGAACGAAATTCCTTCCTGCCCGAGGACCACGAGCAACACCAGCGTCGCCAGCGCGCCGAGCACCGGACCCATTCGACGGCCCGCTTGCCACCAGCCGACCTGCGCCGGCAGCAGGCGGGCGAGGCCGACCCCGTAAACAACCGTTTGCACGGCGAGCGCCAGCATCAGCCAGATATTGCGGTGCAGCCAGATCGCGGGATCGTTCGCGTCGAGCAGCGCCCAGCCCGTTTCAGCAACGAGCAGCACGCCGAGGGCGAGCGTGGCGTAACGCAGGATAGCCGTTTCTCGGCCAGCCAACTTCGTCAGAAGCACGCCCGCCGGAATTAGCAGCGCCACCGTGAGCGGGCCGACCAGACGGTCGGTCGGCGTCGGAGCACGGATCGAGATCCACACGCTCAGCACGGCGGCGATGGACGCAATCGCGGCCTGCGCGACGCCGAACCATGCGACCGACTTCTCCTGCGGCAGCAGTTGACGCACGGCGCCGAGCCGCGATCCGGCGGCGACCACGATATTGATGAGGAGAACATACGTGGCGAGCGCCGGCGCCGCGGTCCGGCCGGCTAGGTCCGGAGGCCAGTTCTGCGCGTGCAGGGTCAGCAGTACGACGCCGAGACCGAGACCGTACAGGCTGCCGCGCGAAAATGTCGCCTGCTGGTCCCACGCCCCCAGCAAGATCGCCAGCGCGGTCGCCCCGACAGCGGACCACGTGAGCGGACTGGCGACCTGAAGTGTGCCGCCGCCGGCGCTGGAGACGATCGCGCCGACGACGAGGAGAGCGAGCAGGACCAGGGACAGCGTTAAGGCCGCGTGGCTGAACGGCAGCCAGTTCTTACGCTGGTCCCAGTCCGGCCGTCGCTGGGCTACAAGCCATTCCGCCGCGGACCACATTCCCGCTGCACATGAAAGACTGAGAACGAGCGTCGCCGCGAAGCTCGTGACCTTGTGACTGCCGTGTACGTACCACAATGTGCAGCCCGCTACACCGGCGAGCAGCCCGGCGACGTAAACAAAGAGCGGTGCGCGGAATCGAAGCGCGGACGCGGCGAGAATCACGCTGATCGCCACGATGACGGCCGCGGGCCACCACGACCGCAGCGGGTCATCCTCCAAGCCGCGCAGGGACAGAGCGCACACCACGATGCCGACGCCCAGCGTCCAACCTTGAAGCGGCCGGAGCTGGTCGGCCATCAGTCGTCCAAGCCTGCGCCGGAACGCGGTTGAAAGTGCGGCCGAAGGCAACGATTCCATCTCGGTGGGAACAAACGCCGCCGCAAACGCGGTCAACGCCCACACGCCGGTGAGAACATGGTACGCCAGCCACTGACTCTGGTTGTCCCACGGGTCCAATGCGCAGGCGGCCCAGACGCCCATGCCGATGCCGAACGCGCCCAGGAGGTGAATGCGCGCGGCAGGCGATACCAATTCCGCAAACCATAGGGCCGCGCCCAACGCAAGCACGAGCGCCAGCCAGCCCGGCAAGTTTCCTACGGCCAAGACTTCGTGCGGCAGCGGATCGCCCGGGCGATTCAGAAGCAACCCGAACGGCAGTCCCAGCACCACCGCGTTGCCGAGGAGCCCCAAGCCGATTTGCACAGCCAAGAACGGGCTATCTTGCGCGGAATTCAGACGGATTTCATAGAGGCGCGTCCGCAGCGCGAGCCAGAGGAGCGCGGCGGTCGCCGAAGTAATCGTGGTCGCCTGCACGAGCGTGATCCACCAATCGTTTACGGGGAGCAAATTGCGGAAGCGCCAAATGACGAGCGCCACGGACAGGTTCGCGGCGGCGCCGACGCCGAAGGCCCACATTTCACGGCGTTGCCAAAGCGCGAGCACCGCCATGCCCAGCCCTGCCGCGGCGACCGCCCCCGCAGCCCACGACTGTTCGTTTCGGAGAAACGCCGACTGGGTTGCGAGGAGCAGCGTGATTGCAGCGGCGGCGTTCACCCAGGTCTGCGCAACGTACTGCCAGGCGATGTGTTCACCCTGCCTCGATCTTCCCCGCGTCCAGCACACAAGCGCCGTGACCGGAGAACTAAGACCCCAGCCAAGAAGCAGTAGACGCGTTCCCCAGCCGCTTTGCGAAACTTCGATGTTCCCGGCGAGCAGGCCGAGTCCTGTCAGCGCAACGGCGAAGAGAGCTTGTTGTTGTAATGTCGGCGCCCGTCGCGCGAGCGCGACGACAGCCGCCGCGGCGACAAAGAACAGTGCCAGCCATCCAAGCCAAGAACCCGTGTGCTGCGCCCACGGCGTGTCCGGCAGCAACGCGCCGGCGACCACGCTGAGAAGCAATTGCGCAAGAAGCAGAACGCCGAGCAGCCCCTCGTTCACGCTCGGCTGCCGGTCGTCGGCGCCAAATGGTAGGGTAATCCCCGTTCGTCGAAGAATCCGCGTTGTGAGCACGCCGACCGCACAAACGAGGCTAAGTCCCGCGAGATAAGCGTGAACACTGCGTAGATCGGCGAGGCCCGCCGGATAGGCGTCGCGCACCCACTCCTGACCTTCCAGCCAGGCGGTGACGCCGTAGCCCGCGGCCCACCAGAGCGTGGCCTGAAAGATGGCGAAGACGGCGCGCGAGCGCTCGAGCCAGGCCTGGACGAACCACAGGCCCGCCAACACGCCCGCAAAGAGGGCGAGAACCGTAAACTGACCCTGTTCGCAGATCAGCAAGAGCGGGACGCACGCACAACAGAGCACTGCCGAAGCGAAGCGCAGCGGTTGTACGAGAATCCGCTCGCAGTTCGCTTGCGCTCCACGCCCAAACCGCCGCAAGCTAACCGCGGCGATCACCAACAAAGTTGCGGGGACGATGATTGCGAACAGCCACGGGCGCGGGACATGCCAATCGGCAACCGTCCAGAAAACGGCGTGTACGCTTGCGGCTGCTAACGCCGTGCAGCCAATCCACGTCAGCATCGGCTGGCGGTAAATCCAGGCGAGAGCGACGGCCGTAATCGCCAACACGGCGGCGGTCGCAGTCAACCAATCGGCTTGCGGCAACGTCGGCGTCCAGAGTGACAAAAGCAGCCCAAGCAAACCAGCAACGGCGGCCATGTCGCGCCAAACATGCAACGACGCCAGCCCTTTCAGCGCGCGTGCCGTACTCGTTGAAACAATCAAGCCACATCCCGCCAACAGCACCGCCTCAAGGCTCAACACAAAACCCCATAAGGCTACGTGCTCGCGTCCCGGCAAATGCCAGTGCAGCATCCACAGCGTCGCGGCCACGATGAGGGCGAAGCCGACATAGCCGGCGGCATTCTGCCGCCAGCGCGTATTGAGAGTAAGCGTGGTAACGGCGTACACCGTGGACAGGATCGCCGCCGCGGCGGGTTCAGCGTCGGCCGTCAGCGTAACGAGGGCAAGGCTCGCGAGCGCCGCGACTCCGGCGACAACGACGTGGTACACACGATCAACGCGCCGATGCGTCACCGCCAGAAACTCGCCGAAACCCGCGAGAAGGAGGGCGAACGGACCCAGCGCGATCCCTGTCACGGAAGATTGCAAAGCAGACGCAAGGCCGGCGCCGTCGAGCAACGTCACACTGCCGCGCGTCAGGTGCAACCCGGTGACGTAGCCGAGCGCGAGACACGGCAACGCGGCCAAATGAACAAGCGGCAGCCGATAGCGGTACGCGGCCCAGCTCAGCACCGCGAAGCCGAGGCTGCAACTGACCAGCAATCCCAGCGGCTGCGGCCACGCGAGCAGAACCGCGACAAGCAGAATCGTCACACCGCCCAGCGCGACGCCGGTGCCGATCATAACGGCGAGTGCCGACAGTGCCGAGCTTTCCCGTTCGCCGCGCGCCGCCATTAGTCCCGCCGCGAGAATCGGCAGCCCGGCCACGGCAAACGGGACGGCAAGGTGGTGCAGCGACAGTGCGATGTCACCGCCCCAGTGAACCACAAAACCGAGTGCCGCCGCCAGCGCGAAGAACGTCATGCCCAAGAAGCCGAACAGTCCGAATGCTTCGCGATCGGTCCGCGGCGCGCGGCGAAAGAGCGAGGGGACGGTGCAAACGACCTGGCAAGCAACGGGCAGGCAACCGAGCAGGAAGAAGCGCCACGGTTCCGGCTCGCCGCGCTCAAGCAGCCGTGGCGTCAGCAGTGGACAGACCGCCGTGCCGATCAGTGCCGCGGTCAAGCGCCAACCCGTTTCGGGCGCCAGCACCCTTGCCGCTCGGCGCACGAGCTCAGTGAATACGATGAGCGCCCCGGCTTCGGTTACCCACTCAATCCAGTCCGCCGACCTGCCCTTGGACAGCCCCGCCATCACAAGGAAGTTCAGCGGCACGAGCAACGTTGCAATCACCAGCAGTCCGCGGCTGGTCGATTCCAACTTCCAGTGGTGCAGCGTGTACAGGCCCGCGCCGAACAACGCCGCCGTTATGCCGGAGAAGATGAAGAAGGGGAAGTACGGAATCGCCTCTAACTTCGTCCATAGGCTGATGACGAGTGCGATGGAGCAACCGACCATGAGCAGGCCGCCGACCAATTCGCCCCAGAGGATATTTCGCTCTTCCATGAACCCAGCGAAGAGCTCGCCCATCGACCTCCGTGGCGGCGGCGTCTTGCGAGATTCGGCAGCGGCGATCGGCGCGGCGTCTTGCTTCGTTTCGACGACGGGCCTCGGCGACACGGTGACGGCGGCAGCTGCTGGTTGCGGCGTCACGCGCGGCGTGTGCGCGGCGCCGACCCCCGTGTCGGCGGGGAGGACTTCGAGAATCTCCTCGCTCCGCGCCGGCGTCCGCAGCGGTGTGACCTTTCCGAGCAACTGCAAGCGGCGAGCGTCGAGCGCTTGCCGAGCTTGTTCAAACGCCGTCTCCGACAAGGCGCCGCGCTTCACCAGAAAGTTAAGCTGGTTCTCGGTTACCTGAAGATCGTGGAGTACAAAGGCTACCGGATTCTTGCGATCGAGACCGCATTCAGGACAGGTGCGGAGCCGGGAGGAGACCGGCCGCCAACAACCGGGACACTTCTCGACGCCGGGCGACGCTTGCCTTCGCGGCGTCGCGGCCGGTTCTGGCATACCGAAGGCGCGGCGCGAGATCCAGGCGATCAACACCCACAGGCCGTGCCCCAGAACGGCGATGAACCCGAGAATGACAACAAACAGGAACAAGCCCAGCAGGAGTTCGTTCACGGCTGCCGCTCCGCCAATGCGTCGCACAGGGAGGAAGACGCTGGCACGGGCCAAGGTCGCCTTACTAATTCAAAGGCGCCGCTCGGCGCACGCTGTCACTCGCCGGCATGGTTGGGCTGGAAATCCGGCTCGTCGCCGGTAACCACCTTATTCGGGTAAATCCCGCGGTAGCCGGAATTCTACCCTTTCACGGACGCGAACGATAGCAATCGGAATAATCTAGGTTATCAGGATTTGCTCGTCCTACGTAGCCGGCCTCAAAAACGCAAATTTGAGACGGGAATATGTGCTCGTTGGAAAACGAATCCGGCTCTTCACTCTTTTGTCGCGTCCGCCTGCTCAAAACAATGCCAAAATCGGAATTCTTGACTAGACGTTCGCCCTCGTTTTTTGCAAAACGAACGCATCGCGGTTTGGGGCAGCCACTCGTTCGGGTTGACTGTCCTGAGTTCCCAACCGGCGTACCGGGTCCGAGAAGAATGTCCGCTACCGCGCACACATGTCTGTGCGGCGGCAGACGTAGGTTCGCGCAAGAGGCAACCTCTTGCGCGCAACCGCAGGATGAGGGTCCTGGCACGCAGCTTGCACGGCAACCGCGTCCGCCTATTCCGGTGAATGACCCTGATCCTCGCGTGGTGCGCTTCCGGAAACCGAATTCATAAAGGCGGCGGCTGCTCACGGACGACGTTGTCCCGGCAAACGCCGCGATTTATACCGCCGTCATCTCAAGGCACGCGATCTCTCATGGAGCATACCTTGCTGCTCGACTTTCGCGATGGGTTCTTCCACGCCAAGTGTAGCTGCGGCGGATGGAAGTTGAGCGTATCGACCTTCGGACCGGAACGGCCGACCGAGGCTTATCATCGCATCGAACAGGAACACTGGCAGCACGCCCATCCCGCGCCGGAAGCCGACTCGCCGAAAGGCCCCGACAGTTAGCACCAGTGCGGGAGGACAGACTTCTTCCCTGGCGCCTCGGGGCCCCGTGATCGCGCTACGAACCAAATTAATGCGGCGTTTTCGGATCGCGCAAAAAGGCGAGAACTTGCTTCATCACCGGACTCTGCTCGTCAAGCAGACTCCGCACCACTCCCATGTGATCGGCGCCCTTCGCCGTAAAGGTCGGCACGCGCAACCCGAGGGCGCTTGCTTTCGTCGCGAACGCCTTGGCATCGCCTTCCAGCATCGGAAAATCGCGGTCGCCGACAATGAGCAAGGTCGGCGGCAGGCTTTTGGTCACATGCTGGATCGGACTGGCGTCCTTCATCACGGCGACGTCGCGTGAAAACGTGTCGGCCGTGCCGACCTTCATCATTACATCGCCGAACCCCTTTTTGTCGGTCCGCGGTTCAAGGTCGAGCGGCGTGCTCAGCGCAATCACGCCCGCGATGTCCGAGACCTTCAAATCATGCTTCGCGAGGTATTGCGGGTCGGTGGCCAGCAGCATCGACAAATGCGCCCCGGAGCTATGGCCCATCACGAATAGGCGTTTTGGGTCGCCGCCTTTTTCGGCGATGTGCTTCTTCACCCACGCAAAACCAGCGGCAACGTCCTCGATGTGCGCGGGGAACTTGTCCTTCGGCGAAAGACGATGACTCACCAAGGCGCAGCCGAAGCCGAGATTCTGCAGCTTCACGCCGATCGGCGCCACGCCCTTGCGGCTGCCGGTGCGCCAACCGCCGCCGTAGGTAAAGACGACGGTGGTGAAGTTCTTTTGGGCCGGGAGATAGAGATCGAGCTTTTGTTGGTCGCCGCCGTCGGCGTAGGGGATGTCGTGTTCGACGGCCGGTTGCGTAGACGATTCTTCCGACCGTTTGGCGGCTTCGATGAAACCGTTCGTAGTTCCGGCGCTAGCCACGCCGCCTGCGGCGGCGACCGGGGCCAACACCACGAAAGCCGCGGCGGCATACAAGAAGGCCTTCATGGAAGTTCGTGCCCCGCGATTGAGGATGTGCAACTGCGGTCGCCGCTTCATCGGGTCGGTTCATCGCGTTAACCGGATAACCTCTCTCGCCATTTGTCTGGATTCTGGGAAGTGTGGAACACGCAATGCACCGTCACGGTCTTGTCTTCATACTCATAGAAGACGACATACGGAAAGCGGCGAACAAATCCTCGCCGAAAGTTTTGAAAGAACAAAGCGTGCATCGTCGGCGTGCGGCGAATTGGCTGGATGCAAGCGTCGACGCAATCCAGAAATTCCTCACCCAAACCGGTCCGGCGCCGCTCGTACCAGCCGTAAGCTTCATTGACGTCGTCTTCCGCTTCCTGTGCCATAATCAGCTTAGCGGCCATAGCGACTCCGAATCCGGCGTTTCACATCTTCCCAATCCACCGCGGACGCGGGATTATTCATCAAGTTCGCCTTTCGGCGTTCTAACTCGTCTTTTTGCCACTCATGTACGGGGACTGTATCCGGGGATGCAGCGAGGTCGTCCCATAAGTCTTCCACGAGTTGCAACTTTTCCGGGGGACTCAGATCGAATACGGAGCCGGGGCTCATCGAAAAACTCCCGTTTCAGGATGGTACGCTCGACGGGCAACTCTCTCTTTAACGTGTCGAAATGGAAATGGCTACAGGGAATTCTGGAATACTGGGGTAACAATTGTTCGCAGGTGTAAACACCCGTTACTAGAACCCGCCCTCAATCGGTCCCGCGCTACACGTGCGCGTCGTCGCGCGACGGCTCAAGCGGCGCCTCTCTTAACTTCCGCCGCAACACCTTCCCTAAGAAATTCTTCGGCAACTCATCCACCACTTCAATGATCCTTGGCCGCTTGTGTTTGCCGAGGTGCTTCTGGCAGTGGCTTTCCAACGCCGCCACGTCGATCGCTTTGCCCTTGTGCGGCACGACGAGCGCCTTGACCAGTTCGCCGCGTTCCGCATCGGGCACGCCGATGACGGCCGCTTCGGCCACGGTGTCGAAAGTACGCAGGATTTCCTCCACCTCCGCCGGGAAAACGAGGAAGCCGGACGTTTTGATGATGTCCTTCTTGCGGTCCACGATGCGGTAATATCCGTCGGCGTCGCGGCTCGCCATGTCGCCGGTAAAGAGCCAGCCGTTGCGGAGGACGCGCGCCGTTTCTTCCGGGTTCTCGTAATAGCCCTTCATAACCTGCGGGCCGCGGACAATCAGCTCGCCGACGGCGCCCACCGGCAGCTCTTCCAAGCCGGTGTGCGGATCGACGATGCGTGCGTCGGTGTCGGGCAGCGGGAGGCCGATCGTGCCGGGCCGGCCGGCGCCGAGCGGGTTGACGTGCGTCACCGGACTCGCTTCGGTAAGGCCATAGCCTTCGAGCACCTGCTGCGGATGATAACTCTCGAACTCGGCGCGCGTGGCCGCCGGCATCGCCGACGCGCCGGAGATCACCGCGCGAATGAACGACAGATCGTAGGGATGCCGGCGGAGCACAACATTGAGCGCGTTCAACATCGCCGGCACGGCGGGGAAAAGCTCCACGTGGTGGCGCGTCAGGATCGAGAGCACCGACTTCGGCTCGAAACGTGGGTGCAGATGCACCGTGCCGGCCTTCGCCCATGCCGTCAACAGAACGCCGCTGAGACCGAACGCGTGAAAGAATGGGAGGACGCCGAGCGTTCCTTCCGGGGCGTAATTCCCGCCGGACCAGTCGAGAAGCTGAATCGCGTTCGCCAGCAGATTACGATGCGTGAGCATCACGGCCTTTGGCGACGCCGTTGTGCCGCCGGTCGGAGCGAGCACGGCGATGTCCTCGTCGGGCATCACGTGCGGTCCTTCGCCCAACGGCGGCGCGGCGAGCAAATGAGGGAAACGATGCTGATGCGCGTCTTCGCGAAGGCGCAGGATGCCGTTTCGTCGGTAGCGCTCGATCCGGTAGAGCCAGCTCTTCCACGTCGCCAACCGATCGATGAGCGATGTCACGACGACGTGTTCCAGTGGGCCGTCGTCGAGGCAACCGGTGAGACCGCCAGCCAGCAGGTCGAGCGTGACGACGATGTGACAGCCGGTCGCCTTCAGCCAGTGAGCGATTTCCTCCGCCACCATGAGCGGACTGAGTTGCAACACCGTGGCGCCGGTCAGCCAGGTCGCTTGCAGCGCGACGAGATATTCGGGAATGTTCGGCAGCAGAATGCCGACGAAGCGGCCGGGGCGGGCGCCGAGGTCCGTCAACGAGCGTGCCATGCGCCGCGCCCGCTCATCAAGCTGTCGATAGGTCACGCTCTTGCCGAAGATGGTACACGCCGGGCGCTCGGGAAACCGGCGGACCGCTTCGGTGAGCAAGACACTGATTGAGGCATGCGGGTAAGGGAGTTGAGCGCGCGTGTCGCACGGATAGTCTTCCAGCCGGACGCGTTGCCAGTCGGGAGCCTCCGGCCGGTGCGCCTGGCCATTGCGGTTGAAGTCCATGGGCCATTTCCTCCCGGTGCTGCGAAGTGCATGACGGTTGCGCGGGGACGCAAAAGGCGTCCTGCGCCGGTTGATCGCGGCGTGTGAGAGGGGAGAGGCGGAGGGCATCCGGGCGAGTTCGACCCCTGTCAGAGCGGCGCAGCTCTGGCGCCGGGCCTACGGTCGGCCTTGACCTGCTGGCTTGAGTTGAACCTCTTCGTTCGCGTCCGTTCCTGGGCGTCCGTGGGGCCTCTCTGACTCTGCCCCACTTGCATTCTACGTTACTCATCCACAGCGAGGCAACCGTCGGACCCGGTTCCGTGCGGCTTCGCAGTGACAATTGCGTCCCATACGCATGTCGGACGCCGAACAGGGGTTAGGTCAACGGGCACGGATTTCTAACATCGCCTTGCGAAATGCGTCGGTTTCTACCTGTTGGGGTGTTGTTTTTGTCATCCATTTTTCTCCCACCGCCGCAAGGACTTATGTCATGGTTCATTAACGGCCCCTCGTGTTGGCAATCCTTGGCCGCGAGACGTTGATTTCTAGAATGCCCAAACGTCGTATCCGTTTCCTTCGCATCTAAGGATACCGCTCCATGACGCCGCTGCTTCAAAGTCAAATTCTGGGATACCCGTGCCGCCGTGGGAAAGTGCGCGATGTCTACGACCTCGGTGACAAGCTCGTGATCGTCGCCACGGACCGCATCAGCGCCTTTGACTGGGTGCTGCCAACCGGAATTCCCGATAAAGGGAAAGTCCTGACGGCGTTGACGCTCTTCTGGCTCGATTACTTGGAGACGCCGAATCACCTTCTGAGCAGCGATCCGAAAGCGATGGGGCCGGAATTCGCCGCCGCGGCCGACGTGCTTCGCGGCCGCAGCATGCTCGTTCGCAAGACGGGGGTCGTGCCGATCGAATGCGTTGTGCGCGGCTACCTCGCCGGCTCGGGTTGGAAGGAGTATCGGAAGTCGAAAACGGTCTGCGGCATCCCGTTGCCCGTTGGCTTGCAGGAGAGCCAACAGTTGCCGGAACCAATCTTCACGCCTGCGACCAAGGAGGAATCGGGGCACGACATCAACATCTCGTTCGAGGAGATGGCGAAGATCACGACATCTGCCATTGCCGACGAGTTGCGGCGGCGCAGTATCGACATCTATCGCAGGGCCGCGGAGCATGCGCGGTCAAAAGGCATCATCATCGCCGACACCAAGTTTGAATGGGGTAAACTCCCGAGCGGCGAGTTGATCCTGATCGATGAAGTCCTGACGCCGGATAGCTCGCGGTTCTGGCCCGTCGCCGACTACCGCCCCGGCGGCAGCCCGCCGTCCTTCGACAAGCAATTCGTGCGCGATTGGCTCGAAACGACGAGTTGGGACAAGAACAGCCCGCCGCCGGAACTCCCGGCCGACGTGGTAACGAACACACGCGCGAAGTATCTCGAGGCCTACCAGCGGCTGACGGGCTTGCCGCTTCCCGATTAATCTTGTGCCGCGACGAGTCGCAGACCAATCGGCAGTGATTCGCCGAACATCTGGTTCCGCTCCTCGCCCTCAAGTTCCGCAACTTTTTCCACCATTTGAACCCAGTGCCCCGGCACGTGCTGCGCGCGGAGCATGGTCAGCGCGGTCTGCCGATGGCTGTCGTCCACGTCAAGGGCGCGCTGGCCGCTTCGCCGGGCCAGTTGTGCGAGGCAGAAGCCCCACGCGAGGCGTTCGCTCTGATTGCCGGGCTTGAAGCCAAGTATCGCGTCAAGCCATTGCTCCGCGACCTGTTGGTGAACGACCGCGTTCAGCGGGCCGTAGAACAGTACCCGCGCCCCAAGGCGGGTCAGTGCCCAGAAGCCGTAGGTCGGAACCGGACTGCGGCGGAGCGGCTTCAAGAGCCCCTGGCCCAGCCCTTCCTTCTGCTTCACGTCGAGCCGTTCGAGGCTGGCCGCCGTACGCCACATCTCCGCCAATTCATTCGATCCTGGTTTGATGCCGCCCTTGCCTTTTCCCGGCAGCAGGTTGGGTCGAAGCCGGTCGTAAAGCGCTTGTTGCAAACTTGGATTCAATCCACCCGCGACGCGGCGCCACATGATCCAGAAGTCGGCGCCGCCCTCCGGCAAGCGCGGCGTCGTACTTCCGGGCTCGGCGCGAGACGCCGCGTGGATGATCTTCCAAAGCTGCTCGACGCGGTATTTATCCAGCGGATCGCCGAAACCGGGCCGCAGACAATAGCCGGCCAAATGGTACCAACGTGTGAGATGTCCCGGCGACTGTCGGCGCTGGTCGGCCGCCTCCGCGAGAAACTCCCACAGGCGCCGACAAAGACCTGTCGGCCACTGGTGGCGTGGAGCGTCGAGAGCGGTTTCGAGGGCCTTGGTAAGTTCGTTGGGCGGCGGGCCGAATTCAGACGCCTCCCTATAAGCCGCGCGGATCAATCGGCCAGCTTCCTGCACTTGATCCTCGGGCCAAACGTCGCTCACCCGCGCGCCGGCCGAGTCAGGTTCCGGTTGCGAAGCAGTCCCGTCGTTGTTGACAATGTCGCGCACGTTGAATTCCAGCCGCCAACGGTTATTGCCGTCGCGGGCGACGCAGTACAGTTCCAATGTGCCGATCTCGGTGGAACGGGCCGCGAGTGTGACGGGGACGTGCTTGGCGCCGCTGCGCTTGCCGCCCCGCAGGATCGTGTGGAGCGGCGGCAGTTGTAATAACTGATCGCCGGCCACTTCCAACACATCGCCCGGTCTGTCTTCGCCACGGACCGTGGAAGTGTAGAGCGGGAACACTACCGGCTGACCGAGAGCCAGCTCCAACTCCGGGCGGTCGAGGATGAGTTCTTGACCTTCTTCCAGCGTCCGCGGAACGACGCAAAGAACGGTCAGCGCTTCCGGTTTGGCGGGCGATGGTTGCGGCACGTTCTCTGGTTGTGGCACGGTCTGAGACCGTGCCACAACGGCGGACCGTGCCACAACGGCGTCACGCTTGCTCACGGCGACGTAATACGAGCGTGCCATGCCGCCGCCGATGCGCCGGCCGCCGCTGTGCCGCAGCCAGGCGTAATGTGCGGCGCCCCAAGCGACAGCGAGGTCGAGCGACGGATTTGTCAGAACGAGCGGTTCCCACGGCTGTTCCGGAGTCCGGAACCAGCCACGCATGACCTCGACCAGCCGCTCCCGCAACGCCACCGGCTGAAAGACGCCGCCGTTGAAAAGGATGGCATGCGGCGGCGGCTCGCCTTGGCTAGATTGTCTCTTCAGAAACGCCGCCAAATGCCGTGTGATCGCGGGATCGCTGACGTACGGCAGACCCATCTCGTGCAAACCGGATCGAGCCCCGCGCGTCGGCTCGGCATCGCGCGGCGCCTGCGGAAAGAAGCCGTCGAACAGAATCTGGCGAACGTCCGTAGGCGTCAATGAGGTGTGCTGCGTACCGCCAATCACCTGCCGGCCGCGACCCACGACCGTGACCGTGTAGTTTGCCGGTGGTTGCGGGCCGAGCAGCGTCTCCTTGGCCGATCGACACGCTTGCGTCAACGTGCCGTACAGCGCGGCGTCGAGACGGCCTCCGGCGGGAAGTTTGGTTTCCACGAGCTTCGCGAGCGCCAGGTCCATGTTGTCGCCGCCGAGCAACAGGTGATCGCCCACGGCCTCGCGCACGAAGCTGAGGCCGCCCTGCTCTTCCGTCGCTCGAATCAGGCTGAAATCGCTCGTGCCGCCGCCCACATCGACGACGACGCAACGCGAACCGGGGCGAAGCTGCTGGATTTCGGACGCCGGATGTGTGGCGAGCCAACAGTAAAAGGCAGCTTGCGGCTCTTCCAGAAGAGTCAAATGCTCGATGCCCGCTTTCCGAGCCGCCTCGACGGTCAAGTTGCGGGCGACATCATCGAACGACGCCGGCACGGTCAGAACGACGATCTGCTTCTCCAATCGGTCCTCCTCACGTCCCTTCGCCAGCGCGTCGTTCCAGCTTTCCACGAGGTGCTGGAGATAACGCGCCGAGGCCTCTACCGGCGAAATACGGGAAACGTCCGGCGGAGCGCTCCACGGCAAGAGCGGCGCCGACCGATCGACCCCGGCGTGGCAGAGCCATGACTTGGCGGAGGTCACCAAGCGGCCGGGCACCTTCGCTCCGTGATTGCGGGCGAACTCACCGACCGCATAGGCGCGGTCGGCCGCCCACGCTAGCGCGGTCGAACCGGCGGGCAGATCGTGCGGTCCAGGAAGGTAGAGGAACGACGGCAGCAACGGGCGCGGAGCGACTTCCCCCGCCGCGACAAGCTGCGGGACGGAAAACGCGTGAATCTCCGGCGCGGCGCGGCGTTTTTGCTCCAGGTCGATGTAGGCGAGCGCGCTGTTCGTCGTGCCGAGGTCGATGCCGATGAGGTAACGCGGCATAATGCGAGTCAACCGTGTAACGAAGGTCGGAAGTTTATTCGCTCTATTGTATGGGACGAAGCCAGCGAACTGGACTTGTCCAAGCATGACACAACGCTAAACTGCCGCGTCGGTCCGGGCTGGCAAAGAGGGTTCCGCGATGCGAACAGGGCAAATCAGGCGAAGCGGCGTGCTCTGCGTTCTCTTCGCGGCGTCGGCGCTGGCCAGCAGCGGTTGTCTGGCGGTCGCCGCGGGCGCGGCGGGCACGGCCGCGGTCGGTTACGCATACTGTCGCGGCAAGGTCGGCCGTCACTATCCCGCCAACTTCGATGACGTCTGGGCCGCAACGCACAGCTCCCTGGCCGAACTTGGCTTGCCCGTGCTTTCGGAGGAACGGGAATCCGCGAATTCCGGTAGTGTGGTCAGCAAGACCGGCGACGACGCGAAAGTCCGCATCTACCTGGAAACGGAAGCGAATCGGTTGCCCGGCGTTGGGTCAACCACGGTGGTCGCGATTCGCGTAGCGACTTTCGGCGATCAAGCGGTTAGCGAACGGATTCTCGACCAGATCAGCTACCATCTCGTGCCCGGTTCCGCGAATCAGGCTCTGACTCCGCAGACGCCGACACTCGGCATGCCACAGGCTTTGCCCGGTTTTCCGCCGCAGACGGCACCGCCGCCGCTGTTGCCGCCGGAATCCGCCAAGCCGTGATAGGCGCCGTGTTGGCCTTCCGTGCCAGGTTCGGGATCAACCGGACCGCAGACCCAGAACACAAGATAAATACCGATAACCACCGTTAACCACCGCTAAATCGCGTTTTGTTTTTCGGATCCGTTCGCGTAAAGTAAACGGATCAAAAGGCTTACGACAAAATCGGCAAACCCGTCACGGAAGCATCCCAACTTAAGACATTTAAGTGCAGTGGCGACAGTGCTTTGTGGCTCAGAAACGGAAAAAAGACGTCAGCTGCTAGATGCGTCGCGAGAGCGCGGCATCCTCTGCTGGGGAGTCGAAGCACGGGAACTCGGCAGCGGGTCAACATGGTGCGTTGCGGGTAAATACTCTTCGGCCAATGCACCCCACCATACATATTCAAGAGTACACTATATCGCCAGAAATACAAGCGCAAACCACATTGAATTGCCCCAGCGCGTTACTGCGCGACGATCTTTCAGGGTCTCGCGTGGCTCTCGTGCGAAATGTTTATTTCAGCTTGCATTTTTCGGCAAAGTACAGTGTACTTGTGAATACATATCGAGCCGCGTTCTGAAGGAATACACTCTGAAACGTCTGTTCCCGGCCGTAAATCCTTCAAGTCGCGCCGGCATCGGACAGCGAGGTACCCATTGCAACAGTCCGTCTTGGGCCTGGACGTGGGTGGCGCGAACCTGAAGGCCGCGTGGCTTTCCGGCCCGGCGTTGTTGCAGCCTTTCGCACTGTGGAAACAGCCGGAGTTTCTGGCCAATGCTCTTCGCGGTCTTCTCGGCGCGTTTCCGCGGGCCGACCGACTTGCCGTGACGATGACCGGAGAGCTGTGCGACTGTTTCCCGTCGAAACGCCACGGTGTGCGTTACATCCTATCGGCGATACAGCGGGTCGCGGAAACGAATGCCATCCACATCTGGCAAAACAGCGGCGGTTTCGTGGACCTTGCCACAGCGTGCGCGGTCCCGTTGCAGGTCGCCTCCGCCAACTGGCTCGCCCTCGCGACATTCGCAGGCCGCCGGGCGCCATTGGGCGCGGCATTGCTCCTTGACGTCGGCTCCACGACGTGCGACATCATTCCGCTTCTCGACGGTCGGCCGACGCCAACGGGGCGGACCGATCCCGAACGGTTGCGCTGCCGCGAGCTCGTCTACACGGGTATTCAGCGCACGCCGGTGTGTGCGCTGGTGGGCGCCGACGGCGCCGCGGAATTCTTCGCGACCACGGAGGATGTATACGTGCTCCTGGGCGACCTGCCGGAAAACGAGACGCATCGCGCCACGGCCGACGGTCAGCCGATGACCCGGTTGCACGCCGAGCGCCGGCTGGCTCGCGTGCTCTGTGCCGACCTGGAAACGAGTACGCGAGAAGAACGCCTGGGCTTGGCTTCGCTGGTTGCGGAGCGACAAACGCGGTTATTACGCGATTCAGTGGGAACGGTGCTCCGGCGCATGTCGGGGCCGGCCGCTGCCGTTATTCTGTCGGGTTCCGGGGAGTTTCTCGCTCGAAAGGCGGTCGCCGGATTGAGCGAATTGGCTCACTGTCCAATCCTGGCCCTTTCGTATGAGCTTGGTACGGAGAGGTCTGCGTGTGCGTGCGCGTATTCCGTCGCCGTCTTGGCGGCCGAGGAGTTCGATGGTGTCCGCTAACCGTTCCACTGCGACGGTCGTGAAAGTCGGCGGCAGTCTCTACGACCTGCCCGATCTTCGGCTCCGGCTGCGCGACTGGATCCGCGCGGCGAACATTCGCAAAATCGTTCTCGTTCCCGGCGGTGGCTCGACTGTCGATGCGGTGCGGCGCTTGGACGAGATTCACAAGTTAGGCGAGGAGCGCGCGCACTGGCTCGCGCTGCGCGCGCTCGGCACGAACGCCCAATTCCTCGCTTGTCTGTTGCGCGGCGGCGAGGTCATCCGGGATCATGCGGAATTACCCGCGTTGTGGCGTCGAAACACAATCCCTGTCCTAGACATCGAGGCGTTCGCCCAAAATGATGACCAAGGCGCCGACGCGCTGCCGCATTGCTGGTCTGTGACCAGCGATTCGCTGTCAGCGCGCGTGGCGCACGTGATCGAGGCCGGCCGTCTTGTACTGCTGAAGTCCATCGACGTGCCCGAGCAGATGACTTGGGAAGAAGCAGCGCGGCACGGATGGGTGGACCCTCATTTCTCGCGGGCAGCGAAGGGGAATTTCGCCGTGCAGGTCGTTAACCTGCGACGCTGGTCCCCTGCGATGCCGCGCGCAGCAACATGACAAGCCGCCGGACCGCGGCCGCGTCGATTTCTCCGTCACGCAAGCCGCCGCCGCACGCCGCGCCGCGCACCGCGATCCAATTCGGTTCACAGTCCAGCAGCACGCTGATTTCAGGAGGCCCGAGCGACCCCGCCAAGGCGATCTGAATGCTGGCTTCTCGGCAACGTGCGCACACGTCGCGGATCGTAGGCAACGTCATCCAGTCCAACAGCGTGCGGCCGTCTTTCGTCCAGGTGTCCAACAGGACGACCGGCCACGCTCGTTCACGCGCGAATGCGACAACCTCTTGCCACGGCGGCGCGTCCGCCCGCTCGCTATCGGCGTAGGCGACCGCCACGGCCTGACATGCGGAGCGTCTTCGCGCGGCGGCGCCGCAGTGGGCCAACCGTTGCGGCCAACGAAGATTGGAATGACACCCGGCGAGTCCCCACTTCACGAACCGCAGGCCCGAAACCTCCGGCAGCGGGTTCGCTTCGAGCAACTCGCCCATTGCCGCGCTGACGAGCCGCTCGCCTGCGACCTCGGTGACGATGGAGCGAATGGTCGGGTCATCCGCCCGACCCAGCGAGCCTCGACGTGGCTCTTTGACGTCGATCAGGTCGGCGCCGCCGGCCCGCGCGGCCCGCGCTTCGGCTACGGAGCGCACGCTGACCAAGAGTGAGGGCGCGCACCCGTGAGGGTCTTGACGATTCACTTTCGTTGCATGCCTTTCCGCGGCAAGGCGGCTACATCCTCGACCGGAAAAAACCGCATCCAACCCGGATAAGATCGAAACGGTAAGACTTCCGGATTTTGAAAGGTAAATCCGTACAGCAGCGGCGGCTTGAACCATTTGGGGTCATTGAGATGGCGGCGCTTGTCCTTTGCAAAAGCCTCGATCGTTCGATAAGCGACGCAGCCCGTCAACTCGCAGCGTCCGACGAAGCCGCCGACCAGCTGGGCGGCGTCGCGCAAATCGGGTGGCACTCGCTCCCAAACTTCAGGTCGGTCGTCGGAGACGCGCGCGGCGTGGATAAGGATTCCGCCGCGCCGTGCGGTCGGCCACTTGCGGACCTCAATCGTTTTCAATCCGTGAACAATAAGGGCGGCCCACGGCTGTTTTAAGGAAAGAGCGTAAACAGTCGGCAAACGAAACTCTCCGCGCGGGTACGCGGCAGCGGCAGGAGCGGCACGGCGGCCGAAACGCTGCCGTCTTGCAGGTAAGCCTTGAATAGAGAGGCCATGCGCCACGCCGAGATTCTACCAGCGTGGCTCTGGGGAGCAACGGCCCAAAAGTGAAAGTCTTTTGCCCCATTTGCGACCGATCAGATTAAGAGCTAGGTTTCAGGTGCCGGCATAGGCGACGGCACCGCGAAGGTGTCGTGCCCCCTCGACGCCGCCGCGGTGAGCGGCGTCCAGTCCTGTAGCCAACAATCCGAAAAAGGTGTCTGGAACTTTTGAATTCAGAGTTCCAGACACCTTTTTCGGATACAACTTCGCCTCATCATGGTCCGCATCGAAACACGGGCCGAACCCATTCCCGGTTACAGGCTGATCGAACGCCTGGGCGGGGGCGGGTTTGGCGAGGTATGGAAAGCCGAAGCCCCCGGCGGCCTGCTCAAGGCCATCAAGTTCGTCTATGGCGACTTGGAGGATGCCGGCGATGACGGACTGCGCGCCGAGCAAGAACTCAAGGCCATGTCCCGCGTCAAGGGCGTGCGCCATCCTTACATCCTTTCCCTCGAACGCTTCGACATCATCGACGGCCAGTTGCTCATTGTCACCGAGCTGGCCGACCGTAACCTGTGGGACCGCTTCCGCGAATGTCGCGACGAGGGGCTGCCCGGCGTCCCACGCGAAGAGATGCTCGGCTACATGGAGGAAACCGCCGAAGCGCTCGACCTGATGAATCAGCACTACCAACTGCAGCACCTCGACATCAAGCCGCAGAACCTCTTCCTCGTTCACAATCACATCAAAGTCGCCGACTTTGGTCTCGTGAAGGACTTGGAAGGCATGGTCGCGTCGGTCACCGGCGGCGTCACGCCGATCTACGCGGCGCCGGAGACGTTTGACGGCTACGTCAGCCGCTTTTGCGATCAGTACAGCCTCGCGATTGTCTACCAGGAGCTGCTCACCGGCCGGCGGCCCTTCGCCGGCACCAACGTTCGCCAGCTCATCTTGCAACACGTGCAGGGCACGCCCGACGTCAGCCCGCTGCCCGAAGGCGATCGGCCGGTCGTTCAGCGCTCGCTCGCCAAGAACCCGGACGATCGCTTCCCGTGCTGCCGTGACATGGTGCGCGCCCTGCGCCAGGGCGGCGCCGCGCACGCCAATCGGCCGGGGGCCACGCCGCGAAGCGAGACTGACTTGGACGCGGGATCGACGCGCACGTTCGTGGACGCGCCGCTCGCCGCGCCGCCGGGCGATTCCTCCGAGGATGCCGCGCGCATCACGCCGGACTCTGTGCAGGCGGTTACGCACTGGATCGGCCAGCTTAACGAAGCGGCGCGAGCCGCGCCGGAGGCGGCGCCTGCGTTCCCGATAGCGGAGGAGATAAAAGGCGCCGGCTGCCTGTTCCCCGCACTGGTCATCGGGCTCGGCGGCGGCGGTTTGAACGTCGTTCAGGCATTACGCGCCGGCCTGAACGACGCCGTCGGTTCGCTTGGTGCGTTGACCAACGTGCGCTTGCTCTATCTGGACACCGATCCCGAATTCCTGCACGAAGCGTCGCGCGGTCCCGCCGCGCAGGCGTTGACGCCCGACGAGGTGCTGCTCACCCGTCTGAAGCGCCCCAGCCACTATCTCCGCCCGCGCGGCGACCGCGGCGCCATGAACGCCTGGTTCAACCCGCGGATTCTGTACCGCATGCCGCGCACGCAGATGACGGCCGGCGTCCGCGCCCTCGGGCGGCTGGCGTTCTGCGACAACCACCGTGCGATTACGCGCCGCCTGATGGACAGCTTGGAAGGCTGCACGAATCAGGAAGCGTTGATGAAATCGGGGCAGGAAACCGGCCTCGGTGTGCGCGACAATACGCCGCGCGTCTACATCGTCAGCGGCCTGGCCGGCGGCACCGGCAGCGGTATGTTCCTTGACGTGGCTTATGTGGTACGCAGCCTGCTGAGGCGTCTGGGGTATCCACGACCGGAGATCGTGGGCGTTTTTCTGCTGCCGTCCACGTCCAATGCGTCGTCGCACGTCGTGCCTCTGGGCAACACCTTTGCCGCACTGACCGAGTTGCGCCACTTCATGAAGCCGGGCACGCCGTTTTCCGCTCAGTATGAGGAATCCGAGCCTGTATTCAACGAAACGGCGCCGCCGTTCACGCGCGGCGTGTTCTTGCCCCTGTCCGAACGGTCCGACGACGCCGCGGTCCGCTCGATCGCGGGTTTGGCGGCAGAGTATCTACGCTGCGAAATCGCCTCACCGCTGGGCCGCGTTGCCGAGGACGAACGCACGAAGCGCGCCGACGCAACGGACGCCAACGCCGAGCCCTGCTGGCAGAGCTTTGGATTGTACCGCTTTACCTGGCCGCGACGCGCCCTCTTCGCCCGTACCGCGCGGGCCGTGTGCGGCACCATCGTCGAACATTGGATGACCAAGGACAGTAAGCCGCTGCGCGATGCCGTGAAACAGCACATCGACGTGTTGTTTACGGAAGAACAATTCACCGTCGACGCATTCATCACCCACCTTCAGGACGCCTGCCAGAAGGCGCTCGGCAAAGAGCCCGAGTCTCTGTTCGACGAAATCATCAAGCCCTTGGACGATCTCGGCGCGAACCTGTCTCCCTCGGCGATTGGCGAGACGGTGGGCAGGCTTGATCTCGTGTTCGGCCGGCCCGACGCCGAACCGCCGGCCGATGGCCCCGTGACAGTCCTCGCGACGCTCGCGCGCGGGTCCGCGGCGCTCGTGAGTACGTGGGGGCAACGGCTCGGCGAGTTAATCGTGCGCTTCATCGAGGACCCGGCGTTTCGACTGGCGGGCGCGGAGGAAGCCAACCGCCAGATGGCCGCCACGCTCGAACAAACGCTGCAAAACCACGAATCGCTTTGCAAAGAGATCGGCGACCGTGCCGCCGAAGCGCCCGGCGCAGCACGGCAAATGCTCGCGAACTTGCTCAAATTGCCCCCCGGCAGCAAAAAAGCCGGGCAGGCCGCCGCGGAGATTGTCGAATTGCTCCGTTCTTACGCGAAATGGCGCTATCAACACCAGGTGCTGCTGAAAGTGTTGTACGTGGGCGTCAGTCTCCGTGGGCTTCTTTCGGACCAGCTTCGCGATGTTAACTTCTGCCGCAATCGCCTGACGGAGCTCCGGCGCATGCTCGGAACGAAGGCGGCGGAGGACGTTTTGTCCCGGAGCGACGTTCGGCGGAAGTCGGTCCTGCCGTCCGGTTGTCAAACGCTGGAAGCGGCCGTGGAGCAAGAGACCAAGCGGCTCACGGCGGACGATCTAAGGAAACTCGATCAACGCTTGCAAGCGATGATCAAACAGAACTTCTGCGCGCTGGTTCACGTTTGTCTCGGCTCCGCGAACTATTTGAACAACTTGATGGACGCCATGCTCCGCGAGGGCGAGGCGTTCATGGCCAAGCGGGTGTCGGCCTCCGACACGGCCGCGATCTACCTGCAACAACTCGAGCCGGGCGGCGGCGCTGTGTACGACGTTCAAGAAGCCTACGACGAGGCGGCGCCGCTGCTGGAGACGAACGCAGCGGCGGACGACGCCGAGGTCCGGCTGCTCATGGCGCCCCCAGGGCCCGCCGGCGAACAATGGGCCGCGCTGGCGCGCGAGGCATTGCCCGAGGCCAATTTCACGTGTGTCACGGGCGGCGCGGACATGGTCATTTACCGCGAAACCGTACATCTCGATTTTGACCAGTTGCCGCAGCTCCAAGAATCCGCCCGAGCCGCTTACGAGCAATTGACGGCTGTCGAACACTTCACGCCGCACAGCCGCGTTGACATCGGCGAGTGGGCCACGCCGGTGGAGCGATAAACGGCGCGACGCGAGGGGCGACGGGCATTTCTCCGTCAATGTGCGCGAATCCGCATCAATCCAGCCATTCTCAATTCCGTCGCCCCAACCGGTGCGCGCCCGCCGCTACTCGCCTCTCCCCCCTTCGATCTGCACAATGAACGGTATGGACTATCAGGTCGATCTCGATGCGTTTCACGGGCCGCTTGATCTGTTGCTTTACCTCGTCAAGCGCAACGAGGTGGACGTCTGCGATATTCCGATCGCGCGCATCGCGGAGCAATTCCTGCATTACATGGAGGTGCTAAAACTCATTGACGTTGAGCGGGCCGGCGATTTCCTCGTCATGGCGGCGACGCTGATGGAGATCAAGAGCCGGCTACTGCTGCCGCGTGCCGATGAAGAGAAGGAGCCGGACGAAGACCCGCGCCAGGAGTTGGTCCGGCAGCTGATTCAGTACAAGCAGTTCAAGGAAGCTGCCTTGCAGTTGGAAGCCCAGGCCGAAAAACAGAGCAGCCGCCTGTCGCGCCTGCCGGTTGAAACATTCGGCGGCCCGGACCCCGCGCAGCAGCCCTTACGCCAGGTCGAACTGTGGGACCTGGTGAGCGCCTTCGGCCGGCTGATGCGCGAGACGCTCGCTCTTCAGCCGCAACAAATCGTCGTCGATCAGACGCCCGTTCACATCTACATGGAACAGATTCTCGACAGCCTCCGCCGCGAGTCGCACATCTCGTTCGCGGCGCTTTTCACGCCGCCGCACACGCGCGGACGGCTGGTTGGGCTCTTCCTCGCCATCTTGGAGTTGATGAAGCGCAGTGAGCTGCGCGCGGAACAGTCTGACGTGTTCGGCGATATCGTCCTGCGGCTGGTCGTCGAGGCCCCCGGCGTGGGGGCGAAGTGAACGTCTGTTTCACGACCATCGGCCGCCGCCGCTTGCGAAAATACACTCTCTGAAATAATCTCGTTGCAAATTGCGCTTTTGCTCGTCACGATACAGCCCAATGGATTGGACTCAGGAACCCGTTTGGCCGGCTCCGCAGGATGTTTCGCCGCCGAACCTCTAGGAAGGATACCGCCATGACGCCGGTAATGGATCCCACGACACTCCCGCAGCAGCAGACGGCCGTTGACCTGCCCACGGCGCTCCGCAACGTGTTGCAAGCCAGCACGGAGCCGTTGACCGTTTCCAAGATTCGCAGCGATTTGCCCGCTTCCCTCCGCCGCTTGAGCCTCGAAGAGATCACCGACGCGTTGCAGAAGCAAGTCGGCGCGGGGACCCTTTATCAATATCCGAAGTACCGCAGCCAACAGGACCGGTTTTGGGATCGTCCCATGCCTGTACACATCGCCAGTCTGCTGCGCGTGACGCTGGAAGAGGCGCCGTTGTCCGTTTCCGAGTTGAAACGCAAGCTGCCGACCTATGCCCAAGCTGAAGCGGAGGCGATTCTCATTGAGAACGTCGGGAATGGATTGCTCCACAAGCATCCGAAGCTCGGCAGCCGGGGCGGCGAACGATTCGGCGCCAAGCCGGCCGATCCAAAGGACTATCTGCGTCCCGAATTGGCGGAGCTGTTCAGCCGCCTGAGCGAACTCGGTTTTTCGCAAGCGCAAATGCGCGAGGCAGCGCTCGAGTTGCTCCATGATGAGGAATGGTCGATGACCGCGCCGGTTTCGCGCGGTGACACCATGCCGGGCACACACGGCAGCGCGACGGGCATCCAGGAGGAGACGCGGCCCGGTGCAGCGGATGCCTTCTCGAACCAATAGAAACGTCTTGCGGAGCCGAATGCGCCGGCATCGGGGCGGCCTCCCTCATGCCGGCGCATTCGGCCTCGAACCATTTTCGGAGGCTGAAAATGCGAAGTGCGCTTGTGCGTGGCGCGTGCCTCGCTCTTATGTTTGTACCAGGATCAGCGCCGCTATTTTCCCGCGAAGATTCCACAAGTGAATTCTTCAACGGCAAAGACCTGACGGGTTGGGAAGGCCTGACGCAATACTGGAGCGTGAAGGACGGCGCCCTCATCGGGTATACGCCGCAAGATCCCGGCCACAACACGTTCTTGTGCAGCAAGAAGAAATACAAAGACTTCGAGCTGTCGTTCAAGATTCGCCTGAAGAACGGCGTCGGCAACAGCGGCGTGCAGATTCGCAGCAAGATTCACGACCCGGACAAGTACACCGTCGCCGGGCCGCAGTGCGACATTGGCCAGCAGTTCTGGGGCAGCCTGTACGGCGAGAACTTCGGCGGCATGATGAAAGCTTCGCCGCCGGATCTCGTGAAGAAGGTCGTGAAGCCAAGCGAGTTCAACGACTATGCCATCCGCTGCGTCGGCAAACACGTCACGATCAAGATCAACGGCGAAACGATGGTGGACGACGATTTCCCGAAGATGCCGGAAGACGGCATCATCGCGTGGCAGTTGCACGCCGGGTTCAAGTCGATGGAAGTGACGTTCAAGGACATCAAATTCAAAGACTTGAAATAGTGAAATCCAAAGTGGTGGGCGCCCGCCGCGCGGGGGACCGAGGCGCCGCGCGGGGGGGTGTTGGTCTACCTGAAAACGGCGCTGGACAATGACGCCCTCGCCTGGATCGACGAGAAAGGCAAGAGCCTGACCGAGTCGCAGTTTGCC
>JBGQKZ010000098.1:0-25510 GCA_041499805.1 Gemmataceae bacterium
CGCTGGAGGGCGAAAAATCGGACCGCCGGCGTTTAGGGCGGATCGAAGCGTAACAGAGCGGAGGCTACTTCAAGCAACTTGCAGCAACCAGGGCAGAGCGAGTTCGCTTTTTGATTGAAAAGCGCACTTGGGTCGGCCGCTTGGACCAGTCTAACTAACGCAAGATCAGGTCTGTACATAAGTTACGTCGCGGCAGCCCGCGTTGTAGTGCTAGAACTGGCCGACGACTGCGTTCTTTGCGCGATGCGCCACTTTCATATCACCGACGCGTGAAAGTCGAACGTGAACCTGCTCGTCGTCGGCACCTCGACGATGACTCGGCACCATCCACGGAGCGGTGGAACGACTGCAAGGACGGAATGGCAACGGGAAGAATTCTGGGCACAACGTCGGGGCCCGGGCTGCGGACGCGGGGAAGAACGGCGCTGAATGAACACGGGCCTGAAGGACCCCTATGTGCTGGTAGCGGTGGCACCCAAGTGCGCGTTTTGCCGAAAAAGCGCACATGCTTGTCATTTTCGGCGGAATCTGACGACTCGGCTGCGCCGGCAAAATATCGTCCGGCAGCATGCTCCGGGTCGAAGAGTACCAGGCCAGAGTCGCGTAACGGCTAGCGACGCGATTCAAACGCTGAGTGAGGCGGCCCTGCGCGTACTGCATCATTATGGACGGTTTGTAGAGGTGGTTGCTCGGTGCGCTTTCCGATGAAAAAGCGCGCTCTTCTGAGAGACACATCTTGACCCTAAGATGACTGTAGCGGGACGGCCGCCGACGGGCGGTCTAAATCGGTTGACCGTCGCGAAGCATTCCTACCCAAGCTTCGCACGGTTGACCGGCCCGTCTGCGGGTAGGGACATGTACGAAGTGATCAAATCGACAGTGAAGCAACTAATGGATTTCGTGGGCGACAACGTTGGCGAGCGCGACGATGCCACGTTTTCAGAGCTAATGCGTCTTGACGCAAATGTCGAGGCAAGCTGCCAGGCGGCAGGTCTCGTTGTTTCCGAGTACTGCTACGAGGATCCCGTTGCAAAACATTTTCTGGGGTTTTGCCGCGTACCTGCGACCCGAATCGCGGCCGGCGTGAGCATAGGGTTCAATCCAGGCTGGCTCGATGCTATGCGGGCATTGATGGACCGAGCCGCTAGAGCCGAACGTCAGTCCGATAGCTCGCAATGACAGAATCAACCGACGCTACCTACCGTCGAACGGTTGGAGCGGTCACAAATGAGGTGGCGAATTGCTCGCGCTGCATGGCAACCGGTTATTGATGTTCCAGCAGACGGCGTGCAGAAAGGAGAAGACGGCAAGCCCACGCTTCAGGAGTTTGCACATCGCCTTGCAGCGCTTGGCAAAATCTTGATTCGAGACGGCTGGAAGGAACAGGTGGATAACGTTTCCGCTGGATCGGACTCAAAACTCTGCGCGAACGACGTGCTCAAGCAAGCGCTGGACGGTGGACAAGCCGCGGTTCTGGCGTCCCTCGCCACGGCGCTTGCCTCTCCCCGACCTGGTTTTTGGCAGGAAGTCGTGGAGGGGCTCAAATGGACTCTAATGGTTGAGGTACTAGGCGATCCGCCAAGGGCCGTGCCGCCGCTTGGCTGGGAGGGTGAATACGTGCTTCCGGTCGAATCACTGGCGGATTTTGTGAAATGGCTCGACGATGAACTGATCATTCATGAAGGGTACGAACTTGTCCCTCTTGAAGCTCTGAGCAGCGGACGTCACGTTCGCAATGCGTACCGCCTGGTCGACAGACTGAACTTGCGCGGAGTGGTGCCACAGCCAAACGGTCCCTTCACGGTGGCTGACGAATTGACGGTCCTCAAGAACTTGCGGCATGTGTCCATCGCCACGACGACAGACGCGGATCGAATACCAGACCCGAAACTGCCAAGCCGGGACCTGCAGTTCGAATTGCTATCATGCTGTCTCTACGAAGTTAGGAATCTGTGGCATTTGGCGAGCACGCAAAACACTATGCCTTCCAGCGAGGCGCGGTTGTGTGCGGAAGAATGCTACTTCGGCAAGGCAGGCGATTGCAGAGTCGTTCACGCCGGCTTCGCGGCATTCTGGAAGAAATTACACAGGACTGACTCGGCCGGATGGCGCGGGTTACTCAGCTGGAACTTAATCCAACGCGTCGCCGCCCTTTGCAGCGATTGCGTGAGCGAAAAGACACCATGGGTCACAAGCTGGTCTTTGCTGCGGGAACGCATCCAGAATTGGACGCCTATACCGGAGTTTGGAGAACTACAAGCCGAGCTCACGGAAAACCTTCGACTCGTCGGGCGTACCGCCGCCACGGTGTCCGGGCGACCGCCCACGGCTGAAGGCAATGCAACTGACCGAGCCACGCCGTCGGGGGATGCTGGATTAGTGGGTGAGGCCACGGGCGGAGCGGCGGAGCGCCTTCAACGACCCAAGGAGCTACTGCAAGATGACGGCCACAAACCGAAACTATTCAAAGGACCGTTGGACATCGTACTAAACCTTGAAGAGCGCATTGCAACACGGGCCGGCATCTCGGTGAGATTCGATGCCAAGAAAAAACCGTGGGATATTTTCCTTGCTGTGTGTCGCCGGCACCCACACGCTTATGGAAAGGCAGACCTGCTCAACAAGATCTACGGGCAGGGCGAAGGCGACGAGGCATCACTTTTTGCGCAAGTCAAGATCATGAGAAGCCTCATCCGCCCGTTGTGTCTAAACGTGCCCCATATCAGAGGCGTGGGGTATGTTGTGAAGGAGTTGTAGGCCCGAATACTACGCGAACAGCGCAGTATGTGGGCGCTCAACAACACGTCGGTCTTTTCCTGATCGCGTTCTGGTCGCTACTAATTAGCGGTTTTGAGTCGATTTTCCCCGAAAACGACGCTGGTTTTGCCATAAGTCGAGCCCCAGCCGTCAGATGGCACAAAAAGACCAAGTTATTGTTGAGCGCGCCCTAACCGGCTCTCTTCCCGACTTCAGGCAGATTTCAGTTCAACTCGCTGTGGCGTTTCAGGGTCGCTAATTAGTCTGCGCGAAACGCCATGAGCTATTCCACCGCAATTCCCTCGACAGCTGAGATCCGCCTGGGAATGCAAGCGTGCCGAGAAGAGTTGGCTGCCCTGAAGCGCCTTCTCCGTATCGCGGAAGCCGCAAGCTGCGCGCATGAGGCCCGACGCCGCCGGGAGCGACCTAGCAAGGGGAAATCCTGTGCAAGTGAACAAGAGGGCGCCTTCGAAGCCTATGGCGCGAGCCTGACCCGATACTAGCGAGACACGGTCATGTCGCGGTCGAAACGACAACTTGAACCCCCGGCTTCCCCGACTTCCTCAGTCAAGCCAGTGGCCAATTCGCGGTACGACGCTCTCCCACATCTCATCAACCCAAACGCCGTTTACTTGCTGTCGACCGCCGGCAAGGTCTTCGGCTTGCCGTCATCGACCCTGAAACGCGAGGCGCGGGCCGGAAGGTTGCGCGTGTGCAGACGGGCCGGCAGGGTCTGGACGCTGGGTTCATGGTTGCTGGAGTATTTCACGGCCGGTGAAGTGCGACGTCGGCCGCGGGAGCTGGCGGAAGTGGATTCCGCAAGAAACTGTGATCACTAAGCGCCTAACGCTGCTCGGTCGGTCCGGCCGCGTTCGGCGCATCGACTGACCAGGCGGCCGTGTTGAAATGAGCCGCCAAGAGGAAATCTCATGGAGTGTACAGGCGCGAAGCTCCGCACGGCGAGCGCACACGGCACCGGCCCGGAACCGATGCGGTCCTTCGTTCGCGACGAGCTGTGTTGCATCGGCGGCCGTTTTGAGGCGGCCGACCGGCGAGCCAAGCAGGCAGCCACGCTTGCCGATCGCGAGCAAGCCGAGGAAGAGGCGCGCGCGGCCGAAGGCGATTACTGGGCCGCAGAGATGGAACTGGCCGACCTGGTGCTGCTCTTGCTTCGTCAGGCGACCGCGCACCGAAGAGATGCACTGCGGATGTATTTGCTCGAGATTCTCGGCGATGAAATCGTTGAAATTGCGGTCGCGGCGGCGAAAGGAATGGTGGGCCAGTGATGGATTACGCGGCGAAGGCCCACGAGAAGGCCAGCGCTGGCAGAAGCAGGAAGGCGCCGAAGCCGAGCACGAACGGCGATGGCAAACAACATCGCCGTGGTGCTGACGAATCGGTGGGGCCGGGCGAGTCCCCGCCGTCTTCTGGCGATGGTGTCCTAGACCGACTTGAAGAAGCAGACGCAGCGGATCTAGCGGCCGAGGGCGACGACCTGCCGCTCGAATACCTGCCCTTTCTTGGGCGCGAAGGCTATTTCGTGAAAGGCTGGTCGCACCTTCTCGCCAGCTATCCGCGATGCGGCAAGACGGAACTGATCGTGCAGCAGTGCTCGGCCTGGCTGAAAGCGGGGGAGCGCATTTTGTATCTGAGTGAGGAACCGCGCCCGATCTGGCGGCGACGGCTTTCCTCTCTCCAGGGCCCGTGGAACGGCATGCGCATCGTCTTCGCGCTTGGTACTCCGCCAACAACTCTCTTGCGTCGCGTTCGCGACGGTGAAGAGACCGTGGTCATTGTTGACTCCATTCGCAACCTTGGATTGCTCGGCGACGACGAGTGCAACAACACAGCGATGGCCGCGGCGCTCGGACCTTGGATCTCGGCCGCGAGGCAGAAGGACAAGACGTTGGGTCTTCTTCACCACATGCGCAAAGGGGCCGGCCAGCACGGCGAGGGAATTTCCGGCGGCCATGCGCTTCTGGGTTGCGTGGACGTGGCAATCGAACTCCGGCGTGACAACATTCCAAACCGCCGAACGATCTGCGGGTACGCGCGCCTGATTCAGGTCGAGGATCTGCTGTACGAACTGGTCGATGGTCGGCTCGTCGCGCTCGGCACCCCAAGCGGCGTGACATTGGCGGAAGCCCGGCGCCGCGTTTTTGATGCACTGGACGGTGAATGGCTCAAGACGAGTGAAGTTCGCGAACGTCTCGACGCGCCAAAGCCGAGCCTGGAAATTGTCCGTAGGGCTCTGCTGTCCGAACTAGAAGCGGGGCACATTGAACGCGACCCGCCGCTCAACGGAACAAAAGTCGCCGGGAAGTCGGTTCGCTGGCGGCAGCGACCACCGTAGGAGGTTGGGCTAACAACCTAACCTCCTACGGCCCCTTATAGGGGCTTAGTGCGTAGGAGGTTGGGCCAACAACCTAACCTCCTACGGCCCAAGGCTAGGGGAAAGCCCGTAGGAGGTTGAGGATCTGACCGCTGACCGCGTAAGAAGAATGGACGGATGGGATAAGTCTGGCCATGAACCGGAACAGGAGAACCGCCCATGTATCCCAAACGTGTCCACCTCGGCGTGCTGAGCGCGCCGGAACTGAACGAAATGATCGCCCTGCTCGACGACCTGCGCGAGCGGCGCATCGACCTCGCGGCGGACGGCCGGACGCTCATCCCGGTAAGCCCACACCCCGTGCTCGATGACGGCTTGGTCGAAAAGTTGCAGCATTGGCGGCACGTGCTGGTGAAAATCCTGCCCCGCCCGAGCAACGCCCACGGGGCCGCTGCGTGAGTCCAACCGGTCGAACCCTGAACCACCCACGAAGTCTCGGCTTCACCGTAGCCGTTGTCGAAAAGTGGGTGCCCAGGATCGAACGCCGGCGGGACCTCTGGGGGTTCGGCGACGTCCTGGCCGTCCACCCGCGCGACGGGTTATTTCTGATCGTGGAGGCGACCAGCGCCTGCAACGTCGCCCATCGGCTCGACAAGGCGAAGCACCGGCCTGAATTGGCTTAACGGCTCCGTGCCGGCGGGATGTTCGAAGTCTGGGGATGGGGGCGGCGAGGCGAGAAGTGGACCGTTCGCCGCGTTGCCGTCCAGGGCGAGGACTTGGCCGACGTCGTGCTCTTTGCCCCGCGGCCGCGTCGATCGCGACGGCGCGAACGGCAGCGGTCACTGTTCGGGGAAATTGCTGCGGGCCCGGGCGATTCTGCGGGACGCTGATCGGACGCCGCCTTTCCGCTCAAAAGCGCACTTGCGGCGAGCGTCGGGACGCGATTCTTAGGCTGCGTCCGCCGTTTGCATAGAATCTGCCGCAGTCTGATCCTTTGCCGCGGTGCGGGGCGTCGTCGTGGAAGCGGCCCCCGCGCTTCGGCCTTTCCACAAAGGAGGTTAGGCATGTCAGAGCGACGCGTTAGCGTCTGGGTGCAGCGGTTCCCCGACCGCAAGAACCTCGTACTCCAATGGACCGATCCCGACACCGGCCGGCGCATGAGCCGGGCGTCGGGAACCGCCAACCGCAAGGAAGCGGAGAAGCTCGCGGCAGACCTGGAGTACGAACTCACCCACGGAAAGTATCAAGAGGCGTCCCGCATGACGTGGGAGCGATTTCGCGAGTTGTTCGAGGAGGAGTACGCGGCCGGGACACGTCCCGACACGCGGCGGAACTACGAAGCGACTTTTGACCTGTTCGAGCGGCTGTGCAAGCCCGGCCGGCTGCGGGCGATCACAGAGCGGACCATTTCCCTGTTCGTGGCGGCGATGCGGAAAGAACCGGGCCGGCGCACGGGCAGCGACGGCATGATGGCCAGCACCATCAAGGTACGGCTGCAATTCTTGCACACCGCGCTGGCGTGGGCGTTCCGGCAGAAGATGATTACCGCCGTGCCGGGCTTTCCGACCGTGAAGGTGCCGAAAACGTACCCGCAGGCGGTGCCTACGGAATCGGTCGAGCGCATGCTCGCGAAGTCCAAGGACGATCCGCAGATGCAGGCTTACCTACTATCTGGCTGGCTCGCCGGGCTCCGCCTCAACGAAGCGCTCGCCCTGGAATGGGAACGGACGGAAACAGCGCCGTACCTGGACGTCGGGCGTCGCCGGATTGTGTTCCCGGCGAATTTCGTGAAGGCGGTCAAAGACCAATGGCTCCCGCTCGACCCAGCGCTGCAGGAAGTGCTTGAACGTCTGCCGCAGCATGGTCCGAAAGTGTTCCGATTCGTCAACAGCCGCGGCGAGCCGCTCAGGTCCGGCGCCATATCGCAACGCGTCGTCAGTCTTGCGAAGCGGGCGGGCGTCCGGCTCACGATGAAGTCGCTGCGGACCGGGTTCGGTTGCCGGTACGCCGGCAAGGTGCCCGCGCAGGTCCTTCAGCGACTCCTGCGGCACGGCAACATCCGGACGTCGGTCGAGTTTTACACGAACGTCGATGATGCTCTTGAGGAGGCGGTTTTCGGACCAAAACGTAACGATTTACGTAACACCGCGGAAACTGAGACACGCTGGCACGACAGCGACGGCGACGTAAGTCATTCGCAGGAGAGCGTTAATCGTGCCGGAGCGAATTAAGCACCAGGCCGGTTAGCAGCTTTGGATAGAAATACGTCGATTTCGGCGGCATCTTCTCGAGGTTGCCTGCTATCTGCTCGACGTGCGCCATCGTCGCAGGCGGGACCAACACGGCGAGTTGGCATTCCTTTGCGCGTACTGCGTCGAGCACCTCGCGCAGGAGATGAACATAACGGCACGTCGGCTGCGCGCCGACTTTTTCCGGCAGCAACGCATTCAAGATGAAGACGTGCAGAACGCTTACCGCCAAGCCGCGCCAAGCGGCGCTGTGCTCGGCGACCAACTCGGTCATGCGTTGGGGCGCACGAAAGCGCGCCGTTTGCCAGACGCCGTCGGTCACGGTGCCGAAGCCGAGCAGTTCTTGACCGCCGTCCGCTTCCATCAACTCCCATGCAGCGCGCGCGGCCTGGTCGCCCTCGCCGACGGTCTCGACCTGGAAATGGGGCTCCAGAGCGGAGCGCAGTCGCTGCGCGGTCAACTCGGGCAGACCGGAGACGAGCCGATGCGTCGGCAGAATCAATAGCCCCGGATCGCTCATGCTCACGAGCATCATAAGTACGAAGTTGGGCGCGCCCTCTGCGTCTTTAAAGTCTCCCGCCTGCTTGCGTTCTTCAAGATATCGCAGGGCCGTTTCATAGCGATGGTGGCCGTCGGCGATGAACACCGGCTTGGGTCCCAGCAATCCTGTCACCTTGCTGACGGTGTGCTGATCGGTCACTTGCCAAAGCCGGCTGACGACGCCGAGATGATCCGTCGCTTCCAGGGGCAGGGCACGGCCGACGGCGGCATCGAGCGCCGCCTGGACCACGCCGGCCTCGTCCGGATACAGGCCGAAGATCGGGCTCAGATTCATTCCCGTGGCCCACATCAGATTCAACCGGTCCGCCTTCGGACCGGACATTGTCTCTTCATGCGGAAAGATTCGGCCCGTGCCTAACGGCTCCAGGCGGACGCGCGCCATGAATCCCTTGCGTGTGAAGCGCCGGCCTTCGACGTCGAACTCCTGCTGATAAACGTAGAGCGTGCGGGCCGAGTCCTGAATGAGGATATCGTCGCGCAGCCAGTCGCGGAGAATCGCCGCCGCACGAGTGTAGCGGTTATTGGCGTCGTTGTCGGTTGGCTCTTGTTTGGTCCATTCGACACGGACCGCGTTGTACGGACTGCGGTTGTACAACGCCTGTTGCAATGCGGAATCGATAACGTCGTAGGGCGGCGCCACGACATCGCCGAGGGCGCCGACGCGGCCCAGGTCATAACGGTAGGCACGAAATGCACGAATGTCGGCCATGGTTGTCGTGTTTCGGCTGAAGCCCCTCGGCCGCCTGCCGGCGCGTCCGGTGCGTCAGACTTGCGGCGGCTGAGTTCGTAGTCTTTCTAGCGGGGCACGCGCGAGCTTTCTACCGTTCTGTAGGGAACCCATGGCCGACGATTCGATTCGCAGTCTGATACGCCGCAATCTGGAAGCAGTGGAACAACGGATTCGCGGCGCTTGCACGCGGGCCGGCAGGTCGCGGGCGGATGTCACACTCATCGCCGTTACGAAGACGGTAACTTCGGACGTCGCCGGTTTCTTGCCGGAGTTGGGCGTTAGCGATCTTGCCGAAAGTCGGCCCCAAGAATTGGCGCGCAAAGCCGCGGTGTTGCCGCCCACCATTCGTTGGCATCAGATCGGGCACCTGCAACGCAACAAGATCGAAACGACGCTGCCGCTGGCGCACTTGATTCACTCGGTCGATAGTGTGGGTCTCCTTGAAGCGCTGGACGAGGCGGCGACCCGCCGAAATCAACCTGTGCCTGTCCTCCTCGAAATCAACGCCAGCCAGGAGACGAACAAGCACGGTTTTGCGGTCGAAGAAATCGCGGCCGTCGTGCCCAAGCTCGCCGCGTTACGCGCGGTTCGCGTCCAAGGTCTCATGACGATGGCGGCGTTCGACGAAGACCCCGAGCGCTGCCGGCCGCCCTTTGCCCTACTCCGCGGGCTGCGCGATCAATGGCGGGAAAGGCTGGCGCCGCCTCATCGGTTGGACCATCTTTCCATGGGCATGAGCAATGACTTCGAGGTGGCGATTGAAGAAGGAGCGACGCTGATCCGACTTGGCACCGTACTTTTCGAGGGCGTGACGCGGTGATCGTTATCAGCGAGCACCCGGAAGGCTGCATTCTGCCCGTTCGCGCCCAGCCCGGCGCGCGCAAGACGAGCATTATCGGCGAGCACAACGGCGCGCTCAAAATCGCGGTGACAGCGCCGCCGGAAGACGGACGAGCGAACAAGGCACTTACCGAGTTATTGCGCGCGGCCCTGAGCGTAAGGCGGTCCCAGGTGGACCTGCTGAGTGGGGCGACGAGCCGGGACAAGCGGTTTCTCATTCGCGGCGTGACCGCGGCGGAACTACGTCAATTGCTGACGCGGTTCGCGCAGTGAGGATGGCCGTTTCGCCCCGCGCGCAGACGACATTTTCGGCGTGTTGCGGCCGCGCCGCCTCATTTTCCCTCATTTCCCGGTTACCGACACTTGCGAGCGCTTTTTCCCCAGCCCATAATGGGGTACCCTTTGTCAGATCGTTCGTCGCGGCCATCCGGAGGCGCTTCACCGGATCGGTATCGCTTTGTCTCATTTTGTCGAGTTTTTCGCTGTTTGCCAGCGGAGGTTTTCATGGAACGCCGAGCGGGAGGTTCCCCGAGCAAACCGCCGTTGCCGCCTGCCGATGAAGGCACGCAGCTGATCGATGACGTTGTTTCCACGCCTCCAGCATCGCCCCGCGCCGCGAAAGTGGAGCGCACCGCCGCCTTCGGCGATCACGAGGATGCCGCCGCCGCGTTCCTCGCCGACATGGACGTGACGCACGCCGAGCCGGGCGCTACCCCGCCTCAAGCTCTTGCGCAAACTGAGCCGGGCGACAACGACGCCGGTGAACCGACCGAGGTGGCCGGCGCTCCCAAACCTTCCGCGCACGTTGCTAAGGGAGGCAAAATCACTGCGCTCGGCGACTTCCGTCTCCTTAAGAAACTCGGCGAAGGCGGCATGGGGGCGGTTTACAAAGCCCAAGACGTGCATCTTGACCGCATTGTTGCCATCAAAGTTCTCGCCAAACATTTGGTCAACAACCCGGCCTACGTCCAGCGCTTCCAGCGCGAGGCGAAGGTGATGGCCAAGCTCGATCACGTCCACGTCGTCCGCTGCTACAAGTTCGGCACCGACCACGGCATGCACTACCTCGCCATTGAATTCATCGACGGCGGCAGCATGCAGGGCGTGATGGACAAGCGCGGCAAACTGAGCGTCGGCGACGCTCTGCACGTCGCGCTCGCCTGCGCTCATGCCCTGCACGAAGCTCACTCGCTCAATCTGATTCACCGCGATATCAAGCCGGACAACGTCCTCCTTACCAGCAAGGGTGTGGTCAAGGTCGCTGACCTGGGCCTGGCGAAGGCGACGGATGAGAATGTATCGCTGACGCAAACGGGAACCGGGGCCGGCACGCCGCTCTACATGGCGCCGGAGCAGTTCCGCGACGCGAAGCACGTGGACGGCCGCACCGACATCTATGCCCTCGGTGTCATGCTTTACTACTTTCTTACCGGCGAGGCGCCGTTCAAGGGCGAGACGTACGTTGAAGTGTTGGAAGCCAAGGAGAAAGGCAAGTTCGCCCCAGCGCGCACGTTTAACGACGAGGTGCCGGAACGACTCGATCTCTACATCGACAAGATGCTGGCTCGCGATCCGAAGCACCGCTACCTGAATTGCGCCGAGTTGATTCAGGACCTGGAAGGCCTTGCCGTGGCGAACGAGTCGCTGAGTTTCATCGAGACAACCGTCGGCGGAACAAACAAGCCGGTGGTGCGCGCCGCCGCGACGCCGCAGGCCGCTCCTCCCACCCGCGCCTTCGCACCGCCGCCGCCCGATCCGGTCGAACCCGGGATTTATTACGTGCAGCTCAAGACGCGCGAAGGGAAGAAGACCACACGGAAAGTAACGGAGAAAGAAGTCCTGGGACTGATCCGTGATAGTCAGGTCGAGGCGGCGACGCAAATAAGCAAGACGCTCAAGGCCGGCTATCGCGATCTTGCCACCTACCGCGAATTCGAGCCGCACCTGCGCGGACAAATGATGAAGGCCCGCACCGACCGCAAGGCGGAGGCGTTCAAGTCGATGTACGAGAAGATCGAAAAGGAGCAGGAAAGCTACGAGCGCTGGCGTTTCTTTCGCAGAATCGGCCAGCAAATGACGAGCGGCCTCGGCTTGCTCCTCTGGCTCGCCGCCATCGGCGCGCTTTGCGTTGTCGCCTACTTCGGCATCAAGTACGGCCTCGGCTGGCTGGGCAGCAAAGCGGAAACGCTCACGAAATAACTTCCGCGGCAAGCGCGGCCGCGCGGAGAGCCGGTTCGTACAACTCGTTTAGCGGCGGTTCGCAGAACCGCCGTCACACGATTTTGTCACCACGAACCGACAACGATGATCCTTACCCATATCGCCGGCGTCGCCATTCCCGAGCTCGTGGAGCGATTCGGCACGCCGACCTACGTTTACGACCGAGCGAAGATCGAACAGCGGATTCGCGATTTGAAAGCGTTCCCCGTCATTCGCTACGCGCAAAAGGCAAATTCGGCCCTCGCAATCCTCGATCTGATGCGCCGCAACGGCGTGCTGCTCGACGCCGTCTCCGCAGGTGAAATCTACCGCGCATTGAAGGTCGGCTATCGGCCGGAGCAAATCGTCTACACGGCTGACGTTTTCGATCATCCGGCCCTCGATCTGGTCGCCAAACACCGTCTGCCGGTGAACTGCGGCTCATCCGACATGATTCGGCAGTTTGGCCAGCGCTGCCCCGGCCGCAACGTCACGCTCCGCATCAATCCTGGATTCGGCCACGGACATAGTCAGAAGACGAACACCGGCGGCGAGCAGTCGAAGCACGGCATCTGGCACGAGCAGTTGCCCGAGTGCCTGCAATTGGCGAAGGACATTCGTCTCAACGTTACCGGCATCCACATGCACATCGGCTCCGGCACGGACTTGGAGCACCTGTCACACGTTTGCGGCGCCCTCGTCAAGGCGGCAGAACTCGTGGGACCCGGTTTGCAGTCGATCAGCGCCGGCGGCGGCCTCCCGATCCCCTACCGGCCGACCGACAAACCGCTCGACGTACCCGCGTACACGCAACTTTGGATGAAGACGAAACAGACGCTCGAAACCGACCATGGACGCAAGGTGGAACTTGAAGTAGAGCCGGGCCGCTACCTCGTCGCGGACGCCGGCTACCTTGTCGCCGAGATTCGGGCCGTGAAGCGGCAAGGAAAGAACACGTTTTACCTGCTGAACGCCGGCTTCAATAACCTCGCGCGACCGATCCTGTACGGCGCTTATCATCCCATGTCGATCTGTCCGATCGGCAGGGAAGAAAAGGAAACGCAAGCCGTCATCGTCGGCGGCCCGCTCTGCGAGTCAGGCGACATCTTCACGCAGGCCGAGGGCGGCTTCGTCGAAACACGCGAGTTGCCGAAGGCGCGGGTCGGCGACTTTCTTACGATCCATTGCGCCGGCGCCTATTCGTTCGTGATGGGATCGAATTACAATTCGATGCCGTTCGCGGCGGAAGTTCTGATTTCCGATGGCAAGCCTTACGTGATCCGAGAGCGGCAAAGTTTGGACAGTTTGATCCGCGATGAACGCATCCCGAGCGATTGACGCCCGTCACTTCGTCTTTTTCTCGAAAATGATGACGTGCTGCCGCGGCAGCGAATCAAGCGTGCCGACCCAGCGCAGCGGGTGCGGCTCCATCTCTTTGATCACTTGCTTCTGCGTCATTTTGTGTACGAGCTTGATCGGCACGGTTGGATCTTCGAGGCGGTACTCCACGAATACGAGCCGACCGCCCGGCTTGAGCGCCTTGACCATCGCGACCGTCATTTCATACGGGTGGTCAAATTCGTGGTAGACATCGACCATCAGGATCAGGTCAACCGCTGCTTCCGGCAGTTTCGGGTCCTTTTCCGCGCCCAGCACGAGGTCGATGTTCGTGACGCCGCGTTCCTTCATGCGCTTCTTGATGATGTCGAGCATTTCCTGTTGGATTTCCACGGCCAGCAACTTGCCCTTCGGCGCGACCAACTTGGCCATTGGAAATGACAGGTAGCCGCTGCCGGCCCCGATGTCCGCGACGACGTCGCCTGGTCTCAGTTTCAGCAACGTGAGCAGCTTGCTCGGCGCTTCTTCCTCTTCCCGCTCCGGCCGATCGAGCCAGTCGGCGGCTAGATGGCCCATCACCTGGGCAATCTCGCGGCCCATGTAGAACTTGCCGATGCCGTCTGGGTCATGGTCCTTGCGCACCTCATACGGCGGCGGTTTCGGTGGCTCCGCGGGTTTGGCGGGCGGCTCGGCCAGAACAACGGGCGGCGGCGCCGGTTGTGTCGGCGGCGGGGAGGCTTCGCTCACTTTCTGGCAGGCGGTGATGACAACAGGCAGGCAAAGAAGAAGAAATGCTCGAAGCCTACGCATGGCGGCGTCCCTCCGGTGATGCGGGATGCCGCGATCATACAGGAAAGCCGCGCTCAGGGAAGCACCGTCTCGCCCATCAAGTAGCGATCGCACTCGCGCGCCGCCCCGCGGCCTTCGTTGATCGCCCACACGACGAGACTTTGCCCACGGCGCATGTCGCCGGCGGCGAAAATGCCCGGTACATTGGTGGTAAACTTGCCGTGCTCGGCTTTCGCGTTGGTTCGCGGGTCTTTCTCTACACCGAGTTGATCGAGGAGTTGACTCTCCGGACCACCGAAGCCTAAGGCGAGAAGAACAAGTTGTGCTGGGTGCTTCTGCTCCGATCCTGGCACGTTCTTCGGAGTCGCACGGCCGTTGTCCTTCACCCACTCCACCAGTACCGTTTCGATGGCTTGCAGATAGCCGTACTGGTCGCCGAGGAACCTGGTCGTCTGAATCGCATACCGCCGCGGGTCTTCGCCCCAGAGCGCCTTCGCCTCTTCCTGACCGTAGTCGAGCTTGTAAACCTTGGGCCACTGCGGCCAAGGGTTGTCTGGAGCGCGTTCGAGCGGCGGCCTTGGGACGATTTCCAATTGCAGCAAGCTGCGGCAGCCGTGACGCAACGCGGTGCCGACGCAGTCGGTGCCCGTGTCGCCGCCGCCGATGACAATGACGTCCTTATCCTTCCCCGAGATGTAGTTGCCGTCGGCGTGGCTGCTGTCGAGCAAGCTCTTCGTGTTCGCGTGCAAGAACTCCATCGCGAAGTGAATGCCCTTCAAATCGCGGCCCGTGGTTCTGGTGAAAAAGTCGTTGGGCCGCGTCGCGCCGCCACAGAGGACAATGGCGTCGAACTCCTTGCGAAGCTTCTCCGCGGGATAACTCTTGCCCACCTCGCAGCTCGTGACAAACGTCACGCCTTCCGCCGCCAGCAGATCGACGCGGCGCTGGACGAATCGCTTGTCGAGCTTCATGTTGGGAATGCCGTACATGAGCAGCCCGCCGATACGGTCGGCGCGCTCGAACACGGTTACCGAATGGCCCGCGCGATTGGCCTGGGCGGCACAAGCCAATCCGGACGGGCCGGAGCCGACGACGGCAACTTTCTTCCCGGTCCGCTTGCCCGGCGGTTCGGGGACGATCCACCCTTCGTCAAACGCCTTATCGACAATGGCGCACTCGATGCTCTTGATCGTAACCGCCGGCTCGTTGATGCCGAGAACGCACGAACCTTCGCACGGCGCGGGACAAACGCGGCCGGTGAATTCCGGGAAGTTGTTCGTCTTGTGCAGGCGCTCGATCGCCTCTTTCCACAGCCCGCGATAGACGAGATCGTTCCACTCCGGGATCAGGTTGTTGATCGGACAGCCGGACGCCATGCCTTCCAGCAGCGTGCCGGTGTGGCAAAACGGCACGCCGCAGTCCATGCAGCGCGCGCCTTGATTGCGCAGCATCGCCTCGTCGGCGTGTTCGTGGAATTCGAGCCACGTGTGGACGCGGCGCGCGGGCGGCTGCGCCAGCGGCAGCTCACGTGGGAATTCGAGGAATCCGGTTGGCTTGCCCATTTCAATCTCTTGTTCAATTCGATCGAGCCCCGACTCCTACGAATTGACATCACCAATCGTGCCTGGACAAGATCGCGTCGTACTTCTGTCGACATTCATGAGAATCGCACCGAACTCCTGCGATGTCCTGTGCGATATCGATGGGCTCGGCATGGTAGAAGATGTCCTGATGGTGGCTCGGTGTGGACCGCTCGACCTTCTTACGGAGGGCGCTGCTCGCCCGATTCGCTCTCGAGCGAGGAAAGCCGAAGATCTCGACAAGGCAATCGCTTACCGCTGCCCAGAACGTCCTCTTTGCTTGCAGGTCAATCATGGAAAGCTCCTCCACTTCCCTCCATCCAAGACGATGGCGGTGTCTATGCTTTTCTTGAGCAACTTCTCACCTGCCCTGGTGTGAAAGCTTACTTGGTCGGAATTTGGAATTGCGACTCGCCTGCGCCAGGAGGCGGCGACAGGTCCGATGGCTACATCATACCACCCGCTGTTCACAGCGCGCCCGTGCGCTGCGCCTGGGCCGTGGCAATATGCCACCAGGCTCCAGAAGTCGTGTGCGCGCCGGGTGGCACGGACGAACCACACCGCTTGAAGCTTGGCCAAATCATCACGACTGACGCGGAAACTCACTACTGCTGGACGAGCCGGCGGGAGTCTAGGAGAGCGTCGTAACGCTTGCATCCGCGCCCATTGACACGCTTGGCCGAGAACCGTGGTCGTGTAGAACCCGCGACCGAAATCGGTTCGACCACGTCCGGCGGCTCTGTTGACTCTATGACGAATCAAAGGTACGTGCATGTCCAATGTCCCGTGGTACAAAATCAGGTTTGGATTGTTCCACGCCCCGAATACGGCTGTAGAAACCGGCATGACGATTACCCGAGAGACTCGATCGCGTTCCGTTACTTTCCTCCCACCCGCGCCAAATCATGCGCATTTTCCTCAAACGCCGCCATAATCGCCTCGTCCTCCGACAAGCCCTCCGCCTTGAACCGCTTCTGCGTCTCGATCACCCGGCGGTAATCGTTCGGATACACCTTCACAAACTTCGGCAACATCTGTTCCCACAGGGCGAGCACTTTCCAACCGACGTCGCTTTTCGTGTACTCGGCATGCTTGCGAATCAGGTCGCGGAGTTCTTCGATCTCCGCGGGGTCTTCGAGCTTGGAGAGTTGGACCATCTCCCTGTTGCACTTGCGCGGGAAGTCGCCGGCGTCGTCAAGCACATACGCGATGCCACCCGACATGCCGGCGGCGAAGTTCCTGCCCGTGGGGCCGAGGACGACGACACGGCCGCCGGTCATGTACTCGCAGCCGTGGTCGCCTACGGACTCCGCAACAGCGTGGACGCCGCTATTGCGGACGCAGAAACGCTCGCCGGCCATGCCGCGAATGTAGGCCTCGCCGCTGGTCGCCCCGTAAAACGCCACGTTGCCGATGATGACGTTCTCCTGCGCCACAAACGTGGAGCCTGCGGGCGGAAAGACGATGATTTTGCCCCCCGATAAGCCCTTGCCGACGTAATCATTGGCGTCGCCTTCCAGAATCAGCGTCATGCCGCGGGGGATGAAGGCGCCGAAGCTCTGGCCGGCGGAGCCTTGGAAGTGCAGCTTGATCGTGTCCTCGGGCAGCCCCTTTGGGCCGTAGCGGCGGGTCAGTTCGCTGCCGGTGATCGTGCCGACCACGCGGTTGACGTTGCGAATGGGCAGCGTCGCTTCGACTTTCTCGCCGCGTTCGAGCGCAGGCTTGCACAGCTCCAAGAGCGTCGTGTTGTCGAGCGCCTTTTCAAGCCCGTGATCCTGCGGCCCCTGACAAAATCGACCGACGCTCGGCGGCACCCGCGGCTGGTAGAGGATGTTGGAAAAGTCGAGCCCTTTGGCCTTGTAATGTTCGATCGCCTTCATCATTTCGAGGCGGTCGCTGCGGCCCACCATTTCTTCGACCGTGCGGAAACCGAGTTGAGCCATGATTTCCCGGACTTCTTGAGCGATGAAGCGCATGAAGTTGACGACGTGCTCCGGTTTGCCGGCGAACTTCTCCCGAAGCCGCGGGTCTTGGGTCGCCACGCCGACGGGGCAGGTATTCAGATGGCAGACGCGCATCATGATGCAGCCGAGCGAGACGAGCGGCGCGGTCGCGAAGCCGAACTCTTCCGCCCCGAGCAGTGCGCCGATAACGACATCGCGGCCCGTTTTCAACTGTCCATCGACCTCGACGACGATCCGACTGCGCAGGTCGTTCAATAACAACACTTGCTGTGTCTCGGCCAGTCCCAGCTCCCACGGTGCGCCGGCGTGCTTGATGCTCGTGAGCGGTGACGCGCCCGTGCCGCCGTCGTGGCCGGAGATGAGCACCACGTCGGCGTGCGCTTTCGACACGCCGGCCGCGATCGTTCCGACGCCGACCTCGGCCACCAGCTTCACACTAATGCGCGCATGCTGGTTTCCGTTCTTCAGGTCGTGGATCAGCTCCGCGAGGTCCTCGATGGAATAGATGTCGTGATGCGGCGGCGGCGAAATCAGGCCGACGCCGGGCGTCGAATGCCGCACCCGCGCGATCCACGGATAGACCTTGTGGCCGGGAAGCTGCCCGCCCTCGCCGGGCTTGGCCCCCTGGGCCATCTTGATTTGCAACTCCTTCGCGTGAACGAGGTAATTGCTCGTCACGCCGAACCGGGCCGATGCCACCTGCTTGATCGCGCTGTTCTTCGAGTCGCCGTTCGGTTCGAGCACATAACGGGACGGATCCTCGCCGCCTTCGCCGGTATTGCTCTTGCCGCCGATGCGGTTCATCGCGATCGCCAGCGTCTCGTGGGCCTCTTTGCTGATCGACCCGTACGACATCGCGCCCGACTTGAACCGCCGCATGATTGCCTCGACCGGCTCGACTTCCTCGAGCGGGATCGGCTGTTCGGCGGACTTCCATTCCATCAAGCTGCGCAACGTGCAAAGCCGGCGTGATTGGTCGTTCACCAGTTGGCTGTATTGCTTGAAGACCTGATAATTGTCGCTGCGGACGGCGTGCTGCAGCTTGTGTACCGTCTCCGGGTTGAAGAGGTGGTGTTCCCCCTCCCGCCGCCATTGGTACTGGCCGCCTGAATCGAGCACGCGGCCGTTAACCTGCCGGTCGGGAAACGCCTTGCGGTGCCGAAGGCTGATCTCTTCGAAGATCTCCGGTACGCCAATGCCGCCGATACGCGACGCGGTCCAGGTGAAATACCTGTTGACGAATTCCCGGTGCAGGCCAATCGCTTCGAAGATCTGGGCGCCGCAGTAGCTCTGCACGGTCGAGATACCCATCTTGGACATAACTTTCAACACGCCCTTGTTGATCGCCTTGATGTAATTCTTCACTGCCTTGGCGTGCTCCACCGTGGTGAGTTGGCCCTGGCGGATCATGTCGTCGAGCGATTCGAACGCGAGGTAGGGGTTGATCGCCCCGGCGCCGTAACCGATGAGCAGGGCGAAGTGGTGTACCTCGCGCGGTTCGCCGCTTTCAAGAATCAGCCCAACCTTGGTGCGCGTCCCTTCACGAATCAAATGATGATGCACCGCGGCGACGGCGAGCAACGCCGGAATCGGTGCATTGTTTCGGTCCACGGCTCGGTCCGAGAGGATGATGAAATCGTGGCCGGTCGCGATCGCCGTGCTCGCGTGACGGCACAGGCCGGTGAGCGCCTTTTCAAATCCCTTCAAACCCTCGCGAACGTCGAACAGGATTGGCAGCGTCACGCACTTGAATTGCCGCGGCCCGGTTCCATAGAGTTGGCGGAGCTTGTCCAGCTCCTCATTCTTGAGAATCGGCGAGGAAAGCTTGATTTGCCGACAGGAACGCGGCGTGGGCTCGAGCAGGTTGTACTCGGCGCCAATCGTCGTCTCCATGGACATGATGATCTCTTCGCGGATGCAATCCACCGGCGGATTCGTGACCTGTGCGAAGAGTTGCTTGAAGTAGTTGTAAAGGAGCTGCGGCCGGTCCGAAAGCACCGCCAACGGCGTGTCGGTGCCCATCGAGCCGAGCGCTTCGTTGCCGTCCGCGGCCATTGGGGCGATCAGAATCCGCAAGTCCTCGGATGTGTAACCGAAAGCCTGTTGCCGGAGAACGACCGTTTCGTGGTCCGCTTCGTGCGGTTGGGGGCCCGGCGGCAGATCTTCCAGCGATATCAAATGTTCTTCCAGCCACGCGGCATAAGGCTGCTTGCTGGCGATCTGCTGCTTGATCTCGTCGTCGGCGATGATTCGCCCCTGCTCCAAATCGACGAGGAACATACGGCCGGGCTGAAGACGTCCCTTGTGCAACACCTCTTCCGGCGGAATGTCGAGGACGCCGACTTCCGACGCCATGATGACGAGGCCGTCCTTCGTGACATAGTAGCGCGACGGCCGCAACCCATTCCGGTCGAGCACGGCGCCGATGCGGACGCCATCGGTGAACGCCATCGACGCCGGGCCGTCCCAAGGCTCCAACAGGCACGAGTGGAACTCGTAGAACGCTTTCTTTTCCGGGCTCATGAGCGGATCGCCGGCCCACGGCTCCGGAATCATCATCATCACGGCGTGCGGCAACGACCGGCCGGAGAGGACGAGCAGTTCCAAGGCGTTGTCGAACATCGCGGAATCGCTGCCGCTCTCGTCGATGATCGGCAACAGCTTGGCAATGTCGTCGCCGAACAGCTTCGACTGAAACATATTCTCGCGCGCGTGCATCCAATTGACGTTGCCCCGGAGCGTGTTGATCTCGCCGTTGTGGCACAGATAGCGGTACGGGTGAGCGCGGGCCCAGTTGGGAAACGTGTTGGTGCTAAATCGCGAATGAACCATCGCCAGGGCTGTCTCCATCGCCGGATCGCGCAGGTCGGGGAAATACGGCATGACCTGGTCGGCATTGAGCATGCCCTTGTAGACGAGCGTCTTATACGACAGGCTCGGCATGTAGAAGAAGCTCCGCTGACCGATGTCCGAATCGCGGACAGCACGCTCCATGCGCTTGCGAAGGATGTATAAACGACGCTCGAAATCGAGCCCTACGGGCTGCAAGCCATGCGCTTTGCCGATGAAGACTTGTCGAATGACCGGCTCGGTCGCCTTTGCGGACGGTCCAATCATGTGGTTGTCGGTCGGCACGTCGCGCCAGCCGAGCACGCACAGCCCTTCTTCCTTGGCGATCTGATCAAGAAGCTGCTGGCAGCGTTCCTGATCGTCCGGGTGGATGGGCAGGAAGACGGCGCCGGCGGCGTATTCACCGGGCGGCGGCAACCGGATGCCGAGCCGTGCGCACTCCTTCTCGAAGAAAAGGTGCGGCATTTGGATGAGAATGCCGGCGCCGTCGCCGGTGTTCTTCTCACAGCCACAGGCGCCGCGGTGTTCCAGGTTTTGCAGAATCTGAATGGCTTTTTGCACAAGAGCGTGCGACTTGCGGTTCTTCAAATCGACGATGAAGCCGACGCCGCACGCGTCGTGTTCGTGCGCAGGGTCATACAGCCCCTGCTTGGGGGGACAGCAGGTCTGGATCATCCGATGGCACCTCTCGGAGAGCCCGCCGCGCCGTTGCGGCTTGAGTGCGAGGATTTCTTGCGCGGCGATTCATGCCCCGCCGGTTGCGATTGCTCCGCATGGTTCCCATTGCGCGAACCGTCCGCTTGCAGGAGCTCAATAAACTGCCGTGCGGTGGCGCTCAGCTTGTGGTGCCTGCGGTGCAGGACGCCGAGGGGCCGGACGAAATGGGCGCCGAGCAACGGCAACGCGACCAAGGTACGGGCACGTACTTCGGCCCGAAACGTCGGCTCAGGCAAGAGAGCCACGCCGGCGCCGATGGCGACCGCCTGCTTGATATTCTCGACGTTGTCGAACTCCAGCGCCACTTCGACCTCCACGTCATTTTCGCGAAGGAAGCGATCGACCTCGCGGCGAATGACCAAGCCCCGGTCGAAGCCCACATACTTCTGCCCGCCGAGTACAGTCGGCCGGATGGCCAGGTTCTGGCCGAGCGGGTGCCGCGGCGCGCAACAGAGGACCATTTCCTCCTCGCGCCACGGGAGTACGGTCAGCTCGCGAATCTTGCGTGGAAAGGACACAAGACCGAAGTCCGCGGTTCCATCCAAAACGCGCTCGTAGACGCGGTCCGGGTGCAAGTATTCGACTTGCACTTTCACTTTTGGGCGCCGCGCCTGGAAGCGCGCAACGAACTCGCCCATGTCGCCTAGGCCGACGGAGTAGATGGCGGCGATCTGGACAACCGTTTCAAGTTCGCGCTGCGCATTGCGGATCGACGCCTCTAATTCCTGGTACTGTTCGACCAGTCCTTTACAGCCGTCGTAATACTTCTTGCCGGCGCCCGTCAGCTGAAGCGGCCGAGTAGAGCGATCAATGAGAAGCACCTCCAGCCGCGCTTCCAATTGTGCGATCATCTGGCTGACGGCGGATTGGGTCAGGTCGTTGACCAAAGCCGCCTGCGAAAAGCTTCGCTGCCGCGCCACGTCACAGAACACTTTGAGGGCTTCAAATTGCATGGCCGTATCTTACAATCGTTTTTTCTAATAGCAATAGAATTATCAATTAGCGTTGCTAATGTTATGGCGGCGCATGCTCCGGCTCAATTAGCAAGCGGCGCGCCGGCGAGTCGCCGTTGTCAAGGATTTCCGTGCGCCGTAAACTAATCGGACCGACAGCACGGCGCCCGCCGTTGCAGGCGCGAGCGCAAGGAGCACGCATGGCGAAAGAAGAAGCTTTTCAGGCCCAGGGCAAGGTGACGCAAGCCCTGGCGAATACGCAATTCCGCGTCCGCTTGGACAACGGGCACGAAATCATCGCGCACATCGCCGGCAAAATGCGGAAGAACTTCATCCGTATCCTGCCTGGCGACGTTGTGACCGTCGAGATTTCGCCTTACGACTTAAGCAAAGGCCGCATCACCTATCGCGGTCCGATGCGACAAGTGCCGGCGGCGCCGGCCCCGTGAAACGGGCGCCACGTCTTGCTACCGGCATCGCGCCGCTCTCGCCTGTTGACGCATCTCACGCGCCGGTTACGTTGAGCAATTCTGAAAGTTTTCGTCACAGCTATTTCCTACAGACGCTGCACGCGCCGCACCGCGCGGCATTCCGCTTGCACAGTGGCGTCGCGCCTTCAACGGGAGAGCCAGCGATGGCGTTGCGCATTGAAGATTATGCCTTGCTCGGCGACTGTGAAACCGCGGCCCTGGTCGGCCGCGACGGCTCCGTCGATTGGCTCTGTTTCCCACGATTCGATTCGGGAGCGTGCTTCGCCGCTTTGCTCGGCACGCCGGACCATGGGCGTTGGCTTCTGACGCCGAAGGGGGAGATTCGTCACGTCCGGCGTCGCTATCGACCCGGAACGTTGATCTTGGAAACCGAATTCACGACCGACACAGGCGTCGCGACCTTGATCGATTTTATGCCCCTCCGCGGGACGGCCCCCTATTTAGTTCGCATTGTGGAAGGGAAGCGCGGGCAGGTGGCGATGCAGCTGGAGTTGGTGATTCGATTCGACTACGGCGCCGTCGTGCCGTGGGTACGCCGCTGCGACGGCGGCATACGCGCCATCGCCGGGCCGAACATGCTCCGCCTTCAGTGCGACGTAGAGACGCACGGCGAAAACCTCAAAACGGTCGCGGACTTCACGGTCGCGGCGGGCCAACGCGTGCCCTTCGTCCTCACCTGGTACCCCTCCTTCAAGCCGGACCCGGCACGGATTGACCCGGAGGACGAGCTGCGCGCGACCGAGCGCTGGTGGCACGATTGGTCGGGTCCCTGTGCGTTTCATCGCTGCACCGACAACCAAAAATGGCGCGACGCCGTCGAACGCTCGTTGATCGTCCTGAAAGCGCTGACGTACGCCCCGACCGGCGGCATTGTCGCGGCGCCGACGACCTCGCTCCCCGAACACCTCGGCGGCGTGCGCAACTGGGACTACCGTTACTGCTGGTTGCGCGACGCCACCTTCACGCTTTACTCGCTGGTGACCGCCGGCTACCGCGACGAGGCGAAAGCGTGGCGCGAATGGCTGTTGCGGGCCGTCGCCGGGAATCCGTCCGAACTGCAAATCATGTACGGCCTGGCCGGCGAGCGCCGGCTGGCGGAATGGGAAATCGACTGGCTGCCCGGCTACGAGAATTCGCGCCCCGTGCATGTCGGCAACGCGGCGTCGCAGCAGTTCCAGCTCGATGTCTACGGCGAAGTGCTCGACGCCATGTACCAGTCGCGCCGCTACGGACTCGAGCCCGACGAAAACGCCTGGCGTGTCGAGCGGGCCATCACCGAATGGCTGGAGTCCAACTGGGACAAGCCGGACGAGGGTATTTGGGAGATCCGCGGTCCGCGCCGACCGTTCACGCATTCGCGCATGATGGCCTGGGTCGGCGTCGACCGCGCGATCAAGAGTGCCGAGAACTTCGGCCTGGACGCACCGCTGGAACGCTGGCGGCACATGCGGAGCGCCATTCACGAGCAGGTTTGCCGCGAGGGCTTCAACACAGAAATCGGTGCTTTTGTGCAGTATTACGGCGCCAAGTGGCTCGACGCGAGCCTCCTGATGATGCCGCTCGTTGGATTCCTGCCGGCGAGCGACCCGCGTGTCCGCGGCACCGTCAGCGCGATCGAGAAAACGCTGATGCGCGACGGTTTCATCGACCGCTATCGAACGGAGTCCGACGTGGACGGTTTGCCGTCGGGTGAAGGCGTTTTTCTCCCGTGTACGTTTTGGTACGCCGACAACCTGACGGTGCTGGGCCGATCGGACGAAGCGCGGACGGTCTTTGAGCGCTTGCTCGATCTGCGCAACGACGTGGGCTTGATTTCGGAGGAATACGATCCCCACGCCCGGCGTTTGCTGGGCAATTTCCCGCAGGCGTTCACGCACGTCGGCCTGGCGAATACGGCGTGCAATCTGGCGCATCCAGAAGGGCCGGCGGCACATCGGAAGAAGAGTTGAGTGGTGAGTGGTGAGTGGTGAGTGGTAGAGCGTTCGGGCGCGGTCTGGAGACCACGCGCCAACGCTCTGGTACCAGCTACCAGTCATCACGCACCGACCAAAAAGACGCCGGTGGGAATCGAACCCACTTCATGCTGCTTTGCAGGCAGCCGCCTGGCCGTCTGGCTCCAGCGTCAAGTGTCCTCGCCAGGAGTCGAACCTGGCCTACGACCTTCGCAGAGTCGCGTGCGCGTCCGCCACACTCCGAGGACTTTGGAAGGAGGAAGGCGGAAGGATGAACCAAGTAGCGTCTTGTTCATCCTTCATCCTTCCGCCTTCATCCTTTTGGAGAGCCGACGGCTGGATTCGCACCAGCATGATCCGACTTACGAGGTCGGCGCCTTTCTGGATCGAGCCACGCCGGCATAACTTTCCCTCGCATGCGCTTCGGGCGTGCGGTCGCGGAGATCACAAGCCCGAAGCGCCAGCGAGGGAGCAGAGCAGGAGTGCAAGGATTCGAACCCTGTGCCGCGGTTTTGGAGGCCGCTTGCTCTCCCAGGAGCACACTCCTGTCGCAGGTGTGTTGGAGGGAGTCGAACCCTCACCTTCTGGTTCACAGCCAGCCGTGCAGCGACCGCTACACCACAACACACATCAGTCGATTGCAGATTTGAGATTGAAGATTGCAGATTTGCGGATAGCGCAGGGCAATCTGCAATCTTCAATCTCAAATCTGCAATCCCATCAGTGCCCCGACCGGGATTTGAACCCAGAACGCCGCGTTCGAAGCGCGGAATGATGATCCGTTTCACCATCGGGGTCCGTCGCAGCGGAAGGCGAGGGAGTCGAACCCTCCTCTCCTTGCGGAGATCACCTTAGCGGGGTGTCCCGGCCAACCGATATCCGGCTGCCTTCCGTTTGCTGCGTCGAGAAAAGGTGTCTGGAACTTTGAGGAAGAGTTCCAGACACCTTTTCGCGACGCAGCAGTGGACTCACCGGGAATCGAACCCGGATCTCCAGTCTGCCGAACTGGAATCTTCCCGTTGGACCATGAGCCCTTACAGTGGACCGCCGGGGAGTCGAACCCCGATCTCCGGTGTGCGGAACCGGCATCTTTCCCTTGGACCAGCAGCCCGCTTTTCCGCAGAGTAGTGGCCGCGCGGCGCGGGGCGGCGAAAAACTCCATGGTACCCGGTTGTCAAGAAACATACGTTGCTGGGTGTTGGGCCGGA
>JBGQKZ010000099.1:0-25296 GCA_041499805.1 Gemmataceae bacterium
CACCCGAGCGTCGTTTAACCCGGAGCCAGCGGCGACGGCGCCCGAGCGTCGTTTAACCCGGAGCCAGCGGCGACGGCGCCCGAGCGTCGTTTAACCCGGAGCCAGCGGCGACGGCGCCCGAGCGTCGTTTAACCCGGAGCCAGCGGCGACGGCACCCGAGCGTCGTTTAACCCGGAGCCAGCGGCGACGGCGTAGCGACCCCTCGCCGCTCAGCGTCCCGTCGCCGCTGGCTCCGGGTTAAACGAAGTCATAGCGATTGACGCGCACGTTTATCTGCAGGATCATCGACACACTGCCTTGGCGGTGCTCAAACGCAGAGCACAGGTTGATGCTTCGTCAACCGGGTCCCCACGGACCTCCTGAGAGTCGGTGCAAGGAGTCGCACTCCTTGGCAAGGCGGTGCGGACACGGGACGTTTCTCGTGTCCGCATTTCTCTTTTCCCGAGTTCGGCGATGGGCTTGTTCGCGTTCCTTCGACGCCTCTTCGGCGGCAAAACGCCCCGGCCGGTGTGGCGGCATTCGGGCCCGGAGTTGCCGGTCGCCGAGTTGGCCCGGCGGCTTGGCATGAAGGAAGACGAGTTGCGTCGCATCGAACCGGCCTATCGCGAGTTCTTCATTCCCAAGCGCTCCGGAGAACCACGGCGAATTCTCGCTCCGCAACCGCCTCTGCAAGCGGTGCAGCGCTGCATCCTCCACCGGCTGCTCGGCCGGCTCAAGAGCCACCCGGCGGCGCACGGTTTTGAACGCGGTAGGTCCATCGTTACCAATGCTCTGCCCCACGCCGGCCGAGCCGTCGTACTTCGTTTCGACATCCGGGATTTCTTCGCTTCCACCACCGACATACGGCTGCGAGCGTTTTTCTTTGCCCACGGCTGGGACGCCGAAGCCGCCGATCTACTCACGCGAATTTGCACTTTTGAGGGCGGGTTGCCGCAGGGCGCCACGACCAGTCCGCGGCTAAGCAACCTTGTCAACTATCGCCTCGACGCTCGCCTTGCAGCGCTCGCCGCGGCACCCGCTCGCTTCCGCAACGTGCGGACCGGATCGGCCATCTTGAAGAACACAGCGCCGGATAGCGTCCGTTACACCCGCTATGCCGATGACCTCACGTTTTCGCTCGCCGAGGATGACGCGGTACACGTCAAGCGCCTCCTTTGGCTCGTGCGCTACATCGTTGCGGACGAGGGGTACGAACTGCATCACAAGAAGAAACTGCACATCCAACGGCGGCATGATCGGCAGATTGTGACGGGGCTGGTTGTGAACGACACCGTGAACCTGCCGCGTGCGCGACGTCGTTGGCTCCGTGCGGTCGAACACCGCCTGCAAACAGGACAGCAAGCAACGTTGACGCCGGAGCAGCTTGCCGGCTGGCGAGCGTTTGCGGCGATGGTTACGCCGCCGCGAACCGTCTGACGACTTCGTTTTGCTTCGTTGCGAGCAAAGCGCGAGCAGGGTAGGATGCCAGCGATCCTCCAGCCGGCGGTTATCCAAAGCGCCGCTCATCAGAGTCACTGATTGTGGGGTGACGATCATGCGAAGATATGCACTCGCGGTCGCTTGTTTTCTCATGATGAGCGCCGCGGTCCGCTCCGCCGACGCCACTTTTGAATTAACCATCGCCGCCGGCAAAGTCGACCGTATGAACGAGCCGGTCTCCGTGCCGATCGCTTTCGGGGGCGACCTGACTTTCGCCAAGGCGCTGAGCGCCTCGCTTCGCGCTCCCAATGGCGACCTGCTGCCGGGACAGATCACAGGGCAGAGCTTGCTCTCTCGCGAAGGCAAGAAAGGGCGCGAGTTGCACTTCGTTCTCCCATCGCTTAAGGCTGACAAAACGACGACGTACATTGTGACCGTTTCGGATGCGACCAGGGCGAGTGGCGACGGTTTCGATTGGAAACCGACGTCGGGCCGACAGATTGACCTGTTCTTCGGCAGCCGCCCGGTGCTGCGTTACATTTGCCCACGCTTCGATGACTCCACGAAAGAGAAGCGTGAGTTGACGTACAAGGTTTTTCATCACGTTTATGACCCGGACGGCACGCGGCTCGTTACCAATTCGGGCGCAGGCGGCTTGTACCCGCATCATCGCGGGCTGTTCTTCGGGTTCAACAAAATCAGCTATGGCGACAAAAAGGCGGACGTGTGGCACTGCACCGGCGACTGCTATCAATCGCACGAAGGGGTGATCGTTGAGGAAGCTGGGCCGGTGCTCGGACGGCACCGGGTCTTGATCCGATGGCATGGGCCGGGCAAAGAAGTTTTTGTCTTGGAGATGCGCGAGCTAACCGTATATCGCGTGCCCGGCGGCCACCTCGTGGAGTTCGCGTCTCGGGTGAAAAGCACGGTCGGCCCCGTGAAGCTCGACGGCGACCCGCAACATGCCGGCTTCCATTTCCGTGCTGACCAGGAAGTCGCAGCCAAGACGAAAGGTCAGACGTATTTCCTCCGTCCCGACGGCGCCGGCAAGCCCGGCGAAACCCGCAACTGGCCACAGGACAAGAAGCACGTCAATCTGCCGTGGGACGCCATGAGCTTTGTGCTCGCCGGGCAACGGTACACGGCGGCGTATCTCGATCGGCCCGCCAACCCCAAAGAAGCGCGGTTCAGCGAACGTGACTACGGCCGGTTCGGCTCGTATTTCGAGTACGAGCTAACGCCGGACAAGCCATTGGAAGTGAACTATCGGCTTTGGCTACAAAACGGGGAAATGAAGCCAGGCGAAGTCGCCGGGCTGAGCGCGGCGTTCGTGACGCCGGTTCAAGTCAGCGTGAAGTAAGGCTTCACAAGTGCGGCTGTTTCTCGTGGGCCCGCGAGCTATAATCGAGGTCGCGGCGGACCGTGAACCTTCTGGGAGCAAAGGCCATGTCTGCGGTTGGTCAAGCCCGAGCAACGCTGGACGATCTTTACCGAACGCCGGAGAAGGCCGAGTTGATCGGCGGGAGGATCGTGCGCTATATGGCAACAGGACGTAAGCCGAACCGAGTCGCCAGCCGCATTTTCCGAAGTCTGGACGACCATGCGGAAAAGACTGGAAAAGGCGAAGCCTATACAGACAATATTGGCTTCGCGATCCCCGAGTTGCCGTCCGGCCGCCAGTCGTTCTCGCCGGACGCGTCCTACTACGACGGCCCTCTGCCGGCCGACCCGATGCGCTTCATCGAAGGTCCGCCCACGTTCGCCGGTGAGGTGCGCAGTGAGCACGATTACGGCGATGCGGCCGAGGCGGAGATGGCCGAAAAACGCGCTGATTATTTCGCCGCCGGAACGCAGGTCGTTTGGGACGTCGATCCGCTCGCCGAGTGTATTCATGTCTACAAGGCTTCCGATCCGGACCGGCCGACCACCTATCGTCGCGGCGACAGCGCCGAAGCCGAACCCGCCGTGCCGGGCTGGCGCGTGGATGTCGATTGGATATTCAGCTAGGCAGCTCTGCAACTTCGATCGGGCCGCTAGACCCTCATGTAATGTGCGCTCCCTGCGTCTCTACATAAACCGCGTAAAGCGACTGGCTCGCCGCCATGAACAGCCGGTTGCGTTTCGGCCCGCCGAAGCAGACGTTTGCGCAAATCTCCGGCAGCAGGATTATGCCGATGCGGACGCCGTCCGGTGAGAAGACGTGAACGCCGTCGTAGCCGGCGCCGACCCAGCCGGCGCCGACCCAGATGTTGCCATCCACGTCGGCGCGGATGCCGTCGGCGAATCCGGCGCCTTTGCCGCGTGGCCCCGCGAGAGCGGAAGTACCACCGATAGTTGTCGGCGTCATTCCGTCAAACGCCATAGACACGTATTCCTTGCCGTTCGCCAGTTTCTTCCCATCCACGACGTCAAACATCATGATGTTCCGCGGTGCATTGTCGTAATGCGACGCCCCGGTGTCGCAGATGTAAACCTTCTTATAATCCGGCGAGAAGCACAGCCCGTTCGGCTTGAACATCTGGTCGCGGCCGACGACCTTTTCCATCTTCTTGGTGTTCGGATCGATGCGGTAAACGGCTTCCTCAATTTCCAGCGGCGCTTTGTGCCCTTCGTAGTTCATCAAGCTGCCATAGCCGGGATCAGTGAACCAGATGCCGCCGTCGGGATGGACGGCGCCGTCGTTCGGGGCGTTGAGTTTCTTCCCTTGCCATTGATCCGCGAGCACGCTGATCTTGCCGTTGTGCTCGTAACGCACCACCCGGCGATTGCCGTGCTCGAACGAGATTTGCCGGCCTTCAAAGTCGAACGTGTTGCCGTTGCTGTACCCCGCCGGCTTGCGGAAAACGCTGACGTGGCCGTCTTCGTTGAGCCAGCGAAGCTGCCGGTTGTTCGGAATGTCGCTCCAGACGAGGTAGTTGCCTTGTGCGTTCCACGCCGGCCCCTCGGCCCACAACATGCCGGTGTAAAGCCGCTGGATCGCCGTGTTGCCGATCTTGTACTTCGCGAAGCGTTTGTCAAGAACGATGATGTCGGGGTCGGGATAGCGCACCGGCGTCCGGCCGGACCAATCGCGGTCGGCGGCGGCGCCGGTTGAACCGAGCACCGCGCCGGCGGCAGCCGTCGCGGCGGCGGTCAGGAGCGTGCGGCGATTAAGGACCGTTGTAGTACCAGGTTGCATGGCAAATCCTCGCGGAGAGTGGTAGGGGTCGCCGGTCATTAGAACGGGCGAAGCGGTCGCTGTCCACTGTTGAGTCCACTGACTCTTTCTGAACGCCGTAGGGATCGGGTACAATCGCAACGGGCAATCACGGAGACCGGCAATGCCATTACTCGATCATTTTCACGAACCGCTCGCGCCGCGCCAGCATTGGGAATCGTTTCACGTCAACTGGGCCGGCGCAATGGCGGACGCTCTGAACGAGCGATTGCTTCCAGAAGGGTATTTCGCGGAAGAACACGTCAGACCGACGGCGACGTTGGCGCCGCGCGTCTGGGCGCCGCCGGCTCCTACCGCGACCATGCCCATCGCGTTTCCAGACGAGTTTGAAGTCCTTGTCTTTGCCAGCGAGGGCGGGTCGTCATTGGTGGCGACGGTTGAACTCGTAAGTCCGGCCAACAAAGATCGCGAGGCCCATCGCCGGGCTTTCGCGATCAAGTGTGCCAGTTATTTGTGCCGCGGCATCAGCCTTATCTTGGTGGATATCGTGACGAGCCGGAAAGCGAACCTTCACAACGAAATGATGAGATTGCTCGGCCACGCGGACGCCTTCGCTCTCTCTGAAGAGACATCGCTCTACGCGGTTGCTTACCGCCCCTTGACGCGCGAGCAATCGGACCAGGTGGACATGTGGTCGCACCCGCTGTGCGTCGGCGCGCCGTTGCCCGTTGTGCCCTTGAGCCTCAACGCGGAGCTTTGCGTGCCGCTTGATTTGGAGGAGACGTACACGGTGGCATGCCAGCGACGACGGCTTGGCTAGCGATCGACGGCGGTTCTTCGAACCGCCGCTAAACAAGCGCAATTCACATCATGCCTTCGGCAACTGCCACTCCCCGCGCCGTTCCCGATCCAGCCACTTATTCGCTTCCGCGTCGCCGACGAAGTGCCATTCCTTCGGGTCCCATTTCAGATTCCGGTGGTTCCAATACGCCAAGTTGCCGAGGTGGCAGACCGTCACCGAGCGAGCGCCGACTTCCACGTCGCAGATCGGGCGTTTGCGGCTGCGGAGGCAGTTGAGCCAGTCGCGCTGGTGGCCGGGCGAGTTGTAGAGATGAACGTCCTTCTCGCCGAGCGGCTCTTTCAGGATACTTTCCGGGTCGCTCATGATCTTGCCGCGGTTGACCATGATCATGCCGTGCGCGCCGACGAAGGCGATGCCATCCACTTTCTTGCCTTTCTCAATCTCCTCGGTGTGGATCATCGGGATGCCGTTGGCGTAGATGTACTTCACGCCGCGCTCGGCTTTCGGGTCTTCGGGCGGAATGATCTCGACCGGCCCGCTTTCGTCCATGCCGAGGCCCCACTGGCCGATGTCAAAGTGATGCGCGCCCCAATCGGTCATCATGCCGCCGGAGTATTCGCGATAGTTGCGCCAGTTCGGGAAGTGCGTGTGAACGCCGCGCGGACTCAGCACGGAGTTGTACGGCCGCTTGGGCGCTTGTCCGAGCCACATGTCCCAGTCGAGCCCCGCCTCCATCTTCTCTTCCGGCAAGTCGCACGGATGGCTCGGCCCGCCGACGTTGACGTAGACCGCCTTCAACTTGCCGAGCCGCCCGCTACGGACGTATTCGCACGCTTTGCGAAACTCCGGGCTGGAACGCTGTTGGCTGCCGACCTGAAACACGCGGTCGTATTTGCGAACGATGTCGATCAGGGTTTTCGCCTCCGCGATGGTCAGCGTCAGTGGCTTTTCGCAATAAACGTCTTTCTTCGCCTTGCACGCCTCGGCCGCGGTGGTCGTGTGCCAGTGATCCGGCGTCGCGATGACGACGGCGTCGATGTCCTTCCTCCCAATCAGCTCGCGGAAGTCGTTGTAGGCGGCGCAACCCTTGTACGCCCCGCTCTTCTGAGCCTCGGCGTATTTCTTTTCGACCGTGCTCTTCGCGCTCTCGCGCCGGGTCGTGTCCACGTCGCAGACGGCGACGACTTGCACGTCCTTCTGCCCGAGGAAATAGCCCAGGTGTCCGCGGTTCATCGTGCCGACGCCGATGAAGCCGATGACGACGCGATCGTTGGCGGCGGTGTTCTTGTCGTCGCCACGCAGAGCGGTGGACAGCAGCGGTAGACCGCCGGCGGCGGCAGCGGCTTTGACAAACTCACGGCGTGTGAACGTGTGCATGACTACCTCGGAGAGTGAGCAGGCGGGTAAGCGTGCGAGCGCAATTACGAGGATAACGCGCTTGCCGCGGGATGCAAACCGTCAATCCTTGCGAAACGCCAATCCCGAATAGGAGCCGTGCTGGCTGAGGTGGCTGATTCCCCCCGGCGTCGTGACGAGGATGAAGCGTTCGTAGACCTCCACCCGACTGTCTTTCTCCGGGCTGAAGCCTTCGTTGCTTGTCGCCGACATCGGGGCTTTCCAGAGCGTTACGCTCTCCAGCTTGCCGGTAACGATCGGTTTCGCCGGCGTGGTGCTCGCGACGTTCGTGCAACCGGCGGCCAGTACGAGCAAGCTCAGCGCGAGAAAGGCTAATCGCATGATTTTCTCCCTTCGCCCTCAAACCCAACCTTGTTTCTTGTAAACCTCAAATCCCGCCTTGGTCAGCGCCGCCAATTCCTGGAACAGCGCGGGATCGACGCTCGCAAAGTTGAAGCACGACTTGCCCTGCATCCGTTTCTTCAACTCCGGCGAGAAGCCGTCGAGCAACGCCGGGCAACCGTAGACCGCCATGAGATGGAAGCTGACGTAATTCTTCTGAACCTTCGCGACGCCGAAGCAGACGTTTTTCTTCCACTGTTCGCTGTAGCCGGCATCGACATAATACTCGCCGGGCTTGTCGGTCACGACCGTCAGGTGTTTTTCGTATTTCTTGAGGATGCCGCGCAGCTTTTCGAAGACAGGTTGGAGGTCGGTCTTTGTGGTTGGCATGGGATCTCCAGCGTTCGTGACAACGCGGCAAGATTTCGCTCCGTTACTTCCGCCCGCCCCGCCATTGGCCGATCGAGTCCGCCGAGGACGTTGAGCCGCGTCGATTTGGCGGAGCCGGATTTGCCGAGAAGAGATATGGTAACGATTTGGACAGTGCTCGACTGCCGGCGTGGGGCGAGGACCCGATCCTGCTTTCAATTCAGGGTGTTGGACCAATACGTCACATCGTCCGCCGTCGGCTTTCGGCCCACGACATCCTGGTATGTTCTGTCAATCCAGTCAAGCGTATTCGAGCGTCCCTTGGCCTGGAGTTGGTAGTACTCGGTCGAACCGAGGAATGCCGCCAGGATGTCCTCGTTGCGCATTCCCAGTTGGTTGCCGGCTCGAACTGCGGCTTGTTCGGCAGAGTGTGAGCGCGATTTACGGTGAATGCCGGATAAAAAAGAAATATGTTATCCGAATGACTTCCCGCATCGCGAAGTTTCGATGCAAACGACGTGGAGCGAGGCGGTTGCGACAAACCGGCGCGGGTGATGTTTGCAAGAAAGTGGCTGCGAACGGCTATTATGATTCCGCGCCTGTTTTGCCGTAAGCTGGCGGCCCAAAGGTCGCGACTTAACCGCGAAACTTCACTCCCGCCTCCCCCTCCCGCACCTCCCCAATCACAAACGCCGGCACGCGATCTTCCTGAAGCTGCCGTTGAATGCTCTCGGCGAATTGCGGACTGGCGATGACGACAAAGCCGATGCCGCCGTCGAGCGTGTGGCCCGTCTCGGCGAACTCAGTTGTGCCGACGGGCTGACGCGTCGATGGGCTTCGTGACCCGTCAACGGAGCAACTCCCTTGCTTCGTCAAGCGTTTCGACCGATTCCAGGTCCCGAGCGAGCGCGCGGAGTTTTTCCACGTCGTTCAGGGCCCGGATTTTCGACGCCAAGCGCTTGCCGGGCGCGCCGAATTTCATCTTCAAGGCCAGCGCGATTCCCTCGATGAGGCCTTCCTGTCGCCCTTCTTCTAATCCTTTCTTGTGACCGAAGCGCTCAAAACTCGTGACGTACGGCATGCGTCGTTCCTCCTCGAAGCGGTACATGTCTTCGTGAAGTTGCTGCTGCAATTCCTCGGGCAATTGTAACATCCAGTCGATCATGCGGAAAAGCTGGCGCACGTTTTCCGCAGCCAGGCCGCGGTCGTAGAGTCCTTTCAACAGACGGACCTTCCAGTTCCAGCGCTCGTCGGGCTTCTGCCGGGTTTCAATCGCTTTCAACTGGGCCAGCGCGATGGCCGCGAAGGGATTGCGGTCACGTTCCAGTTCTTCTTCTCGTCCGCGGTAGTCGAGCAGTTTGAGAGTCAAGAACCACGTGCCCGTAACGCTGCCCCAGGCGCCGTGCTCAAAATGGTCGGGCCGCCAACGCGGATCGTCGTCGCACAGCAGCGCCAGGCTTACGACGGGCTTGCGGTAGCGGTCGTAAATCCGATAGCTATAGACAAACATGCGTTCGGGAAACGCCTTCTCTCTTTTGCCCTGCACTTCGACGTGGATCAAGAGCCACGTCTCGTCGCCGTTCTTGCGCCATACTTTGAAGAGCTTATCGGCCAAACGGCGGCCGATGCGAGCCGCGCGCATAATTTGTTGCAGCTCCTTGTCGAGACTTTCATGGCCGCGTGACCAGTCGATCGCTTCGTGAATGAGTGGAAAGCAGAATGCGAGAAACGGGGCAAAGAACTGCTCCAATGCCTCCTTCCACGGACTGTCGAGATCGTCATGCGGCGCCGCCATGCGGGCGACTATAACCTTGCGGCAGCACTTCGGAAAGCTGGTTCGCGCGCTTCGTCAAGCCCACTCCACCCCCGCCTCCCCGTCCTTCACCTCCCCAATCACAAACGCCGGCACGCGATCTTCCTGAAGCTGCCGCTGAATGCTCTCCGCGTAATAACTGCTCGCGATGACGACGAAGCCGATGCCGCCGTTGAAGACGCGCTCCATCTCGGCTTGCTCGATGTTGCCGAGCCGTTGCAGCCAGGGAAAGACCGGCGGCACTTCCCAACTGCCGCGGCGGACGAACACGCGGCGGCCGGGCGGCAGGATGCGCGGCACGTTGTCGATCAGGCCGCCGCCGGTGATGTGGGCCAGGCCGCGGACGACGCGCTTTTTCACGGGGTAATGACGCAGCAAGTTTTTGATCGGACGGACGTAGATGCGCGTCGGCTCCAACAGCGCTTCACCGACGGTACGGCCGAGTTCCGGGATAAAATCGGTCACTTTCAAGCCCGCGTGGTCGAAGACGACTTTGCGGACAAGGCTGTAGCCGTTGGAGTGAAAGCCGGTGCTGGCGAGGCCGAGGACGACGTCGCCCGGTTGGATGGCACGGCCGTCGATGATGTGTTCGCGTTCCACGACGCCGACACAGAAGCCGGCAAGGTCGTAGTCGCCGGGCTGGTAGAAGTCGGGGAGGATCGCGGTCTCGCCGCCGACGAGCGAGCACTCGGCTTCCATGCAGCCGTCGCTGATGCCCTTGATGAGGTCGCGCGTTAGAGCGGGGTCGTCTTTCGACATCGCCAGGTAGTCGAGGAAGAGGAGCGGGTCGGCCCCGGTGCAGAGGGCGTCGTTGACCGACATGGCGACGAGGTCAATGCCCACCGTGTCGTGCTTGTGCATCATCCCGGAGATTTTCAGCTTGGTGCCGACGCCGTCGGTGCAAGTGACGAGCACGGGATGGCGATAGTTCTTGGCGAACAACCGGCTGTTGTAATCGAGGCTGAAGAGCGACGCGAAGCCACCCGCCGACTTGCCGCCTTTGCGCGGCGGAAACGGCGGCGGCAGCACGCGCGGCGTGTGTGTGCGCTTGAGGAACGGCAACATCGACGCGAGACTCTGGGCATACAGTTCTAGGTCGAGCCCAGCGTCGCGGTAGGTCAGGTGCGGCTTTTCATCGGGGGTCATCGCGCGTCATTGTATTGACGCTACGCCGCGAGCGGCGGGTCGGTTGCTTGGCGAAGCGGTTGGTCGAGCAAATACCACACGTCGGTCCCGATCGCGCCGAGGAGCGGTTGCAAATCGCTGTTGAGAAGCTCTTGCCGGGTGAGCGTCGGCCAGTGGAAGCAGGTGCGATTCCAAAGCAGACGGACGGCGTAACTGTCTTTTCCTTGACGGTGGATGGTGACGCCAAAATGCCCCGGCGCGGAGCCTTCGATGTTTATGCCTTCGGGAAGTTGCCAGTGCCGTTCGTCGTCTTCGGACCAGCGCAGGCACATTGCCGGGAGCCGCGGCGTGAACGCATCGTCGAAGTAACAGCGCACGACTTCCGGTGGTTGCAGCGAGTTGACCATCTTCACTCCTCCGGCGCCTCTGATGGGGCGCGGGAGGATATGCGGTCGGAAGCGCGGAAAGTCAAGACGTTTCGCCGCCCGTCTCGGACGGGCGCTTGAACGCGTGAAACGATTCGGCAAGATTACTTGTTGACGAGGTCCGCGCGCTCCGGATGGGCGTCGAGGTACCACGCCAGCGCGGAGAAAAACATTTCGATCTGCCCGAGGTATTGTTCCGCCATTTTCGGCCCGGATGCGCCGAGCATTTTCGTCACCCACGCGGCGGTCTTGCTGTCGGTGTGGACGAACAACTCGGTGCTCTGGCGAATCAGGGCATGGCCGTCGCGGTCGTGGCCTTCCACGTGGTGCAGGACAAGAACGGCCTGCACGGAAACGAGGGGAACCAAGGCGGCAGGGCGGACTTTGCCGGTGGCGTACCACACGCGCGTCCGGGCATCGCGGAAGACGGTTTCCCAGAGCAAATCGCTGCCGTGCGCGTCGGCCCAGCCGAAACGTCCCTGGCCGCGATCGCTGATCGGCACGCACTGCGCGCCGAGCTTCCGCCAGGTCTGCGACGCGCGATCCGGATGATCGAGCAGCCGGAAATACGTCTCCGGCGTGCATGGGAAGACCTCGACCGGACCGCGTGCCGTGAGCGTCGCTTGCTCCACAACGGGCCGAATGCGTGAACGCGGGGCGTCCGCCATCTTTTCGAGGATGGAGGATGGTGCATTGAGGATGGAGGAGGGAGGATGGAGGATAGAGGATGGTGCATCCGCGTCGCTTGCCCGCCCTGCTCGATCCTCGTTCTTCGATCCTCGATCCTCGATCTTCGTTCCTCGTTCCTCGTTCTTCGCCTCCTCCGTTCGGCCAACGCCTGTGCAGAAAACCCCTGCCGACAGCGCCAGCCAGGCTACCCAGGTTGCGCGGCGTCCCATGTGCGACCTCATGGCGAGCGGGGAGGGTTTCTCTTCCTTATCATCGAATGCCGGCCGGCGCGACATGAGGGATTCTGCGGGCAGAGCGGCAGGTTGTGGGGATTTGGGAAAGGGAAAGCGGCCGTGTCCACGCGCCTCCGACGAAGCGTCGCGAACTTTGAATGAAAAATGTTCCCAGCTGATGCAGTTCAGTGGCCAAGAGGGAATGCCTCCAGCGGAAATCGCCGACCTGCTCGGTCTCTCAATCGAACAAGTCCGGAGCCTTCGTCAGAACGTCCGGCGCTGGTTGCGCGAAGAACTGCAGGAGATGCGATCGCAGCATCGTGGCGCCGGGGGGGGAAGGACATTGACTGCATAGCAACGTTAACCGTGCCCCCGTTCGTTGCCGGGTGTCCGCGCGCAGCCGTCCACAAGGGTTGGCAGAAGAAATCCAAGTCCCGCCACGCTCGCGCAAACCCACACGTCGCGCTTGTCGCGCATCTTCCGTCCGATTATCTTCCTCGTTAGACTCAGCCACACACCCGAACCGAGGAGGCGCCATGAACGCGTTTTCGCGTGCCCTCGCCCTTGCCCCACTGTTCGCTCTCGTTTTGACCACCGGCGCACGCTCCGCGAGCCCGCTGCTCGACAAAAACCTCGAAGCCGCCGTCCGCGCCGTCCTGCATGAGCCGACCGCAGAGCTGAACGACGAAAAGCTCAAGAACGTTTATATCCTGCACGCCAACGGCAAAGGGATCAAAGACCTCAGCGGCCTGGAAAAGTGCAAGAATCTCGCAGAGTTGAAGCTCGCGCAAAACGAGATTCGCGACATCAAGGCGCTCAAGGACCTGACGAATCTGCAATCGCTTGACCTGTCGAACAATCAGATCAGCGACATCAGTGCGTTGGCCGGTCTGACCAAGCTGCAGCACATCGAACTCGCCGACAATCAGGTGACGAAGCTTGAGCCCCTCGCCGGCTTGACCGCTCTGTCATCGGTTTACTTGTCGGGGAACAAGATCAGCGACATCACGCCGCTCGGCAACTTGACCAAGCTGTCCTCGTTGTCGTTGAATAAGAATCAGATTCAGAACCTGGCGCCGTTGTCCAAGGTGATCCACTTGATGACGCTCGACCTCAACGACAATTCGATCCAGGACATCGCACCGCTCGCCAAGCAAACGGAATTAAGTCTGCTCATGCTGGAGCGCAACAAGATCGCCGACCTCGCGCCGCTCGTGGCGGCGGCAAAGGCGGACGCGGACGGCCCGAAACGTTTCGCACCGTTCCTGCGCCTCTACCTAGCCGGCAATCCGCTCTCGGATAACGCGAAAAATATGCAGTTAGCGGCCCTCACGGGCTTCGGCGTGCGGCTGAAGAGCCAGTGAGACAGCTGACATCGGTTCCCGCAGCCGGGTACAGCGTTTGCTCGCCTTCTTTCCGCAAGGAGTGCTTGTCCGTGTTTCCGACACGGAATTCACGTTCGGCCCGCAAAAGAAGGGAGCGCCATCATGGTCGATTCGAAACCGACGGAGGATGTGCGGTTGGTGACCGTCCTGCTCGGCCTGGTGTGCGGCGCGGTGACATTCCTGTTTCTGCTTCTGATCGGCGGCAGCATTTTCCTGGGCATGCTGCTGGCGTTCGCCGTCATGATCTTGGCCGGCTTTCTCCACTACCTGATCTGGGGACGCCGGCTGCAACGCGAGGCGGTCGTTCGACGGGTGTACGGCCCTAACATCGAACCGCCTCCGGCGAATGACCGACCGATCCGGCGTTAAGCACGAGACCGGAGTTCAATCATGACCACGGCCATTGAAGAAACTGCCGTCCGCATCCCGGTCGAAGCTGTTTCGCTCGGCGCCGACCTCGCCCTTCCGGAGCAGCCGCAAGGGCTAGTGCTATTTGCCCACGGCAGCGGCAGCAGCCGGCATAGCCGCCGGAATCGCTTTGTCGCCGGCGTCCTCCAACAGGCCGGCTTGGCGACGCTGCTCATGGACTTGCTCACAACCGAGGAAGAACGGGCCGATGCGCAGACCGCCGCGCTGCGCTTCAATATTGAGATGCTCGCCGCCCGTCTCGCCGCCGCAACGCGCTGGGCGGCGCGCCAGCGAAAAGTAGGCGAGTTGCCGCTGGGCTACTTCGGCGCGAGCACCGGCGCGGGCGCGGCCCTGGTCGCGGCGGCGGAACTTCAGCAGCGAATCGGCGCTGTCGTCTCGCGCGGCGGCAGACCGGACCTGGCCGGCGAGGCGTTGACCCGCGTGCAGGCGCCGACACTCCTCATCGTCGGCGGCAACGACGGGCCCGTGATACGCTTGAACGAGCGCGCCCTCAGCGACCTTCGTTGCGAAAAAGAGCTTGTGATCGTTCCCGGCGCGACGCACCTATTCGAGGAGCCCGGCGCTCTGGAGACTGTCGCACGGCTCGCGACGGAATGGTTTACGACGCATCTGCGACAACCGGCGAGCGCGTCATCCGGCTTGACGCCGCGAATTGGATAATCCCATGACTTTCCATGATCGTCGTCACGCCGGCCGGCTGCTCGCCGCCTTGCTCAACGAGTACGCCGACCGCTCCGACGTGCTCGTCCTCGCCCTGCCGCGCGGCGGCGTTCCCGTCGGCTACGAAGTGGCCCGGTCGCTGCACGTGCCGCTCGATGTCTTCCTGGTCCGCAAGCTCGGCGTGCCCGGCATGGAGGAGTTGGCAATGGGCGCCATCAGTACCGGCGGCGTGCGCGTGCTAAACGACGATGTGGTTCGCGGCATCGGCATCCCCGAGTCCACGATCGACGCCGTCGCCGCCGACGAGCAACGCGAGTTGGAACGCCGCGAACGCGCTTACCGCGACGACCGCCCGGCCCCGAACGTTCGCGACCGCACCGTGATCCTGGTAGACGACGGCCTGGCGACCGGCTCGACGATGCGCGCCGCCGTAACCGCCCTCCGCCTGCAACAGCCGGCCCGCATCATCGTCGCCGTACCCGTCGCCTCCGCCTCAACGTGTGATGAGATGGCCGAGGTTGCCGACGACGTCGTCTGCGTGTTTACCCCGGAGAACTTCCGGGCGGTGGGGCTGTGGTATAAAGATTTTTCGCAGACGACGGACGAGGAGGTGTATGAGCTGCTGCGGCAGGCAGCGGAAGCGCCGCCCGCCGACGCGGGTGGAGAAAGAGCCCGCGTCCGCCGTTTGAGTCCCGGAAACACCGCGAAGTGAACTCGCGAGTTCTCACCGGTCTCCCGCCGCCGGACTCCGCCGTCTCTCCGAAGCTCGTGTACGAATCGTTGCCGCCGTCCCACGGTGGAAAAGCATCCGGCAACGTCACAATTTCTATGCTTATTCCTTGACATTCGCGCGTTGCGGGTCTCTACTCACCCCGGAATCCCCGCGCGGCGCCCGGCGCCACGTCTTTCGCTCGTGGCGAAGCGCGAATCCTACTCTCTGGAGTACACCCATGCCCGCAAAATCCCCCACCGACAAAATCATCGTCACCAACGCCGCCGCCCTTCAGAAGAAGTATGGCGTCGGCAACACCGGCAAAATCAAAGCGGCCATCGACGCCCTCATCGCCGCGGATAAAAAGCGCGGTCTCACGACGCTCTTCATCCCGCTCGACGACACGGGCGTGTCGAAGTACAAGGCCAAGCCGGTGACGAAAGCGGCGGATGCACGCCAGTGCAAGAAAGCGATGGATGCCGTCTATAAGGCGCTCACCCCCGCATACGTTTGCATCCTCGGCAGCGTCGATATCGTCCCACACGTCCCCTTGGTCAACCCAATCAGCAGCGATGGCGACGCTCTCGCCCCCAGTGATTTGCCGTACGCGTGCGACAAAGACTACAGCACGAAGATCGAAGATTTCCTCGCGCCGACGCGCGTCGTCGGCCGACTGCCGGACATCACAGGAGGCAAGGATCCGACGTATCTCGCCGGACTGCTCGACACTGCGGCCGGCGCGGTCAGTCAGCCGGCGGCGAAGTATGCCGCCTACCTCGGCGTCAGCGCCAAGGTCTGGCACGACTCCACGAGCGCGAGCGTCAAAAACGGCTTCGGCAACAATTCCGATATGAAGGACGCACCGCCGAACGGTCCGCCGTGGACCGCTCTGATCGGCCGGCTGTCGCACTTCTTCAACTGCCACGGAGCGCCCGCCGACCCGCACTTCTACGGGCAGCAAGGGAACAACTATCCCATCGCGCACGACGCAGCGCGGCTCGCCGGGCTGAAGACCGGCACGGTGCTCGCCGCCGAGTGCTGTTACGGCGCCGAGCTGTACGACCCGGCGAAGGCCAACGGGCAGGCCGGCATGTGCAACACGTATCTCGCGGCCGCGGCATACGGTTTCTTCGGCAGCTCGACCATCGCCTACGGTCCGTCCAGCGGCAACGCCCAGGCCGATTTGATCTGCCAGTATTTCTTCGAGCACGTCCTGGCGGGCGCCTCGCTGGGCGAGGCAACCTTGATGGCGCGGCAGGATTACATCAAAGTACTGTCGGTTGCCGACCCGACCGATCTCAAAACGCTGGCCCAGTTCAATCTCATGGGCGATCCGTCGCTGCACCCCGTTCAGGCGACGCCGGCGGGGCAAAGCGTCGCGGCGGGAAGCACCTCGAAAGCCATGATCCGCGCGGCTCGCCTCGCCGATCCGGCGGACGTCCAGGCCGCCTCGCGCTCCCTGCGCCGACGCCACCTGGCCGCGCTCGGCGAGTCCCTGGCGATGGCGATTGTCTCCATCGTCACGCGCTCGAAGACGAGCGCCAGAGGAAATGTGGAAAAAGTATTGCAGTCGGAGCTGCGGAAGGCGAACGCCAAGATGCGCGGCATTCACTCCTTCGCCGTCAAGCGGCCGTCGATCGCCGGCGCTAAGGCGTTCGCGTTAGCCGGCGGGCCGGGCGCCGTAGACAGCGTGCATGCCGCCGTGGGAGAATTGCCGAGAGGCAACTCCCCATGCCCGCAATACTACGTGGTCGTCGCCCGTCAGCAGGCGGGGCAGCTGCTTTTGAGACATCTCTTCAGCAGGTGAGCGATGGAACAGAACGGCAACGTCGTCAAGAAAACGGTCGCGGCGGGCTCCAAAAGCGAGCGCCCCGCCGTCATGCTCCAGACCGACGACGGCGACTACGTGCTCCGCATTCAAGGCGGCAACGCGTTTCACGATCCGCGGTTAGAGGAACTCGTCGGCAAACGTATTCGTGCGCGCGGCGAGCTGCACGGGTATACGTTTTTGATGGATGATTGGCGCGTGTCCTGAAGTTTGAAGTCCCGAGTGCGACATGTCTCGTTCGCCCGCAAGCGCCTAACCGTTCTGTCCTGTTTTTGCCATTCTTCCTCGATTTTGGCTACACTGAGGCAAACCGACCGCTGCTGGCCAGCGCCAGCCCGGCGCGCATGAATCGGAACAGTTCATTGAACCTTGACGATTTGCGGAACGATGACTATATGTAGCATTCGGATTGCTGGCGACACTTTACTCACGCGGTTTCTTGCGCGATGGGGAGCACCACGTTGAGGAAGATCACCCGCGCGAAGGCCGAAGGAATTCACTACACGCCGCCGGATTTGGCGAAGTTCCTCGCCGAGGCGGTTTGGGAGCAGTTCGTCCCTCGCGAGCGGCCGGTTCGAGTGCTCGATCCCGCGTGTGGTGACGGCGCGTTGTTACGTGCGATCGCCGAAACCGCGCCGGCTTGCGTGCGCGCGCAGCTCGTGCTTGTTGGTTACGAAAAGGATGCTGCGGCGCTCGCCCGAGCAGGTCACAATCTTTCGTGCCTAAGTGGCGTCGAAATGGAACTCGAACCCGTGGATTTCTTGTCCTCGAGCGACGCGCATCACGACGGCAATGGACACGAACCTTCCTTGTTTCACGTCGAAGGAGAAGCAACGAGGAATGTGCGACAATTCGACATTGTTATCGCGAATCCTCCGTATGTTCGGACGCAAGTGCTGGGCGCAAAGATCGCACAAGAACTTGCGCGACGCTTCCACCTCAAAGGCCGGGTGGATCTCTACCACGCCTTTATCAAAGCGATGACCAGCGTTCTGAGGCGACAGGGACTAATGGGGCTGCTTACGTCGAACCGGTTTTTGTTTGTTCAATCGGGCGCTGCCACGAGGAAGTTGTTGACCGCCGATTTCGATCTGAGAGCCATCTATGATCTCGGCGACACGAAGCTGTTCACCGCCTCGGTTCTGCCCGTGATTGTCACGGCGCGAAAGGGGAGCAGCGACGTTCCCCATGCTTGTGCGTTCCATCGCGTTTATGAGGATCGTACTTCAGGGGATCGTGCGCCGGCGCACCCTCTCCGATCCTCACTTCTTGACGCAGTGCGTAGCGATTTTATCGGAAAGGTCGTGACGCCGAACGGCCGCTTCGTCATCGAGCGCGGCATCCTGGCGCCCCGACCCCACTGCGAGGCGCCGTGGGCACTTCAGACGCCCGAGAGCCGCAAATGGCTTGCGACGGTGCGCGCGCACCAGGCATGCACGTTTGGCGACGTCGCCAGAATTCGGGTGGGCATTAAGACGACCGCAGACGGCGTTTTCATCCGTCGGGACTGGCATTTGCTCCCGCGCGACCAACAACCAGAAGCCGAGCTCCTTCGCCCCATTCTTACTCATCAAGATGCAGCGCGCTGGTGTATCTCGGCTGAGCAGTTGGGTCAACGACGCGTCCTCTACCCTCACGTCAGCACGGACGGCAAACGACAAGCAGTCCGATTGGATGCCTATCCCCGAGCGCGAGCCTACCTTGAGGGCCATCGACCCGCATTAATGCGTCGCAAGTATGTGCTTGACGCCGGCCGTCAGTGGTATGAACTCTGGGTCCCTCAAGACCCCGACGCGTGGAGCCGGCCAAAGCTCGTGTTCCCCGACATCGCGGAGCGCCCGTGTTTCTTTCTTGATCGCAGTGGAGCGGTTGTCGATGGGGACTGCTATTGGAGCACGCTCAAGCCCGAAAAAGACGCAGGCTGGCTCCTCCTCATGCTCGCGGTTGCTAATTCATCGTTCATCGCCAAGTACTACGACACGCTGTTTCATAACAAATTGTACTCCGGCCGGCGTCGGTTCATGATGCAGTACGTCAAGGAATTCCCGCTTCCGCGACGGGATGCACGCGCAACGAAGCACATGATCGGCCTCGTCTCCAAAATGGTTGGCGAGACGAACGACACACCGTCCCGACGCGCACGGGAAACGGAAATCGACGACGCGGTGTGGGCATCATTTGGGCTCTCGAAAGAAATCCCGCGGTAGCGGGATTTGAATCTTCGTGTTCCGTACCTGTCCTTCAAATCGCCGAAAAAATGAAAAGAAGTCGGCTCCTGTTGTCAAAACCAGCGCGTCCAGACGCACCCCTGAATGAACCCTCTGTCCGTAGAAAACGGCGTAACGAACGTCGCAATGGCGAAACTCGGGCAAGTCGGCGAGTTGATCCGAACTATCCGGGCTGATGAGCCCCAAGTCGATGGTGGCCGCGGTTTGCAGCTTCAACTCGAGAAGTTGCTCAGGGATATCTGGGAACTGGCCTGTGTCCGCGAACTGTCCCATGGCGAGAGTCCGAGATACTAGCTTGTGGAGGCCGGCGCCTCGGATACGTTCTTGAACGACACCCGGGTCAGGAATGACGGAACCGGCAAGAGGCCGAAGATTCTTGTAGAGGGCCGCAATCGTCATAACCTCTTGAGGATCAAGTCGCGTCCGCAGCGACGATTGATTCGCGGGGTGGCGCGGCTCCTTCGACGAAAGAGTCACGTGGCGCACCACGTTCGCCGTGTCGGAAATCGACACCAAGGTGGAAGCCGACACGGGAACTCGGCTCCTGGCCTGGTACTTGTGCGTCAATGTCCCGGTTCGATCAAGCTCTGCCAACACAGTCCCGGTCACGACGCGTACAGCGCTGACTTCGCTTTCCTCATTAACCCGAATCCGAACATAACGACGAGACGGAGCGACTTGCTGATTCCAAATCTGGAGGTTGTCGGCCTTTTGCACATAGGTATCGAAGTTCTGTCCCGGAAACCGCGGCGCCGACCGTTTGAAGCTGGTAGGAACCGGATAGCCCAGAATCTCGCATACCTTCGATTTCAACACCTTGGATCGCGTCCGTAGCGGAAAGTCGAGGTCGAGGCCGATGAGCGCATCGCCCAAGACCGCTTCCAGAGCTTCCGTGTCCAGATAAAGCTCCGGCAAGTCTTCCAAAGAGTCGTAAATGGATAAACCGGAGGCCTTGATCTTCTGAATGAGCGCCCGCAGGCGGGCGCGGCGCGCAGGACGTGCCACAAATCACTCCTGAAGCAAGTCGAGCGGGTCTACGCCCAGTGCGCGCGCAATAATCTCCAAGGTCTTTAGTGTGATGTTGCGCTCGCCCCGCTCGATCGCTCCCACATAGGTGCGATGAAGGCGACACTTGGCGGCAAAATCCTCTTGCGACAGTCCCTGTTGCTGCCGTAAACGTCGGAGCTTCTTTGCGAGTGCAAGATTGAGAGACGGCCGACTCATGCCGGCAAGAATGGCAAGATGATGACTCCTTGGCGACAGACTAAATATAGCAGATCGCCTCCGTACCGCCGCCGAATGGCGAACGGGCGTGGAGTTCGTAAAATGCACTTTACATTCACGACGGAAATGCTGTCATGGCTGACTTCACTCCGACGCAGGGCCGTTATCTGGCGTTCATTCACGCCTACACCAATTTGCACGGCTATCCGCCCGCCGAATCCGAGATCGCGACGGCCCTGTGTGTCTCGCCGCCGTCGGTGAATCAGATGCTGAAAGCGCTGGAGAAGAAAGGGCTCGTTTTGCGTCACCCGGGCCAGCCTCGATCAATTCAGATTATCGTGCCTGAGGATGAGATTCCGGCGTGGGGCAGCCGGAGAAAAAGCGAGAGTCCGGCGCACCCAAGCGACGGTCTAAGTCGATCGGCGGCAGTTCGGGCGCCACCGGCGCGTTTGTATGTCCTTGGGGTTTACCTCGTCGGCGGACCGGTTGGCGAGAACTTTGCCAACAAGGTAATCAGCCGCGTCATCGAAATCCGCGGCGACCAAACGCTCGAGCAGCTCCATCATGCCATCTTCAAGGCGTATGACCGCTCGGATGAGCATCTGTACGAATTCCAATTCGGCAAACGTCCGTTCGATCCCGAAGGACCCAAATACGGAATTGCCGACCCGCAGTCGAAGAAAAAAGGGGATGGCGACGCACGCACGACGAAGTTGGACGACCTGGATTTGAAGCCGGAGCGTGTCTTCGGTTACTGGTTCGACTTTGGCGACGACTGGTACCATCAGGTTCAAGTGGACCGGATCGAGCACGCCATCCCGACCGTCGCCTACCCGCGCGTCGTCAAGCGAGTGGGCAAATCGCCGCCGCAGTATCGGGACGAATAGTGGCTGCTGAAGGTGAACGTGATGTCGAACTCAAACAAGAAACGCGGAAAAGCTCTGCGCCGCGCGAAACGGAAATCGGGGAGGAGTGAACGTCGGCGCGAGCTGAGCGCCCGCCAAGCGGCGCGCATCGTCAAGCCCGACATTCAGCGCGAAATCCATTACATCACACAGCGCGCGCAGGCGGAGGATGCGCGCATCGTGACTGTGGGGAACCTGGTCTTGTTCTCAACTCAGTCGCGCGATGCCTGGCTGCTCGATCCCGAGGACAAGTTCGCCCTCTGCCTGTGCCGGGAAGGCGAGCCGCAGCCGTTCCGGATCATCGACACGCCGGATACATTTGCCATTGAGTGGACGGCCAAATTCGCGATTGAAGGAGAGGCGTTCATCGTGCATGAGCGGTCAGGAAGAGTTATTGGGATAAACGGGTACCCCACCGTCGAAATTTCCGCTGCGTGCCGAGGCGGATCTACCGGGAATTCTTCACGGCTTGACTCGCCGCCGGAAGACGCTGACTCATGAGCCTGGAGGAACCGCGATGAAGAAGCCGAAACGCAAGCAAACCGCCGCCGAAAAAGGGGCGAGTCGCGAGCGGAAGCAGAACTACATGACGATCTTCCTCAACGGCAGGCAAAAGCGCGTTTCGCGTCCCCCGCTCATTGAGGGCCTGCCCGTCGAGGAATTCATCGCCTGGAATGCCGATCCCATTTGGTTGCACGAGAATGACCTTTGGGAGTTGATGACTCCTGATGACGAAGGTTGTTGGGGCTATTGATCGCAAACGACGTGCGTGACGGCGGATTCAGATTGCGTCCCGCCGGTCACGATGCGGGCCTTTCCAGCAAGGAGGTGGCATATGAACGATTCGACCACCGTCAAGCGGCTGTCGACAGCGATCGGACAGGCGGTAAAGTCGACGAAGTTCTGTGTCACCGGCTGCCTGCCCGGCGTCGATCCCGGTATCGAAGTTGAGGGCCTGGGCGCCATCACACTCCCGCTGAAACGAACGACGGCGAAGGCGCTGGTCGCGTCTTGTCAGGCGGCGCCCTACGGAAAGGGAACGGAGACGCTGGTCAACAAGACGGTGAGAAACACGTATGAACTCGATCCGAAGAAGTTTCGCCTGAGCGATGCGTGGAACGTGGCGATCGCCGATGCCCTGCGTCCTGTCGCGGAACAGCTAGGGCTGCCGGCGGATCAACTGGAAGCCAGGCTGTACAAGCTGCTCGTGTATGAGAAGGGCGGCTTCTTCCTGCGGCATCGCGACAGCGAAAAGCACGACCGGATGGTGGCGAGTATGATCGTCGTGCTGCCCAATCTCTTCGAAGGCGGGAAGCTGGTCGTTCGGCACGGGGCCGCGCAGCAAACGTTGACTTTCGACGAAGCGGCGAGCGGCAAGGCGCCGTGTTATGCCGCGTTCTACGCCGATTGCGAACACGAAGTCCAACGCATCACCAGCGGCGTGCGGCTCTGCCTGGCATATAACCTCGTGCTGAAATCGAAGCGGCTGAAACCGGCCGCCGCCGCGAAACCGGCCGCTCCCGCCGACGTGCTGGCGAAGTCGATCGGATCGTGGGTCGCGAAACAGCCGGCGGAACCGCTGGTCTTCGCGCTGGAGCATCATTACACCGAGCGCGGGTTGTCGCTGGATTTGCTGAAAGGAGCGGATCGCTCGCTCGCAAACCTGGTGGCGGCGGCGGCGGCGAAGACGGAGTGCATGGTGCATCTGGCGCAAGTTTCCCGTCATCTGTCACAGTTCGCGGACGACGGCAGTTTCGAGCGAAGTTATTCTCGCAGTTACCGAACACCGCGGCGTGATCTCGAGATCGGCGAGACTTACGAGGATGATTTGAGCGGCACTCAGTGGACCGATGTTCGCGGCCAGAAGCAGCCTTGGGGCGATATCGCGTTCGATCTGTCGGCCATCGTATCGTCCGTGCCGATCGACGACTGGAAGCCGACTTCCGAGGAATTCGAGGGCTACACGGGCAATGCCGGCAACACACTCGACCGTTGGTATCACCGCTCTGCGATCGTCGTCTGGCGCCGCGATCGTCATTTCGATGTCGTCGCGAGTTCCGGCGCCGCCAACAGCATGCCGTTGTATCGTTCGATGACGGCAAAGTTGGCCAAGACGCCCACGAAACGGCTTGAAGAAGCCCGCAGCGACTGCATTCGCTTCGCCCGCGCGATCATTACGCATTGGCCACACAACTTCGTCGGTTACGGGCATCCCGCCACTCAAGAGAAATCGCCGCTCGATGACTTCCCGGAACATCTTCTGACGTTGCACGATCGGGGCACGATTGCGCAGTTTTTGACGACACTGGCTGAACGCGATTCGTCCCTACGACTGAGTTCATTCGTCGTGGCTGCGTGCCGCGAGCTCGGATGGAGTGCATTCGCCAAGGAATTGAAGCATCTACTCTCAGCGCGGCCCAATACGCATCGCCGGCAGGAAATGCCGTTCCGTGACGTCGAGTGGCTCTCCGCCTTCTGCTGCGATAAGACGGCGGACCCGAACAAGTCGGCGCTCGCCCAGGAACTGTGTGCGCTGGCGGTTGAACGATTCTGTGAACCACGGCCGCCGCGACCGCCGTACTACGCGCCGTATCATCGCCGGGAAACGTCCGTTGCCGAAAAGTCGCTCCCCTTGCTGCTTAAAGCGCTTGCTGCAAGCGGTCGTGACGAAGACCTGTCGCGCGTGCTTCAGTTCGTCCGGGAATCGCCGGCCGAATTCAGCCTGGACGACTGCCAGGTTCCGTGCCTGAAATCGTTGGTTCCGTGGTCGCAGAAGCAGTTCGGCTCGGTTCACCCGCACCTGGCGTCTTGGCTGGTTTCCGTCCGACAACAGCTCGAATCGGCCACCGCCAGGCAGCCGGCGCCGCCCGCGGATTGGGTTCGCCCAGCGGACGTGGCCTGCAAGTGCCAATTCTGTGCCGAGCTCAACGCCTTTCTAGCCGACCCCGCAAACGAGGTCGGACGAATTCCGGCCCGCGAAGACGCCCGGCAGCACCTGATCGGCATGATTGGCCGACACCAATGCGACGTCAATCATGCACTGGAGCGCAAGGGAAGTCCCTTTTCATTGGTGCTCACGAAGACCAGCGGCTCATTCGATCGGGCCGTCAAGAGGTTCGAGGCGGACCGGAAACTCCTGAGCGCCCTGCCGATTACGGAATAATGTTCGCGCACAAGCCGTTCACCCCCCCCCCCCGCGGAGGGGGCGGCCATTGGTCTTCCATTTTCATCACAATCCTGCGCACCATGCGCGCCACCGTCCGTTCGTCGACGCCGAGTTGCTTGGCAACATCGCCGTGCGTGTCCCCGGCGATCATCGCGTGGAGCACGGCGCGTTCGCCCGGGCGCAAGCGCTGAAGGAGTCGGTAGACGGCTTCATCCTCGGCCACGATCTCGTCGGGACTCGGTCCGGGGTCGGCCAGCGCGTCGGCGGCGTCTTCGCTCGGCAGCGACTGCTGCCGCCGTAGGTCGTGTTTTTGCCGCTCGAGGTACTTCCGGTTGCTGGCGTCCACGGTGTGGCGGGCGAGGACGCTCAAGAAGGCGGACAAGTCGAAGCGCGAAGCAAACGTCCGATGCGGCAGGACCTTGGTGAAAAACTCGAACCAGGCGTTTTGCGTGAAATCGGCCGAATCGAAGAGCGGCCGCAGCCGTGTATTGAGCCGCCTGCGCACCACGCCCAAGACCGTCGGCCCGAACTGCTCGACAAGCCGGCGCTGCGCGTCTGCATTGCCGGCCCTGGCCTGTTCCAGAAGAGAGGAAAACTCCTCCGGGTGGGCGTCCGCCATGGGCGTGTCTCCCTATTGAGACCGAAACGGATAATGCCGTCCACCGCCGCCAATCGCCGCGAGGCTGCAATCCGCTCAGCGCCTATTAGACCCCGCAGAAATACAATTACAAGAAGAATATCCTCGCGGCGTCCGCTTTATCCGTTATCGCGACGATTGGCGCTCGGTGCCGAATCCCGGTGACGGAAAAATGACAAATGCCGAAACGTCGCGAAATCGCTGTCCGGTTTTTTTGCGTTTTGACCACTACACTGCGCTTTCTTAGATTTTCTTTGCTCACATGACGAGCCGGATCACGCGGTGCCAGAGGCTCTGGATTTTCCGCGGCACCGCGGCACGTGCCGCACCAGCTTGAAATTCTTCTTCCAGACAGTGGCGGCGGAAGGCGTTA
>JBGQKZ010000100.1:0-24820 GCA_041499805.1 Gemmataceae bacterium
CGCTCCCGGCTCCGTCGTGTTCGTCGTATCGCCCGAGTCCTGACCACCCCTGGCGGCGAGGTTTGCCGAAGAAATGACCGGTAGCGGCACCGGACATTTCTATCTGGGGCAAAATGCGGACATTTCTATCTTGGTGTGACAGCTTCGGGCGCATAACCTTGGCGTTACGAGGCGGCGGCTCTACAATTCTCTGGCGCGATTGTTCACGCGTGTAGCCGCTTGGAGCGCCATGCCGCAACTCGTCAACGTCAATCCCACTTCCGAACACAGCATCTATCTGCGCCTCTTCGTCACCATCGGCGGCGGCTGGTGATTCAGCCACCAACCTGCACGACGATTGAGAAGAAACGATCGTTCGTGCCACCGCATTATGCACAAGCAGTGGCACGAAGGCATTTCGTTCCATCCCGGTCCCGGAGTCTTCATGCCAGCCGCACTCGGAAAGGTCCGTCTCGCCGACCCGGTGACCACGCACATGCACCAAGAGTTTACCCGGCTCTTGCTGCGCCAAACCGTGGGGGACGCGCTGACCTGGCTGCGGCAAAACCCGCCGCAAGGACGGATCATTTACTTCTACGTCGTAGACGACGAGGGACGCTTGGAAGGCGTCGTGCCGACGCGAAGGCTGGTGTTGCACCCTCCGGAGACGCCGCTGGCCGACATCATGGTGCGGCAAGTCATCACCTTGCCGGCTACCGCCACGGTGTTGGACGCATGCGAGTTCTTCGTCCAGCACCGGCTGCTGGCGTTTCCCGTGGTCGATGACCAGCGACATTTGCTCGGCGTCGTGGACATGGAGCTCTATACCCACGAGTTGGGCGAAATGGAACGCGCGGACGGTCGGGACGTGCTCTTTCAGTTGCTCGGCGTTCACGTGGCCGGCGATCGGCAAGAATCGCCGCTTGTCGCCTTTCGTCACCGCTTTCCGTGGCTGGGGGCAAATCTCGCGGCGGGCATTCTCGCGGCGCTTTTGTCGGGCATTTATCAGGAAACGCTCGAGCGCGCCGTCGCGCTGGCGTTCTTCATCCCGGTCGTCTTGAATTTGGCGGAGAGCGTGAGCAGTCAGTCGGTGAGCCTGACCTTGCAATTGCTGCACGGCCGGCCGCCGACGTGGCGGGCTCTGTTGCGAAAGCTGCGCCTGGAATTCGCGACGGGGCTGCTTCTCGGCCTGGGCAGCGGGACAATCATCGCCCTGGTGGCGCTCGCGTGGCTCGGTCAGGCCCGTGTGGCGTTGTGTTTGCTCGGAGGCATCACCGGCGGCGTCGCGGGGGCAGCCGTATTCGGCATCGCCATGCCGTTCCTCTTGCGGGTGTTCCATCTGGAGCCGCGCGTGGCCGCCGGCCCCATTTGCCTCGCCGCCGCAGACGTTTGGACGATCTTGCTGTACTTGAACTTCGCACGCTGGCTGCTTACATGAGCCCGCGAACGCTTCTACGCCGCCTGTGTCCGTGCCGAGGCCGACCACCGCTCACGTCGAGAAGGCGTTTGCAGACGTGCCGGCTTGAAAGTGAGCGGCGCCCAGCGCCTCCCGGAAATGACTTCCGTTCGCCGCGACGTTTGCGGCGCCCGAAGTAGGTCTACGACCCAACAGCCGCGAAAGTGAACGTGCGGGCCACGGCAATGGGCCAGGATTGCCGCATCATCACAGCCGGCTCTTTCGAGAAGGCGCGCGAACGCCGGCACTTCGTGAAACTGCCCTTCCTCGTAGATAGCATGAGCTTCTTTCGCCAGCCGCCCGTTCTCCCAGAGCAGCCAGTCCGGGCGCATGCGGACTTTTTCCCAAAGGTTGCCGCAGATGTCTCGCAACACGAGACACTGAAGCTGACGCTCCGCATGCCAGGCGTCGCTGGCGACTTGCTCGGCGGCTGCCGCCGGATCGGCTTTCAGGGCCGCACGCGCCGCCGCTTCCGCTGCTGCCTCGGCCGTCAGTGACGGCGTCCACAGCGCTGCGTGCCATGGGTCTGGTCCCGCCGCCTCGGCGGTCGTCCAGTTCTCGAGCCAGTATCCCAACGACTGCGCGTTTCGACTCGCTTCCTCCGCCGCGCGCAACTCGGCCGCCGTGGCACACTGATCGGCGTAACGCTCGCTGATATCGACCGCTCGGCGTGGTGCATCGGCTTGAAGCAGCGGCCAAATGGCCCGACAGCAGCCACAGGCGAAAAGCCTCAACTGACGGTCGCTGGCGGCATCGCGGACATACCACAAAAGGTTCTCGGGAATCGTGCAATCCTGCCACGGGAAGTCGATCATTGCTTTGCTCTTTTCCATTGCATGCCTATCTTGCGCGGTCAGGCTCACCCTCTGGAGATTGCCGCGAATACAGAGCAAGCTTCGCGCCGGGCAGGTCAATTCGCACAACGCTTTCGGCGCCAGTCGCTTAGAGCCATGCGATTCCGAGGTCGGCAGGCCCGCGTCTTGCAATCTGCGCGCGCAGCGTTGCAATTTGCACGGTGAGTCCGTCGAAGCGGTAGTTCGCAAATCAGGACTTTGGCTCGATTTGTCGCTGGCGCTGTTTTTCTCAATTCAACGCCCTATTCTGTCGATTTCACCCTTCGTAGCACTTAGAGCGACTCTCCGGCTCGCTGGGGCGAGGAACGCCCTGACTCAAGAGGGGACTTTGTCCCCCTGCTGTCTCCTTGAGTTCGCCGGTTCGCACACGGTTGCACGCAGGAGACAGCAATGACCGCCGATCTGTTGCTCGGTCTGGCGCTCGCACTCGGCCAGACGACCCCACCATCCGCCCCCGTCGTTTCCCAGCCAGCGCCAGCCCCTACTGCCAGCACGTCGGCGAACGGCACGCCAACCAATCAAGCGACAAACGGGTCGGCGACGAACGGCAAGGATGCATCGAACGGCAGCTGTACCGATCCTTCGGAATACGGTTTCTTTAAGCGTTTTCTCCGCGGCTACCCGACGCTGGTCGAATGGTTCCCTTGCTGCCTGGGACCGAAAGAGAAGAAAGACGAAAATGGCGCCGAGGAATCTCCGGCGCCGCGCCGCGCATTGCCGGCGCCCTTTGACTCGCCGCCCATGCCGAGTGGCGAGTGGCAAGGGTTTCCCCTTGTCGGCGTCCCGCGGAGCAGCACCGATTACCCTTTGATGAAAGCGATCTACGGTACTCCCTGGGGGGAGGAAATCAAGGACACTCACATCAAGGCCTACGGCTGGATCAATGCGTCCGGAAACTGGAGCACGTCTAAGGAATCCAATACGCCGTCGTCCTACTGGGTGAATCCCAACCGCTTCGTGCTCGACCAGGCCGTGTTACGTGTCGAGCGCGAGATGGACACAGTGCAGACCGACCACATCGATTGGGGATTCCGCCTCACGGGAGACTATGGCATCGACTACCGCTACTTCACGGCCGGCGGCTGGTTCAGCGACCAGCTGTTGGTCCACAATCGTCTCTACGGCTGGGACCCCACCGAAGTCACCGGCCACGTGTACGTGCCCTGGGTGGCGCAGGGCATGATCGTGACGTTCGGGCGCTGGATCGCGTGCCCGGATATCGAAACCCAGTTTGCGCCAGACAACTTCATGGGCACCCACTCCATTCAGTTCACCGTTGACGTCTATACTCAGACGGGCATCATGGCGACTGTGATGCTCAATCAGCAATGGACGGTGCAGGCATGCCTCAACGCCGGCGCCGACATGGCTCCCTGGTACAAGGGGGCGGAGCCGACGGGTATGTTTGGCGTGCGCTGGGTGTCCGAGGACAACAACGATTCCATCTACACGGTCTTGAACGAAATCAACGATGCCCAGTTTCAGTACTTTGACCTAAACGGAGTACCCGCCGGCCACCACAACTACAACATCATCCAGAGCACGTGGCAGCACCGGTTCACCAAGAAGGTCCAAACTAGGACCGAAGCGTATTACATGTGGGAACGCAACGCGGCGGTGGGGGGAACGCCCAGCATCGGCTCCTTCCAGTTCAACAGCGGCGGCGGTCTCGGGGCCACCATTCCGGGCCTTTCCTCGACCTACGGCGTACTTAACTACACCGTGTTCCAACTCTCAGACAAAACCTTCTGCACTTTCCGCAACGAATGGATGAATGATGAACACGGGACGCGTTATGGCTTCGCCGGCAACTACACCAGCAACTCAATCGGGCTAACCTACAACGTTAGCCCGGTGTTCCAGGTCCGTCCCGAGATTGGCTACTACCGCAACTGGAACGAGCCGGCGTTTGACAACGGCGCCAAGAACGGCATGTGGTTGTACGGCTTCGACATGACGTTGCGGTTCTAATTGATTCGTTGCAACTTAACGGCGAGGCGGCGGCCGTGATTGGCCGCCGCCTCGCCGTTGGAGGTTTCTTCCGGCGTGGGCGTTTTCGCAGCCCGGGGGCACGCGTGTACTTGTCCGATTTCGCTGCGGTCCTACTCGTTCTCGCCGCGGCGTTCAGCTACGTCAACTACCGTATGTTGCGGCTGCCGACCACGGTCGGCGTGATGGTGGTCGCCTTGGTCGCCTCGCTGGCTGCCGTGGTCGTCGGTTTGGTCTTCCCGATCGTCGAACAGCACGCGGCGGCCTTCGTCCGACAGTTCGACTTTGATCGGGCGGTGCTGCACGGGGCGCTTGGCTTCCTACTTTTTGCCGGGGCGCTGCGCGTCGATCTGGCCGATCTTTCCCGGCAACGGGCCGTCGTGAGTGTCTTGGCCACCGTCGGGGTTGTCCTTTCGACGCTGATCGTCGGCACCCTGAGCTGGGTCCTGCTGGCTTTACTCGGCATACCGCAAAGCCCGATATACTGCCTCCTCTTCGGCGCTCTCATTTCCCCGACGGATCCGATTGCGGTGCTTGCTTTGCTCAAGCATATGGGAGCGCCGAAATCGCTGGAGGTCACGATCGCCGGGGAATCGCTGTTCAACGACGGCGTCGGCGTCGTTGTCTTCCTCGGCGTGTTGGAAGTGGCCGCCGACGGGCGGGATTTCGACGTCGGACGCTTCGCGCTGTTGTTCCTGCGCGAAGCGGTCGGTGGCGCTGCGTTTGGCCTCGCGGCCGGTTACCTGGCGTATCGGCTGATCAAGTCCGTGGACCAGTACCAGGTGGAGATCATGCTGTCCCTGGCGCTGGCCGCCGGGGGCTACGCGTTGGCGAACGATCTACACCTTTCCGGGCCGATGGCGATGGTCGTGGCCGGGCTGCTCATTGGCAACCAAGGCCGTCTGTTTGCCATGTCGCCCACAACGGTCGAACGTCTAGACCTCTTTTGGACGTTGATCGAGGAGATTCTGAACGCCGTACTCTTCGTGCTCCTCGGACTGGAAGTATTGGCGGTGACGTTCACCGGACGCTATTTGGCCGCAGGGCTGCTGGCGATCCCTGCGGTGCTTTTGGCGCGGCTCCTATCGGTCGCGTGCCCCATCTGGCTGCTCCGCCGCCGCCAGCCGGTGGAGCGAGGCGCTGTGCGCGTGCTGACGTGGGGAGGCTTGCGCGGCGCACTCTCTGTAGCCATGGCCATTTCGTTGCCACGCGAAGTCGGCGGCGAGCCTGTAGCGTCGCGCGAGGTGATCGTGGTCATGACCTATGTGGTCGTCGTCTTCTCCATCCTCGTTCAAGGGCTGACCATCGCCCCCTTGGCCCGCCGCTGGCTGGCGATGGCGTCTAAGATGAAGGTGTCTGGAACTCTAGGAGCAAAGTTCCAAACGCCCTTGTCTTAAGACGCTCTGTGCTGCGCCATGCCCCGCTCGCCAAGGCGGAGGTGCGAGCGCGCGCACGCGCTCCCTTTGCGACCCGAGCGGTCCGAGGAGCGGACCTGCGAACCCTCACTTCCCATTCGCGGCTCTTGCGTCGGTGTCCGGCGTGACTTTCAGCGTGATCTGAAAGCCAAAGTCCTTCTTGCCCGCGCCATGAAACGGCTCCCAATAACTGATCCAGAGCGGGTCAAGGGCTGGGTCGGGCGCGAACTCCGCCGACGCGGCTTTGCACGGCAGCACGCTCTTCGGGTGCGTCGCGGATACCGTGAATGATTGGTGCAGACTAAACTTGCCGGCTGGAATGGCGACTTCTGCCGGACCTTCGCGGTCGTTGATGGAGAGATTCTCGCCGCCCGCCACAAGGTGCGCCGGCACGCAGAGCGTGATGAGCGCGACCGGCCCCGCGGTAACGGTTGCACAGCCTGGTCCTTCTTGCGCCGAGCCGCCGCCTTTGCAATGACTGCGCAGCAGACCGATGACCCGGCCCTCCAGAGAAAGCTTGGCCCGCTTGATCTCCGGTTTCTCAAACGCCACGTCGAACGACTGCGCTAGGTCAAAGCAGAGCGAGGCGACAGAACTCTTGCAGGGGTGAGCGCCGGCGACCGCGACGCCGCTCATGGTGATGACCACGGTGTCCGGCGACGGCTGCGCCACGTCGATGTTGCCGCCGCCGGTATGACTGAACCCTTGCCGCACCGGCGTAACGTGCCCGTGTCGCGCTCCGAGTGTGATCGTGATCGCCGGGCTGGAAACGGGAGGCGCATCCGCGCCGCTCAAGGCGGCGAAGCCGCAGAGAAGGGCGGCGCTGGCAAGCAAACGGTACTTTTTCATGGTTCGACCTCGTGTCGCTAGGGCGCCGACGGCCATTCCTTACCACCTCAGAATGACATCGGTCGCCGCGGTGAAAACGCCGTGTTCGTCCTCAAACGGACGCGTACGGTCGTTGTAGTCGTAGCGGATTTCCGGGCGGATCGTGATCGCCTTCCGAAGCTTGAACGAAAGCCCGGCGGTGAGGGCGGTATAGAGACCCTTGAATCCGGTCCGTTGTCCTTGCTCGTCGTCGAAGAATTCCAGACGCGTGGTGCCGCTCAAACGCGGCGTGAGCGCATAAGTGACATAGTTCACCACGCCGAACCAGCGCGCGCTGCCGATCCCCGGTACGTGCGTTTGAAAGCCGGCCAGGTTTTCAAAGTTGTACGAGAGGCGGTTGCTGAACTGGTGCGTATAGACGAGATCGAGCACCTCCGGATTGTTGAAATTGCGTTCCTGATTGAAACGGCCCGAGCCGAGGATCACCGAGAACAAAACGCTGTCGCGCCCGTCGGGCCGCGCCCACTTGACGCTGCCCATGCCCGTCGGCTCGTCCGCCGGATCGATGACGACGTCGCTGCCGAGCATCACGCCCGCCTGGAACGACCAAGCGTCGCTGAGCTTCACGGTGGTCATAATGCCGGTGTGCGTGAACGGGTCGTAGATGAATGTATAGCCGTGCGACAGCAGCGCATTGCTCGGCGCGTCGTTCGCCTCGACGCCGTACTGGCAGAACACGCGGCCGACCTTCACGTCCATGCCGCGTGCGACGGTGGGAAAATACGCCTCGCCGTACAACTGAATCGGGTCCACGCCGTAGCGGTTCGGCCGGCCTTGGCTGGCGGTGAGTTGTTCGTCGAAGAGTCCGCGCGCGAGGGTAAAACGGTAATCCGAGCCCGGCAGAATGTTGTCCCACCGGAAGCCGAGCGTCGGCTCCGTGGTTCCACTGGTGACAACCGGGCGTTCCATGCGCAGCCAGTTCTGTTGCAAAAGGAAATCGTTGGCGGCGTAGTTGAACCCCATCGGCAGCTGCGTGCGGTTCGCGCTGCTGGCTGTATAAGATAGGTCCGTCCAACCGTAAACTTGTATGCGGTTCCTGTCGAGCACGTCGCCTTCCCACGTTCCTTGCAAGCTCTCCATGAATAGCCAGCGGTCGGCCGGCGGACGTGGGGCCGTGCTCACGCTCGGCGCGGGGACGTTCTCCGCGGCGGTCGCCTGCGTCTGGCCTAGGGAGAGCAAGCCGCCCAGAAGGAGGTAGGAAAACATGGAGGGTCCGGATAAGCCTCGCGCAAGCGCTTTTGAACGCCTTGACTCGTATGCGTTATCCAGGTCGTGACAGCGGCAGGCGAATAGCCTGCCACGCCTGTGCGCGCATGCAGAAGCCGCGACTTTTTCTATATCGGAGCGCGCGTTGACCCAGCGCGGCCGAGAATGCCGACCGCAGAGTCGCGTTCTATCGAGCGGTCGCTAAGCGCGGTTCGCACGGAACATCCGGCTCGGACGGCCTGCCTTCCCCCTACTGCCCATATCGTCATCACGTCTCTAAGAGACGAAGCCGGCGGAATTGCGGCAACGCATCCAACAAAACTCTTGCGACCGCTTTCGTGCGGGTTACAATTCGGGCGCTCCCGTCTTGCGGACCGCGAATCCGTGTGTACCGCGGCAAGGAATAAACACCCGCACGCAGGTCCGACAAATTGTTCCTCGGAGGAGCGACGGCTCGACGTGTAAGACTGTGCCGAACGGCGGCGCGATTTCGTGGCCATGCCGCCCTCACGCGCGACGACCCAACGGAGGAGGTGTTCCTCGAATGGACCCGCTCAAGAGCATGACATCGCTTGAACCTGCCAAGAAAGCCTTCTCGCTCTACGAGGAGTTCAAGACATTTGCCTTCAAGGGGAGCGTGATCGATCTTGCCGTCGGCGTCATCATCGGCGCGGCGTTCGGCAAGATCGTCGATTCCCTCGTGAAGAACATCATTATGCCGCTCATCAGCGTCATTACACCGGGCGAGCAAAGCTACGTACATTGGGCGTGGGAAATCAACGGCAAGCAGATTCCGTGCGGGCTCTTTCTCGGCGACATCGTGAATTTTCTTCTCGTGGCGCTGGCGGTGTTCTTCTTCGTCGTGAAATTCCTCGGCTGGGTCATGCGGTCGAAAAAGGAGGAAGCGGCGGCGCCCCCGCCGTTAACGAAGGAACAGGAACTGCTGACCGAAATCCGCGATCTGCTCCGGCAACGGCCGCCGCCGGCGGCGACGTGAGCCAGCGGCGGCCGCCCGGCGCGAAGGAGAGGACCATGTATGATTCGACACAAGAAGACACGACAAAGCGTCCCGTGCCCGACCCGGAGGTAGGACTCTGGCCGGAAACCATTTCGCCGCGCGTGCAAGTCAGCCTCGGAGCGCTGTCTCACCCCGGCCGCGTGCGCGCGAACAACGAAGACCATTACCTGGTCGTCCATTTCGGACGTTGGCTGCAAACGGTGTTCACGAATCTCCCCGAAGGCGAGATTCCCGCGCGCGCGGGCGAGGTCGGTTACGCCTTGCTGGTGGCGGACGGCATCGGCGGGGCCGCGGCGGGCGAGACGGCCAGCCGTCTGGCGATCGCCACGCTTGTCAGCCTTGTGCTGCACACGCCGGACTGGATTCTCAGCTCCGGCGAGAAGGAAACCGACGAAGTGCTGGAGCGCATGGCCCAGCGCTTCCGCCGCATTGACTCCGCCCTGCGCGGCTACGCGCGCGCCGACCCTCGTCTGGAAGGCATGGGCACCACGATGACCATGGCGTGCAGCCTCGGCGCCAGCCTCGTCCTGTGTCACATCGGCGATTCCCGTGCTTACCTGCTTCGCGACGGCGTCCTCGTGCAGCTTACGCGCGACCACACGATGGTGCGCGCGCTCCTCTCTCTGGGGAAGATCACGCCGGAAGAGGCGGCGACCCACCCGTTCCGCCACGTGTTGACCCATTCGCTCGGCGGCGGCTACCGTCTTGACGGCGATTTCCAGCGCACCACGCTGGCCGACGGCGACCAGCTCTTGCTCTGCACCGACGGGCTGACCGACATGGTGGACACCGACAACATCACCGCGGTGCTGTGTGGCGCGAAGACGTCGCAGGAAGCGTGTCAGCAGCTCGTCGATCTCGCCCTGCGCAACGGCGGGAAGGACAATGTGACGGTGGCTTTAGCCCGTTACCGCCTGCCCTCATGACGGCGGGCTCGACGAGCGCGGCGAAGCAGTTACCGCTTCCAAGGCGACCGCACACGCTTTGTACTCGGGGATCTTGGCGAGCGGATCGAGTGCTCCGATCGTCAGGTTGTTGACGTTCTGTGCGCCCGGGAAATGAAAGTTACCGAAGACGATCCCTTGCGGGACCCGTTCGGTGACCAACGCCTCCGCCGTCATCTCGCCGCGCCGCGAGCGGACGCGCACCGTGTTGTGGCCGTCCAGAGCCAGCTTCGCGGCGTCCGCGGGATTGAGTTCGACTTGCGCGTGCGGACATTGCTCGGTCAGACCTTTGGCCCGGCGCGTAAGCTCGCCGCCGTGCCAATGGTAGAGCACGCGGCCTGTTGTAAGTACGAAGGGATAGTCAGCATCGGGAATCTCCGCCGGCGGCGCGTGTTCAACGGCATGAAATCGCCCGCGACCGCACGGGAATTCGCCGACGTGCAAGACCGGCGTGCCCGGGTGGCCGGCGTGCGGTACGGGCCAGTGCAGGTTGTCGCCGCGCTCGAGGCGCGCGTGACTGATGCCGGCGTAGGACGGGGTAAGCGCGGCGATCTCCTCCATGATGTGACTTGGGTCGCGGTAGTCCCACGCGGCAAATGGCCCGACAGGCTGACGGCCTTCGTGAGCCAGGACCCGGCGGGCGAGTTCGGCGGTGATCGCCCAGTCGGCACAGGCTTCGCCGGGCGGATCAATCGCCGGGCGGACCAATTGCACGCGCCGCTCGGTGTTGGTAAACGTGCCCGCTTTTTCGGCGAACGCCGCGCCGGGCAACAACACGTCCGCGAACGCGGCGGTCTCCGACGGGAAGATCTCCTGAAGCACCAGAAACTCTCCCGTTTGCAGGCATCGGCGGACATGATTCACGTCCGGCTCCGTCATCGCCGGGTCTTCGCCGAGAATATAAAGCGCCTTCATGGCGCCGGCGCCGAATGCCTCGACCATCTCGGTGACGGTCCGTCCCGGCGTGTCGGAGAGTGCGAGATGCGGCGTTCCATCGGCGGCGTCAACCCCTGGTTCAAGGGCCCAATCGGCGTCGAATTTGGCGGTGATGGCGGGGTCGGTTACCGTCTGATAGCCGGGGAAGACGTTTGGGAGCGCTCCCATGTCGCAGGCGCCTTGAACGTTGTTTTGACCGCGCAAGGGATTCACCCCGCCGCCGCGCACGCCCAAGTTCCCCAGCAGCATTTGTAGGTTGGCCAGGCTAAGCACGTTTCGCACGCCGGAGGTGTGCTGCGTGATGCCCATCGCCCACACGACGGCCATGGGTTTATTTCGCGCCAGAATCGCGGCAGCCTTTTGCAAGTCGCCGGCCGAAACCCCGGTGATCGCGGCTACGCGCTCCGGCGTATACCGACCGACGGCGGCGCGGAACTCCGCGTAGCCTTCGCATCGCTCGTCGATGAACTTTTGATCCTGCCAGTTATTTTGCAGGATGACGTGCATGAGGCCGTTAATGAGAGCGACGTCCGTGCCGGGCATTTGGCGGACATGCAGTGCGGCGAACTCGGTAATGTCGATCTTGCGCGGGTCCGCTACGACAAGCTGGAGACCGCGCCGAAGCACCGCCTGGCGTATCATCGCGCCGAACACCGGATGCTGCTCGGTGACATTAGAGCCAATCAGGAGCATGGCGCGCGCAGCGGACGCGATATCCTCCATGCAGTTGCTCATCGCGCCGGAGCCGAACGCCATCGTTAGCCCGGCCACCGTGGAGGAGTGGCACAGTCGCGCGCAGTGATCGACGTTGTGCGTGCCCAGCGCCTGGCGGGCAAACTTTTGCATAAGGTAGTTTTCTTCGTTCGTACACTTCGCCGAGGCGAGAACGCCGATCGCGTCGGGCCCGGCGGCGTGCTTGATCTCCGCCAGTTTCTTGGCGACAAGGTCCAGCGCGCTGTCCCAGCCAACCTCAACCCAGGCGCGCTCCGGTGTGGTCGCTGTTTGCTTCGCTCGGCCTTCGACAAGGTAGCGGCGGATACGGGGTTTCGTCAGTCGGTCCGGGTGATGCACGAAGTCGTAGCCGTAGCGTCCCTTGACGCAGAGACTCATGCCGTTGACGGGGGCGGCGGCGTCGGACGCAACGCGAACGATGGCGCCGTTTTTGACATGCACGTTCAGGCCGCACCCGACGCCGCAGTAACCGCAGATCGTGGCGACCACCTTGTCCGGTTTGCCGCGCCCGATCGACATTTTGTCGGCGAGCGCTCCGGTCGGGCAGTAGGCGGCGCAGGCGCCGCACGACTCACAGCGTGCGTCGAGCATCGTGGTGTCAACGCCGGCGATGATGCTCGTATGTTCGCCGCGGTGGCCGACGCCCCACACGAACCGCCCTTGCACTTCCGCGCAGGCTCGCACACAGCGCGTACACAGAATGCATTTATTGAGGTCAACCCAGACGAACGGATTCGGATCGCTGTCGACGGCGCGCCCTGAAGTTGCGGCATCTTCCGGCGGTCGAGCTCCATAATGCCGGACCCAACGCTGGAACTCCGATTCTTCCGCGGCGTCGGCAACCCCGGCATCGGAGTAGTGGCGCAACAGCATTTCAAGCACCCGGCGGCGGTGATCGGCTAGAGCCGGAGTCTCGGTGTGAACCACCATCCCCTCGCTGATGGGCAACGCGCACGCCGCCGCCAGCGCCGGAGCGTGCTCGACTTGGACCAGGCAGAGACGGCACGAACCCGCGACCGACAGGTCCGGATGGTAACACAGCGTGGGCACCGTAATACCCGCGTCGCGCGCCGCTTCCAGCACGGTCTGTCCTGCCGAAGCCTCGACCGTCCGGCCGTCGATTGTCACGTTTGGCATTGAGAAGTTCCTCAAGCGGTCGCCGACTTGTGTCGGTTGACCAGAGGCGGGCGCGCGGGTGTTGATTAACGCACGTGAATCCGAGCATCAACGGCCCGGCAGCCTTGGCCAGGCGGCAGCGCGAAGACCGGATTCAAATCCAGCTCGCTGATTTCCGAGACCTCCTCGACGAGTCGCGCGACGCGGAGGAGCGTGTCTTCCAGGGCCGCTATGTCGGCCGGTGGATGGCCGCGATAACCGTGCAACAGCTTGGCGCCGCGGATCGAGCCCACCATCTCCGCGGCATCGCGGTCGGTAAGCGGCGTCACGCGAAAGACGACGTCCGCCAGAATCTCAACGTAAATGCCGCCGAGACCGAAGGCGATCAGCGGACCGAAAAGCGGATCTTGCGTCACGCCGATCATCACTTCAACGCCTTCCGTCAACATCGGTTGTACAACGACGCCGTCCAGGGTGTCGAGTTGATGCGCAAGCGCGAGCCGTTTCCATAACTCATCGAACGCGGAGCGCACCGCAGCCGCGTCGGCCAGGTTCAAGGAGACGCCGCCGACCTCGGTCTTATGGACAAGGGTTCGCGATGCCAGTTTGATTGCAACGGGAAAACCGACCTGCTGAGCGAGGGCGACGGCTTCGTCGGCGGTTTTGGCGAAGCCCCCGGGGACGACGGGGAGGCGCATTGCTTCCAGGACGGCGCGCGCTTCCTGTGCCGATAGCCAACCGGGACCGTGCTCGACGAGAGCTTTGCGGCAGATCGCGCGGGCGATGGGAATGTCCAGGTCGTCGTAGTCGGGGATGATGCCCGGCGGCGACTGTCGCCAGGCTGCATAGGCGGCGACCTTGCCGAGCGCGCGGGCCGCCGCTTCGGGAAATGCAAAAGAGGGAAGCCGTTCCGTGCCCTCCACGAGCGGCGCCGCGAGGCCTTTCTCGTCCATCAGGCAGACCAGAACGGGGACGTCGGTCACGCCCGCCTTACGAGCGCTCTGCACGGCCTGCTGAAGCGCCGCGGCCACGTTGTCCGTCTCGACGAGCCCGACGGGGATGTAGATCGCGATAACGGAATCGACTTCGCCCGAGCCGAGCACGACCTCCGTCGCTTGCCGAAACTGCTCCGGCGTCGCGGACGCGATGAGGTCAATGGGATTGCCCACGCTTGCCGCCGCAGGAAGAAACGCACGCAGTTTTTGTCGCGTCGCCGTCGATAACTCCGGCAAGTTGAGGCCGCCGGCCTCGCCCGCATCGGCGCAGAGAATGCCCGGACCGCCCGCATTCGTGATAATGCCAACCCGACGGCCGCGCGGCAGCGGTTGAGCGCTGGCCACCGCGGCCAGGTCGAACATCTCTTCAAGTGTTTCCGCCCGGATCACGCCGGTCTGGTGAAAGAGGGCATCGACCGCCACTTCGCTCGCCGCCAGCGCGGCGGTGTGGGACCCGGCGGCGCGGCCGCCGGCTTTCGTGCGCCCGCTCTTGAGGGCGATAATCGGTTTTCGCTGGGCGACACGCCGGGCAATGCGGGCGAAACGTCGCGGGTTCCCGAACGATTCGAGATAGAGCAAGATCACGTCGGTGCCTGGGTCGTCCTCCCAGTATTGCAACAGGTCATTGCCCGAAACGTCCGCCTTGTTGCCGACGCTGACGAAGGTGGACAGGCCGAGATGAAGCCGTCGCGCCGCGGCCAGGATCGCCAGGCCGAGGGCCCCGCTTTGCGACGACATGGCGACCCGTCCCGGCGGCGGAAAAATCGGCGCAAACGATGCGTTCAGTTGCACGGCCGGGTCCGTGTTCAAAATCCCCAGACAGTTTGGCCCGATCATCCGCATGCCGCAGCCGCGGACTTTGGCGACCAGCTGCTGCTGGAGTTCGCGGCCCTCGGCGTCCGCTTCGGCAAACCCCGCCGTGATAACGATCAGGGCCTTCACACCGCGCGCCGCGCAATCATCGACGACTCCGAGAACGGCAGCGCGCGGGACGGCCACGACAGCTAAATCGACCGGTTCAGGCAAGGCGCGCACCGACGGAAAGGCGCGAAGACCTTGGATCGTATCCGCCTTCGGGTTCACGGGATGGATCGGGCCCCGAAATTGGTTCACGAGCAAGGCGTCGAGAATGCGCGAGCCGATGCTCGCTCGGTCGCGCGAGGCGCCGACGACGGCGACGGCATTTGGCTGGAAGAATGGCCGGAGCGATGCCGCCGTAGCGAGCCGGTCGCGCAGCTCGAAGCGCGCGACGGATTGTTCATTCGGAGTGACCGACAGATCGACTTCGATATCGCCGCCTTCGAGCTGTTCTTGAACAGGGAAGCCGGATTCGCGAAACACGTCGCGCATTGCACGGTTGTCGGCGTGCGTAACGGCCCAGAAGCGCGTAAAGCCGTGGCGCACGGCCAGAATGGCAAGCCTTTCCAGCAACAACGTCCCAAGGCCCTTGCCCTGAAAGGCGTCTTCCACGGCGAAAGCGACCTCGGCCGTGTGTTCATCCTTTGCCAGGTAGGAGCCCGAGGCGATGGTGCGCTGTTCGCCGCCTTGGGTGCGTGTGACGACGAACGTCAGCGCCGAGCGCGGATTGGAGTTGTCGCACAAGGAAGCGAGCAATTCGGGACGCGGCGGCGCAGCGGAGAAAAACCGTCGCCGCCGCGACTCGGGCGAAAGCCGCTCAAAGAACGCGCGCAGCGCCTCTCGATCTTCCGGCCGTGCAAGGCGAACGTCGGCGATGCTGCCGTCACGCAAAATCAGCCGGCCGGACTCCGCGGTGTCCTGATAAGGCGGCGGCACAAAGCGCGGGCGGACACGGGTTGGCATGGAAACTCCTTTTGTGCTTCGCTAATAGTCCGTGAGCGCTTTCGGCATAAACGCTACACGCAGAGCGTTCACCACGGCGACCACGTCGATGACTTCTTGCAGCACCGCGCCGGAAACAGGCGGCAGCAACCCTCCCGCCGCCGCCAACATGCCAAGCACGCTCAGCGCCATGCCGCCGACGGCGCTCTGCAGCGCAATCGAGCGGAGCCGGCCGCTGATGTGCAAAAACTCGTCCACTTTTTCGAGCGACGTGTCGAGAATAATCGCGCCCGCCGCTTCGGCGGTGATGTCGCTGTTCTGCCCGAAGGCGATTCCCACCGTCGCCGCGGTCAGCGCCGGTGCGTCGTTGATGCCGTCCCCCATGAATACCGTATGCGCGTGCTCCATTTCACGACGGACGATGTCCACTTTCTGCTCCGGCGTCTGGCTGGCGTATACCTCGCGAATACCCACGAGCTTGGCAAGATACTCCACTTCCGATTCCCGGTCGCCGGACACCAACAAGATACGGTCGAAGTGATGCTTCGGTCGCAAATGCTGGATGAAAGACGCGCCCTCCGCGCGCGGCTGGTCGCGAAAGTGAAATGTCGCGGCGTAGCGGCCGTCCAGCAGCACGACACATTCCAAGCCGCCGCGGACGGCGGGCAACTCGTCTTCACCGACGGCGTGCTGTGCGAGGAGCTTCTTGCGGCTGCTCACCTGGACGCTGCGGCCCGCGACGTTGCCACGCAATCCTTCGCCGGGGCGCTCGCTAACGGAAACGGCGTCGGCCAGACGCAGGCCGGCTTGCTGTGCCGCTTCCAGGATGGCCGCCGCCAACGGATGCTTGGAGTACCGCTCGAGGCTGGCGACGCAGGTGAGCACGTCTTTTTCGTCCAAAGTTGGAGCGAGAATGACCTCCGTTAGTTTCGGCTGGCCATACGTGAGCGTGCCGGTCTTGTCGAAGATGGCGGTGCGACAAGTCGCGATCTGCTCCAGCACGGCCGGGTCCTTGACGATGATTCCCCTGCGCGCGGACAGCGAGATGGAGGCAAGGATCGCGACCGGAATGGCGATCAGCAACGGGCACGGCGTGGCAATGACCAGCACCGCGAGGAAGCGCACGGCATCGCCGCTCACTGCCCAGGCGATCAGCGCCAGCGCCACTGCCAACGGCGTGTAGACGGCGCCGAGTTGGTCGCCGAGGCGGCGCATGTGCGGCCGGCGTTGCTCGGAGGCGCGCATCACTTCCATGATCTTCGCGTAGCGCGAATCAACGGCGCGCTTCTCCGCCCGAATCGTGAGTGCCGCCTCGCCGTTGATCGCGCCCGACAGCACCGCCGCGCCCGGCGTCTTGGACATCAGGTACGGCTCGCCGGTCAGGTAAGATTCGTCCATGACGCCGTGTCCTTCCAGAACCGTTCCGTCCACGGGACACGTCTCGTGTGGAAAGACGACGAGCGTGTCGCCGATGCTCACGGCGTCCAGCGCCACTTCCGTGATCAGGCCGTCGCGCCGACGATGGGCCTGGGACGGCACCCGGCGGGCAAGCGCTTCCAATACCGACGATGCGCTCCGCACGGCGTACCCTTCCAGCGCCGCGCCGCCCGACAACATGAGCACGACCAGTGCGCCCGCCAGGTATTCGCCGAGAAAGACGGAGGTGATAATGGAGATTGCCGCGAGCAAGTCGGAGCCAAATTCACCGCGGAACAACCGGATCGCCAGGTCGAAAACGAGCGGCGCTCCGCCGAGAAGCAGCGCAGCGAGGAGTGGGATTTCGTCGGCGCTGACGCCGTAGACGAGTGTGCCGTAATGCAGGCCGAAACGAAGCACGAGATGGACGGCAATCGCGACCATGGTGAGTCCGACGATCGCCATTTGCTTTCGGCTGCCGCTCGTTGGCGCGGGTTGTGAGCGGTTCGCTTTGTTCATCGAGTGCGTCCCTTCGCGGCGGCGGCGATCAAAGGCCTTTGTATCGTTGCTGCCGCACGCGGCGCCGCGGGGCCACTGGATTTTTTCCTTCCGCAACACGTCTTGACGGGAGAGGGAACGAAGCGGAATCACGGGCGTGAGCGCTCGAGATGATACTTGGCAATGAGCCGGTACAGGGCACGCCGGCTGATGCCGAGCGTGCGCGCGGCATGAACCTTGTTCCCCTTTTCCTGCTGTAGCACCGCGAGGATATGACGCCGTTCCACTTCGCGTAACGTGCGCGGATCGGCAGTCGCTTCGTTTGGCGGCGCGACGTCGACTGCCATGGCCTCCGGTAGATCATCCGGCGTGATGACATGATTCTCGGCCAAGATCTGTGCCCGTTCCAGCACATTGGCCAATTCACGGATGTTGCCCGGCCAATCGTATGCCATCAGCGCTTGCAGCGCGTCCGGCCTGATGGGGTACGGCGCTGCGCCCGTCTTGCGGGTCGTTAAGAAGTGTTCGACGAGTTCGGGAATGTCCTCACGCCTCTCCTTCAACAGGGGAAGCTCGATCGTCACCACATTCAACCGGTAATAGAGGTCCTCGCGGAAGCGGCCGGCCTTCATCTCCTCTTCGAGCGGCTTGTTGGTGGCGACGATCACGCGGGCATCTGCATAGAACTCTTCCGTGCTGCCGACACGACGGAAGTGGCCGTCTTCGAGCACGCGTAACAGCTTCGCCTGCACCGCCGGCGTCGTCTCCGCGACTTCGTCGATAAACAGGGTTCCGCCCTCGGCGATTTCGATCAGGCCGGGCTTGGACTGCAAGGCCCCCGTGAACGCGCCTTTGACGTGGCCGAACAACTCGCTTTCCAGGAGCGTTTCTTGCAGCGCGGCACAATTGATCGTCACCAGCGGCCGCTCGCGGCGCGGGCTATTGGCGTGTAGCGCTCGGGCAACCAGTTCCTTGCCGGTGCCGCTGGCGCCGCGCACCAGCACCGTCGAGTCGGTTGGAGCGACCTTTTCAATCAGCCGCACGACGTGCTGCACGCCGGCGCTCGAACCGACGATGCGATAGCGCGGCGATTCGAAGCGAAGTTGTTCCACCCACTGACGCTCACGGCGCGCGAGTTGGACCTTTTCAAACGCCTTTTGGATGTGGATTTCCAGCTCGGGCAGGTGGAACGGCTTGGTGAGGTAATCGTAGGCGCCTTGCTTCATCGCTTCGATGGCGGTCTCGATGCTGCCGTGCGCCGTCAGCATAAGCGCTTCCAGCTCCGGCTGCCGTTCTTTGAGCTGCCGGAGCAGCTCAATGCCCGTCATGCCGGGCAGGTGCAGGTCGAGCAGTGCGACGTCGCAGCGACTCTGGTTCGCCGTCTCGAGCGCTTCCTCGCCGCTGCCCGCGTCGAGTACGGTCATTCCCTGGCGGCGAAAGCGCCGCGCCAGCGCCTCGCGGAGTTCAACGTCGTCATCGACGATGAGGAGCCGCATGGGCGGCTTGTTTTCTGACGCCATGGCGCACTCATTTCTTGACGAATTGCCGGACTTCATTTGCGCCCATGATACCATCCAGCCGGGTATCGCGGCGCTCGCGGAGATGCTTGTGGCACTTGACGCACGTCATCGTCATATCCATGTAGGCGAGCACGGCGCCGTCGAGATTCTTGTCTTTGGCTTTATCGATGAGCGTTTCGGCCGTGCGGCGAAATTCGTTGCTGCGCAGCTCGTACTGCGGCGACTTCACGGCGCGCCACTCGGCGGTCTTGCTGATCTGAATCAACTCTTCCGCTTGTTTCGTAATTAAGGCGAAATTGCCCAAGGCGATTCCCTCGAGCAGCTTTTGCGAGTGCAGCAACTTACGCTGCATCAGATCGTCAACTTTCTTCGGGTCGCCGCGGCTCGACACGGCCGCGATCCCTATGGCGAAGAAAACGACGCTCGCGCCGGCAACAAGTTTTCTCATGGCAAGGTCTCCTATTTGTCGCAAAGCATGCCGCGACTGAAGGCAAATCGCGGGCCACCTCATTGGCTCGTCAAAATCCGGCGGATAGGCACACGTCGCACGGGCTTCTGCTTTGAGCAGCGACTTCGCGATGTCAGTTTATTGTGCCAGTTCCGCACGGAAAGCGCGCGGCTCCGCACAGCGCCGACAGGATGGACGTCGATAGCACGTCGGGACGGCGGGATTGGCCACCATTCAATGCTCCTAAACGGCGTGCGTTGGAGTGGTTTTCTGCGGAGAAAATCGACTTTAGTTCACGGCACGACGCCGGTGGAAGGGCGCGCCTCGCGAAACTCTCCGGTTGGCATTTCGCTTGCAATCGCAAATCGCAATCCCAGCAATCTTGGTTCAAGGGAGTTGCGTCATGGCGGTTCAGTTGCAAGAAGAGCGAATTGCACGGCAAACAAACCCCGACGAGAGGCACACCAGGACAAGAGCTGTGTTGAGTGTGCCGGCGGTCGAACCGCGTTCCCGCTGGACCGATCGGATGGCGTTTTGGTTTTGGCTCGCCGGCGCGCTGCTCATGGCGACGATGATTCTGCTCGACGTGTTCAAAGGCCTTTTGCGCTGAATTTCAGGTCTGCCGTTTCGCGTCGGCGCAACGGGGGCAGTTCCGGTGCTTGCGTAAGCTGTCCCCGTTGTGCCGACAGAAAAGCGGAAGCCTTGAACTACAATGCGCGGAGCCGCCGCAAAATGTCGGTCGCGCTGATCACGCCGACCAGCACGCCGTCGGCGTCCACGACAAACAGGCGATGGACCCGCATGGCCAACATCTCGTCGACCACGCGCTCGACGCTCGCATGTGGGGCAACGGAGAACACCACGGGCGTCATGATGTCGTTGACGCGTGTGGCATCCACGCTCTCGACCTCGAAGCCGTCACCGAGGCGTTCGCCGTTTCGCAACGTCAAGTCGGCGCGATCGTAGTATTCGCTGAGCGGTTTCGGATGATCGACCTTTTCACGGTCGTGGACGAGAATGTCGGAACGGCTGAGCACGCCCACGGGACGGCCGGCGGCGTCGATCACCGGAGCGGCGCTAAAGCCTTTGTCGGTGAGCAGGGCGGTCGCCTCGCGAACGGAGGCGTCTGCGCGAAGGGAAACGGGATTCGGCGTCATCAGTTCCTCAGCCGTGGTGGCTTCGAGGAACAATCCGGACATCGCCGCTGTCGCTGTACGTGTCATGGTTTGCACTCCTACGTTTTACCGGCTGCGGCGCTTTGCCAGAAGCGAACGATCGTCGCCGTTGCTCGGATATTGCAACCCAAGGCAAACTGTGTGCCGCCCCGTGTCAGCAGCGAGCGATCTGCAACTCCCGAAAAAAACCGGCTTCAGGACCGAGCTTTGTATTTTGCCAAGCAGTGCGCTGTGCGGATTTGTATGGTTGTTGTTCCGATGCGCCCGGATCCGCCCAGCGGCTACGTTTTGCGCAAAGAAGTGACGCGGCGATTCTGCACGAGCGAATCCGCACTTGGTTACGTCGGCATTTCCAGCAGGCGCCGGCGTGTCGCCGCCAGTCTGCCCGCGATGACGGTCACCAGGCGTTTGACGAGCGCGTACCCCAGTTCGTGGTCTTGTTCGCATTTGTCCCGCAGGCACGCGGCATCCAAAGTTAGCAAATGCACCGTGTCAAGGACGCGCGCGTCAAACTGCCAGTGATGCGGCGGCACCAGCCACGACCAACCGACGATGTCGCCTTCGCCGAGCGTCTGCAGCGTCACGCTTTCCCGTACGGTTCTTTGCAGCTCGATGCTGACTCTTCCGGATTGGATCAAGTAGAGCGCATTGGCCGGCTCGCGTTCCCGCCCGAGGAACTGGCCCGGCGTCACGGTGATGTGCCGCGCGCACGACACCAGACGTTCCAGGAGATTGTCGGGCAGTCCTCGCAGAAACGGGTGTTGCTTCAGCGCGGACAAAATCTCGTGCTCGTTCATGCTTGTGCTGCCTCCTCGGCGACCAGGATCATGCGGGCGAGCTCGACCAACTTCTTGCTTTTTTCGCTGGCAAGCTTCTGCATACGCCGGAACGCCTCGTCCTCATCCAAGTCGGCCCGCTTCATCAGCACGCCTTTGGCCTGTTCAATGACCTTGCGATCTTCCAGAGCCTGACGCAGATCGGACGCTTCTTTCCGCAAAGCCTCAAATTGCTCGAAGCGACGGACCGCCAGGGCAATGGTCGGCTGCAAATCCGATTGCTTGATCGGTTTGACGAGATAGCCCAGGATGTGGTCCGCTTCCGCACGGGCAATGAGATCGGCGTCGCTGTAAGCGGAAATGAGGATGATCGGCGCTGCCCGGTCCCGATAGATTTGTTTGGCAGCATCGATGCCGTCCATGTCGGGCATCTTGATGTCGGTGATGATCAGGTCGGGGCGCAACGTGCGACATTGCTCGACCAGCTCCCGACCGTTTTCGGCCACGGCGACGACTTTGTGGCCCAAACGCGGCAGGATCCTCTGGAAGTAATCGCGCATGTCCGGCTCGTCGTCGGCAACGGCGATGCGTAAGGAGGCGTTCATGGGATCTCTCGCGGCAGCGTGACGATAATCTCAGCCCCTGTGGCGGGCGTCCCTACGGCGATCCGCCCGCCGTGGGCTTCGACGATGCGTTTAGCAATCGCCATGCCCAAGCCGGTGCCCTTGGCCTTTGTGGTAAAAAACGGCTCGAAAATGCGCCTTCTCTGGTCCGCCGTTAGGCCCGGTCCGTTGTCGCGCACGCCGATCCGGAACGCGGGCCGGTCGTCGAGCGTCGTTTCCGCACACGTGATGCGAATCCGTACCGGCTCCGCGCATGCCGCCAACGCGTTGTCAAGAATGTTCCGAAATACTTGTTCCAGCCGAAAATGATCGACCAGGCAGGAGAGCTCGATCCCTTCGTGTTTTTCTTCGAGCGCGGCGTTCTTGCCGCGTCGCTGAATCGCGAGATGCTCCCACGCTTGCCGCCAGATGCGCGACACGTCCCAGCGTTCGCGTTCCAACAGGAGCGGGGCGGCGTAGCCGCGAACCTCCTCATACAATTGCCGCAGGTGATTTTGGGCTTTCTGAATGCGGCTGATCAGGTCCAGCGCTTCGGGACGATCTTCGACCTCAAACATCAGCATTTCCAGGCAGGCCTGGCTGCGCGCCAGGGCGTTGCCGCTCTCGTGGGCCAGGCCGGTCATCATTTGACCGATGGCAGCGAGGCGTTCCGTTTGGAGGGCTCGCTCCTGGGTCCGCTTGCGCTCGGTGTTGTCCACGAACGCGCCGACCGCGCCGCGCGCTTGGCCTTGCTCATCGAACAGGGGCGCGGCGTGGGCGATGAGATTGATGGTTTCGCCGTCCGGAAAGACGATATCCAGTTCCATGTCGCGGACCTCGGCGCCTTCCGCCGCGGCGCATTGCAGCGGTTGCTCCGCCGCCGGAAGCTCACGGCCGTGGCGTAACACCTGGAAGCCGGGTTGCTCGCCGAGCGGGCCGGTGGGAGACGCATTCGCGCTTGGCGGTAGCTGGAGCAACCTCGCGAAATGTGCGTTCACCTCCATGCATCGGCCCGCCGCGTCCTGGGCGATCGCAATGCCGATCGGAATGACATCGAGGAGCGCTTTCCATTCGGTCACACGGGCGCTGAGCAGCCGGTGCAAGCCGCGCTGTTGCCGCGACAGGTATTCGCTCTGGTACGCGTCCTCGATGATCGCCAGGTCGAGATCGATGAGGATGTTCAGCGAGAATCGGGCGACGAGCTGGTCGGCGAGGCTGCCCTTCCAGCGGCGATCGAGCGCGCTCATCAGGCCGCGACGCAGGCGGGACAGCGCTACGTTCGTATAAACCTGATCGAGGCCGATGTCCACGTGCCGCCAACCAACCTGCCAGCGACGGGCAACGTAGGCGGCATCGTACGGACCCGAAAGCAGCTCGCGCAGCCATTTCAGCAGCGTGCCCTTGAGACGGGCGACCTGCGCCGCCCCGCCGGTGATGACCTTGCGCGCCTCCGGGTGCCGGTCGATCTCTTCGTAGAAGTCGTCAATGAGGGCGGGCAAGTCCGCATCCAGAAGAGCGGCGAGCGCTTGCACGCGGCGGGCGTCGTCGTCCGTCCAGCCCACGTATTGCTGCATTTCTTGATAACGGCGGAAGAGGTCAGCGGGATTCATTGCGTTTCTCGTGGCGTCGCTGCCGACAAAAAAAGCCCACAAGCCATCCGGCGGATGGTGAAGGGCTCTCGCAACCCGACCGGCCGACCCGCCGTGGATCGGCCGTGTACGCCGGTTATCCTAGCGCGCGGCGGCCCAGAGGGAAAGCGTCTTCCGCCCTCGACGCACCAACCCGCGGGGCGGAGCAAAGAAATTGAGCGAGATATGCTTGACACGGAACAGCGATTTCGCTTAGCCTGCTTAGTTAATCCAGCCGCGACGGCTCGATTGCTCGGCTAAGACAGCCCCTGCTGTTGCGAATCGTCCTTCAGCAGGGTCCCACCTTCCTCACCCGCTCGATGATCGGGCGTTGGTGACGGTCCTTGACGGGCCTGCCTTTTTCCGCGTTCGTTTCTACCTCCGTCCGTTGTTCGCCCGTGTACGAACCCGAATGGACACACGTCGCAGCGCGGCTGCGCCGCGACGGAATCTACCAAGGAAGGAGATCTCCATGCTCGTTCTGTCGCGCCGCATCGGGGAAACCATCGTGATCGACGGCGACATCGAAGTGACCGTCGTGTCGGTCAGAGCCGATCGGGTCCGAGTCGGCATCAAAGCGCCCCTATCCGTCAATGTGGATCGCCAGGAGATTCACGAACGACGCGAACGCCGGCCCTCGTCCGCCGTCTGCATCAACGAGCGAAAGGAGGGACCATATGTCCTTGCTGCTCCTTGAAGAACGCACCGTAGAAGTCGATGAGTTGTACCGGCTGGAAGCGCACCTGCAATCCCGGCTCAACGGCCGAATCCACGACCTGCGCCTCGCGGCCCGAGCCGGCGGCCTGGTGATCGAAGGCCACGCCCGGACGTACTACGCGAAGCAACTCGCGCAACACGCGCTCATGGAAGCGACCGGGCTGCCGATTCTTGCGAACGAGATACTCGTTTACTGAACACGCGGCCGAAAGCGGAGGCGCCGGTTTTACTGACCTGGTTCAAAAACGGGACGATTTGGACAGCAGCGGCTAGCCCCCGCGAGCCGAGCGGGGCCGGTCCGGCTCGCGTCGTAGACGTACTGCACGTCCTCCCAAACGAATTACTCGCCGTTGCCGTCCGGGGTGGCATACTGCGCCAGCTTGTTGGCGTTGTCGTACTGGTAGATCCAGCGCTGCGTGCCGTCCACGCACAGGTTTTCGGCGACGTTCCTCACAAGGGGAGGCCGATGACCGCGCTCGCAGTGCTTGCGCAGCGCAAGCCACGCTCCGGGACCAGTTTTGTCAGATGTGACGATGGCGGATAAGGTTACGTAAACTGTCCCCTTTGGTCCCAACGCCACTAACAAATGCAGGTTTACACACTCTCTAAAAGCCTATCCATTAGGTGTTTAAGGTCGCTTCCCATCTTGACTGCACTTTCTGTGAAATCCTCAGAGCCGACTGCGGCGTCGAACTGAGCTAGGCAAGAGAAC
>JBGQKZ010000101.1:0-23845 GCA_041499805.1 Gemmataceae bacterium
AATGTTCTACTGACTCAACGACTTGCGGTATCGTTTCATTGCAGCGAAGTTCGTTTCATTTCAGAGGGCGCGGTTTCCTTGCAGGGGAAGGTTTCAGTGCAAGGCCCTTTTTCACGCATTTTGAGGGGGGTGTAACGAATCGGCGCTCGGACGATTTGCCGGTCGCATAGCTGCAAGCCGCTAATAATTAACAACTTATGTCATCCAGCGTCGCGTCCCGAGTGTGCCGCATTGAATCGAGAGAGTTTCTCTTGCTGCCGAATGAGGCGACTGGCGTGTAACGCATGTAATCCACGCGTCCGGGCCATTGCTCAACTGCGATCGTGCAGCGCATCCAGCTTTTCTGCTTGCACCAAGGCTTCGCCGACCGTAATGAACTCACGCTCCACGCCGATCCTACTCCGCATACTTTTCCGGCAACCCCTTCAAAATCCGCGCCGTCTCCAAACTGACGCGCACCAACTGCCCGACCAGTCGCACGATGTACTCCTTATCGTCCGCCCGGTTCGGATCGGATCTGATGCCGCTGCGTTTGTCTTCCTTGACTTGATACTGGTCGATCACCCATTCCCGGGCGCTGCGGTTGCCAAGGCGGTAGGCGAACGTCTTGGGCGGGATGCCGACCAGGGTCAGCGACGGGTTGACGCGCAGGGTCGTCTTGTCGTTGCTGAGCCACGTCTTGTCCTCGACGAGGCCCGGGAACGGCACGCAGGCATCTGACTGCCGAAGAGCAGTAGGACCGTCACGTCGGTTCAAAAGGTCAAAAGCAGCCTGTCGGCGACGACTTCCTTTTCGAGCGTACGGCCGCCCATCTGGAAACGCTTTAACATCGAGCGCCCGCAATTAACGAGAACTTCTCGCTCAAAAAGTCCCTTCGGAATCGGCAAATGGCAAGCCTTGTTGCCCGATTTTTTCGTGCCATCAATGCTCACCGCCACGTAGACGCCCCGGGATTTGCAACGAGAAATTGCAGCGAACAGGTCACGCAAATCAAATCTCTGAGACCCATAAAGGATAGTCTGGCTATGCGTGTACGGCGGATCGCAGTACACGAGATCGCTTGCTTGCGCCATATCCATAGCCCGTTGATAATCGAGCAACAGAAATCTGGTTCGCGCGGTACGTTTGCGCCACTCATCGACCCGTCGCGAAAATGCCGCGGGTGGAATGGGCTTGTGGACACCACACGGCGTCGACATGAAGCCGTCTGCCTGGCGAAAGCGTACGACGCCACCGTAGCAGGACCGACAGAGAGCGAGGAGGTCCGCGCCGTTTGGCCGGGCATTGTATGAAGCTTTGATCTTCTCGTAGGCCAAAGCCCGGTCCCCGCACATCAGCTTTCGCCATCTGTCCGAGTACCATCCTTTCAAGGCGTCGGGATCTTCGTGGAGAGTTTGCCAAATCTCCATTAGCGGCTTGAACGCGTCGGACGCAACACCGCTGGCAGGAGCTAGTGTCCCGAGGACCCCGCCTCCCCCTAGAAAGGGCTCGAAGTAAGTCCCGAATTCCTGCGGAAAGTAAGACGCGATCTCATGGGCGAAGCGTTGTTTGTTCCCGATCCACTTTAACAACTGCGCCTTGAACGGATAATAGCGACAACATTGGTCTTGGTTGAAGAGCAGCGGCTGCATCGGCCGTTTCCTCCATGCATGGACAACGCGAGTAGTCTATCCAAACGTATAGATCGCGTCAATATCCTGATTTGGGATGCTGCGTCAATGAGCGTCTAATTCGCTTTATGCGAAAGAGCATCCACACGCTTGAGCAAAAAACACTTCAACGGCTCCTGAAGCAAATCCGGCGGGGCGCCGGACTGCGCCAAGACGATCTCGCCGATCAACTTGGCAAACGGCAATCATTCGTGAGCAAGTACGAATCAGGTGAGCGGCGACTCGATCTCGTAGAACTTCGGCAAATCTGCAAAGCTGTCGGCGTCTCCTTGATCGATTTTGTGAAGCGATACGAGGAGGCCTTGCGATGATGCCTGACGCAAGGTTCGTGAACCTCGAAAGCGAGTTCTGGGCGCATATTCGCACGATCAGCCAGCACGTCGGCTATACTCAGCGGATCAAGGCCAAGAAGCGGAGAAAGACAGGAAAGTCCGCTACAAAGAAGAAGGAGAGTGGGCCCATCAAGATACCGACCCTAGCGGAAATCACCGCGGCGCTGGAAGAGCTGGGATTGACGTCGAGCCACATAATTGGTGCGAATGCGGTCCCAACCGAACTTGGTCGGCGGATCGTGGATTACTACGACTATCGCGCCGGCGTGCTAAATGGCTTCGTTAGGCAACGTCTAATGAACAAGGATCAGGCACGGAAGGTGTATGAAAAACTGCGTAAGAAGCTGTGCCCGGAGTGCCCTTTGCCACTCAACAAGCAGAAGGGCGAGAAGAAAGCGCCTGCGTACTTCACCGGGATAATTAACATGCTCATCGAGGCGAACATCGAAGGCTTCCCTTGCGATTACGACCCTCGGGAACTGACGACCGTTACGAAGGACCGAGCCCCGTTCCGTACACTGGCGCGGCGAATCGATGGAGCCTTTCCAGGTCCGGTCAACCCGATCGCCGTGTGGGAAATAAAGGAGTATTACTATACAACTACGTTCGGTAGCCGCGTTGCGGATGGCGTTTATGAATCCCTTCTTGACGGCATGGAACTGAAAGAACTCCGCGCCCAAAGCATCCAGGTGAGCCACTACCTTATGGTAGATGACTACTTCACCTGGTGGGACTGCGGCCGATCCTATCTTTGTCGGATTATTGACATGCTCCATATGGGCTATTTGGACGAAGTGCTCTTTGGCACTGAAGTTCTTGAGCGGCTACCGGTTATTGCAAAAGACTGGCTAGCGACTGCTCGCAAGAATGGCACGGAGCGATAGAGCCCAACCCATACGGTGCCGCCGTTGCGCTGGGCAAAGCCCGGAACATGGCAGATCACACCGGACAGCCGCTCGGCGAGCAGGTGCTGCACGAGCATCTCATCCACCGCTTCGCGGCGGATGTTCGGGTTGAGCGTGTTCCGGCGGAGCGTGAAGAAGCTGTCGAACGCGGCCTGGAACTTCTTGATGCTCTTGTGGGCCGCGGTCAGGATATCGACTTACCCTCCCCGTGCCTGCTTTAACGCCGCCTTCGCCTCCGCATTCTCCGGCACGATCTTGAGCGCCTCGTCAAACTCCTTCGCCGCGTCGGCGTTCTTTTTCTGCGCGAACAATTTGCGGCCTTCCGCGAGGTGGTAGTTGAACGCCGCGAGCTTGATGGCGGCGCCGGCTTTCGCGTCGCCGGGTTGGTGCTTGAGCGCCTCCTGATAGGCGTGGAACGCCTCGGCGTATTTCTTTTCTTTGTCGTAGGTCGCACCGAGCGCCATTTGTTTGGCGTATTCCGTCTGCGTGTTGGTCGCGGGCGGAATGGCGGGCTTCGCCGGGGGCGGCGTGGTCGCAGGCGGCGGGGCGGATGGCAGCGGCTTCGGCGGCGGATCGAGCTTGGGCGGCGATGTTGGGGTCAGCGGTTTCGTGGGCACGTCGGTTTTCGGCGGTACCGGTGTGCTCGGCAACCCTGGTCTGGCGGGCGTCTCGACCTTCGGAGCCGTGTCGTTTTTCGTCGCTGGCGTAATGGGCACGTTCGGCTTGCTCGGCGACTCCACCTTCGGCGGCGTGTTTGCAGGCGCCGAAGGCAGGGGCTTGACCGGCGGATCAATCTTGGGCGGAGCGGCGGGGGTCGCGGGTTTGGCCGGCGTCTCGATCTTCGGCGAGGGCGGTGGCGTGAGCGGTGCGGGTGGAGTCACCGGCCTGGTCGGCGTCTCCACTCTTGCGGGCGCGCCTGGCTTCGGTGCAACGGCGACGCTGCTCGCGCGTGCCTTTGCTTCTTCCGCCGCACGCACGCCGTTGAGCACGACATCCGTGCGAAACACTTTGCCCGCTTCCTGATACTTGACCAGAGCGGCGTCGTACCGCTTTTCGTTCATCGCTTGCTGGGCGGAGACGAGCGCTTGGTGATAGAGATCCTGATTGCGTTTCGCCTCCGCCTCAGCCTGCTGACGCCGGGCCTGTTCGGCGGCAAGTTGCTTTTCCAGCTCGGCGCGCTGGGCCGCGCCCTGGGCCTGAGCTTTGGCGCGGGCTTGATCCATGAGGGCCTGGCTGAGCAGGCGATCCACTTCATCCGTCTTTTGCAACTGCTTTGCCGTTTGCAGTGCGGCGACGGCGGCGTCGTATTTCTGCTGCGCAGATTGTCGCTGTGCCTGGTCGAGCAGCTTGGTGTATTGGTCGCGGTCGCGCGTTTCCTGGGCGCGGCGGACGGCGGCGACTTCCGCTTCGCGCCGCTGTCGTTCCGCTTCCAATTGCACGCGTGCCTGGGCCAGCTCGGCTTCGCGTTGCTGCCGAAGCTGGGCTTCGCGGACGGCGGCTTCCTGCGCGGCACGGACCTGGGCGGCTTGCTCGACCTGGGCGCGAGCGAAGGCGAGCTGCTGGGCCGCGGCTTCCGTCCGCTTTAGGTTGTTCGCGCCTTCCAACAATTGAATGGACAACGCGAAATTCTGCTGGCGAAGCGCCAGTTGGCCCTGGAGGAAGAGTTGGTTGTATGCCTGTTCGCGCGCTTGTTCGCGGGCACGGCGTTCGGCGTCGGCCTGCACGTTCGCCTGGGCGATGGCCATGAGGCGCGCCGCTTCCGCCTGGCGAACCAGCTCTTGCTGTTGCCTCTGGAACTCGAACGCCAGTGCCTGTTGGCGTTCCCATTGATGGCGGCGGGCGTCTTCCAGCGCGGCCTGGCGGGCGAGGCGGTCGGTGCGGTCGAAGAGAACGTCGATTTCGATGCTGTTGGGCCGCAGCTTCCGGGCGCGGCCGTAGATTTCGAGCGCAACGGTGAACTCGCCGCGGTCGGAATGTTCTCTCGCCTCGACGAGCAACGACTGGCAGTTTTCAGCTTCACGCACGGCGACAAGCCGTTCTTGTGGCGGCAGCACCGTCAGTCGCGCCAGCTCGGCGAGACGGATTTTCAGATCGTAAGGATTGGTCGCGACTACTTGTGCGGCCCCTTGTTGATAGCCGTACTCCGCATCGAGGAGGTGGGTGGTGATGACCCAGCCGTTTTTCACTTCGCGTACTGTGCCGAGGACGAAATAACGCAGGCCGAGCGCGCGGCCAAGCCATCGGCGCGCGGACGGATCGGTGAGAAGGTCGGCGTAGGTCATGCCAAGGCGGGCCATGTACCAATAGGCGCAGCCGCGGTCCACGGTCTCGAACGGCGGGGTGAAATAGGGAGCGAGATTGTCCGCCGTCCAGCCGCCGACGCCGGAGTTGACCAGAACCGGCTCGCCGAAGACCGCGAAATCGAGGACGGCGACACGCGGCAACGGCGGGGGCGGAGGCGCGACGACCAGGACTGGCGGCGGTGGCGGCAACAGCGGGCGGCACTGTTCCAGCCGAAGGCGAATGTCCTTGTGTTCGGGTGACAGGTTCAGCGCCAGCTCGAAGTGCTTGTTCGCCTCGGCGTAGCGGCCGCGCGCGAACAGGTTGTCGCCGAGCTGGATGGCGACTTGCAGCATGCGCTGTTTGAACGGCCCGTCTTTTTCCACGGTAAGAGAGACATCGACCGACGTGCCGGCCGGCGGTGGCGGCGGCAGGCGATCAAATTGTTCGACGGCAATCGCGCCGAAGGCGGGTGGCCGCGGCGTGTAAACGACGATAGGCGGCGGGGGCGGCCCCGGCACGACGACGGGCGGCGGCAGCAGCGGGACGAACTCCACAGGGGCGATAACCACGGCGGTTTGCTGCGCGCACTGCCGCTCGTACGCCATTTTCTGCTCATCGCTCATCATCAAGATGTTCGCGAGCTGCGGTAGTTGCGGCAGGAGCGCTTCGGGCGATGGTGCGACCAGCTTGGCGGTCTGCACGACGAGGCCGGTGCGGACTTCCACGATCCGGGCATTGACCGTGATGCCGCCCAACCGACTGATGCTGCCGACGACGAGATAGCGCAGCTTGGCGAGGCGGCCGACTTCGCGACGGCCGTCGTCGTTGCTGACGAGACTGCTCGCTTCCAATTTCAATTCGTCGATCACCCGGCCGAGATGACCGCGTTCGACCAAATCAAAACGAGCCTTGAACGCGGGGAGCAGTTCTTCCGCGACCGACCGGCCGGCGAACGGGATGCCCACGTCGCCGCGGCACTCGAAATCCGCCACGCTGATCCGGTCACGCCGCTTTTGCAGCAGCAGCGTGTATTCATCGATTTCCTGCCGGACTTCGGGCGTGTCCCAGGCGCGCTGGGCTTCTTGCAATCCGGCGAGGGCATCTTCCAGTTGATAGGGATCGCGGCGTAATTCCTCAGCCTTGCGGCGGCAGTCGTCGTAGCGGGTTAGCGTGGTGCGCAGGTCGTCCAGTTGGCGGCGGACGAATGGGTCGTCGCCGAATTGCAGCGACGCCTCGAAGGCGATGGCGGCGCCACGAAAGTTCTTGTCGCGCATCGCGGCGTTGGCTTCTTCGCGGAAGCGCGTTTTCTTCGCGTTCTGATCGTCGATCTGTACGGCGACGAGCGCGTCCGCCTGGCGTTTGAGCGAGGCGAACTGGAGCGAGACCTCCGCGCCGCCGAATTGCTTGAGGCTCACCGCCGCCAATTGGGCCGCCTGTTCCGGCTTTCCTTGAGCGAGAACGGTCTGAATGTCGCGCACGGTCTGGTCGGCGGCGATTTGCGCGTCAAGCAGCCGCTGGACCTTGTCGATCTCCTGGCGAATCTGCTCTGTGTCCTGAATGGACTTGGCTTGTTGCAGAGCCGGCAAAGCGGCGGCGTATTTTCGGTCGGCAACCAGGTTAAGAGCGTCGAGCAGCGCGGCGTCGTACTGGTCCTGCTTGCTGACTACGGGGGCAAGAACCGGCGGCAGCGTCGCAGCCGACGCCGGCACGGGATCGGTCAGCAACGGCGCGCCGATCGAGCTCGGCTTCACCGCGGCCGGTTGCTGGTCCGAGGGGATTTGCACCGCGACGGGATCGGGGTCCTTTGAGCAGGCGGTCGCGAGCGTGAGGGCCGAAAGGAAGCAAATCGCGGCGCGGCGCATAGCGGGTCTCCATTCCCTGGCGAAGCGGGGCGGTTTATTGAGGTTTGGTGTGGCGATCAAGGAAGCGAGCGCGAGGTGTGCGAGGATTTTACTCCGGGCGTCGCACGGCGGACAAGAGCGGTTGCGACGTGACCGAGATGGAGCGTACACACTGACCATGCTACAATGCCCGCGTCACCCAGACCGATGAGGCTTACCATGGAACTACCGGATTTTTTGGAACGCGAGGAGTTTGGCTTCATCCGACTCAAAGGCCATCGAATTGGCTTGGATGATGTCGTGTATTGCTACAACGAGGGATACTCGCCGGAGATGATTCAGGACGAGTATCCGACGCTTTCGCTGCCTCACATCCACAAGACGATCGCCTTTTACTTGGAGCATCAGGCGGATGTCGATCGCTATATCTCCGAAGAAGAGGCGGCGTGCGAACGAAATCGGCTCTTGAATCCTCCGCGTGGGCCGGATCTTACGGAACTCAAGCGGCGGCGCGAGCAAAGAATTCGTGCAAAAGGCGCGTGACCAAGCCTACTCGCACTCAGCCGACCGCCGATCGTCCAGTTTTCCCAGAAACCCGACTTCCCATTCTTTGTGTGCAGCACCTAGCTAGACGTCATCGTGAGTGAAGTACGACTTCAAGGAGCGATGACATGGCCGCCGATCCGTTATCCATCAAAGGACAGATCGGCTCTCCCCTGCGGTACGTGCTCGATGAGCATCTGCGACGCCGCTTGTGGCAAGCGGTTCAGCGCCACAATGGCCTCGGCGTCGATCCGATGGACATTGTGCGCGTCGGCGATCCGCCCGATTTGCCGCTCAGTTCTTCCGACCCGGAAATTCTGCTATGGGCAGAGCGCGAAAACCGGATTCTCATTTCGCGCGATAAGAAAACCTTACCGGGGTACCTGGCGGACCACCTTTCACTCGGCCGCGGTTGTCCAGGTATTTTCATCGTGAAGCGCGGCAGCAAGGTGCGTTCGCTCGTCGAGTTTCTTGCCTATGCGGCGTATGAGAGCGGTCCGCATGAATGGCGAGATCGCATCGAGCACATCAGTTGATGCCATTGCCCAACTCCGCCGGCTTCAACGTCCACGCCTGTCGTTTCGCCAATTCCATCAATGCCGGCGCCCGGAACCCCTGTGGAAAGATCACCCAGCCCCAGAGCCGCGGGCCATCATCGGCGACGTACTTTGCCGCGGTGAGGCGGGCCGGTTTGATTTCCACCGCGTTAGGGACCTCTTTTCCGTCAATGAGATCCATGACGGTTCGCGCGACGGCTGCCAGATAACTCTCCGGCGATACCGGCGTGCTGCCGAGCCAAACCGTGCTTGGCACGCGCTGCTGCTTCTGCATGAAATCCGCTACGTCGCCGGCGGTGCGCGTGAATTGGCTCCAATCCGTCTTTACAGCTTCCGTCAAAGGCGTAACCGGGCTTGTGGGCCCGTATGGCGTGTCGCGGAGGACCACCTTCTTGCCGTCACGACCGGCGGTGCGCTCCACGACGTAACTGTTGAGAAGCGCGAGCGCCTCACTCGGCGCCAGCGTGTAGACGCCGCGCTTCTGAAAGTTCACGTCGTCGCCCACGTTCGCCGCGATCTCGCGTAACTCGGCCGACGTGAACTCTCGGCCTTGCGCAGGATCGCGATACAGCTTGGCGGCCTCCGTCGCGGTGATGAACTGCACGTCCGGAAAACGCTTGATGAAACGGATGTACTCTTCGAAGATTTGATACGCAAGCCGGCTCTCGTCCGGCGTCTTCGCGGGCGGCAACTTCCACTGCGCGCGCGGCGGATTCGCCCCGTATTTGAAGTTGACGCCGTCCCAGAATTCCTTGTGGACGAATTCGCATGGATGGTAGTAGATGCTGACAATGCCGCCGCCGTCCGCGAGCAGCTTTTGGCGAGCCGCGGCGAAGCGTTCCTGTGCGGGACCCGCGTCACCGGCGTTCGTGATGTTGACGCGCAGCGTGTGCGCGAGGCGATAGAGCGTCAGAATGCCGCAGTAGTAATGCGGCTTATCGTCGAGCTGCACGTGGCTGCCGGAGTCGAGATAGACCTTCATACCCCACTTCTTCATCGTGCCGAAGGTTTGCGGCCCCCAAGAACTTCCCGGCTGTCCGTAGCAACTCGGCGACACGCCGAAGATGCGCTTGATGTCCTCCACGCCCTGACCTTCGCGGCGGTCGAATTCAGCGACGCCTTCGTCCCAATTCAGATTGGAGAGATACATCGCCGGGCTCGGCTGCGTGCTGTGGTAGTTGGCATGGAAGCCGATTTCGTGGCGCTTCAAGGCGGCAATGACATCGTTGCGGCCACGGCGTTCGAGCGTGCGGGCTTTTTCGCCGACGACCTTGAACGTGGCCCGGATGTTCTCCGCGGTGAGGAAGTCGGCGACACGCAGCGCGGCGTCGTCGCTCGCGGGGAGGATGTAATCCTCCGTGTCGAACCAGAGAATGACGTAAACCTTCGCCGGCTGCGCCGCCCAGGTCGGCATCGCCAAGAGGAAACAGCCGAGCAGCGCTCCGAGAAAGCGGCGGCGTAGCATGACGCTCTTCTCCCTTGTAAACTCTCCCTACTTCGTCGCGGCGTTGTCACTGTACCGTGTCGCCGCGCGCTTGCAATCCTCTGAAGAAGTGCCACACATGAGCGTAAACGAGAAAGCCGCGGAGATCATTGGGCGGCTGTGCGCCCTTCCCGTGCAGAACGTGCCCAACCTGCGCGCGCTGCGGTGGGAGTATTCCAAACAATTGGCAAAGAGTTCCCCGCGGACCATTCTTGATCTCGCATTTCGCCTGCTCGATGATCCGCGCTTGGAATTCCGCTTTATCGCGTTTGAGCTGGTCTGTCACCACCGCGGCGCGTTGGCGCGCGTCGGCCCGAAGGAGCTGCTGCGCCTGAGCCGCGGGCTCGCGAGCTGGGGCGACGTCGATGCGTTCGCTTGCTATCTCTCGGGGCCGGTGTGGCGTGAAGGACAAGTGTCGGACAAGCTGATTCATCAATGGGCCGCGTCGCCGGATCGCTGGCTGCGCCGAACCGCCCTCGTTAGCACCGTGCCGCTCAACAACAAGGCACGCGGCGGCCAGGGCAACGCCGTGCGAACGCTTGAGGTCTGTCGCGCTCTCGTCAAGGATCGCGACGACATGGTCGTCAAGGCCCTGTCTTGGGCTCTGCGAGAACTCGCCAAACGAGACCCGGGCGCCGTAAGGACGTTTCTCAAGGAAAATAAAAGTGTGTTAGCCGCACGCGTGCTGCGCGAGGTGCGAAACAAACTGACAACGGGCCTCAAGAATCCCCGCGGCCGTGCGTAGGCGCCGCGTCCGACTTTTCCCACGAATCAATGTGCATCCACAGGACGCGCGAATAGCGGAACACCGCCGGCACCAAGGGCAAATACGGCAGCATCGCGACCGCCGCGAGCAGAATTGTCGGCCAATCGGGAAAGAACGCACTCAACGTGAAGTAGAAAACCGTCAGAAATCCGCAGCCGAGAAAATAGCTGGCATACATTGCCCCGAGGAAGTAGCCCTGTTCCCGCTCGAAGCGCACGCCGCAATCCGGACACGCTTCATTCATTTGGAAGGAGCCGCGAAAGACTGTGCCCTGAAAACAACGCGGACAGCGGAGACGCAGGATCGCCCACAACCGTCTACCGAAGCGCTTTAGCCCGCTCGATGGAGTCGTCGCCTGTTCCGGGACCATCGGATCCACCTCCTCTGGCATGATATACTGGGAAAACGGCGCACGCGGAGACGTATAAGATCGTTCCCGGCCGCGCCGAGTGTCAGGGCGCCACATGAAACATGGAAAGCTGACGCAAGGCTACGTCGAGGACACGAGTACGCGGCAATTGCGCCTTGAGGAAACGGCTGGGCTCGGCCTGAAGCACGGCGACTGCATACTCCCGCGAAGGGAACTGGGGCTGATTGAAATCGACTGTCAAGGCGCGAAAGCGGGCGGTACATTGCCTCTACCGGAAGGAGACAGCTAGCGTTCACGCAGGCGACTCACGGCAGCAACGTCCCCGCCACGGCCTATCGCATGGACGACGTGCCAATTCCGCTACGCCGTTTTGCAGTTTCCCTTTTTTCCAGATGATAAAAGACAAGATAGCAAGTTCATTCTGAGGAGAAAGGGATTGCCGCAATGGACTTGGACGATCGACTTGCCGACGATCTGATCCCCGGGAGACTTAAGCGATTACGCTCCTATCATTTCGACTATGGCAAGAAAACCTACAGGGAGATTAAGAAGCTCTCTGCTGCTCGGCCGCCAGACAAGAAGGCCCGACAAATGAAGAAGCTAATCGAGCAGCGCGAACGCCTGAGGAACAAACCAAGGAGGCCCCGATCATGAAGCCCGTGAGTGCTTTCAAACGCGGTGTGGCGAAAGTCCGACGCGAATGGCTTGCGGAGCGCTACGATCGCGCTTTGGCCGAAGTAGCTCGGCTTTTGGAAGAATGGCCCGACAATCCCCACCTGCTTGTCATGTGGGCGGACTTGATCCAGCTCCAAGAGCGGGAGGACGGCGCCAGCCTCGACGACGCCAGGACCGCTTATCAAAGGGCGGCCGAACTGGAAAACGATTCTCCGGCCGCTTTGATCGAACTCAGCCACTTCCTCTTTGCCATAGATGATGATGCGGAAGCCGCCAGCAAGGCATTCGGCAAATGCGTCCACTTGTGCAAACGTTTGCTTGTGGAAGCTCTCCTGGGCCACGCTGAGGCTCTGCGCGAGCTGGAACGACATCGCGATGCGAACGCCGCCCTAGCAGAAGCGTATTGGCTTCAGACACACGACCGAAGGAATGGCGGCGGAGTGCAGACCGAACAAATCCGGGAGCGACTCCGCGAGCTTAAACAGGCTCAGTAACCGCCACGCAAAGCTTTCTGTGCGGCGAAGCTCGCGCGTCTTGCTCCCGAAAACTCGTGGCAGCTTCAGGCGCTACGCATGGTGCTCGCCGGCTCTGCGGGGGCGGTTCTCGGCGGCCTCTGGTGCGGGCTGCTAGGGGCCGTCGTCGGGGGGCTCGTGGCGTGCCTGGTGATTGCCGTCCGGAACAACGCGCTTACCGCCGTCACCGGTTTGGCGGCAGGCGTCGTCGCGGGCTGCCTGTACAATGCTGATGATTGGCCGCTGGCGGCCACGGTTGGCGGACTCGTCGGTTTTGCCGTCGGCGGTTGCCTTGGCGATTGGCGCAAACTGCGGGCGCGACGCCGAACTGGCTGACGCGAGCCGCTCGATGCGGTCCGAGTTGTTAAACGGTGGTTGGAATTGAGTTGCTGGAAGCGCCCTCACGTTATGCAGACGGCGCCATCATCGATGCGCATTTCCGCGGCACGGCACGGCCGTCGGTGCAGCTCGCTTCCGAGGAAATGAACGGTGAGGCGCAGCCTCATCGCGAGCCACGTGCAACAGAGGAATCATGCGAAATACTCTCGCGCTCGCCGTCTTCCTGATGAGCAGCGCCGCGGTGCGCGCGGAAGAAGCCATCTCAAAGGAGCAGATACAGAAAGATTTGCGTCTGAACGTCCGTCTCCTCGGAGCGCGCAAGGTTGAGCCGGGCGTGCCGATCGGCGTGAGCATGGAGCTGGTGAACGACTCGAAGTCGCGCACGTACCCCGTCGTGAAGACCGGCGACGGCTCCGATTTCGGCAAACGCAATCCGCACGTCTTCTTCACCGCCACGATCACTGGACCGGACGGCAAAGACCAGCCCGTCGCTAAAGCCCGATATGTTCGTTGCAAGCTCTACGATGTTGACTGGAAGAAAGACGTCGTCGAACTTGGACCAGGCAGGACGATCGATCTGAATCCCTGGGTCCCGGCGCCGAGTACGTTGCTTGAGTTCCAGCAACCCGGCCACGTTCGCCTTGCCGTGCATTACGCCTGTGCCGCGATTCGCGAAGGAGTCCCCGCCTTCGAGATTGTCTCGGCGCCGGTCGAGTTCGATGTGGTTCGGCCGCTCGATCTTGTGGTAACGGTACGCCGCCCCATGCGTTCGGAGACGATTACCGGGCTGGCGGACCTTCTCGCCGTGACGCTCGTGAACCAGTCCGAAGTTCCGATGCACGTAACCGCCCCGACACTCGCGGGCAACGCCCGTGTGGACTTTGAGATCGACGGCGAATTCGCCGGCTGGCGGCCCAACGTCAGCAAGGCGCGCGATTCCAACGCCGTCAACGCGACACTGAAACCGGGGGAAAAAGCGTCCCTCCTCGGCAAGGGCGAACTCGCCAACGGCATCGACGGCACATGGGAGTATCCCACGGAGGGCGTCGTGCGTCTCCGCGCGGTTTACCGCCGATCGACCTGGAAAAATCGCTCGGTCATTCTTTCGGATTGGGTGGAAGTGAAAGTGGAAAAGTAAACGCCGGCGTGGGCGCAAAAACGTGGGAACCGGCTCGATTGCCCCGCTGATGCCGCCGGGCTTCTTTTGCGGGCGCCGCTGCAAACGATCCGTGTTCTACAACTGGCCGCGGCGGGAATCGAACCCGCATGGGGCTTACGCCCCGAGGGATTTTAAGTCCCTTGTGTCTGCCAATTCCACCACGCGGCCGAAAAGCTTACAGGCAATATCCTACTGCGTTTCCTGGTCTCCGGGCATCACTTCCATCCGCCGATCGTAGCCGAACGGTCGCCAACCTCACATCGCGCGCCGCCGTCTGCGGGACACGCGACGTAAGAATCAGGTTCAGCTTATCCGTAGGCTACTGTCGTACGGTGAAGATCGCTCTTGCTCCTCGCACGCGCGGGAACGACCGACTATACTGGCCCAGACAGAAATTCCCGCGCCCAACGAGACGGATATTGCGAGAAGCCGGGTTGTTCCGCGCTGCGACGTAGCAGGCGCTGAGCGACCGCGGCCGCGATCCGAGCAGCGCAAGGAGAATTGTCCAATGAAACGCTCGTGGTTCTACCTGTTCATCGTCTGGGCCGGCGTCGCCGGCGCGCTGTCGGCGGCGCCGCTGCCGCACGTGGAGTTGCTACGGATGATTCCGGACAGGGCCAACGTCCTCCTTGTGGCGGACGTGCAGGCGGTCTACAAGAGCCCGCTCGCGCAGCGCGAGAGCTGGCAAGATACCCAGCCGTTGCCCCTTTTGCCGCCGCAAATGAGCGAAGTCGTCCTCGGCGCGCGCTTCGATCCGCTCAATCCTCAGGCAAATGCATTGCGGGTGGGCGTGGGTCGTCTGCGGCAGCCGGTGACGATGGACGAACTGGCCCGCCGCGAGAACGGCGCGGTAGAAACGATCGCGCAGCGGCAGGCGGTGTTGTCCGCGCGCAACGCCTACTTCGTGCAGTTGGACAGGTTTGGGACGATGGGCCTGCTGGCGCCGGCGAATCGGCAGGAGCTGGCGCGCTGGGTCCGGTTCACGCTGAACAATCCGCAAGTCATTTTGTCGGAGTTCTTGCAAGAAAGCGACGCGGCTACGGGCAAGGACGTGCCGATCATGCTGGCGGTGGACCTGAGCGACACGTTGTCGCCACAGGCCATCCGCGCGCGGCTGGCCGGCTTGAAGGTGGCGAAGGAAAGCACGGCCAACCTCGACGCACTCGCCAAGGTGCTGGCCAGTTTGCAAGGCGTCCGCCTCGCGGTCCGCATTGACGACAAGATCAACGGCGAGCTGACCGCGCAGTTCGGCGAGAACGCCGAGGCCTTGAACAGCATCGCGCTGCCGCTCTTGCAGGAAATCCTCGCCAAGCGCGGCATGCAGATGGACGACCTTGACGGCTGGAAAGTCGATGTCCGTGAAAAGCAGATCGTGTTCAGCGGGGCGCTGTCCGACACGGGTTTGCGCCAAGTGCTCAGTCTCGTCCAACTCCCGGCGCCCGCCACGGGCGAAGCGGGTCCGCTGACCAAAGAAGTCAAGGTTGGGGCGACGCAGCGTTACCTCAACTCGGTCGGCAGCATCCTCAAGGACTTGAAGAAGATCAACAGCAAGCCGCGGAACTACGACAGCATCGTCGTTTGGTACGAAAAGTACGCCGACAAGATCGACCACCTGCCGACGTACAACGTGGACGACGATGTGGTGAAGTACGGCCTCGACATGGCGTCGAAACTGCGAGCGGTCGCGGCGTCGTTGCAAGGCGAGGCGGTCTCGGTCGTGAATCTGGAAGCATCCAAGAGCATCGTCGTCGCGATGCAACCGAGCGCGGGATACTTCTCGCGCTACTACAACGGCGGCGGCACGTCGATGGCGACCAATGTGCCACAGGCGAGTATCCAGCAAGCGGACGTACTCAACAAGGGCGTCGATGCCCGCAACACGATTTGGCGCTATATCGACGACCAGTCCGCCGGTCTACGGCAGGCGCTGCGCAGTAAGTACGGGGTGGATTTCCAGTAAGAAGTAAGAAGTCAGAAGTCAGAAGTCAGAAGTCAGAAGTCAGAAGTCAGAAGTCAGAAGGCTCCCAGTCCCTTCTGGCTTCTGACTTCTGACTTCCGCATCAAATGATCCCTTTAGAAGCGCAGGATTGCCTTCACAAGCATCGAGTTGAAATGAAAGTTGTGCGCCGTCCAGATCGGCGTGCCGTAGACCGTGCCGAGTCCGAGCAGGCCATTCTTGGCCGTCTCGCAGGCCGTCGCGGCACTATCGGAGCCAGGAGGATTTCACGTTGACCCTGCTCGCCGAACACGAAGGCCGAAGAACCGCGGACCGACCGTCTACTGCTTGCCCACCAAGCTCATCAAATCCACATACGCTTGGCGGTAGGCGAGATCGGCCTTCACGTAGTCAACGTCCGCGAGCGCGCGCGCCGTGGCAGTGGTCATCAGGTCGGCCGGAGTTTTCGCGTTGCCCTCGGCCTCTTTCCGCAACGCTGCTAGTTCCGTCGCGGTTGTCACGGCTTGCTGACTTTCGGCCACATCGCGAAATGCTCTTTGGGCTTTCTGTCTGACCTCGTCCTGAGTCTGCTGGAGTTTCAGGCACGCCATCGAGTGCAGGTTTTGGCGCTCACGGACGACGTTCTTGCGCTTGCCCCAATCGACAAACGTGTAGCTGCCGACCACGCCGACAAAGCCGATGTCTTGCTGAATGTACGATGCACCCGTTTGGTTGGCATAACCGCCGACTAGGCCAATGCTCGGGACGTAAGCGAGTTTGCCTGCGGCCACGGCTGCCTGGGCCTTGCCGACTGTGGCCTGGGCTTCGGCGATTTCCGGGCTGGACGCCAACGCAAGGGCAATGACTTCCTCCGCGGACCGATACGGCATCACGGGCAGCGGCGGCTCGACCAATTCCAAAGTCGTGTCCAGCGGCAGGTCCAGGAGGGCGTTCATTTGTTCCTGAAGGTCGGCGAGCTGTTTGTTAGCCTGCTGTAGACCTTGCCGTGCTTCTACGAGTGCGGTCCGGGCCTCGACGGTTTTCGTCGCGGCGAGCATTTCAGCCCCTTTGACTCCGTCCGCGGCCCCGTCTCGAATTCGACGGACGGCCAACATGCCCCAATAGAGTTGCTCGACGCCGCTCGCCACCTTGCGCATGCCCCCTTGCAATTGAGCGTGCGCGATTTGCTCGTCGGCCTGGGCGATCTTCACGCCTTGACGGACCAGCAGCAGGTCCGTGATCGGCTGCACGGCCATGACCGACGCGATCGAGCTATCCTGATTCATGACCGCGGCTTCGACGGCGGTGGGCGGAAAAGTCACCAGCGCCCGACCCAGCGGCCCCGTGACCGTTCGTCCCTGCGTCGTAAGGACCTTGCCTAGAGGATCATTGAAGTGCAGGTAGAACGCGGAGCCGGCGACTTTCGGGAAGTAGTCCGCCTGGGCAGCCTTGACCGCAAACGCCTTGCTCTCGGCGTTGAGCGACCCGATGTTCAGTAACTTGTTGTTCGCGAGGGCCCGCTGCTTGGCCTCATCGAGCGTGATCCGTACGGCCGTGGTGGCTGGCGCCGGGGATTGGGCGAGCGCCGTGGAAGACAAAACAAGCCCGGTCACCAGGCCCCATTGCCATTTCATGAGAGGACTCCGTTCCCTGTTCAGGATTCGCGGCGCACCACATCCTTGCAGCGATCCGCCGTATGGGTCCTATCGGACGGCAGCGAAGTCCCCTGAAAGAAGTCGTTAACCTGCTTTCCGCGTAAGACGCACACGTGAAGGAAAGCCTGGCCCTTTCAGAATAAGTTACCTACCTTCCGCGAAGCCCCGGCTATTTCCCAGGCGAAATAACCGCGCTATCGCCACGTTCACGGAGAATTCACGTGCCGCACCGGCGCGAGCGGCATACAATACGGGCCTATTGACCGCTGCGCAACCAATGCCACACAAGCCTGAGGCGCAAGCGAAGGGGCGTCGTCGATTCCTTCGCTTGCGCCTCAGGCTTGTGTCCGATGTGTTGCATTGGTTGTGCAGTCCTCAATAAATCAACTCAATGGAATGAGGCAAACCGATCACCGCGGCAACCGCGCCGCGGCGGTCCTCTCAACATCCCGTCACCCGCGGGAGCCTTTGCACGGCCAAGGCGTCTCGCATTAGTTTCGTTTAGCCGGCGATCCCGGAGGACAGAACGAGAGACGCGCGTTTCCGTTCCGCGACCGTCGGTCGTCCTCTGAAACAGAATTGGCAACGAAGACACGGCATGAGTCACGGTACCGAGCGATTGAGCACGGCGGCACACGGCACTGACCAGGCGTCGAGCCAACTCCTTCCGCTGGCCTACGACGACGAGCGCCGTCAATTCCGCTGCGCGCCGCCTGCGTCGGGAGGACAGCCGGACGCGCAAAACGACCGCCGCGCGCGTCCGCCCGAGTGGCTCGACGAACAATACCGCTTCGAGAAGCTGTTGGTCGATCTGTCGGCGGGCTATGTGAACCTGCCCGCCGATCAGGTCGATGCCCAAATTGAAGAGACACAACGGCGGCTCGTGGAGTTCCTGGGCGTTGACCGATGCAGCTTCGGCGAGTTCGCAGAGGAGAAAAAAGAGCTTCGGGTGACGCACTCCTACGTCGTGCCGGGGCTGCCGCCGTTCCCGCGCATCGTTCTCGATGACCAGTACCCGTGGTACACCGAGAAGATCCGTCAAGGAGAGGCGCTCTGCTTTGAGCGGCTTCCCGCGGACTTGCCTCCGGAAGCGACCGTGGAGAGAGAGTTATGCGTCCAAACCGGTTTCAAATCGCACCTGGCCATACCTCTTAAGGTGGGCGGGTCGTTGCTCTGCGTGTTGACGTTCGGTTCTCTCCGCGATTACCGGCGCTGGCCGGATGAACTCGTGCAGCGTATTCGACTGGTCGGCGAGATCCTCGCCAACGCCGTCGCGCGCAAGCGGGCCGACATCGCGCTACGGGAGAGCGAAGGACGCTTTCGTCTGCTGGCCGACGCCGCGCCCGTCATGGTCTGGATGTCCGGACCCGAAAAACTCTGCACGTATTTCAACAAGCATTGGCTCGACTTCACGGGCCGACCCCTGCTACGCGAGCTCGGCGACGGGTGGAGCGCCGGCGTCCATCCGGACGATTTACCGCGCTGCCTGCGTATCTACGTCCAAGCCTTTGACGCGCGACAGCCATTCCGCATGGAATACCGCCTGCGCCGCTTCGACGGGGAATACCGCTGGATTCTCGACACCGGCGTCCCCCGGTTTCAGTCCGACGGCGCCTTCGAAGGGTACATCGGCTCCTGCATCGACATCACCGATCAAAAACGGGTTGAGGAGACATTGCGGGCAAGGGAACAATCGCTCCGCAGCAGCCAGGATGATTTGCGCGCGCTGGCAAGCCAACTTCTTCAGGCACAGGAACAGGAACGGCGGCGGATCGCCCGGGAAATGCACGACGATTGGACACAGCGGCTGGCGGTGCTGGCCATCGACGCGGTAAAGTTAGAGCGACAACTCGGCGCGCCGGACACGGCGCTGCGACTTCTCACGGCGATGCGCGAGCAAATGGTCGCCCTGTCTGAGGACGTACACGATCTGTCGCGCCAATTGCACCCGTCGATTCTCGATGATCTAGGGCTGGTCGAGGCGCTGCGCTCCGAGTGCGCCAGCTTCGCCCGCCGCGAGGAGATCGCGATAGACTATCGCCCAGGCAGCGTAGCCGCCGGCCTCCCGATGGATGTTGCCTTGTGCATCTATCGGGTGGCCCAGGAAGCCTTGCGCAACATCGCCAAGCATGCGAAAGCGGACTTTGCCACGGTTGCCCTTGGCGGCGACGACCGTGAACTGATCCTGACTGTGCAGGACCGGGGCGTCGGTTTTGACATGGGCAGCATTCGTTCCCTGCCGGGGATTGGGTTGTCGAGCATGCGCGAACGCGTTCGCCTGATCGACGCAGAATTGTCGATTCAATCGGCGCCGAACGACGGCACGACCGTTACGGTTCGCGTAGCGCTCGGTCCGCAGTCGTAGCCGCGCGGAGCGCGTCCAGCGGGAGTCAGCGATGACAAAGCCACGCGTATTGCTGGCCGATGACCACCAGATCATGGCCGAGGGTTTGAGGGGCTTGCTCGAGCCCGACTTTGAGTTAGTGGACATAGTGGGCGACGGGCGCGAATTGGTCGCCGCCGCCAAGCGCCACCGGCCGGATGCAGTCGTCACGGACATTTCGATGCCGTCGCTCAACGGCATCGACGCCGTCTTGCAGTTCCGCAAGGCGGGCGTGTCCGCGAAGGTCGTCTTTTTGACGATGCACCGTGACGTCGCCTATGCGCGACGGGCGCTGGAGGCCGGGGCCTCGGGCTTTGTGCTGAAACACGCGGCGCCGGCCGAGTTGGTCACGGCCCTGCGCCAAGCCCTGCGCGGCGAGACGTTTGTGTCACCCATGATCGCCGGCGACCTGCTTGCCTCGTACCGCGAGTCGGGCTCGGCAAGCACGAAACCGACGCCCCGATTGACGCCTCGCCAGCGCGAGGTCATGCAGCTTCTTGCCGAAGGCCGCTCCGCGAAAGAAGTCGCGTTCACTCTCAAAATCTCCACCCGAACGGCGGAGTTCCATCGGGCACGCATCGCGCAGGCGCTGGGAATTCAGAGCACCGCGGAACTGGTCCAATACGCGCTCCGCGAGGGCATCATCTCGCTCTAATCGGTTCTTGCGCTGCGCAAAGCGCAATCCAAGTCTCGTAACTCTCCGAGTAGCGTTCGCCCGTCTGTGCCACGACGATATCACCGCACGGCCAAATCCGTCTCCGGCAAAATCCGGCGCCGCAGGCGACCAAACCGCGCGCCGCGTGCGGAGAAGCCGCCGCGGTTGAGGGATTGGCGCCATGAGAACTGGTCGCGTACTGCTGGCGGATTGCCACCTGAGCATGCTGGAAAGCGTCCACGGCCTGCTGGAGACGCTGTTTGAAACGATCGTCATGGTTTCCGACGCGCGTTCGCTCGTCAAGGCGGTCCCGGCGTTTGAGCCCGACCTCGTCGTTGTGGACCTGTCGCTCCCGGTGGTTGACGGAGCGAACATCGCCCGGCAGTTGCGGGCGCGTTGCCCCGCACTGCGCATTGTCGTCCTCAGCGTCCACGACGAGCCCACGATCGCGACCCAGCTTCTGGAGACGGGCGTCGCCGGCGTCGTGCTGAAGCGCACGGCCGCCACGGACCTGCTGCCGGCCATCCGGGAAGTGCTCCAAGGGCGAACCTATGTGTCGGCGGCGCTGAAACCAACGCCCGGCAACTTCGGCGGCCCTAGCAAACGAGAACATGGCAAACCGGAGGTGAAACGATTGTGAGCATCACGATGGCGCGCAAGCGATCTCAAGTGCCCAGCCCCTCCCGATTTCGGCACGTGCTTGTCCTGAGCGCCCTGGCCGCGGTCGCGTTCGGCACGACGTACGCGGTGGTTGCCCTTACGAAGACGGCGCCGCCGGGCATGCTGTGGATCCCCGGCGGTGACTTCACGATGGGCACCGACTCTGATCTCGGATGGGCCGACGAGAAGCCGGCCCACCGCGTCCGCGTCGATGGCTTCTGGATGGACGTGACCGATGTCACCAACGCTCAATTCCGCGCGTTTGTCGAGGCGACCGGGTACGTGACGACCGCGGAAAAGCCGCCCGACATCGCGGAGATCATGAAGCAGGTCGCGCCTGGAACGCCGCCGCCGTCCGGCGATCAAATCCGCGCCGGTTCTCTCGTCTTCACGCCCACTTCGGGCCCCGTCTCTTTGAAGGATTTCTCGCAGTGGTGGAAATGGACCCCCGGCGCCGACTGGCGGCATCCGGAAGGGCCGGACAGCAACATCGACGTGCTGGACGATCATCCTGTCGTCCACGTGTCCTGGTTCGATGCCGTGGCCTACGCCAAGTGGGCCGGCAAACGCCTGCCGACTGAGGCCGAGTGGGAGTTTGCGGCGCGCGGCGGCCTGGACAACAAGCCCTATGTCTGGGGCGACGACAAGCCGACCGATGCCAACATGCACGCCAACCTTTGGCAGGGTCCGTTTCCATACAAGAACACCGCGGCCGACGGCTTCGAGCGCACTTCTCCCGTCAAAGCGTTCCCGCCGAACGGCTACGGCCTGTACGACATGTCCGGCAACGTCTGGCAATGGTGCAGCGATTGGTACCAGGCCGACCTCTACCGCCATCGGGCTGGCAAGGGGGTGATCGTCAACTCCACGGGACCGGAGAAGAGCTTCGATCCCCGTCAGCCCTACAGCCCGTTGCGGACGCAGAAAGGCGGCTCGTTTCTTTGCAACGACGCCTATTGCACCCGCTACCGGCCAAGCGCCCGGCACGGGTGTACGCCGGATACCGGCATGTCGCACATGGGGTTTCGCTGCGTGCTTGCACCAAAGAGCGGGGAGAAGAACCGGCAGTAGGCCAAGAAGCTAACGGAGAAGCGGAGCGAAAGAGAGAAGGGGCTATCGGGCCGGAGTGTTTCCATCCCGACCAATCTCAGTTCCTGCATCAGGAGATTCCAAGTGTTGAAGAACACCAGAGTGCAAATGATCGCCATGCTCGCGATCGGCACGCTGCTCGGCTTTGCGGCCGCATCAGGAAAGCTTGACGTGTTCCGCAAAGCAAGCGCCGCGCCAGCCGAGCCGTCCGTGGCCGGCAACGAAAGCAACCCCGGCGGCACGTGCTGCCCGGAGGGGCTGACCAAGGGGCAGCTCCTTGCGATGGCCGACCCGAAAGTACAAACCGCTGTGGCCAAGGCCGAGGGACAAAACGGCAAGAAGCCGAACATCCTCTTCATCATGGGCGACGACATCGGTATGTGGAACATCGGCGCGTATCACCGCGGCCTGATGGCCGGCCGCACGCCGAACCTCGACAAGATAGCCAAGGAAGGCATGATGTTCACCGACTACTATGCCGAGGCAAGCTGCACGGCGGGTCGCGCGAACTTCATCACCGGCGAATTGCCCATCCGCACCGGCATGACCACCGTGGGCCAGGCGGGCGCAAAGATGGGCCTGCCCGCCGAGGCCTGCACCATTGCCACCGCGCTCAAAGCGCAGGGCTACGCCACCGGCCAGTTCGGCAAGAACCATTTGGGCGACCTCAACGAGTTCCTGCCCACCGTCCACGGCTTCGACGAGTTCTTCGGCTACCTGTATCACTTGGACGCGATGGAAGACCCGGCGCACCCCAACTACCCGCAGGAATTGCTGAACGTCGTCGGTCCGCGCAACATGGTCCACAGTTGGGCCACGGATAAGGACGACCCGACCGAGATGCCGCGTTGGGGCAAGATCGGCAAGCAGAAGATCGAGGACGCCGGCACACTTTATCCGAAACGGATGGAGACGGTAGACGACGAGATCCGCGACCTCGCCTTGACCTTCATTGACAAAGCCAAAAAGGACGGCAAACCGTTCTTCTGCTGGCTCAACCCGACCCGCATGCACATTGTCACGCACCTTTCCGACAAATGGCAAGCGACGCGCAACTCGAAGAATGGCTGGTCGATCCAGGAAGCGGGGATGGCCCAGCTCGATAACGACATCGGCCTCGTGATGCAGAAGCTCAAGGACATGGGCGAGGACGACAACACGATCGTCGTGTTCACAACGGACAACGGCACCGAACTCTTCACCTGGCCCGATGGCGGAACGACGCCGTTCGCGCAGTGCAAGGGAACAATCATGGAGGGCGGCTTCCGGGTACCCTGCATCGCACGCTGGCCCGGCCACATCCCAGCGGACACGGTGCAGAATGGCCTCATGTCCGGCATGGACTGGTTTCCGACCTTCCTGACGGCCGCCGGCAACCCGGACATTACCGAGCAGTTGCTTAAGGGCGTAACCCTCGGCGACCGGACCTACAAGAACCATCTCGACGGCTATGATCAGACCGCCATGATCACCGGCAAAGGCCCGTCCAATCGTCACGAGATCTTCTACCTCGGCGAAAGCACCGTCGGCGCCGTGCGGATCGACGACTACAAGTTCACCTTCATCGGCCAACCCCAGGGCTGGCTCGGCGAAAAAATCCACATGGACGTGCCCAATATTACCAACCTGCGCCTCGATCCGTTCGAGCGTATGGGTTGGCCCAACAATGGCACGAAAGATGGAGCGCAAGCCTACTTCGAGTGGTTCAAGTATGAGTTCTGGCGCTTCGTGTTCGTCCAGCAGGTGGTAGGGAAAGCACTCCAGACCTTCATCGAGTACCCGCCGATGCAAAAGGGCGCGAGCTTCAACCTCGATGCCGTGAAAGCGGAGATGGCGAAAAGGATGGCACAGGCTGAGACGGCGAGCAAGGGCCCCGGCCACTAACCGGAACGACCCTTACGTCGGGCGGCGCGAAAGCGCCCCCCCACCGTCTACCCACGACAGTTAGCCAAGCGCGCGTGCGCGCGCACCAACCGGCGGGCCGCCCCTATCGTGGTGGTTCGGTTGCGCACCGGCCTCGCCCCAGCAAGCC
>JBGQKZ010000102.1:0-23839 GCA_041499805.1 Gemmataceae bacterium
CATGCAAAAGGGCCGATGCAAGGGGGTAGGTCTTCACTACACGCTGATTTGCCGGAGCGCGCATTGCCAAATAAGGACTTGCGTCGCTAAACAGCCGGAAAATCGCGCTTTTTTCTTGTAACTCAGTAACTTGGGCTAGAACGAGACGCCCAGCAACGCGGCCGGCAGGCAAAGATTCCGGTCCGGCTCGGAGGGTGATCCGTCGGAAAAGGCCTCTGGCTGGCTCGCTGGCGAGTTCAGGCCGCGGACGGCCATAGCCTCCGTCCGAGCCCCTGATCGTGCGGCTGGCGTTGAGCCTGCAATTCGGCGATGACTGCCGAGAGCGGATCAAAACCGACGCAAAGGCCCGCGGAGTAACGGTTTGTGTAGCAAAATGCCACATTTCGCCGCAAGTCAGTGTCGTCAGCTGGATTGCGCCGGCCACGAGTAGAAACCGAAGATGTTAGCAGTCACTAACTTGTTTTCTTGAGAAAACCTTCGCATTCCGCACTTATCTCGCCCTCGGAACTATTTCACATGTCGAGATCGTCACGCTCCGAATCTTCGACCCGCGTTGACCACGGTGCCGAACGCGTTGAGTGGGTGCGAGAACGTCGGCGCGAGGGCAAAAACGCGTTGGCCGTCATCCGAAAGGCGATGGACCTGAGCGGTTTGTTGGAGGACCCGTTGCACGATGATCTGGTCGTTCTCGCGGGGAGGGTGGAAGAGTGGCTGGACCGGGTTCGGTTGGCGGCAAGGTTCGCGATGGAGGACTCTCGGCGGCGGCGAGGACTTGACATGCCGAGCCAGGCTGTTGCAACCGTCGAGTCAGAAGCGGTGGCAACGTCTGGGAACGAACCACTCGCTGGCGACGCGAGCGATCGATCACGTGCCTGACTGCGAAGGTCAGCATCGGTGCCGACGGGCCGGCTCGTTGTTTGGAAGCGAGACGCCGGCGTGCCGGCGCAACCGGGCGAGCGCCTTGTGAAGAATCTGAGCTGCCCGCTGGTGTGTGACACCGAGGTCGGAGGCGATTTGCTGCATCGTTCGTTCCCGGCCGTCTTCGAGACCGAACCGCAGCTCGATCGCACGGCGCCAACGCGGCCGATCGTCGAGGCACGCCAGCAGGCGAGCAACTTCGTCGCGGCGTTCCTTCTCATCCGCGGGCGTCGGCCGCGGTTCACGCTCATCCTCAAATTCGACGGCGGAGCCGTCGGCGTGGAGTGGGAGCTGCTGAAAGCTGTTTCTGCGAAACCGTGCTTGCGCCCGCTGGACGATCTGGGGAGCCGACAAACGGCCCAACGTCAAGAACACGCAGCCGCGCTCTGGCTGGAACACGCGGGCGGCAATGAGCAAGCCAACGCACGCCTCCTGCACCAGATCTTCAGCCGGGAGCCCGCCGCGACGATAGAGCGAATAAGCGACTTTGTGCGCGAAGCCAATATGTTGCTCGACTCGAACGGAAGAAGTTGCCGGTTCGCGAACGGCGATTGCGGCGTCTGCCATGACGGTTTGCCCCGGGGGTGCGCGGCGATGCGTCGCATTGTACCGACGCCGTCGCATTCGTAAACGCCGATGCGTCATGGAGCCGTGGACAAGTGCGGAATACCCGCGTCAGAATTAGCAAAAATTCCAGGCGGGGAACGTGACTGTCATTGGCGACGGGTTGGGGGCCTCCCCGGTGGGCCACCCCTGGCTGACCGGGCCTTGCGGCGGGACGGGGCCGGCTTGCGTGCCGTCGCCTTTACTGTCCGCACTTCATCCGCGGCGACAAGGCGCAGCCCAAGGAGATCGGCGAGGGCGGCCGCGGCGGGGAGAGGGAGCTGGGCCTGGCCGGTGTTGAAGCGCAAGAGCTGCGAACGGTGGACCCGCACGGCGCAGCGCTGAGCCAGCTCGTACAGCGTCCATCCGTGTTGCTTGACGGCGACGCGCAACGCGGTCCGCAGCGTTTCGATCATCGGCAAGCGTGGCGTGTCCATGCGAACTCCAAAAAAATGGCGGATTGGTGCAAACTCCTAACAGTCTATCACCAGCTGACATACGTTGCCAGCAGGCAACGTCTACGTGACTTTTTCCGATTGCACGCTTGACTACGACTTTTCCGATTGTACGATTCGCTCAGCTGCATTTCGCAGAATAAGCTCTTTGACATCTCACATTCGTCTTTCGACCGAATAGGCCGGCACGGCGAGGCACAGAACGTCGCCGGGCCGGTTCATCGGCGAAAGGCGCCCCGCGGGCTCAGCTATTGAAGAGTGTCCAGGGGGAAAATATCTGCAAAAGGGTTTGGTGGAGGATGCGAAGGCCGTGGTATCGGACCGCGGCCAAAGAAGTGAGCCGGCGCAGCGTCAACTGCCCGGCTCAGGGACTTCCTACGTGAGAGGAAATCCGGAATGAACACTACCACCGAACCGCGGGCCGTCAAGACGCGCGCCCGCAAGAAACCTGTCCGGACTATCCGGCTGTTGCCGGCGCTTGAGGCCGGGACGGTCAGCATCGCGATTACCGTGGGACGAAAAACCGCGGAGTACGGAGTCGCGCCACTGCCCACGGACATGGGGCAAGCGTTTCAACTGCGCAAGCTCGACGCGGAAGAAGGCGACCCGTACAGCGTGTTGCTGTCCGCCGACGGCCGGCACTCCTGCGAATGCATGGGCTTCCTGCGCCACGGACGGCAAAACGACGGACGGAGCTGCAAGCATATCGACGGCCTGCTCGCTCTACAGCGTGCCGGCAAGCTGCCGACGGCACCGAAGCCGGTCCAGCGCTTCCGCTCGACTGGCGACGTGTACGCGAACGCACCGGAGAGTGTCCCGGACATGGAAGCCGGTTGGAACGCGGCGGAGTACGCCGCATGGTCGCAATCGCTGCCGTGTGTCGCGTGCGGCGACGCGGTCAACGCTTGCGAGTGTCAGCAGAAGCCGGCGCCCGCGAAATGTCCCGGCTGTGGGCAACGGGCAAACGTCGGCCTGCGAACGTGCGGCCGCTACGCATGCGTGGAAGCATTCGAGTTCGCGACGGCCGACAACCCGGCCGCCGCTTGATCGGTCTGCCCTCGGTGGAGGATGCATTTTCGAGCGCGTTCGGTATCGGGCCGGGCGCGCACAGTGGCCGCGGCGACGTGCAACCGTCCCGCGGCCTGGGTATCTACCTTGGGAGACAGACACCATGATTGACCGTACTTCACAGACCGCACAACCGCAAGACGGCGAGCAGCTCCTCGACCGTGTTGCCAGTGTCTACCGCGCGGGCGAAATGGGCTACCGCGAGCAGCTCCTCGCCACGGGCAAGCTTGCCCACGAATACGTCCTCTTCCGTCTGGGCTTGGGGCATTCGAGACCAGCGGCCGTGCAAAGTGTTGAGGGCAGGCTGTCGGAGACCGGTGGCAAGTCCGTGAACGCGAACCGGCTTATTGCCGTGTACCACGTCACGACGTTGCTGGGAACCGGCGTCGATTATTCGCGCGTGCCGTACCGCACGCTTCGGGAGTTTGCTCAACTCGTTGAACGACACGTGGATACCGATCTTTGGTCCGTGCGGCGGGGATTGGAGGAATCCGCCCCGTCACTCTTTCGCGAGTGCGCGGAAGCGAAGCCGGTCCCCGTTGACCTGGAAGGATGCCGGGCAAAGGTGCAAGCATTGCTGGCCGATGCAGCGGAAACGGACGCCCGCCGGACAGCGGAGGCCGCCATGCAACCCCATGCGACCGAGGCCACGCGAGAGGAAGCCGGCACGGCGGCAATCCGCGCGGTCGCGGCGCGACGCAAGGCGGACGCGGCCAGCCAACGCGCGAGGGCGGATGCAAACGAAGGCGACGACGGACAGGAAGGCAGTCGGCGAGTAGGGCGGCCGCGGTGGCACGAGGAGCCCGCAGCGAAGCCGGACACGCAACGGATGGCGACGAACCCCGTCGCGGCCGCGAAGCAAGCGACGCCGAAAGACCTCGCACACCAGATTGCCAGCATGATCGGCGCCTGCCGAGACCCGGAATCGACGCTCGAAGCGCTGGCCGCCGCGTTGCCGTGGAGCGATGAACTCATTAGCGCGTTCGCCGCCGGCCTGGCCAGCAACCCCACGCCGCACATGAGCGACGTACTTCTGACGCTGAGCGAAGAGGCCGAAGACTTGGTGTCGGCGCTCGCTACCAAGCGGAATGGAGTGGCCACTGTCGCCTGATCGGCTGGCCGCAACGACCCGCAGTCAACGGCGGCCGCGCTCCCCGAGGGCGCGGCCGCCCTCTTGCATTCTTCCACATACCCCCCAGCTCCGGAGAGAACCCACATGGACCAAAACGAACGCGCGAAACTGATTCGCCGGCTGTTGCGGCGTGCGGCCGCGCAAAAGAAAGGCCTCGCGTGGCACAACGAGGAGACACAGGCCGCCTTCGAGGAAGTCTTCCGCGAATGGAGTGACATCGACGGCGCCGCCAAGGCGTTCATCGAGCAATGCGGCGAACGGGCTGGTCCTGAGTTCGCCATGCAGATCCACAACGACTTCCACAAAGCATTCGGCACGGACACCGGCAACAAGTTTATGAACGTGCTTTTGCGCCTGGGCATGGAGCGCGTGAACTTTCGTCAGATCGCGGACCGGCTGCTCGCAAAGCTCCAGCCAAGAAAGGAGGGATAGCCATGTTTAGCGAAGTGAACGGCAGCGCCGCCGCTCCGCCGATCGCGGCGCCAGCGACCGGCATCGTCCCGATTGACCCGGAGACCGTCCGGGCCGTATTGCAGTCCCTCGTCGCGCAGGCCAGCGGCGTCGCCACGAATGACCCGCGCGACAACAAGACCGTGCATGAAGTCATCGAGTTGTACCTACACCACGCCCGCGCCGATCTCGAACCACGTTCGTATCACGACGCTTCCAAAGTGCTCGAACGATTCGACCGTGCGTGCGGCACGTTGACCGTCGCTAAGTGCCGCGCGTTTGATCTCCGCCAGTGGCTCGACGAGAAATGGCGGGCCGCCGCGAACTGGACCGTGCGGCGTGTCATCGCCACGGTCAAGCGTGTCTTCAACTGGGCGCTCGACGCGGAGTTGATCGACAAGAACCCGTTCGCTCGCGTGCGGCATCGTGGGCGCGGGCGCCGCGGCCGGCCGATGAGCCAGGAAGACTTCCAGACGATCATGCGGGCGTCGAGCCCGTCGTTCCGCCGGTTCCTTGTGTTCTTGAAGTTCACCGGCTGCCGGCCTGGTGAAGCGGGGATGATGAAATGGTCTGACGTGCGCTTCGATCAAGGTTGCGTCGTATTGGAGAACCACAAGACGGCCAAGAAGACGGAAAGGCCGCGGCGGATCCCGATCGTGCCGACCGCGGTCAAGCTGCTGTTGTGGATCCGGCGGCACAAGCAAGTGTCGGTCCGAGAGCTGCTGTACCAGATTCTGAAAGACGGTCCGGTCAACGCGGCAACGGTCGCCAAGCGTTTGAAGGCGTACGGCGTTTCTTACCACGCCGTTCAGCGGGCCCGAAAGGCACTCAAGGTCAAGAAGATTCGCGGCGGTGGGCGCGGCTCGCGCAGCCGGTACCTTTACACGCTGAGCGACCTTTCCAACCTCCCGCGAGCCACGCAATGGGACTACGTGTTCCTGAACCACTCTGGCAATCCGTGGTGCCGTTCCGCGCTCGCTTGCCAGATGCTTCGCATCCGCCGACGGACAGGACTGCCGAAAACGGTGAAGCTATACGGGCTTCGACATCGGTACGGCACCGAAGGGATCCGCAACAAGGTGAACCTGAAGCTCCTGAGCATGAACATGGGTCACAAGACCACGACGATGACGGAGTATTACGTCGATGAAGGTGGACTCGACGATGAGCTTCTCGCGGCCGCCATGCAGATCGTCTACGGGCCCGGGGCGATCGCGACCCTTCCCGCTGCACCGTCACGACCGATCCCCACAGTGGCCGTGCCAGGGACGATCGAGGAGATTCAGCCGATCGTTGAGCAGCTCGCTTCCAGACACGGGCTCAGTGCTCCCCGTCCGAGCGTTCCGATCGCCCCGGCCGATGGCGCGGGCAACGGAACGCAGTTGCAGTATCTCTTCCAAGCGTTGCTGCAACGCCTCGCCGATCCACCTCGCGCATCGAGGCGGCCACGCACGCCCGACGTCATGCCGGCTGAACCGACGCCGGCGCAGAGGAACGCGCACGAGGCATACCGCGCGGCGATCGAGAAAAAGCCCGGCCTCGCCGCGGGGACCGACGTTGAAGCGTTCGCCTGGATGCAAAAGCGGCCAGAGTTCGCGCGACGGCTACCCCGATCGGTGGAGACGTTCACCCGTTACCTTCGACTTGCAAGGAACGCTCTGGAAGGCGCCGGCAAGCGGCAACAGCGCCGGGAACAATCAGGTCAGCCGACGGCCCCGGCGGAGAAGTGAAGCGGCCGCGTCGACCCGCCAGGCGTCGCCCAATCGCCCAACGAACCGAACGCGGCCGATGAAGAGTATGCCACGCGGACGGGGGGAGTGCTACCCCCGTCCGACGGCGCATTTGACCGCGGCGTGAACCGAACGTACCCTTTGTCACCGCACTGTTTGTCTCACCCGCTGCACGGCTCGTTCAGGTACCTCGCTTGACACTGCCCACCATCGCTCGCAGAGGCGCCGAACCCGCTGCCCGCACGCCGGATAACGCCCGATGAACAATGAAGCCTGCATCGACGCCGTCGAAACCGAACTCCGACGCCGCGGACTGCCGTTCGATCGAGCCGCGGTGAAAGACTTCGTGGATACCGCGAGACCTCGCGCCTTCGCCGCTTCTGACCCGGTCCGCTTGGCCGACGCGTTCCTTCACATGCTGGCGTGGCAAAGGGTCGCGGAGAAGATGAGGGCGGGCGAGAGCGGCGAGGTGTGACGGCCGCCTGCACGGCGCTACGGCGGGTGTCGAGAATGCTATTGTTGGTCAGCTTGATTACTCTGAGATCAGCGCGGCACACATCAATCCGAAGGTGTCATCCATGCAACCAGAACAGGCTGTCGCCGTGGAACCGCACCAAGACACCAATCTCGCCAGATTTAGAAGGGAGAATCACACACTGAAGTTGACTCTCGGTGTGTGTTTGTTCGCCATGGCGACGTTCGGCGGGATCGCGGCATGGCCGCTGTTAATGCCGTCCGCGAAAGAGTCAGTTGCACCTCAGGTACGGTATTTTCTCGAGGAGAAGCGGTTTAGTTTCACTTGGGCTAATTCGTCAATGGTTGCAGACTTGAAGCTCGCCTGGATTAACGGCAAGATCATGGCGACCTTGGAGATAGTGGCCCCGAGCGAAGCCGTGATTCAGCAGCTCCGCTCCCCCGCAGACGCATCACGGCCACTGTTCTCCGCCGAGATGAAGACGGCGTCCGGCGTAACCATCCAACGAATGTCATTCATGCCTCGGATGTTCAAGCGGGCGACGGATCGTGGCGGCTTCACAGTCATCGAGGCGTCATCTAACCTCCCCTGTCCGGCGGCGGAATACTCGGAGTTCGCAACTGCAACGTTGTTCGCAGAATAGCTCAAAGAACAAGCACGGGCGGAACCGTTTCTCGTGTTTGTCCTTGTGAGTGGCGTACCACATTTTGGTGTTTCTCCGATCCAGTGCTCAACGATCATCGAACGCGGCCGCGAGCGCTCCAGCGCATCGCTCGCAAAGCACACGGTCATCACCCGGGTATTCAGCCTGTGCCCGTTTTTGCTCGTCGTCAGAGACAGGGGTTTTGCAGAAAACGCAGAGGGCCGTCGGTTCCGCGTCCATGAACGAAGTATACCCGACGCCCAGCGCGGTGCCAGACGCCTGACAAACTTCCTCAGCTCCGCCGGCGAGCGCGCGGACGTTGACATGAGTCAGCGGCTGTTGAGAAAGTTAGCGCTGGGAGTCGGCAAGGCGAGAAACTGTTTGAAGGCGGCCTTGCCTTCAGGAGTCGAGAAGTGAGCTATGCAGGCTCCGCAAAGGCAAAGCTGCTCGTCCGTGAATGCTGAGAACGTTCGCTGCCCGTTGTTTTCTTCGTATTCGGGCATCCCGCAACATTCGCAGGTCGGTTCGGTGCGCAGCATGAACAATAAGTAGCACGCCATGCCGGATAAAGCTCTCACGATTCAGCGTTTTCCTTCCTTTGCCGCGGCGCGCGGTGCCGTCCTGGAAAGCGGCCCGCGCCCGTGGCGTCTTTCCAGAAAGGACTGTCCCATGCCTCGACCCCGAAAGCTCCCCGATGGTATCCGGTACCGCAACGGTGCCTATTACTGCGACTTCTACGGAGGCGGCCGCCGCGTTCGGAAGAAGCTGTCAGGCAACCTCGACGTGGCCATGCAATTGTTCAACGAGCTGCGATCCAGAGCGGACAAGGCGGACTTCAACTTGATGGACAACGATTACCCCCTCGCCGACCTGAAGACACAGTACATGCGGCACTGCCGGCAAACCCTCAAGCCCTCGAGCGTGGCGCGGTACGGCACGTGTCTCAAGGCGATCCTCGCGCGCCTCCCGGCCAACCGGGTTTCGCAGGTCACCGTGGAAACTGTGCTGCTCTATCGGGAAGAGCGGCTCGCGGCCGGCGCGACGCCGCGCACGGTCAACATGGAAGTTGGAGCGCTGGCGACGATGCTCCGCTGGGGCGTCGATCCGGCCCGCGTTATCGCGCTCAACCCGATCGAGAAACTCTCGCCGTTGCGGCACGATCACCCCAAGGAAGGGCGGGCCCTGACCGTGGAGGAAGTTGGACGGCTGCTCGACAAGAGCCCACAGCCATGGCGCGATATTTGGTACGCGTTCCTGGTGACCGGCATGCGAAAAGAGGAGCTTGCCAGCCTGACGTTCGCCGATGTCGATTGGGACGCCCGCGAGCTGCTCGTGCGCTCCGACGTGGCAAAGAATCATACTCTGCGGCGGATCCCGATCGATGCCGGCCTGTGGGAGATCCTGCGGCGCCAAGAGGCGGGCCGCAAAGATCGGCAACCGGGCGTCGGTAAGATCCCGAAGATCACGGAGAAGGTGCGCGCTCGGTTCTCTCGCGATCACGTGTTCGTCAGCACACAAAACACGCCGCTGACTCACCGCTCGGGGACGTACCATGCGTTCCTACGCTGTTGCAAACTCGCGTCCATCCAGGTCGAGACGCTCGACGGCGACGAGCGGCAGATCGAGCACATCGACTTGCACAGCCTGCGGCGGACGTTCGCGACCAGCCTCATCGCCGGCGGCGCTGACCCGAAGAGCGTGCAGGAGCTGCTGGGTCACAAAACCCTCGACATGACGATGCGGATCTACGCCAAGATGCATGCGCAGACGAAGCGCCAAGCCCTTGGCCGCCTGCCATACGGTCAGGGGTCTCTTGCTCCTGAACACGTGCTACAGTATCCTGGCTCGAATGAGGGGTTTCCGGTGCAAAACGGTCACCAAACGGTCACAAGGCCGAAAGCCTCGCATGGGTAATTGACGCAAGTCGTTACTCAGCCTGAGCGCCGAAGTGGCGGAATTGGCAGACGCGCCGGACTCAAAATCCGGTGCCCGCAAGGGCGTGTGGGTTCGAGTCCCACCTTCGGCAGTAACGGGTTAAGTCAAATCGAGACGAGCGGCGCACCGCTAAGACACGACGCCGGCGCCTTATAACTGTCTCGCTGAGCATTCGTGTGGCAAACCGGCGTGGTTTCGGCAACTCCGGTTTCGGCGGCCATGTGTCCGACCACGCGCGCGTCGGCCGGTAGCGGCAAGACGCATCAGTTCACGAACCGCTACATTGGTCTACTCTGCGCGGCGTCAAAGCTGGCCGCGGCATCGCAATCGTTCAACCGCTGCCTGCGGCGGGTATCTTGACAACTCCTGCCTGTTGTTTAGGCAATCGCCGAATGCGGAACCTGGTTTCACGCCTGTGACGACGCACGCCGTCGCCTTGAAATCAAGGCCTTTCTTCATTCGTCGATTGTCCACGCGCTGATCGGCACGCACCTTGCTCTGGATCTTGGCTAAGAGCCTGTTGCAGAATTAAGGTAGGTCCGGCGAGCCGAGCCGGACCGGTGCCGCTCGGCTTGCGGCACCTACTAATTTCTGCAACAGGGTCTAAAGGAATCTCTGCGCCGGGATTCCCCAGTCTCCGGCTTGCTTGCCGACTCGTCTCTCCCGAGTTCGGAGTTTCGCCCGGCCGAACTCTCTCTCCCGAGTTTGGATCACGGATCGACCCGCGCGCTCCGCCTACGCGTGGAGGCTGCGCATTGACCGGTGTTCCTATTGGGGAAGCGATGAGTTCGGCGGTCGAGGGCGAATCGGTCTGTCCGTACTGCGGCGTCGGCTGCCGGCTGCGCTTTGAGGGGCTAGTCGGCAAGGAGCTGCGCGTACGCGGTGTCGAGAGTGCAGCGGCAAACCTCGGACGCATTTGCGCCAAGGGCGCCCAGTTGGGTCCGACGATCGCCACCGCAGACCGTCTTGCACGCCCGCAACTGCGTTTGAGCCGGCATGGCGATTTCCGCGCGGTCGATTGGGACACGGCCCTGGCGTATCTGGTCGAGTGCTTCACGAACATCCTGCACGCCTACGGTCCGGAGGCGGTCGCATTCTACGGCAGCGGACAACTCGACAGCGAAGCGGCCTATTTGATCGGCAAGCTGTTCAAAGGCGGCTTCGGGACCAACAACACGGACTCTAATAGCCGGTTGTGCATGGCCGCCGCGGTGGCGGGCTACCGCACCAGCCTCGGCAGCGATGGCCCGCCGTGCTGTTACGACGACATCGAATTGGCCGACGTGATCTTGATTATCGGAAGCAATATGGCCGAGGCGCACCCGGTCATCTTCGACCGCATCAAGGCGAGCAAGCAGGCGCGGCCGGAACAGCAGATCGTAGTCGTCGATCCACGGCGCACGCCGACGGCGGCGGCGGCGGATTGGCACTTGCCGTTGGCGCCAGGCGGCGATATCGCCTTTCTCAATGTGCTGGGCCGCGTGCTGCTCATGATGGGCGCGGTCGACGCACGCTTCATCGAGACGCACACCAACGGATTCGCGCAGTACCGCGACTTCCTCATGACGCAGGACCGTGCGGAACTCTGCGCCGCCGCAGGCCTCAATGAATCAACCGTGTTCCGCATGGCCCGTCTGCTCGCCGGCGCCCGCACCTGGCTCAGCTTTTATTGCATGGGGCTGAACCAGAGCACCGTCGGCATGTGGAAGAACAATAGTCTCATCAATCTCCATCTTCTGACCGGCCAGATCGGGAAACCGGGCGCCGGCCCGTTTTCGCTTACGGGACAGCCGAACGCGATGGGCGGACGCGAGACGGGGTTGTTGTCGCATCAGCTTCCCGGCTACCGCACGGTGGAAGATGCTGAGCATCGGCGCCAAGTGGAGGAATACTGGCAACGCCCAACGGGTTCGATCAGCCCCAACGTCGGTCTGACCGCGGTGGAGATGTTCCGCGCCCTCGAAAAAGGGCAATTGAAAGCGATCTGGATCGCCGCGACCAATCCGGCCGTGAGCCTGCCGGATCTGCACCACGTTCGGCGGGCGCTGGAGCGGGCACAGCTCGTGGTCGTGCAAGACGCCTATCACCCCACCGAGACGACGCGTCTGGCCGACGTGCTGCTGCCGGCCGCTCAATGGGGCGAAAAGGAATGGACCAGCACCAACAGCGAACGCACCATCGGCTACAGCCCGAAGCTGTTCGACCCGCCCGGCGAGGCTTTGCCCGATTGGGAGATCCTGGCCCGCGTCGGCCGGCGCATGGGCTATCGCGGCTTTGAATACAACTCGGCCGGCGAAATCTGGGACGAGTTCATCGGCCTCACGTCCCGAAGGCCGTGCGATATGGCGGGCGCGACCAGCGCCCGCCTGCGCACGGCCGTCAGCCTGCAATGGCCTTGCCCAAACGTCGATCATCCCGGCACGAAGCGCCGCTACCTCGATGGCGTGTTCCCTACCTCCGACGGCCGGGCCCTTTTTCTGACGCGCGATCATCAGGAGCCGCGTGAGCTTCCGGACCATGAATTCCCGTTCGTGTTGACGACCGGCCGACTCTACGCCCACTGGCACACGCTGACGCGCACGGCCAAAGCGAGCAAGCTCAACCGGCGTGAGCCGGCGGCGTTTATCGAGTTGAATCCGGATGACGCCTACCGACTTGATGTCGAGGACGGGGACCTGCTCCAGGTATCCAGCCGGCGCGGCACGATCCAGTTGCCGGCACGAGTGCGCGACGGCGTGCGGCCCGGCATGGTATTCGTGCCGTTCCACTGGGGCGACCTCTTTGGCGCCGGCAACGCCGCCAACTACCTGGCGATCAGCGCCATCGGCCGGGTCGCCAAGCAGCCGGAATTGAAATTCTGCGCGGTCGCCGTCGAGAAAGTTCGCCTATTGCGCAGCAAGCCGAACGCCGACCGGGGCGTCGTCCGGCAGCCCGAGCCCATCTTCTAGCGCTGGTTTACTTTGGGAGGAACGTCATGCATTTGCGCGCCTTTTTCCGCGCGGGCCATTGGCCGACGCTCGGTTGTGCTTTCCTGTATTTCGACGCCAGCTTCATGGTCTGGGTGCTGCTCGGCGCACTGGCGAACTCCATCGTACCGGATTTCGGACTCGACGACGCGCAAAAGGGCTTTATGGTCGCCGTGCCGCTCCTGGGCGGTTCGATCCTGCGGGTGGTGCTTGGTGTAATGACCGACCACATCGGCGCCCGCCGCACGGGAATCATCGGCTTGCTTTTGACCCTGATCCCGCTCCTCATGGGCTGGTTGTGGGCGGATAGCTTCAGCAAACTGCTGCTGACCGGGTTGCTGCTGGGCGTGGCAGGCGCCAGTTTCGCCGCGGCCTTGCCGCTCGCCAGCCGCTGGTACCCGCCGGAGTACCAGGGCATGGCGATGGGCATCGCCGGCGCGGGCAACAGTGGCACGGCTCTGGCCACGTTCTTCGCCCCGCGTCTGGCGGAGTCGCTCGGTTGGCACGCGGTCTTCGGCCTCGCGCTCGCGCCCATACTGTTGACCCTGCTCGTGTTCGTAATCTTCGCCAAGGACAGCCGCAAGCAACCGGCGCCGAAGCCGCTCCGCGACTACGCGGCGGTGCTGGGGCAAAAAGACACGTGGTGGTTTTGCCTGTTTTATTCCGTGACCTTCGGCGGTTTCGTCGGCCTGGCGAGCTTCCTGAACATCTTCTTTCACGACCAGTACGAGCTGTCCCGCGTGCAGGCCGGGACCTTCGCCACGCTGTGCGTGATCGCGGGCTCGCTGCTTCGGCCGGTGGGCGGCTATCTCGCGGATCGGTTCGGCGGCATCCGCATGTTGATGGTGCTTTACGTCGGCGTCGGGCTCATGATGGCAGGCTTGGCGACGCTGCCGCCGTTGGCCGCCGGCACGATGCTCGTCTTCACCGGCATGGGCTGCCTGGGTATGGGCAACGGCTCCGTTTTCCAACTCGTGCCGCAACGCTTCGCCAAGGAGATCGGCGTCGTCACCGGCATCGTCGGCGCAGCGGGCGGCGTCGGCGGTTTCTTCCTCCCGACATTGCTGGGAGCGGTCAAACAGAGCACCGGCTCCTTCGCCGGCGGCCTGTTCGGATTCGCGGTCGTCGGCTTCGCTTGCGCCGCGGCTCTGTTCTACGTGAGCCGGGCTTGGGAAGGCGCGTTCGTCAGCCGCGGCGGCAGAGCTACGGGACGGACCGCGCTCGCCGCGGTCCAAGTACCGGCGACGTCATAAGCCCGGCATCGCCGCCCCCATGCGTTGGGCGCGATCATGCCGGACTCGGGCACCAATTTCTTTGGTCTTTTTCGTTGACACACTTTTCCAGTCGTCGGCGGATAGCTCTCGCCGCGCTCGGCGGCATCCTCGGAGGTCCCGCGGAAAGCCGCCGGACACTGGGACCAGCCTGCGGGAGCATTCGCCCCTCGCCAACGCACGAGGTGCTTTTGGGTGCCAGGATTCGTTACTTACATTACACCCCACACACACGCCGGCCGTTTTGTGAGGGGGGCTGTAACGAATCCGACCGAGCAGGATAATGCGCACTTTATTCAGCAACCCGATGTCATCTAATTGGTTACGACGCGGACTCGCCGAAACGGTCGTCCGACGTTGGCGAAAGCGCAACCCGTGATTCGCTCGCCGTCGGTTCTTTGGGTGCAACGCATGTAATGAATCGGACGCGGTCCGACGCCCAATTGGTCTCGACGGCTCGACGCACTGGAGAAAAAGGACGCTGCCCAGCGCCGGCAGCCGTATGCCTCGGCTTGTCGCGCCTGTTCATTGAAGTCGCCTCACGTCCGGTGCGATGCACCCCATAACGGCCCATAACCACCGTTAACCACCGGAAAATCGAAAACGTCTCAAAACGGTCGTTATGAATAACTCTTGTTGGGAGCTAGAGTTATGGCGATGATTTGCGTTTTTTCTTGGTTTGTGCCCAAGTTATGCGTTATATGTCTCACGCTCCTGGACAGTTCTATACGCGACAGGTTCCTTACCAACGTCATCGGACGCCCCGTTGCAGCTGTCATAGTGTTCGCACGAACACTAATGACGTCCAGTCTAACCACGAGTCGGGAGGTGTCAAGGATTTGATGGAGAGAAACGGCGGGGCGGATGTTGAAAGCACGCACGCCGGTCGCAGTCCATCCGACCAGCGCGGAGAATCGGTCGTCATCGCTTTCCGGCGGACTTCAACTTTCCGGCTTTCCACGCGGAACCAGCGTGGCCATCGTCCGGAAGGCGTGCCTCCGAGTTCGGCGGCCGCGTACGCCGATTGGTGCCGGCGGCTCGATGAGCTGGAGAAAAAGGACGATGCCCCGTTTGACACCGTGTTCGACGCCATTCGCGGACTCCTGTCGGTGGCGGGCGCGGCGACACGTGGGTAACGCAGGTTTGGGCGGGAAGAATGAGCGTGAGCATATCGGCCGCGCTCCCATACCGTCGCGTCGCGATATAATGAAGCGACAGATCGATCGACCGGTACACGTGGCAAGCCGACACATGAGCGTAACGATTGAATTTTCCCCGCAACTCGAAAAAACCGTGCGCGAACACGCGGCACGCAATGGCCAAGACCTAACTGCCTTTGTCGTTCAGGCGGTCGAGGAGAAGGTCGCCAAGGCGCGCACGTTCGCCGAGGTTTGCGCCCCCATCGCGGACGCCGTCGCGGAGGCGGGGCTCACCGATGAAGAGTTCGATCGGTTCCTTGAGGAAGCGCGTGAGGAAGCATGGCAAGCGAAACAGGGCCGGAAGTAACCAAGCCCGGCGCCGTTTTTGATTGCATGGTCTTCCTGCAAGGCGCCGGCCGGCCCGCCAGCCCAGCGCGGGCATGCCTGGATCTCGTCGATGAAGGCCGAGTAACGCTCTTCCTCAGTGCCGATATCCTCGCCGAGCTGCGCGACGTTCTGACCCGCCCCAAGACGCTGCGCCGATTCCCGCGTCTTACTTCCGAATACGTCTCCACTTTTCTGCAAAACGCCGAATCGAAATCCATCGCCCTCGCCAGTGTCCCGCGCGGCTACGCTTTCGACCGAGACCCGAAAGACGAGCCATATCTCAATCTCGCGATCGCCGCCAAGGCCAAATATCTGGTCAGTCGCGATGCGGACCTGCCTGATCTGATGAAGGACGCAGGTTTCCGGCGACAATATCCTGACTTGGAGATTCTCGATCCGGTGGTGTTCTTGCGAACGATGAGGGCTGAGACGCCCGAGTCGTAGCAGGTATCCGCGTTTCACCTCGCTGGAAAGCGCCGGCCGGCGCGCACGCCGGTTTGTGTCGACGGCTCGACGCGCTGGAGAAAAAGGACGCTGGCCCGTTCAAGTTCGGCGCCATTCGCAAACTCCTGTCGCCGCCGGTTGGGCCGAGCGTGAGGGCAGCGGGTACGAAAGGGGCCGACTCGGATCGCCTTTGCCGCCAGGCCCGTAGCGCGCTGTCAGCCCGAACGCACGAACAACCTGCTCAATACCCTCCACTTTCGCCGCCGCGTAATCGGCCGCTTCGCAGCGCTGGATTTGCTGCTCTTTCCGCCCGAGCCGTTGGGCGAGCTGCTTCTGTCCCACGTCAGCTCACGAAACCCTATCCGTCCCTACGATCAGCCGCCTGCCGAGTCCATCCGCGTAGCGCCAAAGCGTGTCGATGGTGGGGTTGCGTTGTTTGCCGTTTTCCAGGCGGCTCAGGGTCGCTTCATCGATGCCGCAGCGCTCGGCGACCGTGGCCAGGGTGAGGCCGGCGGCGATCCGGGCCTGTTTGAGCTCGTGCAGCAGAACGCGGACGCTGAAGTAGGCGCCGGTCTTCATCGGCGCGCCCGAAAGTTCTCCGCGAGCTTCCAATTCCTCAATGGTCGGGCAGCCCTTGAACTTGTCGCGCACGGCCTGGCGGCGGGCGCGGTCCGCGGCGGTCCACTGCGGCGTCCCGCCTGGCCGAGCGAGCGCCGCTTTCTTCGGTTGCCGAGCTTTGATCGTGCGACCTGTGCTCATCGTCTCTTCCTCTTCTTCTTGGGCGGTACGGGGTACGCCGTGATCGGGTAGACGGCCAGCGGGTCGTCCTCCACCTTTTCCCAGACCACGATGATGTGCTCGCCGGCGCGCGTCCAGCCGAACGTGGCTGGGTAGCCGCTGGAATCACTTTCATCGACCTCATTGCGTGGGTTGGAAGCGACCTCTTCTACTTCCCCCTGCGTGACCCGCGCCCCTCGACGCAAATGTGCCAGTAGTTGCCCGTCGGGTCCTGTTCGTCGTCCCAGAGGAACCGGATGGGCCCCATCATGGATCCTTCGACCTGGATCGGGACGCGCCGCGCCTGAACTTGAATTATATGCAAGACGTGCAAGAGGGGACAGGCAAGATTCAGGAAGACCTTGCGAAGCCCTTGGGCGAAGAAAAGGAGCGTTCAACTGCCGGAGCCATCGCGCTACGCATCCACCGCACTGTCAATCCGCACCTTCAACCCCAACGCACGAACGACCTGCTCAGCGCGCTCCACTTTCGCCGCCCCATAATCGCCCGCCTCGTAGCGCTGGATTTGCTGCTCTTCCAGCCCGATCCGTTAGGCGAGCCGCTTCCGGCTCAAGCCGCCGGCGATGCTGGGGAAGGACCGCATTCTCCGCGTCGCGAAGCCGTTGCCTCGCTGAACTACATCCCAACCCGCGGCCGTTTCATGAATTGCACGACCGCGCCGTACCACGACCCGACCAGGCCGTCGAGTTCGTGTTCAATGTCGTCGAGTTCACCTAATTTGCTTGTCCAGCGACCGCTGGCCAACTGCCGTGCCGCGTGCTTGGGGGCTCCGGCCAGGGCGTAGAGAGCGATTTTCTCGAAGCCCGCTTCGAGCGCGGCGTCGGCACAGGGCTGATAACCGAGAGCTTGAAATGCGTCGATGAACGCGGGCACCGTCTCCTCGCGCCGGGCGGCGGCGGGCCAGTAGCTCACGTCGAGCGGGTCGGGCCACCACCAATCGTCTTGGACGCCGGCGGCCCACGCGATGCAGTTGTAGTCGAAGGTCGCCGGACTGGTGACCGCATAGCCGGTCGCTGGCAGGTTTGGAAAGAATTGCTGGAACGGCACGTTACCACTGATACCCCTGGTTCCGCCCCCATTCAAGCCAGAGGCGGGCCATCTCGCGGACTTTGCCGCGACTTGCCGGCGGCACCGGATCGGCGCCGGTGATCGACTTCAGCGCCCAGAACCAATGATCCGGACGCAGCTCCAACTCGCGTAGCAAGAGCGGAACCGCCGCCGGCCCCATGCCGATGATGCGCTGATACGACGGGCAAAGGGCCATGTCCGTGGTCGATGACGTGGGTCCCCGTTCCTCGCGCCAGCGCTCCGCCAACTCTTGGAAGAGCGCTGCCTGCGCCGCGGATTGCTCGTTCGCCTTGGTTTGAGTGGCGGTCGTCATCGCTTTTCTCCTGGATCGAAGTATACCAAGGACGCGCACCGCTTGGAGCGCAATGACAAAAAAGGTCCCAAGGATTCAACGCCGTCCGGGCCTGCGCTCCCACCGCACTTTCAATCCGCACCTTCAACCCCAACCCACGAACGACCTGCTCAATGCGTTCGAGTTTCGCCGACCCGCTCGCGCAACCACGCGATTTGCCCGGTGTGGTGCTTGCCGTGCCACGCGTAGTAACCGAGCGCTGCGTTGAGGCTTACGGTCGCGCCCGTCTCGGGATGAAGGAAGCACCGAGCAAACTGCTCAGCCGTCATTGACCGCAAAAGTTGGACCCACCGGGCATGGACTCCATCCAGAAGCGCGAGCGGGGCGGCGATGTCGCCGGTGCGTGCGTCTTCCAGCGCCGCCCAGCTGCCCTCGTCATACGCCTTTATCGTCGGGCGCTCCTCGGTCAGCGTCCACTTAAACCGGATGTAGCTGTTGACGTGGCTGTCCGCCAGGTGATGGACGATTTGGCGGATCGTCCAGTTTTTGTAGCGCGTGTCGAGTTGATCGTCGGATAGGCCCGCGAGCACGGTTCGCAAGGCGGCCGGCGCCTGCTCGATGGCGGCGATCAACTCCGAACTCCTTGCCGCGCCATACTCGTCCTCCGGTTGAAAGGCGCCGGCGGGATACTGCGGCGGGTCCGTCATGGCCTTTCTTTCTCCGTACCACTGTGCTGCGTCGAAGGACGTTACTGCTCGAAATCGAGATTCTTCGGTTTCTGCGGGAGATCTTTCACCAACTCGTGCATCCGGTCCATCGACTGCGCCGGCGCGCCCGTGGTCTTGACTTCATTGCCGACCGTTTCGAAGGCGAAGTCATCCACCCACACTTGGCCCTTTCCCGCCAGCAAGATGCCAAAGTAAATCTCTTCCGCCTCCGCCGGCACGTCGAGCACGACTTCGTATTTCTGCCAGTCTTTCGTTCCCTTGATCTGCCGGTCCCCCATGTTGTCGAAGGCTAGTCCCGTCTTTTCCTTCCCGTCGATGCGCAGCCATAGACCCGACCAGCCTTCGACGTCGGCGGCTTTGACGTATGCAGTCATGCGGATGCGCTTGCCGCGGTAGTCATCCGCCCGAAATGCCTGGGTCAACGTGCCGAAGCTGTCGGCCTCGATGTCGCCGGCCTTGATGGCGCCGCTCGCCTCGCCGGCCTTTTTCACCGACTTGTCTACGCTGAGCTCGTAGCCCTTGCCGCCTCCACCCCAGCCGGTCGGCGGATCGGCATACACGCGACCCACGGCGCCCAACGTAAAAAGCACGCCGAACAACAACACCAGTCTTTTCAGCGAATGCAATGGCATCGCACAGCCTCCTTTGGCGACGGACTCCAAGGACCAACCGCGTTCGACAGGGACGCCTCCCGATGCCCAACGCTGGACGTCGCGGGTATCGGACAAATCGTAGTCGACGGGAAGACGAACCGCCAGCAACAAATGGACAGGCCGCACAAGCGGTTGGCGTACACAGCGTTGAAACGCATGGGGCCTGCGCCGGTGAAGACTCCGGCGTGACGAGTTGCCGAAGAAAGAAGGCATTACGGCGTCTGGACTGTTACACTCGGCGGCGGTCTTGGTGCAGGCAGAGCGCTCGGTAGCCATTGAAGTTGGTGGCGAACGGAGAGAAAACTCCGAACAGGTCGGGCAGCCGTCTACGGGCTTTTCGGGCCGGGCTCAGGCTTTCTACTGCGTGTATGAACGACGTCACTCGCATCTTGTCCGAGTTCGCGCGAGGCAACGCCCGTGCGGCGGAGCAGTTGCTCCCGCTGGTCTACGAGGAGCTGCGCAAGTTGGCGGCGCGCAAACTGGCCAGCGAGGCGCCGGGCCAGACGCTCCAGGCAACGGCTCTGGTGCATGAAGCCTACCTGCGCCTGGTGGGCGACAACGCCGACCCCGGCTGGGACGGCCGCGGCCACTTCTTTGCCGCGGCTGCCGAGGCGATGCGGCGCATCCTGGTCGAAGCGGCACGCCGCAAGGGGCGGGTTAAGCATGGCGGTCTCGTGGCCCGCGAGCGCGTCGATTTGGATGCAATGGCCGCCGCTGGGCCGGACCACGACGTGCTCGACTTACACGAAGCCCTTGAACAATTCGCGGCGCACGATCCGCTCAAGGCGAAGCTCGTTGAGCTGCGGTATTTTGCCGGCTTGGCACTACCGGAAGCGGCCGCTTTTCTCGGTATCTCGCCGTCCACGGCGGACCGCGCGTGGCGCTATGCCCGGGCCTGGCTGTACGCGGCGATGGACGGCACGAAGAAAATGGAGCCGACGTGACGTGCTCGGCTTCTTTTTGTCGCATGGAACAGCGGAGGGCCATGCCATGACCGAAGAATCACTGTTCGCCGCCATCCTGGAGCAACCCGCAGCCGAGCGGGAACCGTTCCTTGAAAAGGCTTGCGGGGCGGACGCCGCACTACGGCAACGTGTGCGTGACTTGCTCGCGGCACACGAAAAAGCTGCCGGCATCCTGGGTCCGCCCGCCGATCCGTCCGTGCCGTCGGGAAAGACGCTCGGCTATCCCGCAACGAGCGCCGTGGCGGCAGAGCAAGTCGGAACGGTGGTCGGCGGCCGCTACAAGCTGCTCCAGCAGATCGGCGAGGGCGGCATGGGCACGGTCTTCATGGCTGAGCAGACCGAGCCGGTCGCCCGCAAGGTCGCAGTCAAAGTAATCAAGGCAGGCATGGACAGTGCTCAGGTCATTGCCCGTTTCGAAGCGGAACGGCAAGCGCTAGCGATGATGGACCACCAAAACATCGCGCGCGTGCTCGACGCGGGCACGACCGATACGGGGCGTCCCTATTTCGTGATGGAGCTCGTGAAAGGCGTGGCGATCACAAAATATTGTGACGACGCCCACCTCACGCCGCGCGAACGGCTGGAGCTCTTTGTTCCGGTTTGTCAGGCGATTCAGCACGCGCACCAGAAAGGCATCATCCACCGCGACATCAAGCCGACAAACGTGCTCGTTTCGCTGTACGACGGCAAGCCGGTTCCGAAAGTGATCGACTTCGGGGTCGCGAAAGCGACGCAGCAGAAACTGACCGAGCGGACCATCTTCACGGGCTTCGGCGCGCTCGTCGGCACGCTCGAGTACATGTCTCCCGAGCAGTCGGAGATGAATCAGCTCGACATCGACACCCGTAGCGACATCTATTCCCTGGGAGTGCTGCTGTACGAGTTGATCACCGGCACCACGCCGCTGAGCCGCAAGCAACTCCGCGACGCCGCCTACAGCGAAATTCTGCGGCTGATTCGCGAGGTAGAGCCGCCTAAACCGAGCACGCGGCTGAGCGACGCGCGTGAAGCGCTGCCGTCGATTTCGGCGCACCGGAAGACGGAGCCTGCAAAGCTGACCAGGTGGGTGCGCGGCGAACTCGACTGGATCGTGATGAAGGCGCTGTCGAAGGAGCGCGACCGCCGCTACGAGACCGCGAACGGCTTTGCGGCGGACATCCAGAGGTTTCTCAGCGATGAACCGGTGCAGGCGGGACCGCCGTCGGCGGTGTACCGGCTGCGGAAATTCGTGCAGCGGAATCGCGGAGCGGTCGCCGGCGGCGTGGCCGTCGCAACTTTGCTTGTCGTCGGCGTCGCGGGCCTGACGGTCGGGACGATTGTGTTGACGAAGCAACGGCAGGAGCTGCAGCATGCCGTCGCTTCCGAGGTTGAGGCACGCCGTCAGGCGGACGAGCACTTCCGAGCCGCGCGCGGCGGTCGATCAGTTTTTCACCGAAGTCAGCACCAGCCGCGACCTGCTCCGCGGCACGCCAGGCACGCAGGAGCTGCGACGGCGGTTGCTCGAACAAGCACGCGATTATTACCTGAAATTCCTCGCCGCTGGCGCCGACGATCCTCAGCTTCGGCAGGACGTCATCCAGGCGCACCTGCGGATGGGCAAGGTGCTCGCCGAAATGGGCTCGCGCGAGGAAGCCAGGCAAGCTTTCGAAAAAGCGCATGACTTGGCGGAAGAGATTGCCCGCAACGCCCCCGCGGACGCCAACAAAGTGCGCGATCTCGCGGAAGCGACGTGGCTGATCGCCGCCCAGCAGGGGATGACGGGCAAGGTCAACGACGGCGCCGCCAAGCTCCATCAAGCGCGCGTCGCTCTCGAGGCGCTGCTGAAAGATAACCCGAACGATCGTGCGGCCGAGGAGCTCCTCGTGCGTGTGTTCCATGACCTGGGCGAGCTGGAGCTCTTTGCCGCTCGGCCCGCCGAGGCGATCCGCTGGCTCCGGGCCGCCTACGAGCGGGCGCCCGAGGATGGTCTGCTGGAAGCCCAGTGTCGCAATGGAATCGCACGTGCTTTTGGCTATGAGGCGCGAAACGCAGAAGGGCTTGCCGAAGCGGAAGCGGGACGTGAACGGTTAAGCCGCATGACCATCGATGCGGCGCGCAAACCGGCTGTCGATTTCGAGCGGGCCCGGCTTGAGACGTTGGTCGGCCGCTTTCAGGAACGGCTGGACAAGCTCCCCGCCGCCGCCGCCACCTACGAGCGCGTGCGGGGGATTATGGAACCGATGGCACGGGACAACCCTGCCGGCAGCGACATCCAGCTCGAGTACACCGCCGCGCTCGCCAACATTGGCCGGGTGGCATTGCAGCAAGGCAAAGTCGGCGAAGCACGCCTTGCGCTGCGCGAGGCCGTCCGCCGTTTTGATGCAGTCCGAGCGGCCGGCCCAACGGACATCAACACCACCCACTCGTGGGTGATCTGTCGTTACGAGCTCGGTATGTGCGAAGTTGCCGCCGGCGATGTCGCCGCGGCCCGGAAGAGTTGGAGGGCGGTCCTGGCGGAGGAACCGAATCTACGGCAGCGCTTCGCCGAAAACTTGGACCTCGCGAACGACATCGTCCGCGTGTGGGTCGCCTTGGGCAACAGCGAGTTCCAAGGGCATAACCCGAGCGCCGCGCTTGCTGCGTACGATGCGGCTCTTACGACCGTCCGCGAACTCCGGCGCCGAAACCCCCGGGCGCCGTTTTACAGCCAAAACCTGGGCGCTACGCTGTACTATCGCGGCGCCGTGCTGGCGGCGCAGGAGAAATTGTCGGAAGCCGAAGCCGTTTTCACCGAGTCCCTTGAGGTCATCGACGACCTTCTTCAATGGAGCGAGAAAAACCCGGCTGCCCCAGGCATCCTCGTGGCGTCGCTGGGCGCGAGAGCGGACGTCTACACGCGGACTAATCGCCACGCGGCGGCACTGGCCGATCTTGACCGAGCACTCCGCTTTGTCAGCCCTTCGGAGCGCGAACCGGCTGGCTTCTTGCGCGCGTCGTGCCTCGCCCGCCTGGGCCGCTACAAAGACGCCACAGACGAGGCGGAGCGGCTCGTACGCGGCAACAGCGCCGCGGGGTTACGGTTCTATAACGCCGCCTGCGTCTTCGCCCTTTGCGCGGCGAACCCGGACAAGACGGCCAGCGAGGCGGCGGCGGTGCGAGCACTTGCTCTACTGCGCCAGGCTACAGAAGCCGGATATGCAGACCTGCAGAACATCAAGAAGGATCCCGATCTAAACGCATTGCGCGGGCGATTAGAGTTCAGCACCTGGATAACCGAGCTGGAAAAGAAGAATCCACCCATGGAATCGCCGAAGCCCCCTCTTCCGCGACGCGACCTTCACCCCTAACGAACGGCGCGAAATCGGTCGGCTCCCGACGCCCAGTGGTTAACGCGAGCCTCGTACGCCGCATTCACATCGGAACGCTCACATTACTGCACGTCGTCGCGTCACTTCTTCGCCGGAATCCAAGGCGGCCACCTAGGATCGTTCTCCAAGCGAGCCAGCAGCGCCGGGCTGACCATCTCGATAAACAGGCTGAATGTTTGATTCTCGACGGCACGGCGGAAGTGGTGCGCCGCGCGTTCGCGGTCGCTGTCGGCTAGCCCAAGTTACTGAGTTGCGCCTGCGCGGTCGTTGGAAAATAAGGACTTAGGTTCAGTTTTGGGCGAAAGTCTTCACTACAGCTGGCTCGGTTCGTCGAGCCGGCGCAGTCGCGTCGGCAGCGTCAGTCCCAGGCGA
>JBGQKZ010000103.1:0-23361 GCA_041499805.1 Gemmataceae bacterium
ATGGCCGGGCCTCCGTGCGGGTTTGCAGACTTCGTCAGCTGCAAGATTATCCGCAGGAGGCCCTCTCGACTATGGATCCCAGGGCTGCAAGGCCCTGCAATCACAGCGGTTACGCTAGAGCGGACGGGCGGTTACGCCCAAACCGTTCTTGTCTAGATGAAACGGGTCGCCGGGATCGAAACTGCCGCCCGTGATTTCCAAATGCGAATAGCCCTAAACAATGTCTTCAAAGGTTGGGTTATGCTCGTTTACAGTGCCATCTCCGTTTAGCTGAGTGTCAGAGACAGCCTGAGCGGCGATTGGCTCTCCCAGGTAAGATATTGCCGAAACGTCGTCCTGGACGTTCAGGTTTTGTAAGTCCCTGCTGACATTGCGGTCGAGCGGAAAGACGAACTTATCCTGCCACCGATTATAGAAGTACTTGACGTTACCCTGATTGGGCCCGACCAGGCTCTTGCCATACCCAGGAAAACCGCGCGCTGGGTCAAAGAAAGACGGATCGAATGCTCCTTGAAGCTCTCCCAGCGGAATGTTGAAGGAGATTGCGGGAACGAACTGAATTCCTCCTAGGCCATAGCCCGGGGTAACTTCGATATTGATTCCAGCACCACTGGTATCGAAGGAGAACCCCACTGGATCAAGCGTCGCCAGAAGATCAATCTTGCGGTGGGTCCGATTCGCCACTTCGAGGACCGAATTGCCACCCAGACTATGGCCTATCAGCGCTACAAAATCCTTGTCGTCGTACTGAGTGTCCAGGATATTGGTGAGGTTAGCCACGAACTGCTCGGGAGAAACCGGATTAGGTGTTGCGAATGGTTGTACGTTTAGCCCGGTAGGCACGTCGACCCCCAGAATGTTCTGGTGGTCGATCAATACAGGGAAACCGAACTTCGTCGGGTCGCCAGCCCCGAACGCCCCAGGAAAGCCACTCGTCGTGGTCGGGTCAGGGCTGTTCCAGTTCGTCACGTATACGTTCCAACCATTGGGAAAGGCTGCCTTGGGAAATAGGTCGTTTGCGATATGGCGGTCGACTGCGTCTGGGATCGTTCCACCGTTGCCCCCGTTCACCAGGAAGACGACCCCTCTTCCGGAAGGGGTTATGCGGTCTTCCAGAATCTCCAGTCCAAGCCCCAACCGAGAAGGTCGAATCCGATTCTCGGGTTTTGTGCTGCGTGCCGAGTCGTTAAGAATGGGGCGAAGCAAACGTTGGAAAATCGACATCGGTGATACTCCTTAAACGTGCTCCATGCACTAACATCGGAAAAGCAGATAGGAATGAAGACCTCGGCGCGAGTTCATGCCGCTCATGCCTCCGGTTCCATCGGTAAGCATGCGCCAGCGGCCGGGGATCGATGGAAAAGCGGTGCAAACATGAACTGACGCGGTCCTTCTTGTCAGCCTCAAATCCCGGCACACTTCCAAATCAGGACGCTTACGTAGCGACGCCCCTGCCACCTCGCCTCAATCACGCCCGAGGGCTTATCCGTCACGAAGGAGTTGCCGTCGTTCTTGGCGTCGGCCATCTGCGCGATTGCGATCGTGTCGCCGTACTTGGTGACGAGATACTCGGCGAAGTGAAGGAGGTCTTGCGGCGTTCCGCCGTCAGCGCGGATCGTGCAGAGCAGGATGTAGTGGCCGTTGTCGTTCCCAAGGAGTTCCTTCAGGGAAAAAGTCTTCAGGCCAGCACCGAGGTCGGCGCTGTTGCTCACCGTGTTGATATACACCAACGCGGGAGAAGCAATTGCCATGTCGCGCACACCTTTCTTTGAGAGAACACCGATTCTGTGGGCGAGCGGATTGGTCCGTTGTCCCGGCGAAACGCGACGGTCATTTATGCTCCGCTAGCCGCCAGCCGTTTCTCCGCGGTGTGAATGGGCTCGTTCGCCTACGTGACCGTCGATAGAGCTCTAAGCCATTTACCCTCTCAGACACGCCTCACCCTCCAACCGGACGCACCCGCCCAAAAAAAATCTCAATCTTCACGATCCCGCGATCCGTCAACGCCGCCGATTCCATTTGTCATTTGCTTTCCTCCCTCCGCGCCGGTACGCTCAGCGCCACTCATTTGTCCGCTTTCCGATTCATCCGTGTCTTGAGAGGGCAGCACGGTGTCCCAGGCGCCCAAGGACCGCGTTCAGGCGGGGAACGTCGAGCAGTGGATCGCCGAGGCTCGCGGCGGATCGCGGGAAGCGCTGGGCCGGCTTCTCGATTTTGCGCGAGCGTATCTACTGCTGATCGCCAATGAAGAGGCGCCGGCGGAGGTGCGTGGCAAGGTTGGCGCGTCGGATTTGGTGCAGGATACGTTCGTCAAAGTGCAGGAGAAATTCGCCGGTTTTCAAGGCGACGGCGAGGGGGAGCTGTTCGCCTGGTTACGGCGCATTCTGCTCAATCACATTGCCAACGAGCGCCGCAAGTACGCGACGAAGAAACGCAAGCGGGAAGTCTCGACGCCCGACGATTCCGTGAATGAGCCGGCGGCGGACACGCCGTCGCCCAGCTCCAACTTGGCGGGTCGAGAGCAGAGCGATGCCCTTCAACGTGCCGTAGCGCGGCTGTCGAAACGCGACCGGCAAGTGTTGCAGTGGCGGCATTACGAGCGGCTGCCGTTTGACGAAATCGGCCGCCGGCTCGACGGCCGCACCGCGGAGGCGGCCCGCAAGATTTGGGTGCGAACGCTCCTCCAGCTTCAGGAACTTCTGGAGCCGACTCATGGTCCAACCCGACAATAAAGACGAGGAAGCTCACTTCGAGGCCCTTGTCGAAGCGTACGACGACGCCCTGGCATCCGGCAGCGCGCTGCCGGATACACCGGTGTCACCGGAGCTGCGGCAACGGCTGACACGGGCGCAGCAATGCTTGCGCCTGCTGGACCGGGATCGTCAGCTTTCGCTGATCACGCCGCTGCCCGGACTCGATGCGTCTCAAGGTTTCACGCTGGACCCGGTCACCGGCAAAGGCCGGCTCGGACACTTTCGTTTGGATCGCGAGCTAGGCCGCGGCGGTTGCGGCGTCGTCTTCCTCGCCTACGACGAGCTGCTCGACCGCGAGCTGGCCCTCAAGGTGCCGCGTGCCGAGATGCTGCTGTCGCCCGAGGCCCGCCAGCGTTTCCTGCGTGAAGCACGCGCCGCCGCGGCGCTCGACCATCCGCACATCGTTCGCGTCCATGAAGCGCGCGAAGTCGGCGGCGTTTGCTACCTCGCTTCCACGTATTGCTCCGGACCGACGTTGGCCGCGTGGCTGCAAGTGCGGACGGAACCGATCCCCAGTCGCGAGGCGGCCGCTCTCGTCGCCACGCTCGCCGACGCGGTCCAGTACACCCACGAGCGCGGCATCCTGCACCGCGACCTGAAGCCGACCAATATCTTGTTCGATGCCGGGGGCAGACCGCTGGTCGCCGACTTCGGGCTGGCGAAACTGTTCGACCCTCTCGCGGATGACGCGGCAAACGGGCAGGCAACGCCGAAAGACACCGATTCGTTAACGATGACCGGCACGCAGCCGGGCACGCCGCAGTATATGGCGCCGGAGCAAGCGGCCGGGCAGAACCGCGCCATCGGCCCCGCCGCGGATATCTACGCTCTGGGCACGATCCTCTACGAAGTGCTGACCCGCCGGCCGCCGTTCGTCGGCGTCACGCTCATCGACATTTTGCGTCAACTACAAGAGGCCGAACCGACCCCGCTCCGCCGTCTGCGTCGCGACGTGCCGCGGGATCTGGAAGTCATCTGCCTGACCTGCCTGCGGAAGGAGCCGAAACGCCGCTACGTCAGCGCGGCCGCCCTTGGGCAAGACTTGCGTCGCTTCTTGAACGGCGAGCCGATCCTCGCCCGGCCGGCTTCGGTGCTGGAGCGCGCGAGCAAATGGGTGCGGCGTCGGCCGGCGGTCGCTGCGCTGGTGGCTGTGTCCAGCGCCGCCGCGCTTTGCCTGTTTGCCGGGGTGCTTTGGTATGGCTTCCAGGTGGAAAAGCATAACGTCGAACTACAGGGAGCACTGACGCGCGCGGACGACGAGCGGCTTCGGGTGGAAGAAGCGTGGCGGGTCGAGCAAAGGGTTTACGCGGACACGATCAAAGTGGCCGGAAGGTTATGGGAAAACGCCCAGTTTGATCCCATGATTAAACTGCTCGAGCACCTGCAACCCGCGCCGGGCAGCACGCGGGATTTGCGCGGCTTCGAGTGGCACTACCTTTGGGGGCTTGCTCACCGGCGCGGTCGTCAGTTGTCAGGGATGCCGGCAGACGGTGTAGTACAGCCGGTGGTGTTTTCCCCAGACAGCAAGATCCTGGCCATCGGATCGAACCATCGAGTCATTGCACTTTGGGACACTACGACGTGGACGAAACGGGCGACACTGAATGCATGGGGAAGGACACTGGCGTTCTCGCCGGATGGGAAAATACTCGCCACGGGCGGGGGACTGTATGGCCAGCCCGGCGAACTGAAGCTATGGGAAGTGACGACGGCAACAGAGTTAGCCAACCTTTCAGGGCACCGGAGCGGGATCGCATGCGCGGTTTTCTCGCCGGACGGCAAAACCCTGGCAGTCTGCGACGTGAATTACTATTCGATGGGAAAGCACAGCGAAGTGAAGTTCTGGGACGTGGCAACACGTCGAGTTACCAAATCGACGCCTGTCTACACGGAAAACAAGCAGGATAGCATGCATGTCAACGTCCTCGCGTTCACGCCAGACGGGAAACACCTCATCCTAGGAAGCTCCAATGGTCTCATGCACCGATGCGAAAATTGCGATCCAAACGATCGCTACTTCATTGGCTCAAGTAATGGCGTTATCCATTCGCTTCAAGTAAGCGCGGATGGCAGGACTCTTGCGTATGATGCTCCCGAAGCGGCAGCGCTTGGCAACGTGTTCGGGCTTGAGGTCAAGAAATGGCTAAAAGCGGGCGGCGTCTTGTTCGTCCAGTATTCCCCCGACGAAAAACTCTTGGCAGCAGCTTCCAAGGATGGCTGCATTCGGGTGTGGGACACAGCAAATTGGCAAGTTCAGGCGCTTTTCCGCGCTGCGGATTCCTCAGTCGATTCCTTGGGGTTTGCTCCGGACGGAAAGACACTTGCCGCCGGGACCGCCGCCGGCGTCGTCACGATTTGGGACACGCGCGAAGTGCAAACCGGCGTCCCCATGCCGGGACACGCGCCCTACGAGGCTTGGTCCGCCGCTTTCGCCCCCGACGGCAAGTCACTCGTGACGGCCGGTGATGATAGCAACGTCAGATTCTGGGACGTGGCCACGGCCCAGCAGCGCGGCGTGCTGAAAGCACACATTGATCTCGTTACATCCGTCGCATTCGCTCCTCAAGGCGATTTCTTCGCGACGGGCGGCTTCGACCACACCGTCCATCTTTGGGATTCGCTCACCCGTCAACAACAAGCCCTGCTTGAAGGGCACACGGATAAAGTGCGCTGCGTCGCCTTTGCACCCGACGGGCGGACCCTGGCCAGTGGGTCGCGGGACCAGTCGCTGCGGCTTTGGGACGTGCCTACCGGGAAGCAACGTCAAGTACTCCTCGGCCACACCGATGCAGTCAACACCGTGGCCTATGCGCCGGACGGCGCCACGCTCGCCTCGGCGAGCAACGACGGGACCATCCGTCTGTGGAATGCCGACACCGGCAAGGAGCTTTTCGCGCTCACTGGGGATTCGCCCTGGATGACGGTGGCCTTCGCCCCCGACGGCAAAACTCTGGCCGCCGGCAACCGGGCCGGCGACGTCGTTCTGTGGGATCTCGCTACGCGCGAGAAACGAGTCCTGAATGGGCACAAGAGCGTGGTCCGCTCCGTCGCCTTCAGCCCCGACGGCAAGACGCTCGCCTCTGGCAGCCAGGACAACACCATCCGTCTTTGGGAACCGACCCTCGGTCTAGAGCTGCTCACGCTGACCGGCCACGCCAATTGGGTCAACGGCGTCGCCTTCGCGCCCGACGGCCAAACGCTCGCTTCTGCCTGCAACGACGGCTCCATCAAGCTCTGGCGCGCCTCAAGAGAATGACGGCACGGTTCAATAGCGGGTAACATCTTGTAGGTCCCGCTTGCCGAGCGGGACCTACCGCGTGCAACCTGAATCTGGGCCGTTTTGAACCACGCCGGAATGACGGCCCCCCAAGGCGACAAAAACAGCAGCCCCACCTTCCTCTTGACTCCTATACGATAATTCTGTACACTTACTCTCTGTAAGTTCGCCCCCTCTTTCGATCACCGATCGACTCGAGAAAAAGCATGAAAAGCCCAATAAACATCATGTCCGGTAGGATATTGCCGGTCCCGACGCAACTCCTGTGCATAAAACGACAAAAGGCAAATGTCCGGTTAAAAAACCGGACAAAAGCGGACACGCAAAAGCGGTTGTACCTTTCCCATCCGGAAGCCCGCTACTTCGCCGTCGAGCCCAAAAAGGGCACAAGAGCGTGGTCCGGCTCCGTCGCCTTCAGCGATACGCGTTTGCCGTGTGCGGCGCCGGGCGCTGAAGCCGATCCAGCAGCTGGAAGGCAAATGGCGTCCCTGGGCCGCAACTCGCGTGTGCGAAGGCATTTAGCCCGCCGGCCGCTCTCGGCGCCATTCCACCCCCGAAATCACGCCCACGGCATCTTTATCATAAGGCTGAAACGAGTGCATCGTCCCGTTCACGATGAACGTCAGCGATTCGAGTTGCTTCGACACCGTGTCATAAACGCCGACGCCGGAGAGTTGTGCTTCGTGGCGGCTAAACTTGCCCGCCTCGAACAGGTGCTTGTGTATTGCCGCGAATTCGCCCTTGAAGAGGATATATGCGCGGCCATTTTCCACAGTGCGCACACTTGCCGTGATCTTTGCCGGATTCAGCTCATTCGGCCGCGGCATGGTCGATTGATCGCTGGCGGGAGAAAGGCAACGGCAGAACTGGCGGGCGACGCTTTCAGGAACGGTCCACTCCTTCCCCTCCTCAAGCGGGCCGGTCGCGAACGATTGCCATTCCTTGTCGGAAAGGTTGATGCTGTCAATGGCGCCGTGTCCTTCGATGCGGCCGCCGAATTGGTAGCGGTTGTAGACGGCCAGCGTGATGCCGCCGTCGGGCCGCACGCCGTGGCCGCGGAAGGGGAGGGGATCGGTCCATTTCGGCGTGCGCTCCGCGACGGGACCGAACGCCTTGAGCGCGCCGTCCATCGTGGCGAGCACTTCTTGCGTCCACGTCTTCTCGCTCTTGTAGTTCTGATGGGCTGCGAGCAGCTTCGCGTCGGCGCTGGCGATCCAGATGCCCTGGTACTGGTCTTTTTGCTTGCGGACGCTGCGGAAGAAGTCGCCGGCCGCGTCCTTGGCGTCGCGGACTTTGTAGAGGTTGAGAGCCACGGGGACGAACTTCGCGGCGATGCGGCGAATCACTTCGTCATTCGAGAGAGGGCCCGCACGGAGCCCGTCGGCGTAGCCTCAGCAGCGCTCCAGCGGATCGTCGCCGGAGACCCAGATCAAGATCGGCCGCTTTTCATCCTTGGCGACACGGATGGCCTCGTTCAAATCGAGCATCCACGGAATCTTCTGCCACTTCGTCAACTGCGACGGCTGTTTGATGGCGTCGAGACGGCGGGCGAGGTCGGACACTTCGATCGGCGCGGCGGCGAGCGACCGAGTCGTGCATGCGATGATAGCGGCGATAAGAACGAATTGGCGGTTGTTCTTCATGATGTTAATCATCCCTCAACTCCGCGCTTGTTTAGCCACCCGTCTCGGACGGGCGCTAGCGCGATCGCACGCGTGGCGCTCCGCGCCCGTCCGAGACGGGCGGCTAATCATGCTTCTGGATTCAACCCTTCACATCGGAATCGGCTCATCGTCGTCGTCCGCGATTTCGCCCCAGTCGGCTACGAAACTTTGATTGCAGCGTTTGCAATGCACCTTGTGGCCGAGGTAATCCTGCGGCAGCCGGCTCGATTGTTTACAGCCAGGACATGCCACTTGAAACTCGCGCGGCTTGTCCAGGTCCTTCCAGAGCTCATCGGGCACGCCTTCCATGATGATGTCGGCCGGTTCGAGCGTTGTCAAAATCTCGCGCGTGAGCGGCGCCACGGTCGCGATGCGATTCGCCAGGCGACTGATCGCCTGCTCGAAAACGTTGCGCACCAAGCGGCCGTTGCCGAAGTTTTCGTCGCGGTGCGTCAGCAGGTAGTGGAAACCGAGCAGCAGCTTGACGCGCGTGGCGGCCGGCAGGATGTAACGGTTCGTCGTACACAGCATCTCGAAGATGCGCCCCAACTCCGCGGCCGAGTAATCCGGAAAGCGAAACGCCCGGCTGAAGCGCGATGACAGGCCGGGGTTGCTCCGCAGCAGGCGCTCCAGCGGCTCGGGATAACCCGCGAGGACCACCACCAAACGGTCGCGGTTGTCTTCCATGCGTTTGAGCAGCACCTGCACCGCCTCGTTGCCGTAGGGATCGTCTCCCTTCTCCGCGACCAGGCTGTAGGCCTCGTCGATGAAGAGCACGCCGTCGAGGGCTTCATCAATCTTCTTGTGCGCTTTCGGCGCAGTTTGCCCCGCGTACTCGGCGACCAGGCCGGAGCGGTCGGTCTCGATCAAGTGGCCGCGGGAGAGGATGCCCATGCCGCCGAAGATTTTGCCGAGCAGCCGCGCTACCGTCGTCTTGCCGGTGCCGGGGTTGCCGGTGAAGAAGGAGTGCAGGCTGATCTTCGTCTCGGGCAGGCTGAATTGCTGCCGGGCCTGCTGCATTTTCAAAAAGTTCGTTAGCCCATTGACTTCCTGCTTGATGGAAGCGAGGCCGATGAGCGTGTCCAGCTCGGCGAGCGCTTCCTTGAGCACTTCTTCCGGCGGCGGCTTCTTCAGCAAGACGGCGGGCTGGGTCTTCACCTCGCCGTGCGCGGCATGGAACGGGGCCGTCGCCAGTGCGACTTGTTTCGACACCGGCGTCGCGATCGGGGGAATGACCGCCCCCGGCTCCTCGTCCGCGAGCGGCAACCGGACGAGAATGCGCTCCAGCTCCGATTGAATCCAGTGCAGTTGCCGCACTTCCTTCGGTTCGACCTTGCCGTCCACCTTGGCCACAAGATTGGCGATGCGCATCACGAGTGCCTGCATCCGGGCCGCGTGCGGACGAAACGAGGACAGCCGCTCGAACGGGCCGAGGAGCACGTCCCATGTGAGAGCGTCCTGATCGAGGTAGTGGGCCAGCGCCACGCGGGCCTGTTTTTCGGTGAGACGTTTGTTCCAGACGTGGTCGAACAGCTCAATCGCCAGGACCAGCTCTTCTTCCGTCCAGCGGCGATCGACGTAGGCGACTTCCACAAAAAGCTTCAGCAGCAAACCGCGGTGCAGATCGACCATCCGCTGCACGAATTCGTCCTGCGAGGTGTCCGCCATCTCGGGGTGGGTGCGCAAACATTCAATGGCGCCGGCGTGATAGAGATCGCGACAATCCTCCAGCGCACCGCGAAATGCATCAACGAGCGGGGCAAGTTCTTCGTCGAGCTCCCTGGGCATTATCTGCTCCGGGTTGCGGGTCGTTCCTGCATCAAGCTCCGACAACGGCGTTGCTGCCAATTCCTCGGCTCGTCATTGCCCAGGGGCTTTCCCAATTATACTTGACCAAGCGAAGTACAGACCCATGACGACTTGCATGCCGCAGGCAAATAGTGCGGCTGCAATTCCAATCGCAAACGCGACGTTGAGTGTCCTTCGCCGTCTCAGCTCGGCTGCTCTAAGCTCTGCAGTGCGTTGCTGGGAGTCTGCTTCAGTTCGACCAGCTCGCTCTTCAATCTGGCGCGTAAACTGGCGATACCGCTTGAAGTGCGCCTTCTGCAAGTCGCGGATTTCCGTCAACAGTTGAACGACCCGTTCCTGTTCAGCGCTGTTCTGCGCTTCATCCATTTGCATCCCCCGGGCGAATCGGGTGACTGCCTTACGCCGACGTTTGGTTTTACTTGAGCGCCGCCTTCCCGACGCAGAACAAGTGCGTTTGCCCGCGAATATACAGTCGCCCGTCGGCAACCGCGGGGCTGGCCATCACGCCTTCGCCCAGTGGGTTCTTCGCCAGCAGCTTGAACGTCGGCGCCGCCTCGAAGACGTAGCCGACGCCGTCCTCGCCGATGGCATAGACCTTGCCGTCGATGAGTACCGGAGAGGCGCTGACGAGGCTGTCGAGGCGTTCGCTAAAGAGCAGTCGCCCCGTCTTGGCGACGTAGCAATTGGCGAACGAAACCTTGTTGTCGGTGATGCCGAACACGTAGGCGCCGCTTGTCACGAGCGTCGGCACGTACGGGTTGTTCCGCTGTGTCGTCTGCCACGCGAGTCGCTTGCCGTCGGCGGTGATGGCGACCATGTTTCGTGCGCCGCTGCCGTCGCCGGCGGGCGCGACGATCAACCCCTGCGTGTACACCGGCGAGGCGACGGTGCGCAGGGCCATGCCTTCAAAATGCCACGCCCAAGCCCAATTCTCGCGGCCCGTCTTCGGCTCGTAACTGGTGACGCCGGCGGTGCTGGCGACAATCAGCTCTGGCTTGTTTCCCTCTTTCTCCAGAATAAACGGCGTCGAATAACAGGCGCGGAACGGCTTTCGCGGCGCTTCCCAAACTTTTTCGCCGGTCTTGCCGTCAATGGCGACGAGCACCGAGTCGCCGTCCTGATCGTTGGCGAGATAAACGAGCCCGTCGTATGCCATCGGCGACGTCCCCGCGCCGTGCTGGCTGGTGAACGAGCCGAGGTTGTATTGCCACAGCGGCTTGCCGTCGAAACTGTAGCCGTACAAGCTGACCTTCGTGCCGTCCCAGAACATGGTGTAGACGCGTTCGCCGTCGGTCGCCGGCGTGGACGACGCCCAGCTGCTTTTCGGGTGGATCTTGCCTTTGCCGGCGCCGACTTTTTGCGACCAGATCGCCTTTCCGTCGGCGGTGTCGAGGCACAGGAGCATGCGCGCCGCACCGTCGTCGGTGGAGGACTGAAGGAAGATGCGGTTGCCCCAGATCACGGGCGATGAATTGCCGATGCCGGGGACGGCGACCTTCCACAGCACGCCTTCCTTGTCGTTCCAGTGAGTCGGAATGTCCTTGTCCGTCGCGATGCCGGTCCCATTCGGCCCGCGGAAGCGTGGCCAATTGGCGGCGAACGTCGGTGCAAGGACAAGAAGAGAGGCGAGGAGGGAACCAAGTACGATGCGGCGCATGGCAAAACTTCCTCAGTCAAAAGCAGTTGGCCCAAGGGCCGTGCCATTTTACTGGGAAGAAATGGGAGATGCAAAAAGCGAAATGATTTCTCGCAGAGGCGCATTGCTCGCAGAGAGTCCAAGACCCTTTGCGAGCTTTGCTTCTCTTTGCGCCTCCGCGAGAAACGATTCTTCTTAACCCTGTGTCGCCGTTTGAAAGCGCGCCTTGGGCTTTGGCCAGAGGAGCAACACGAGGCCGCCGAGCAGGGCCAGCGCTGCCCCTGCCGCTGCGTTGAGCGGCACCGCCAGCTCGGGTCCGCCAATCGGCGAGTCGGCCACGACGCCCCAGACGCCGCCGAGGAGCGCTCCAAATGCCACGAGCAAGGCCGCCTCAACCACAAGCCGCAGTGTGAAGAAGCCCGTCGAGAGGATGAAGCCCAGGCCGCGGGCCGTTCCGTACGCCAGCATCCCGATCCCCTTGGCCGGCACGCGGAGAACTTGCACGGTCCCCCGGCCGAACTTGCCAGCGACCTGCCCGAGATTGCCGCCGAACTCTTTCGCGTTCTGCCACGCCACGTCCCAGCCCGCGGTCAGGCCGCGGAACAGGACCCAGACGAGGAACCCCACGAACGCGAAGCCGAAGACGACGGCGCCGATCGACAGCACGATGGAGAGCGCTGCGATAATCGGCCCGGACAGAAAGATCACAACGAAGCCGATGAACGCCATCAGCAGCACTTTGCGGAAGACCCCCGCCGCGGGTGTCGGGCTGTCCACGGCGACCTCTCCCTCGGGCGAAACCAGTCGAACGCTCGGATGCGATGTCATTGAATTATCCTCCCCAAGGGTTATTCGCCGGCCGCGAAGGGTTCTTTTGAAAATCACATGACTTATTTGCGGTCGGCAGGCGCGTGATTTTGCCGCTCAGCGCCCGCCTTCGGATTGCGGACAAGCGGTTCGGCCAATAACAAAGCAGAATGAGCATTTCAACGACATGGCTCGGACGGCTTCTCGGGTTGGGCGCGGGGCTCGGCCTGTTCCTTCTCGCGTTGCCCCACAGTGACGGCCAACCGAAGCCTGCCGTCGCCGAGGGCCGCGTGCCGCCGTTTGTGCGTCCGAAGGGTTACGTTTGCTGCCGCGCGTCGAAGCCGCTCGTCATCGACGGCAAACTCGACGACGAAGCCTGGCGGGCCGTCCCCTGGACAGACGATTTCGTGGACATCGAAGGCGCCGCCAAGCCGAGGCCGCGTTTTCGCACGCGCGTCAAGATGCTCTGGGACGACAATTACTTCTACATCGGCGCCGAGCTGGAGGAATCGCACGTCTGGGCCACGTTGACGCAGCACGACGCGGTCATCTTCGACGATAACGACTTCGAGGTCTTCATCGACCCCAACGGCGACAATCACGAATACTACGAATTCGAGATCAACGCCCTGAACACGGGGTGGGACCTGTTTCTGACCAAGCCGTACAAAGATGGCGGCAAGGCGATGAATAGCTGGGAGATTCCCGGCTTGAAAACCGCGGTCCACGTCAACGGCGCGCTCAACGACCCATCCGACACCGACGCCGGCTGGTCGGTAGAGCTTGCGTTTCCGTGGAAAGTGCTCGGCGAAGCGGCCGGCATGCCGTCGCCGCCGAACGACGGCGACCAATGGCGCGTCAATTTCTCCCGCGTCGAATGGCAGACCAACATCGTCGCCGGCAAGTACGTGAAGGTGAAGGAGAAGAAGGAAGACAACTGGGTCTGGTCGCCGCAGGGCGTGATCGACATGCACCGGCCCGAGACGTGGGGCTATGTGCAGTTCTCGACTGCGAAGCCCGGCGACGCGAAGTTCCGGCCCGACCCTTCGGGTTATGCGAAACACCTGCTGCACACCGTCTACTATGCGCAGCGAACGTACCACGAGAACAACAAACGCTATGCAACCCGCCTCGCCGAACTCGGACTCGACGGTTTGAAGCACGAAAGCCTCGCCGGGCCAATCCGGATGCAGACGACGGAGGGGATGTATCAGGTCACGGCGCCGGTAAAATCGCCGGAGGGAAAGGTGCATTTCGTGAACATCCGCCAGGACGCGCTGCTGTGGGGCGACTGAAGGTGAAGCCGCGGTGAAGGGGACCGGTCAGGTCTCTGAAAGATTGGGTCGGGCCCAGCGTCATCAGGCCCGGTCCTGCCAGATGCGGGGATTTCGTCCGGCGTGTAAGATTCCGATCACTTCAACGTGATCCGTGCGCACGCGATAGTGGACAACGTAGGAAAACCGCCGAGTCTTCGCACATCGAATTCCGTGCGACTCTACCCCGTACATCAATGGAAATGACTTGATACGCTCCAGCACTTTATCGACCGCGTCAACAAGCGCATCGCCGATCCCGTAACGCTGCTCCTCATACCAGTCGCGCGTGCGTGAGGTCTTCGACGGCCTCGAGCCGCAAGATGATCGGGAGGCTCATTGTTTTGAACGCAAGCGGTCGCGCACTTGCTCCCAGGCGATACCCGAACCGGGATTAGCGTCTGCCGCTGCCAGCCGGCGTTTAACTACGTCAAAATGCCATTCGGGAATGCCTGCGTCCGGCGCAGCGTCGGGAATGCTGTCCCAGAGCTGACCGATCAACTCGAGTCGCTCCGGAATCGTCAATTTGCCGATGTCGTCGTCAGTCATCAATTGTGCCATGTTCTGCCTCCGGCAATGATGCGCCGCCGGGAGATTATCAGATTTCGAGCCCGGACGGAAGGCATTTGCCCAGGCGGTTCTTCGAACCGCCTCTCAACGTCAATTTGTTGGATCGTTTACGAACTCAAAGCGCGGGACGTCGCGTCCGTTCAGGTTCACCATTTCGCAAAACATCGCGAGCGGCCGCACCCACAGCCCGCCTTCGCCGTAGAGGGCCCGATACACAACCAACTCCTCCTCCGTCTCGCTGTGCCGCGCGACGCCGAGCACCTCATACATGGCGCCTTTGTAATGACGATAGCGCCCTGGTCGTGGAGGATTCATGCTCCCCGTTGTAACGCGGGCCGCAACCGCTGTCGAGCCGCCAAGTTAGCAACCGCGGAAATTGCTAAACAATTGATTGTCTGCTTCCTATAATGGGCGGAGCCGCGCCGGGTTCCGCCGGGCGACACGGAAACGCTCTGGGTTGGGTGCGTAATGACTCTTCATTTAAAGAGCGTCGCCCTGAGGGGCACCGGGAGCTGCTTGCCGGCCCGGGTCATGCGCAATGCCGACTTCGAAGCCCGGCTCGACACGTCCGATGAATGGATCCGCACGCGCACGGGCATTTGCGAGCGCCGCATCGCCGGGCCGGGAGAAACGTCCGCATCGCTCGGCCTCGAAGCCGCCCGCCGCGCGCTCGACGCGGCCAAGCTGACCGCTCAGGACATTGACCTGATTCTCTGTGCGACGATCACGCCGGAGATGATGTTCCCCTCGACCGCGTGCCATCTCCAGGCGGCCCTCGGCTGTCGGCCGATCGGCGCGTTTGATATGCTCGCCGCTTGCTCCGGTTTCGTTTACGGTCTTGCGACCGGCAGCCAATTCATACAGACCGGCGCCTACAAAAACGTCCTCGTCGTCGGCACCGAAACGCTGAGCCGCGTCACCGATTACAATAATCGTGGGAGCTGCATCCTGTTCGGCGACGGCGCCGGCGCCGTGATCCTGTCCGCGACGGATGAAAAACACCGCGGCTTGCGGTTTTTCCGCCTCTACGCCGACGGCAGCAACCCCGCGCTGCTGAATCTGGCCGGCGGTGGCTCGCGCTATCCGGTCTCGGCCGCCACGATCGCGGAAGGCATGCACTACATCAAATTGAACGGCCGCGAAATTTACCGCTTCGCCGTCACGCGCATGCAGGAATTGATTCGCGAGGCGATGGAAGAGTGCAACTTAACGGTAGACGACGTCGCCCTCGTCATCCCGCACCAGGTCAACCAACGCATCATCGACTCCGCGGTCAGCCACATGGACTTCCCCGCGGAAAAAGTAATGATCAATCTCGATCGTTACGGCAACACCTCCGCTGCCTCGGTGCCGATCGCCCTCGATGAGGCGGTGCGCACCGGCCGCGCCAAAGCGGGCGACACGATCATCATCGTCGCCTTCGGCGGCGGGCTGACCTGGTCCAGTGCGGTGGTGACGCTGTAAGCAACCAAACCACAAAGAACGCCAAGAGCTCGAGAAAACCGATGAACTCTGGTTTTCTTCGTGCTCAAGGTGTTCTTCGTGGTTAATCCACCAATTCCCGGAAGATTTTCTCAAAATCCGGCGCGATCTCCTCGAAGACGCGGAGCAAGCCCGGATCGAATTGTCCCGGCGAGGCGTTGAGCACCATGTCCGTCGCCGCCGTGTGTGCCAGGGCGGGCTTGTAGACGCGGCGCGACCGCAGCGCGTCATAAACGTCGCCAATGCTGACGATGCGCGCCGCCAGGGGGATGCTCGCGCCCGCCAGGCCGTCCGGGTAGCCGGCGCCGTCCCAGCGCTCGTGGTGGTGGCGGGCGATGTCGATCGCCATGTGCAGGAAGCCGACCGCGGCGCCGTGCTCGCGCACCACCGCTTGCAGCGTGTCGGCGGCGATGAGCGTGTGCGACTGCATGATGATCCGCTCCTCCGAGTCGAGCTTGCCCGGCTTGAGCAGGATGTGGTCGGGCAGGCCGACCTTGCCGATATCGTGCAGCGGGGCGCAGCAGCCGATCATTTCAATGAAGCCCGCGTCAATCTGCGCGGCGAACGCGGGCAATTTCGCGGCCGCGTTCGCCAGGCATTGGGCGTACCGTTGCAGCCGCATCAGGTGGACGCCGGTTTCCGAGTCACGGTGCTCGACGAGCTTCGCGAGCGAGAGGATCAGGGCGTTGCGAATCTGCACGATGTCGCTGCCGCGCGCGGTGAGATTCTGCTCCAGCTCGCGGTTGAGGTTGATGAGCTGGCGCGTGAGCCGGTCGGAGCGATCCTGAGCGTCTTTGAGCCGCAGCGCCGCCTTCACTTGCGCTTGCAACTGCACGATGCCGAACGGTTTGGCGATGTAGTCGTCGGCGCCGGCGAGCAGCATCGACGCCATCTCGTCGTTCGAGACGCGGCCGGAGAACATGACGACTTTCAGGTTGGGCGCGCCGAGCCCGCCGCGCAGCCGCTTGCACACGTCCTTGCCGTTCATTTTCGGCATGTCGATGTCGAGGAGCACGAGGTCGTAGGCACTGTGCTCGCACGTGGCCAGCGCCTCGGGTCCGTCGGGCGCCTCGTCTACGTGGACGCCGGACGCCTGGAGGGCGTAGCGGCACAGGTTGCGAATGCCGACTTCATCGTCCACGACCAGGACGCGCGGCAGGTGTTTGCCGCTCGGTTCCGCTTCGAGGGCGGCAAGCGGGACGCCGCTTTCGGCCGCCGACGGCGACGATCGCGTATGCTGTGTGACCGGCAGAAAAGGCGCCAGGGCACGCATCGCGTCGCGTGGCGTCGCGTAGCGGTCGCCGGGCTTGAGGGCCATCATCTTGGAGACGACCGCATCAAGCTCCATCGGTAAATCCGGCCGCCATGTGCGCACGGACGGCGGCGGCAGCGTCAGCCGCGCCGCCACTTCCAACGCGATATTCTCCTTCGGTAAGAATGGCGTGCGCCCGGTCACGCACCAGAAGAGCGTGCCGCCCAACGCATAAATATCCGCGCGAATGTCCACCAGGCTCGCGTCCTGCGCCTGCTCGGGGGCCATGTAGTCGATCGAACCGAGCATCGTGCCCGGCTCGGTCATGCGGCGGTCGAAGTGGCGGGTGAGACCGAAATCGAGCAGCTTCGCCTGGCCGTCCGGGGCGATCACAATGTTCGGCGGCTTGATGTCGCGGTGTACCAGCTCGTGCTTGTGGGCCTCGGCGAGAGCCGAAGCGACCTGGTGTATCAGATCGGCCGCATGCTGATACGGCAACGGGCCTTCGCGTTGCACCTTTTGTTCCAGGTCTTCTCCTTCGACGAACTCCATGACCAGATAGTGCAACACCGGACCGTCCGGCGCAACGCTGCTCGCCTCGCCGGCATCGGTCGCGGCCACGATGTTCGTGTGCTGCAACTGGGCGATCGCCCGCATCTCGGTGTAGAAGCGCTGCAACAGTTTCGGGTCCTGCTGCGACGACACCGGCAAGACCTTGAGCGCCACCCGCTTCCGCAGCTTCACGTGCTCTGCTTTGTAAACGACGCCCATGCCGCCCGAGCCGATGCGCTCCAGGACGCGGTAGTTGCCGAGCACCAGACCGAACACCTTCCCCGCGTTGACGCGGGTCGCCTGATAATCCGTCAGCAGCTTCTCCTCGACTAGGAGCGGCAGCAATTCCGAGACGTCCTTGCAGTCCTTGAGCCGGTCGCGAATCGCGGGCAAGACGGCATCCCAATCCTCCGCGAGAATGATCGACCCGCCGACCAGTTCTTTCAGCAGCAACTGGGCGCGCGACAGGGTCTTAAAGTCCAGCGTCGCGCGCGGCGCGGGCTGCTCGGGCCGCTGCTGCTCAAGTACGGCGAGGGTGCTCATGGAGAGGCCTTCCTCTGCTCAAGTCTGACGGGGTGGCGCGAGGCGCCAATTCAGGTGAGACGGCATTATTCCGTTGCGGCAATAGACGCAAGTCCTTTCGCCGCAACGTCTATGTAACTCTAGGTTACGACGAAACGGAGAGCAAAGAGGAATTCGGGACTAGGCGTTGGGAATCGGAGAACTCCACCTGTTCCCAGAACGGAGCCCGGGAAACTCGGCAATCGCGGGAGGTACAGCGGCCGCTGCTTGAGTACAAGCAGTGGCACGAAATCTTGCAGTGGCACGAAATCTTGGGCATGCAAAGCGCGAGGCGGCTACGCCGGCGACTTCAGTGCGGTCTCCGTCAGCTTCATTATCTGGTCGATCTGCTCGGAACTCTCGAAGCCGATAACGAATGCATCGACGCAGCCGAGGCCGAGCACGAAGCGCAGCGACTTCAGCTGCTCCTCAGGTGTTTTGAGCGTGCCTTCGGCGAGGATCTTCATGCCGAGGATGCCTTTGCCCTTGTCGTGCATCGCGCGCAGGCAGGTTGAAACTTGTTCGGGCGTGCCGTCCATCCGCCCCGGGTTGCCGCCGACCGGGTTGATACGGGCGAGGTCCACGTCGATCCAATCGCAATCGACGGCGGCCCGCAGCGGATCGAGCCCGTGACACGAGACGCCAACCGCGCGCACCGTGCCCTTCGCCTTCGCGTCGGAAAGCACGTCCATCACGGGGCGGAAGTCGCCCGGCCAGTTGCCGCGCGTCATGCAGTGCATCAGCAGGCTGTCGATGTAGTCGGTGCCGAGTTCCTCGCGGAAACGGTCGAGATCGGCCCGCGCCATTTCCTTCGTCGTCGCCCGCGTCTTGCTCTGGATGAACAGCTTCTCCCGCGGCAAGCCCTTGATGGCGTCGCGCAAGTAGATGTGCGAGCCATACTGATCGGCCGTGTCGAAATATGTGATGCCGTGATCGTAGGCGTAGCGGACCAGCTTGCAGAATTTCTCGTGACCAAGTTTCAATTGATTCGAGGAATGCTTCACGCCCACGGAGCCGGTGCCGAGGCCGATAAGCGAGGTTTTGACGCCGGAGCGGCCGAGCGTGACCTGGTCGGTGGGACTCTTGACCCGCGCTTCGGCGGCGTTGACGGACAAGCCACCGGCGGCGGCGACGCCCAACGCAAGCGCGGATTGACCCAGGAATTCACGGCGGGAAAGCGACATGGTGCGACCCTCCTGGAAGACGTGCGACAGTTTCATTGCGCCGGCGATTGTAGCATCGGCGCAGGCGGACAACAATCGTTTGGAAGAATCGCCGCGCGCGGCTGGGCGTGTGCAACAGAAAACGCGGACGCCAAGCTACAAGCGACGGACTTAGGACGAACCCGTCGCCGCGCGACGCAGCGCCGCCAGCGCCGCCGCCACGCCGTCTTTCGTCCCGAACACCGCGGTGCCTGCGACCAACACATTCGCGCCCGCCGCCACGACCTTCGACGCCGACTGCACGTCAATGCCGCCGTCCACTTCCAATTCGATGGCCGGCCGAACGCGGTCGATCATCGCGCGCACCTGGCGAATCTTTGGCAGCGTCGCTTCAATGAATTGTTGGCCGCCGAAACCCGGGTTCACCGTCATCACGAGCACGAGATCGACGTCGGGGAGGATCTCTTCGAGCACGGCGGCCGGCGTTGCGGGATTGATGACAACGCCCGGTTTCTTCCCCAATTGGCGAATGTGCTGCACCGTGCGATGGAGGTTGGCGTTCCCTTCTTGATGGACGAGCAGCCCATCCGCCCCCGCCGCGGCGAAGGCATCGAGGAAGCGATCGGGTTCTTCGATCATGAGGTGGACTTCGAGCGGCAGGGCGGTGATCGGCCGCAGGGAACGAACCACGGGCGGCCCCAGCGTGAGGTTCGGGACGAAGTGCCCGTCCATGACATCGACGTGAATTCGGTTTGCCCCAGCGCTTTCCGCCGCGCGAACTAGCTCGCCGAGCCGCGTGAAATCCGCCGCGAGAATGGACGGCGCCAGGTGAATCGTCGTGCCGCTCATGGTGCGCATAATGTAGGACAAGCGGCCCGCTTGTCCCACAGATTTACTGCGCGTTTTTCGCGTACTCGACCGTCGCTTTGCGCTTCAACGTGTCGACGTACTTTTTCGCTTCGCGCATATACGCGTCTTCCATGAGCTTGTACCGGATTTTCGTCTGCACCTTTTCATCGAACGGCAGCTTTCCGGCGACCTCGCGCTTCATCAGCCGGATGACGTGAAAGCCGTTCGCTGTTTCGATGAGCGGGCCGACTTGACCGTCGGTGAGCTGGAACAAGACGGGTTCGGCTTCCGCCGGACGCACCTCGCCATGACGGTGGCCGTAGCCTTCGCCGTTGCGGTACGCGCTGTCGCCGTTGTCGTACTGGGCCGCGAGCTTGGCGAAGTCCTCGCCGTTGCGGGCCCGCGTCGCCAATTCCGACGCGACCTGGCGGGCTTTTTCGCGGCTCGGATACTTGCCCGCGTCGATGAACATGTCCTGCCACTGCACGCCGTCCTGCGTTTGGAATTCTTCGGGGTGCTTCTTGTAAAACTCGACGATCGCCTCGTGCCCGACGCAATTCTCGACGATCGGCTCCAGGTAGTTGCGCAGGAACTGGATGTACATGAACTCGCGCACCGATTGCCGCTTCATGCCTTCAAACGAGATCCCCTGGGAACGCATCATGTCCTTGAGCTCGTCGTCGGACTTCGCGCCGGTCCGCTGTTTCATCACGCGGACTTTTTTGTCGAACTCCTTGCCGGCCGCTTCCTTGAGGCGCTCGTAATACTTGCCGCCGATCTTGTTCAACTTGATTTGCATGTCCTGGAGAACCAGTTCCCGGTCGATGAGTCGATCCAATTCGCGGCGGAAGATTTCCACCTGGCGGGCGGCGCGCTCCTCGGGCGACAACTTCGTGAGTTCGAGCAGGAATGGGTAACAGGCGTCGCGCACTTCCTCGTCGAGGATGGCGACGTTGTTGACAACCGCGCGAATGCTGGCGATGCGGCCGGCGTTGGCCTCCGCGACCCGCTCCGGCGGCTGGTCGAGCAGGCTCTTGGCCGGCGCGTACTTCGCGGGCTCGACCTCCGGCTTCTGCGAGCGGGCGGTGGCGTCCTCCGTGTGCGGCGCGGCGGCCACGCTCCGCGGGGCTTGCGTCGTTTCACAGCCGACTGCCGACAGGACCATCACGCCGGACACGACCAAACGATGCCAGCTCATACCGCGTCCCTTCACGGTTGGAGAGCGCACTGCCGGCGCGGACCCGCTGCCGGGTCGGCGGACTATAGCGAGGGGATGGGGAAACACAAGAGGGGATTACGAGACGCGCCGGGTGCCATGTTTTCGCGGCCAGCCTCCGACGCGTTCTTCCGGCCGACCGTGACCAGGGCCGCGAAAGGATGATAGTCCGACTCGGTGGCAAAAACATGCTTTCGCGGCCCTGTGCCGTCGAGTCGCGCGGGGGAACGCTATCGGAAAGTTCGGCCGGCTCACTTCCTTTCAACCCGCTCCCACACTTCCTCGATGGTCAGCCCGCTACTGAGCTTGCCGGTGTGATGCCACTTGTTCCCCTCGACTTTCCACTCGAGCGACGCGGCTTCCCTTTGAGGTTCTGGAGGATAGCGCCCACGCCGTATTCAGGCGTCTCTTCGTACGTGTCCCCTTTGCAGGGTGTAGGACCCGCCCAGCGCCGCTCCGACGTTCCCCTCCGCGTCGTAATCGGCCCACATGAACTGGGTCGGTGTGACGTGCTTGATCTTCGTGCTCCCCTCGCGGACCGTGACCTCTTGGCCGCCATACTTGGCCGCGACCAGTTTCCACGTGCCGACCCGCTTATACTCCGCCTTCGCCTCATCGGCGGCCGAACGCGCCGCTGTGAAGGCGACCGTGGCGGCCAGGGCGAATAGAGCTACCTTCGTGATCTGCAGCACGAGAACGTCCTTCTGAAATGGTCATCACCGACTCGGTCAAGGGATCGACGCGTATGGGGGCGGAAAGAAAACATGCAAGCGGCGGCGGGCCGAGTGCTTTGAGGTCGTTCAGAGTCCGGTTTTCCCGGATGCGAACTGCCCCGCTGGTTCTAATCGCTCTGGACCTTATCATTCTCCCGATCTACCGCTTGCTTTTTGGTTTCCTTGAAAGTGTTCTCTATCTTGACCGCAGCCGTCGCAGCTTTCGAGATCGCCTCGGCAATCGGTCCCGCAGATTCGGCGGCGGCGTTCAGCGGGGTCTTATTCAGCTTATGCTTTTCGTAGATGCGTCCGGGTGGATTCGTGATGACACTCAACACTCCCTCGCACAGCCGCGAAAGTGCTGATTGCGGCGCTGCTTTACCTTCGAGCTCAGCCATTTCCCGGCGGTATCCTTCAAAGAGTCTCGAAACTGTCTCTTTGAATCCATAATCCTCTTCAATTCGTTCAGCAAGCGCTGCTCGGTGGGATGAGTGAAACGCGATCCAAATCAGAGGCAATGCGATTGGCAGCCGGTGCATCAGCGTGAGGGCAAAGGCTTCCCACGTGACTTCCGTAACCGGTTTCGTGTGAAAATCGTAGACCGCTAATCCGAGCAACGCGAGAACGCTTAGGAGGAACGCTCCCTGCCAGAGGCGCGGTCGCCACTTGAAATCTTTGCGCCGGAGGTTGAAGGCCGAAGCTAGGCCAGCGCTCGCAGCGCCGGGTAAGAGGCTTTCGATGGTCTTCAGCCGCTCGCCAGCGGCTTGTTCAAGCGCCGCTAATCGCGTCTCGTATTCCGCGACTCGCCGCTCCGTGTCCTGCGCGAGATCAGCGAGTTTCTTCGTCGCTACCGTGTGTTCCACGCACTGCTCGCGGAGTTTCGCAATGGCCTCTCCAGCGCTGTCTGTCGTCAGCTTTGTCCCTTTTACGTCCGCGTGCAACGCGTTCACGCTGTCAGCTGTCGTCCGACTTGCCTGATGCTGCGCCTCGGCGTTGCTGGCAGACTGGTGAGCGTTGTTTAGGATTACATCGATTTCGGCGCGTTTCCTGTCTACATACTCGCGGCCATCTTCAATGTGCTGCGAACGCTGGGCGGCGACTTGCGCCGCCTGTTCGACTTGAGTCTTAAGTGCTTCGATTCGCGCCGCGCTCTCGGAGCTCGTATTCGCCAAAGTGCGCAGCGATTCGAGCGCTGCCGCAGCTTGAGTGCTGGTATCTTTCGTTTGGCTGGTTGTATTTTGGAGCGTTACGGTCAGACTATTCAAATCGCTGGCGGTCGTTCTCGCGGCTTCTGCTTGCTGATTGAACGTGGCAACCGCGTCCCGCATCGCGGCAATTTGCGACTCGACTTCGGCTCTTGCCGCTTGGACCTGTAACCGCACCTGTTCGATTTCTTCGCCTTTGGCCCCAGCGGCTCGGACCTGCTCGGAAGCCGTGTCTGACATCGCCCGCAATGATTCCATCGTTGTTGTTGACTGCGTACTGGTTTCATTCGCCCTGCCAATGGTTGCTTGAAGCGACTCGGCGAGCGTTTTCAATTCAGCGACGGTTGATCTTGCAGCGTTCGCCTTCTCGTTGATTTCGGCGACGGTCTCTCGCGTAGGAACTGCACTTTCTGTGAAATCCTCAGAGCCGACTGCGGCGTCGAACTGAGCTAGGCAAGAGAACGGCTCTCCAGCACGATAGCGGTGCATTACCCCCGCATCGCACCGGAGAGCCAAGGATGGCGACTCAATGTCTGACC
>JBGQKZ010000104.1:0-23315 GCA_041499805.1 Gemmataceae bacterium
CTTCAAGGCATCGCGCTCGCGCTGACTCATGGCGATCCGGTCTTCGAAGCCTTTCACGATAAATGCCCTCCTTGGCGTAAATTGCCCAAGAGGACATTTCTACCTTGTTAAGACCGGACATTTCTATTTTGGTTTGACAGGAAGTTCGTGATGTTGAGATGGCGGAAGACGCTGCCCAATTCCAGCTCCTCCATCTCGCGCTTCAGTTTCTGGCTGGTGCCGGCGTGCAGGAGCTTTTCGACCTGGCTCTTGAGCAGACCGCGATGGAAAAAGGCGACGGACTCGGCGGCGAGTGCGGCGGCTTTGGTGATTTGTTCGGCGCACCGAACCATGAGCGAACCGCCCCAATCGAATAGCCCGCCGCCGCCCGGAACCCGGTGCGCGGCCCCGGCCGTCACGCTGAAGGCGTTAGAGATCGGAGCCGGGGGTCGCCGAGCGCACCCCCTACACGATCCGGTTGCACGGTTCGATACGCTGAAAGGACACGAGCCAGTCAAGGCCGCACGTCTCTCTAACGCTTTCCGCGTAGCCCAATCGTGGTATGGCGTCGGATCCGAGGGTGCGCGGCCGCGACCGTCGGCTGCGTTCTCTAACGCTTTCAGCGTGAAGAAACCGCAGGCTGCGGCAGTTGGTCCATCGCATCAGCGTACGAGCTACCTCACCACCAAGATCCACGATTCGTCCGCAACCAGCGGCAGCCGGCAAGTGCAAGCGCGTTTCGATGTAAACGTTCTTCTCCTCAATCCGACAGCGAAGGTCGTAATGAAATTCGTATTGGTCTAACCATTCCGGGCGCGTCTTCGCCACCTCATCGATTTCGCCGCCGGCGGTGACGTGCTCCGGGCGACGGTGAAGTTGTCCCGGGCGAAGGTGAGGGTGTGCTCGCTGGCATCAGGCTGATCCATGCCGTTCTGCTCGGCCTTGACCGCCTTCCACGTGTCTTCGAGTTTGTCATTTTTTGGCATCGGCGCCGAGGAGGAGGCCGACCGCCAATACCGCCAGCAGCTTCTTCATGGTGCATCTCCGTGAAGGATGGGGGTCCGCCAACCGTACCCGCGGCCATCGGTCCTTCAAGCGGAATCATCCGAATAGGATACCGCCCGCGAACCGTCTCCCCGCGTAGAGCTGGGGCTGGAAAAAGGGCCGGAAAAGAGGACAGGGGCGGGACACAGCCTTTGCGTTCCCTTTTTCACTTTGTCACATCTTATTCATCAGGTTGCGGCCGAGCAGCACCGGACGTAAGCAAGAATTGGCGTCGTTTCGCGACCTCCGGCTGCTTCGGATCTTGTTGCAGCGCCCGCTCGTAGAGGACGAGGGCTCGATCCGGCCGCTGCATGCCTTCATAGACCAAGGCCAATTCGGTGAGCGCCTTCGTATCTTTCGGGTCGCGTTCGAGCGCCTGCTGCAAGCGGGCCTGCGCGCGTGGCAAGTCGCCCGCCTGATGCCAGAGCCAGCCATCCAGGGCGTACGGTCCGGCCAGTTGCGGTGAACGGCGCAACCAGTCGTCGGCCATGCGCGAGGCGTCGGCCCACCGGCCTTGCCGAACCAGCGCTGCCGCCAAGGCGTGCCGGCTCGGTGCGTGATTGGCGTCGCGGGTCAGGCACTCGTTGAAGAACTGTTGCGCCTGCGCCGTTTGGCCGAGATGGTCGCAGCACTGGCCCACATCGTAGAGCAGCGTCACGTCGTCGGGCTGCAAAGCGAGGGCGGCCTGAAAGCTTTCCCGTGCGGCGGCGTACTCGCCGCGTTGATAGAGCGTCATGGCGTCGTCGCTGTAGGCGCGCACCCGCTCCGGCGTCGGCGAGATGCAACCCGCCAGACCGAAGAGGCCTGCCATCAGCACTAGCCCATAGCGCATGTAGGGATGATCCTCCGCGCGGGGAGGATAGGCGACGGGTAAGAAAAAGGGAAGACGAGTGTGCCAACGGAGAGATCTCTGCCTCGTGGCAGAGCGGCGATTTCTTCGTAGGCTCCGCAACTCATGGTGCGCATGGCGGTTGCGAGGACCCGCCGTTGTACCTCGTCGCGCGAAACGGCGAAAACCTGCCAGGGGGTTTGCAACCGCAATTTTTGGGGCGCATTAACCGCGACGCCGGCGCAGAATCGGAGGTTAGGCAACTCGCCCGCCACGCCTTCTCGAACACCGTGGAAGGGCACGACCGAACTGAAGAAAGGACAAAGAGCGATGCCACACTACGACGCGATCGTGATCGGCTCCGGCCAAGCGGGAACTCCGCTGTCGCAGAAGCTGGCCGACCACGGCTGGACCGTGGCACTGATTGAGAAGGAACCAAACCTGGGGGGCACGTGCGTCAACACGGGCTGCACGCCGACCAAGACGATGATCGCGTCCGCACAGGTCGCACACTACGCGCGCCAGGCGGAAAGATGGGGCGTGCATGCCGAGCGGGTTGGCGTCGATTTGTCCCAGGTGGTCGCCCGCAAGGATCGGATCGTGGCACAGTGGCGGTCCGGCCTCGAACGCAAGGTCCAAGAACGTAAGAACATTCGCCTTTGTCACGGGCAGGCTCGGTTCACCGGCCCGCACCAGGTTCGCGTCGGCGACGAAGTGTTGGAAAGCGAACGCGTCTTTATTAACGCCGGCGCCAGGCCGGCGCTCCCGTCCGTCGAAGGACTGAATGAAATTGACTATCTGGACAATGCCAGCATCCTCCAGTTAACGCAGTTGCCCGAACACTTGCTTGTGCTCGGGGGCGGCTACGTGGGGCTGGAGTTCGGGCAAATGTTCCGCCGCTTTGGAAGCCGCGTGACTCTTGTGCATCGCGATGACCAGATCCTCCCACACGAAGATGGCGAAGTCGCGGCCGCGTTGCAACAGGCGCTCGAGGCGGAAGGCCTCCGGTTTGTGCTGAGCGCCACGACGACCCGCGTTGCGAAGCAAGACGGCGGGATCGTGCTGACCGTAAACGCAAGAAACGCGACGGAGACCGTGCGTGGGTCCCACCTGCTGGTTGCCACGGGCCGCCAGCCCAACACGGATGATCTGGGCCTGGAAAAAGTGGGGGTGCAAACCGACCGCCACGGGTTTATTCGTGTGAATAATCGACTGGAGACGGCTGCGCCGGGCGTGTGGGCATTGGGCGACGTGAAGGGCGGGCCGGCGTTCACGCATATCTCTTACAACGATTATCAAATCGTTTACGCCAACTTGATTGAGGGAAAGAACTTCACCACGGATCACCGGCCGGTTCCGTATGCCGCGTTCACCGACCCGCAGCTCGGCCGCGTCGGAATGACCGAGAAAGAGGCACGGGCGGCCGGGCATCGGCTCAAGATCGGCAACGTCCCAGTGTCCTCGGTCGCCCGCGCCATCGAACGAGGCGAAACCGCGGGATTGATGAAGGTGGTCGTGGATGCGGCGAACGACCAAATCCTGGGCGCCGCGATCCTCGCCGCCGAGGGTGGCGAAATGGTGCAAATCCTTGGCTTTGTCATGCTGGCGGGCGCCCCCTATACGCTTCTTAAGGGCGCCGTCTACATTCACCCGACGTTCGCGGAAGGTTTTTGGGGTCTTATGGAGAACGTGAAGCCGGTCGATTGACCCGTACCGACAATGGCGTCGACCACAAGCAAGGCAGGCTCGGCGCTCACGCTCGTCAACGCTTTGCAAACAAGGAGGCCGCCACCTGCCCCTTGCCGTCCTCCGTCACATAAAACGGTCGTTTCTCTACTTCAAACGCCGTTCGCGGCGCGATGCCCAGCGCCGTCAAAATCGTCGCGTGCAGATCGCGGATGCTGATGGGGTTTTTCGTCGTCACGAGCGGTCGCTCCGGAGCGGTTTCGCCGTAGAGGAAGCCTTTCTTCATGCCGCCGCCGAAGAGGAGGACCGAGCCCGAGCCGGTGAAGTGCCGGTGCAGCCCGTAGTGGATCATCTCTTTCATCACGTCGGTCTTGGCGCGCGACTGGTCGATGGCGGCGCTGCCGGGGACACCCTCGATCATCATGTCACGGCTGAACTCACTGGCCAACACGACGAGCGTGCGGTCCAAAAGACCGCGTTCCTCCAGATCGAGAATCAACTGGGCGATCGGGCGGTCGATCTCTTTCTTCATGCGTTCGGCGGTGGTGTGGCCGTTTTCATGGGTGTCCCAGTGGAGAAACGGGACATATTCGGTGGTCACCTCGATGAAACGCGCGCCGGCCTCGCTGAGGCGGCGGGCGAGGAGGCAGCCGAGGCCGAAACGGCTCTCGCGGCCGGTGACGTATTTCTCGTAGCTTTCCTTCGGCTCCTTCGTCAGGTCGAAAGCGTCGCGCTCCGTTGAACTGAGCAGCCGATGGGCGTTTTCGACGGCGCGCAGCATCGATTCCTGATGATAGTCGCCCGCCAGCTCGCCGACGGGACTGCGTTTCAACAACTCGCGGTATTGTTTCTGACGGGTTTCAAAGCGTGCGCGCGTCATACCTTTCGGTGGGCGGACGGCGGCTATGGCGTCGGTGGGGAACGGTAGATTGAACGGGCCATACTCGGCGCCGAAGAACCCGCCCGTGGTGAACGCTTTCAGCTCCTCGGCCTCACCGACGCCTTCGAGCCGCTGGCCGATGTTGATGAACGCCGGAAGCGCCGGGTTGTTCGGCCCGCGCACGCGACCGATCCACGAACCGAGATGTGGACAGGCCACGGTCTGTGGCGGCACGTAGCCGGTATGCCAGTGATACTGATGCCGCGAGTGGAGGATGTGTCCCAAATCCGCGACGACGTGCGAGCGGATCAGCGTCCCGCGGTCCATTACCTTGGCGATGTTTTCCAGTCCTTGTGCAATCTTGATGTTGTCCACCGCCGTGTCGATGGCGGGAAACGTGCAGAGGATCTTCTCCGACGGGACGCCGACTGCGAAGGGAGTGTAGCGCTTCGGGTCAAATGTTTCGGGGGCCGCCATGCCGCCCGCCATCCAGAGGAGAATGCAGGTGTCGGCGGTCGGCTTGGGGTGTTCGAGCGGTTCGGCGGCGCACAGGCGACGCGGCTCGCCGGCGGCGAGCGTGGCGAGGGCGGCGGCGCTCATGCTTTTGAGGAAGTCGCGACGAGTGAACGCGGAAACACTTTCCCTGGACATCACTCTCTCCGGTCACAGTGGCAGATGGAGCACTTGATTTTCCCACTCCTCCTGGCTGCTACACTCCATAATCAACTCAATGTTCCGAGCCATGGCGCCAATCTGCGGAAAGTTGTTCGGCACAAGAAAGACCCCCGGATGGGTCAGTCCCGCTGTCAACCGCTCGTTCGCGTATTTGGTCATCGTGCGTTTGTCGTGCGTGAGGACAATACGGTTCTCCATCGCGGCCCACGCCAAGATTTCCGGGTCCGGCGTAGCCGCCAGGCCAATTTCTTGAACACGGACGACATCAAGATCGGGTTGGAACTGAAGCAATGCGTCAAGAATCCGGCCGTCAAAATCGTTGTCAGTCACCAGCCGGAACATGGCGTTGCGTCTCCAGCAGGGCTTTGCGCGCCAAGAGCCTGGCCCGAACTTCCGCTCGTGGCGGCTGCCGCGCTTCTATTTCGCGCCGTAGTTCCTCCGCTCGGTTCTCCTCCTCGAGGAGATACGCGTCGACTTCTGCTTGGTGGTCCAGATAGTAACCGATTACGGAGTACACGTCAGCTAGGCGGAAGCTGTCAAACGCCTCGACGATCATTTCGGGCGTCGCGCCTTGTTTGTAGCATTCGATGACGCGCTCCAACGGCAACGTGGTGCCCGTCACGCGCCATACGCCATCCGGGTCCAAATACAGGGGGACAGGTCGAGGATCAATATTCAGAGTTGCCGTCATGCTGATATCCCTCCCTTCCGCCGCTATTCTACCGCACCAACTGAAACTCCGGAAGCATGACCACCGCCCAGAGCAAGTCGGCCAAACCGTCCGCCGTGACCGGCGCGCCAAGCAACTCACGGGCGGCGGCCGTTTCATCGGAACTCGGCCGACGGCAGAGCGCGCGCAAGTAAATGTCCTCAATCAACGACTCCGCCGTCGCGTTCGGGTTCGCCTTCATCAAGTTTGCAGTGCCGCGAGCCAAGGTGTCCGCAAGGATTTGCCCGTTTGACAAATCGAGCGCCTGCAACGTACTCAACTGATCCGGCCGCGTCGTGACGACTTGCTCGCGATTGGGGCGACCCAGCGAACGCTGCAAGGCGTCGGCATTGACGAGTGCGGCGCGAAGAAAGCGTCGCTCCGCCGGCACGTTTGCCGCAAAATCCGGCAACCGGATGGGGGCGACGGCTTTCGCGGGGGCGGTCTTCGTCAGCATCCAGATCGCATCCATGAACTGCTCGGCGGTCAGCCGCTTCAACTCTGGACCGCGAAAGACATAGTCCTCGCCCGCCGGCTCCTTTGGAATCGGCGCTGCTTGCGCTTGGTAAGCGCGCGAGGTGACGATGTGCTCAATCAGTTTCTTCAAATCGAATTTCTGATCGGCGAGGTACACCGCCAGGTAGTCGAGCAAGTCATCCGACCACGGGCGGTTCGCCATGACGTCTACGGGATGAACGATGCCGTGGCCGAACAAGCGCTGCCAAACGCGGTTGGCGATCGTGCGCGTGAAACGGCCGTTGTCCGGCTGCGTCACGAGGCCGGCGAGTTGTTCCAGACGTTTCGCTTTCGGTTGTCCCGCGTCGATGTCGCCTAGCTCGGGGAAAAGAAACCGCGCCGACGCCTTTTTGCCGGTCGGCTTGTCGCAGCGATACAGCTCCAATGTGCGGTCGGCAACAACTGCGGCCAGGCTGTACGCATCCGCCAGCTTCCAGCTATCGATGAAGCTGTCGTGGCACGAGGCGCACTTCAGATTGACGCCGAAAAAGACTTGCGCGACGTTCTGGGCGAATTGCAGCTCCTGCACCTGGCTGGCGTTGACGTTGCCACGCCACTTGATGCCTTTGATGAACCCCTCCGACTCGCGCTCAGGGTTGATCAGCTCGCGGACGAAGCGGTCGTACGGTTTGTTGTCGAGCAACGACTGGTAGAGCCAGGCGGTAATTTGCGTGCGGCCGCCGTCGATGTAGCCGGTGCCGGCGTAGTCGTTGCGCAGCAAGTCGTTCCAGAAGGTCAGCCAGTGTTCCGCATAGGCGCGTTTGTCATCGAGCAAATCGCGCACCACGCGCGTGCGCTTGTCCGCGGAAGTGTCTTTAAGGAACCCGTCCACTTCGGCCGGCGTCGGCAGCAGACCGATTACATCGAGATAAATACGGCGGAGGAACGCAACGTCATCGAGCGCGGCGGGCGCTGTCAATTTCTGCGTCGCATCGTATGCGGCAAGGATGCGGTCGATCGGATGTTCCGGTCCGCCGGGCGGCAACGTCGGCCGGCGCGGTTTCAAGGGGGCGACATACGCCGTCGCCTTGAAAGAAAAGCCCTCCTCCCACGTGAGGCCCTGGTCGATCCACGCCTTGAGAAGCGCGATTTGCCGTGCGGTGAGCGGTTCCGCTTTGGACGGCATGCGCTCTTCCGGGTCGCTGCTGGTGATGCGCTTGTACAGCGTGCTCGCGCCGCTGTTGCCCGGCACCGCCGCTCTCTTCTTCAACACTTCCGCGCGGGAATCGAGCGAGAACGAGCCCTTGTACTTGCCGTTCGTATGGCACGCGGCACAGCGGGTCCTGAGAATGGGGACAATGTCGTGCGCGAAATCCACCTTCGGTTCGGCGCGCACCGGCGCGACGAGGAAAAGCAGACCGAGGCAAGCGCCCGCACGGAACATGATGAAGTCCTTGAAGAGCCGCCACGCTACCGCGGCGATGTCGCTGTGTCGAGATGCACGAGTCCATCCTTTAGCCGAAGCGCGGTCGTCCCTCTATAGCGGTCATAAACCCGCTGCATTTCCGCGATGTCGTCGAAATAACCGACGACGTAGGTTGCGCCGAAAGTCTCGCCGGCCGTCACGTGCTTGCCGTGCAATTCCTCGATGAAACAGACGTAGCCACGTTGGTGGCACCATGCTTCCGAGACTTCCGCCGGGTCGAGGGTCATGCCGGCGAGCCACGGCCCAGGCTTACCGTCCTTCTTGATTTGGTAAGCACGGATCATCCGCGCCGGCGTCGTGCCGTGGCGTTGATACAGGAACTTCGCGTCCGGCGCAAAGTCGTCCACAAATGCGGACGCGGGGATCGGCTCGGGCTGATAGCTCAGGTAGACCTGTGTAAACGTGTCGCCGTTCTTGTGCTTGATGTGTCCCGGCATGTCGATGCGATAGAACAGGTCATCCACGTCGTTGACGCTGGTAATGCGTTCGCCGGAGAGCACGTAGCGGATGCCGGGCCGGAAGACGAGCGTCTGTTCCCAACGTGATCCGGCCTTCAAACCCGCGGCGGGCTTCGTGAACTGATAGCGGAGTTGCACCGCCACGAAATCTTTGCCGCGCACGATCTCCGTATCGAGCTGCTTCGCCTGCGTGCAGATTTGCGGACCTTCAACGTAGTGCTTTGGCAGGTTGCCGTGCAGCTTGGCGTCGCGCGGATAGCCGTCGTCCCGCCAACCCGGGGCGAGCAGGAAGTCCATAATGTGAAGCCCGAAACCCAGCTCGCGAGCGCCGGTCTTCTTGTCAAGAAAACTCCCTTGCGCGATGCCGCTGACGTAGCCCTTTTTGTTCACGCGGGTTTGCAGGCAGTCGGTTTCGATTTCGACGGCGTCGGCGGATTCACGCACGCGAATTCCTTCGGGCTCCGCACCGGAAACGGCCCACGCCTGGAATACCAATAGCAGAATGGAAAATGGTCGCATGACTTCCCGTCTTTCTCGGCGCACGCGCGTGCGGCTTGCAGCCGACGATACTCACGCAGATCGCCCCGTCTTCGCCGCCGTGGCCGCATGGACTGAAGTTAGTGCGTGCTGTTAGCGGCCGCTATCCGAAATCTTTAGAAAAATGCCGCCTGTGGCTATTTATTAATGGCGGGCCGATTGGTTGCCGGCCGAATAAACCCCGTACCTTTGAGCGCAAGAATTTCTCAAGAAAGGAGGACGCGCATCCGCCCGCTTGTTCGGCTGCCTTGGCGCTTGGCAACGGACTGCCGGCGCAGCGCACGCCGCAATCGTTTCCCGGCTTCGGTCGGGACTTTCTCACCGCTCACCCCTGTCCCGGAGGACGCATGAGCAAGACGCTCGCCGCCGCTCCCCTCGTGGCTCTGGCCCTTCTCGCGGCCTGTACACCCGCCAGCCACGCCGAAAATATTCAATGGACTTACGATTGGAACACACGACCCATCCTCGTTCACTCCGACGGGGAGTCAACGGGCGGCGTTGTGCTCACGAACGAGCCGGCGCACCAGCATACGAATTCTTTCAATACCGTGATCGCGTATCTGTGGTCGTTTAGCTCGGCGCAGCCCGCGCACCCCGACCGCTTCACCAACGAGCCGTACACGCTCTCCGTGAAGATTACCGATGGCGAGACCCACAAGTCAGGCACGCTGTCGTTCGCCGGCAAACTCAGCGGGACGGCTTGGGGCTTCGGCTTCCTGCCGAGCGGCGTCTTGGTCAAAGGCGAGACCCATCTCGTCAACACGTTTACCAGCAAGCTGACGCAGCAAATTCATCTGGGGCACCATCTTTATACCGTAACACTCGGTAAGTTCGTGAATCCGGATACAAGCGGCGGCGTCATCCGCGAAGGGCGCATTGAAGCTTACATTCGGACGCAGCACAATCCCGAGCCTTCCACCTTGGTCCTGTGCTGCGTCGGCGCCGTAGTCGTGGGGGCGGGGCATTGGTGGCGCCGGGGGCGCGCAAGCGAGATTTGAGGATAGAGGATAGAGGATTGAAAGGTAGAACGAGCGAGATTTGCCTGCTCGATCATCAATCCTCGATCCTCTCTTCTCAATTGACCCCAGTATTCCGCGAAGCACGCCACTTGGGGATGCATGGCGGTTGGCGGCTAACTGCTCTTGTGTCCCCCGGCGGCTTGGGGTATTACGCCTCTCACCCCCAAGGAATTTGTAGGAATGGAGGCCCGAGATGGGACGCACTCCCGTACCGGCCCTCGTTGCCGCCGTTGCGCTTGTGTTGGCGCTCGTTGGCGGAGCGCGGGCAGACTTTGTTTCGTGGAGTTACAATTGGACCCCTGACGCCCTGGCGGTGCAAACAGACCTGCCCGGCACAGGCGGTCTGACGCTGACGAACGAGACGCCCAACGGCGCGTTCGGCACATCGGACATCCTGGCGACGAACATTCGCACGTTTAGCACGGCGCTGGGCGATACCGTCGGACATCTGGATCGACTTTCGCACGCCGCGTGGGGTCTGACGCTCACGCTCACGGATGACGAGTCGAGCACGACGCAAACGCACCATTTCACCGGCGAATTCAACGGCACGATTGCGGGCGGCGGCTTGTTGCCGAACGGCCACACGGTCAAAGGCAGCGCCAACGTCACGAATACGGTGTTCAGCCCGCTGTGGAGCGTCACGCTCGGCGGCAACACTTTCCAGGTCAATTTGGGCGCTTACACGCCGCCCGGACCGCCGAGCGCGTTCAACGCCGGCTCCATCGGGGCCCACGTAACCGCCTCGGAGACGGTCGGTGGCGGTGGCGGCGGCAACAACATGCCTGAGCCGTCCGCGATGGTGCTCAGTTGCCTGGGTTTAGCAGGCCTGGGGCTGGGGCGATGGTGGAGACGGCGGGCAGTCGCCTAGATCCTTAATTGGTTGCGTGTTCCTGTCCGAGAAAGCCTCGGCCGTGTAAAGGCCGGGGCTTTCTCATGCGCCGCTGCGCGCACGGAGGAGCCCGAACGGAGCTGGAGAGAGATTTGCCTCACGCTCGCTTCGGACGCCTGGATACTTGCTTTGACTGTCTTGCGGTCCCAAGAGAAAGGGGACAGGACGTCTGAATTCAGAAGTCCTGTCCCCCTTTCTTTAGAACCGCTTAGTCTGGGAGCAGCGCTTCGAGCTCGCGGCGCGCGAGTCCGAGACCCTGCGGCCGCGGCGCGCAACAGAATTGCGTGAACGTGCTGAACGGCGTTCCTGTCCCGTCCTGGAGCAGCCGCCAACCCCGCGAGCGCAACAATTGCCGCAAGCAATCGCTGACGTATTCGCGATCCAACTTCGGCTTCCGCAGACCGGACTGAATCTCGCCGCGCATTCCCGCGGTCCAGCGCAAACTGCCTTCCGGGGCACTGAGTAACTGGACCAAGCCTCCCGCGGGAGGATCAGTCCAAAGGGATTTGGCAAGCATGGAGAGGTCTTTCAATCTAGGGCGACGTTATTCCTCGGGCGGCTTCGGCGCTGGGTGAGCGGTGTCCTCGCCCGAAAGTTCACGGACGACCGTGTCGCCGGCGGCGCCGCCCGCCGGGGCTTCCGAGTCCCCGTCGTCGATGACGAGGGGATCGCCGGCCAAATCGGAAACGTCCAACCTTTCCGACGGTTCGACGCTGGCGCGCGCCGGTCGTGGCACGGTCGCGGCAACGCCGGCATCGGCCGTGGCCTGTCGCGCGCCCGCGGACGCCAGCGACAGGGTCTTCTCGAGAGACGCCTTCTGTTGCAACGCGGCACGCTTTGCCGCGAACGCCTCGTGCATGTCGCCGTGCATCCGGCACATCTGCACGAACAGCTCACGACACCAGGCGTCGCCGCCAAGAGCGTCTTTGAGGTGTTGCACCTCCGTGCCGGAGCTGTCGTCATCCAAATAACGCAGCACCAGGACGGTGAATGCTTCCTGCTCATCGGGCGAGCGGAAGGAAGTAGGGGTCGATTGCGCCACGGGACTTATCCCTCGTAGGCCATGCGTTTCTGCACGCAATTGGACAGTTTGCGGTAGATTCGGCTCAGCGCCACGTAAATCGTGTTCGCGGGCTGGTTCAATTTGGCGGCAAGCGCCTTGCCCGAAAAACCCGCGACATAACGCAACTCGATCAAGCGGCGGGCTTTCGGCCGGAGCGTCTCGATGCACGCCTGCAACGCCAGACGCACCGACTCGGAATTCTCGTCCCGGCCCCATTCTGGTTCAATCAGATCGAGCACCGCGGGCTCCAGCAACTCCGGGCCCCGGTGACGTTGACGCGCCATGTTGAGCGCTTCGAAGCGCACGATTTTGCGGGCCCACGGCGCGAAGTCTGCCTCGTCCGTCAGAAGCGGTCCCTTTTTCAGGATCACAAGCGACGCGGCCTGGAACACGTCTTCGGACAGGTGAACGTCGCGCACGATGGACAAGATGTAACCCAGCAACATGCGCCGGTGGCTGAGCAAGAGGCGGAGTAAGCTGTTCGCTTCCATACTCGTGTCCCGAACCTCTTCCTTTACTTAATACGTCGCGCGCTTGCGAACTCTGTACAGAAGAAATTCATGGAAACACCATTGACCCAAACTTGACGAAATTTACATGGTAATCAAATAGGAATAGCCTTATGAGATGGCGCAACTCGCGCGGCGGCATCGCTTTATTACGGCGCAAAAGGGCCGGCGCGCGGCCATGACGCCCGGTCGATTGGCCTGACCCGCAAGGCGGTCCACTACCAAGTGTTAAAGAAGGACGGCGCGGACGAAACGGCGAGCGCCCGCAAAGCTCCACGGCGCTGCCGCGCTGGCCCGGTTGAGAAATGATGGGTGAAATCAGAGATCCGGGGCCGGGTTTTCGGAAAACCGACCCCAGATCTCTTGCTCGCTGATCCCTACTCTTTCTTACCGATGCTCTCCTTCACCTTCTGCCCGGCGTCTTGCACTTTTTCCTTTGCCTTCTCGGCGTCTTCCTGAATCTTTTCCTTGTCTACGGTGACGTTGATGTTCGTCGTCTTGGACGTGTTCTCCGTGGCAACGCCGAACCAGCCCAGGTAATATCCAAGTCCGGCGACGGCGATGGCAAGGACGACAAGAGCGGCAAGCAAACGACCCATGATTCGTACCTCCGCGATGGTTCCGGTGTGGCGACTTTTCCCGCAATGCTGCGATCCGCGGCAAAGGGGGCGGGGAGCGCGCTCGGATGCAATAGATTATTCGCTGGGGAGAGCTGATCCTTTGCGTCCGTGCAGTCGTGCAAAGTGCGTGCCAAGGTGGCGACGCAATGGAACTTGCACGCGCGTTGCGGCTGCACGGCTTGACGTCAGTGCTTTACCCGATACGTCACACACACGCAGCCATTCTTGAACGGCTTGCACTCCTTCAACTCCAGGTCGATCTGCCGATTCATGGGATAGAACAGGGGAATGCCGGCCCCGAGAAGCACCGGATGGATATTGAAGCCGATTTCGTCGATCAGCCCCGCCTCGAACAGCGGCCGCGCCAATTCGCCGCCGCCCATCAGGCAAATGTGCTTGCCGTCCTGCTTCTTCAAATCACGAACGAATGCGGCAGCGTCTTCGGAAACGATCGTGACGCCGTCGGCGCCCTCCTTGAGCGTCCGTGAGAACACGTACGTCTTCATCCCCGGGTAGGCGCCGCCCCCGTGGCCGCTGCGGACGGCGACCTCGTACGTCTTCCGCCCCATCAAGACGGTGTCGATGGTCTTCCAGTAGTTCGCCATGACTTCGGCCGCCTCGTCGCACCAAAGCAGCCAGTCCACCGCGTGGTCGGGACGGGCGAGATAGTTATCGAGGCTGTTCGCGCCGCCGAAAGTGACCTTGCGCATTTGATTTACTCCTCGCTCCCAAGTTCCTCTGCCAAGCCTTCGGGCGCGACATTCCGCCACGCCAGAAGCAGGGCGGGACGAAGGTTGACCTCCTTGGCCGCCGCCAAATGCACCTGCGTCGCGCCGCGCAGTCCCCACTTCCCTTTCACAGGAGTGAAGACGTTGGGCTTGGCACGGACCAGGAGCGTCTGTTGTTCGGGTGTCAGTTTTACCATGCCCCAGCGCTCTTCCGGGCCAAGCGTGGCGAAGATCTTGCCTCGGACGCGAAAATCCGGATGGTTCATGTGGGACGACTCGATCGCCTCCGGAAAGCCGAGTGCTAAGGTGCGGAATTCATCTGCGGTCACAGGTCCCTCGACGCTTCAAGTATGTTTGTCTCACAAGAGTGAATTGCCACCGAGCCACCAGCAGCGCATGGCGAAGTCGAGGCCAGCCGCGATCCAGGCGAGCAAGACGGCAACGAGGAGACCGAGTTCGGCGTACCGCATAGTTCAACCCGCCGCACATTGACTCACTTCTTGTTCCGCGGATGCTCGGCGAAGAATTCCCAGATCGTCTCGTTAATATCGACCTTCGTCGCCCACACGTGATCCATGCCGTGTACTTCCACGTACTTCACCTCGTGCCCTTCGCGTTTGTACTTGTCGCGATTCTCTCGCGCGAAGTTCACGGAGAGAATGCGGTCTTTCTCGCCATGGATGATGAGTACGGGAAACTTACGTTCCGCATTGACGCCGAGGAGCGTTTGCAGACCAAGCGGGCCGGAGTGCGACGCGACGGCGGCCACCGTTTTCGACCGTTCCTTCGCGACGAGATGCGCGAAGTAGCCGCCGTTCGACATGCCGAGCACATACAGCCGGTCCGCGTCGATCTTGTAATCAGTCGTCAACTTGGCGACGAGCGCGTCGAAGAACGCGAGGTCGTCCTTCACCTTCTCCGGCGAAAGGCCCCAGCTTTTACCGATCGCTTCGGGATAAGCAAGGATGAATTGGTGCTTCGCCGCCGTGTCGTTGAGCTTGGTGTATTTCGGCATGAAGTCTTTGCTGTCGATGAACATGCCGTGAAAGGCGATCACCAGCGGGGCCGGTTTCGACAGATCGACCGACTTCGGCACGACGAGTCGGTATTCGCGCGTCACGCCGCCCACTTGCACGGTTTCGGAGGCGAACTCCCCCGCCTTGCCCGATGCGGCGTCGGCGGCGCGGCTGCGAGCCAGTCCGATCAGCGCGAGACCAACAAGAAGCACTGCGCCAGCCAGAGCAAGCCATACGAGCCGCTGCAACATGCGTGACGGGCCGGTGGCGTTGGCTTTGCGGGGCACAAGTGCTTCCACGTCGGCATCGTCGTCCCACTGCGTAACGTTGGTGCGGCCGTGACAAAACGGCGTCAGCGCCCGGACCACGTCCGCCGCGGCGGGGTAGCGGTCCTCCGGCATGCGCGCCATCATTTGCCGCACCACGGCGGCCAGGATCGGCGATACGTCGGACCGCACCCAATCGACGGGCGGCGGTTCCTTCATTTGATGGCGGTGCGGCGGCCGGCCGGCGAGCAGGTGATATAGCGTGCAGCCCAAGCTGTAAATGTCCGCGCGACCATCCACGTTGCGGGCGTCGAACACTTGCTCCGGCGCCATGTACGCCGGCGTCCCCATCATCACACCGCTGTGTGTCAACTCGCTTTCTGCGTGCCCGGTGTCCGGGCAGGCGCCTAGCCGAGCCAGGCCCATGTCGAGGATCTTCACCACGTCGCCCGACTTCGTCATCAGCAAGTTCGACGGTTTGATGTCGCGATGAATGAGCCCACGGGCGTGCGCATGTTGCAATCCGAGCGCGGCTTGCCGAGCGCAATCGCAGGCCAACGGCACCGGCATCGGGCCGGAAGTTTGCTCCAGCAGTTGGGCCAAGTCGCTCCCCTCGACATATTCCATCGTCAGGAAGCAGAAGTTCTCGATTTCGTGCGCGTCGTAGAAAGCGACGATGTTGGGATGGTCGAGCCGGCGACCCGCCTTCGCTTCGCGTTGAAAGCGGCGAATCAGCTGAACATCTTCTTGACGGTCGGAGCGGATGATCTTCAGGGCGATGATACGATCCGTGGTGTCGGCGCGGGCCTTGAACACTTGCCCCATGCCGCCTTGTCCAAGACGGCCAAGAATCTCGTAGCCGGGAATGGTCGGGTAGCTTAGTTCAGGCGGGAGCGCGGCGCGGTTCGTAGAGCGGGCCGAGGCGTGCGACGGCTCGGGAGTGGTCGCCGGCGGCGCCGTTGAAAAAGCCCCCTCCGCGCGCGGCGCGGCGGATACCGTGGCCGTGCCTTCCCAACCGCTTTCCGGGCGCTCCGGGTCGTCGTCACCTTGGCGGGTCGTCGTCAAATTCGTTCCCTCGTGGCATGATCCGAGCCACCGGGATAGCGTTCGCCCTCTCGTCCGAGTATCCGCTCGACCGCCGCCGTCTTCAATCGAAATCTCTTCTTCGCGGCCGTTACCGCGGCGGCCAAAGCACGGTGCCGTCGTATTCGTAGAGAGGAATCTCCAAACGCCGAAACTCGTGCTGCAATTCACGGAGAATTGAGGCCGCATCGGCGGGATGGATCGCAACACCGATCAGTTGTTCCCGCGGGATACGCTCCGGCACGTACACTTCGTCCTGCGACAACATCACCCAGTTCGGCCCCATGTCTTGCGGAGTTCGCACGGGAATGTCTCGATCCACAAAGACCGTGAAACGGCCGGGATCGCAAAGCGTGTAGAGGTAAGAAATCTCCTCGAACCGATGGAGGAAAATCAGGCTGTCGTACGGCACGCTGAAGCCGGTCGCCACGATATTCAGGTCTGAGCGAACCGTGCCTTCTTCGCAACAGCCGGGCGCGACCAAGCCGCGCCGCAGGATGCCGGCGAGACGATCGACGCGCGGTGCATCGGGACGCCGCGGATAGCGATAGGTCGCGTGGAAGAGATCGCCGAGCTGCCAGAGTCTTCTGACCTTCTTGCGGGCGCGCGCCTCCGGCGAGCCGTCTCCCGCGGAAGCGACCGATGTTTCCGCGGCATGCGGCGACGACGCGATTACTTCCTCCGTGCGCTTGCCCCGCCCAGAGACGTTTTTACTTCTCATCTTGCCGCCCTTTCTGCGCCGCAGAATTATTGGAAACGCCGGCAATGCGGCCTTGTAGATAGCGCTGACAAACATTGCCGACCCCGCGCGGCCCCCGGCCCACTCGCCGTGACGATTCTCGCACGCATTTTTCGCGCATACAAGCGTGCAGAGTTCCACTGGAACGCCACGCGGCGCCGACTTGCGGCATCGGGTCCGCTGCGACGTTTTCAGGCATGCCGATCTTCCAACGTCTTCTCAATTCGCGGATCGGGAACCAGCCAAATGGCGGCGACGAGGGCATACAACCCGCACGCGACCCGAGTATCGAAGAACGACGCCGGAATGGCCGTCGCATAGATCAGAATTGACAGCTTCCCTTTCCGGTCCCTACCGACGGCAATTGCAAGCGCCGAGTCCTTCCCGTGATGGGCGATCAAGGCCCACGTTAGCAGCGTGTACGCGCACGCGGCCAGAACCAAAACTGCCCCGTAAGCGGCGACCGGCACGGCGCCGAAGTTCGTCGCCCCCATCCAAGCGGTGACAAACGGCGTGAGCGACAACCAAAACAGCAGATGGAGGTTGGCCCAGAGAATGAGACCGTCAACGTGGCGCGCCGCTTGGAGCAGGTGATGGTGATTGTTCCAGTAAATGCCGATGAACACGAAGCTGAGCGCGTAGCTTAGGAGGACGGGAATCAACGGGGCAAGCGCGGCCAGCTCCGGCTGCTGGGGCGTCTTCAGCTCCAGCACCATGATCGTGATGATGATCGCCAGCACGCCATCGCTGAACGCTTCCAGGCGTCCCTTGGTCATGCACGAACTCCGCAAATTCGGCGGTCGCTAAGGGCTAATCGAGCTCTTTTGAAGACCTGGCCGTCACCTTGCCGTCCTGGAAGGTAAGATCAATGCGCCGCGTGCCTTGGACGGCGGCGAACGTCCCCGTGTAGGTTGCCGCCATGCGCCCCTTGGCGAATTCGCCGCCAAGCGCTTCGGCCACTTGGGGGTAAGTCATTCCGTTCTGAAGCTGCTCGAACCCGGCTTTCGTCAATGTCGCCGGCTGCTCCTTGAGCAGCTTGACCGTGACGTCGCCCGTAATGCGCGCCTCGCGGATCGTGCGTGTCACCGTCGTCTGAACGTCTTGACCACCGGGAATCGCGAACACGGCAGACGCGGCCGCGACGGGGTCCATCAGGAACAACTTCGCCGACGGGTAGTCGATTACCGCGCAGTGTAAGCGCAAAAGCGGGGCGCCCAGCAGTCCGTCGCACGCGCGCATCCCCATTTTTTTGCGCTCCGTGTTCACGGCGGTTAGATCGCTGACGATCGCTTCCTCTCGGTTTTGCAACGTGCCGACCACGAGGCGCTCCACCACGGTCTTCTCCAGGAGATGGGCGCCGCCGATCCCCGCGAGGGTGTGTTCCGTTTTCTGAACGGACAGTTTGAGACGCTGGACGACCGCGGTGTCCAGCACGGTGCTGCCCGCGCCGGTGTCGAGAATGAAGAGCAACGTCTCGCCGTTGACTTTGACTTCGACGTCGAGGTGGCCGTCGCGCGTAAAGATCAGCGGGACCTCAAAGTAGCCCTTGGCCTTGAGAAAGACCGCGAGTTCCGATGGGGCCGGCTTGCTCGCCGGCGCGGATTCGGCCCGAACAGAGGACATCAACATGCCTGCGCTAAGAAGACAAGCCGCAATGGACAACGAAGTGCGGAACAAACAAACGTGCCGCGAAAGCATGGGTGTTCTCCGAACGTAGGTCAGCGCGAATCGACTGCGTACAGTTTCGGATGTTAACCGCCGCGGGACAAGCGGCAAAGTCCGGGCAGCGCACGAAAGGCGTTGGCCGGTTCGCGCGTGGTGCAACGCCAGCGCGACACCGGCCCACGGATGGAGAGGCTGTCCGAACGGGACAGCCTCTCAGCCGCTGCTTTGCCGCACATGCCAACAAACGCCGCCCGGATCGATGAGATGGATTTCGCGACCCCACGGGAATTCCGTCGGCGGCCGAAGCTTCACGCCGGCGAACGTCTTTGCGAGGTCTTTCGCCTCCAGCTCCGACCAGTAAGCATCAAGATCAGTAACTTCAAAAGTGATCATCTGGTTCGTCTGCCACTCCGGGATGTCGATGTCTTGCAGCAAGAAATAGGCGCCGCCGAAGCGTAGACCCGCGAGCCCGTCGTGTTGCCATAGCTTCTCAAAGCCCAGAGCGACGAAGAATTCGATGGAGCGTGCGAAGTGCGGCCCCGAGGGCACAAACGGATAAAGCGTTGTTCCTTGCGTTTTCATGTCAGGTCTCGTCGCATGTCGTAAGTCGTGACCAACAGGGTCGCCCCGGAGACTGCGTCCGAACGATCAAATTCAGCCGCTCGTCGGTGCGGCTCGATTTTGAACCGCTCGTGTCAACTCCGACTCCAAGAGCGCCTCTACGTCCACCTTGATAATCACCTCGTCGCCGACGACAAGCCCGCCATTCTCCAAAGCACCATTCCAACTGACTTGAAAGTCCTGGCGGTTGATGCGCGTTTCGCCGACGAACCCGACGCGCGTGATCGGGCCGGCGTCTCCGGTATCCGTCCAGTAGGGCGTGCGCCATTTGCCCAAGTAGTGCAGGTCCAGGGTGACAGGGCGGCTAACGCCGCGAATGGTCAGCGCGCCGAATACCGCATAATCGGCGGCGCCAACGGTTTTGCTGCTCGTGCTCTTGAAGGAAATCGTGGGGTGCTGCGCGGCGTCGAGAAAGTCCGCGCTGCGCAAATGGTCGTCCCGCTGCGGCTCGCCGGTCCAGAGTTTGTTGGACTGGATCGTCGCCTCGACGGCCAATCGCGTGGGGTTGTCGGGGTCGAATTCCAAATTGCCGTGAACGTCTTTGAAATGCCCGCGCACCCAGCACACCATCATGTGCCGGGCGCTGAATTCCGCGGCCGTGTGTCCAGGCTCGAAAACCCATTTCGCCATGATCTTCCTCGGTGGGTCAGATTGAGATCAGTCGCTCGCGCGAAAGCGCTTTTCAAATACGGCGTGCAAAGCGGCAACGCCCCTCTTCGCGACGGCGGTCGCGGCCCGTTCCCGCACGCGGGAGTCGTAGCGCTGCACCGCCAAAGCGCCGAGCGCCGACGTAGCCGTGGCCTGAGAGGAGTCCGCGACAAGGGCCAACAAATAATCGGTCGCCGCCGGCAGTCGCAAGAGCGCCAGCGCCACGTGGGCGACCTCCTGCAACTCGCCCGAATGCTCGTCCGCGAACGACTTCAGAACCGGGAACGCGTCCGGTCGGCGCGAGCTTCCCAGAGCGAGCAGGGCGCCTTCCCGCACGGCGTCGTCGCGCGCGTGAAGGAACTCGGCAACAAACGAGACCCCGTGCTCCGGAATCAATTCGAGGATGCCGCCAAGGCATTCGGAAACAACCTCGGGCTCGCGGTCGCCGACGCGCGCTTTCAGACGAAGCAGCAAACCCGCCGCTTCGCTTCCAGAATAGGTCAGGGCCTGCACCGCCCCCACCCGCGCCCCCTTCTCCGGATCGGCCAGAAGATCGACCAGCAACGTCAGCACGCCCCGATGGCGAAGACGAACCAAGGCGAACGCGGAAGCGACCCGCACCGGCACGCCCGTGTCGATCGACCCGCCCCAGACCGGTTCCGATTGGACGTAGCGGATGCCGCGCACGTAGAAGCTCTCGTCGGCGAATTCCAGCTTGTTCAGAGCTTCGATGATGGCAATCTTCGCCCGACACATCTTGTCGTGCTTTTCCGGCTGATCGAGCAAACGCTCAAAGGCTTCGACAAGATCAGGCGCCAATTCCATTAGACGCGCCTCGCCGGCAATCGCCGCGGCCTCCGCGGTGACGATGCTGGACGCATCGCACAGGCCGCCGCGCAGCGCCTGGAGCGTTTCCGGCGACGCTGGCGCGCCACGGATATCGCGTAGCCGGGCCAGCTTGACTTCCGAGGAGCGTGCTTTCGCCATCGCAGGCTCGTTCCCGTGGGTGAAGAGCCTCTTTCCGACACCGTGACTCAGACCCAATACTACGGACGCCGCGATTTCAGAGTCAAGGAAGCTCGGAATGGAGATCAGGGACGTTTTCGCGACGGTCAGTTTCGCCGTTCCAGCAGCAGGCGCAGACCGCCGATGAAGTTCAAGTACTCAACGGCCGCAAGAATGCCGGTCGGGGCCAGGACGTAAGCCGTGATCGAGTCGAAATTACCCAGGTGATAGGCAGCCGCGGCGAGGGCCCCGACCAAGGTGGCCGGAATGAACGTAATCAGGCCAGGCTGCCAGGCCATCATGCCGATCAGCGCTCCCACAACCCCCAACGCCAGCGGCGACACGATCAGCGTTCGGAGACCGGCCCAGATTCTTTGGCCAGCGCCTTCGGCGATTTCCTCGCGGTGCAGCAACGGCGCCAGCTCGCGCAGGAACAGCATCCAGGCGAGCCAGCCGACAAACAAAAGGGCCACGCCCACCCCGAAAAGAGTTGGTCCATAGACCGCCGACACGGTCAGCACGGTTGCGGACACGCATCCTGTCAGAAGGAGGCCCGAACTCGTGAGGAGGAATACTCGACCGACCGCCGAGGAGCTGAATAGACACTGAACCGTGGCCCAAAGAGCCAGAATTCCGGTGAGGAGCAACAACACCCCGCTCACACGGAACGTGAACACGGCGGCGTCAGCAACTTCGTCCCATTCGTACAGCGTGGCGTTTAGGGCCAATACCGAGGCGAGGACGCCGCAGGCGGTCCCGGCCCAAAAAGTGAAAGGGGTGACGTAGTGCAGAGCCAGCCCGCGGTTGACCAAGCGTAAGTAGCGCCGCCGGGCTTTGCCCTCCCCCGTGGGTGGACGAATCTTTAGGTCGGAAAGCTTGAATTTTGTGCCAACCGGCGCTTCAAGCTGGATGCTGCTTGGCTGAACCAATGTAGACGGTGGGGGCGCTTGCACCGATTCTGCCGACGGCGGGGAAATGATCGCTCCACACTGGGGGCACGACATGTTCTTGTGCGCATCCTCATTCCGGAAGCGTAAGTTCGTGCCGCAAGTGCAAGTAACGCGAATGGCCATGTTTCAATTGCCGTCTCGTCCGGACGCACCCTTTGGCGCGTTCGGATGAATTCGCACGCACCAAGAATAACAAGTCGGCCTTGCCGAATTCTATCAGTTGCCCTGGTATTTTGTTCGTCTCCGGGTCGGCGGCAGCGAACGAGGCAATGGCGCCGTGCCAACCCATCGTCGCCCGCTCGCCAATTTCGGTAAGCCTGGGTTGGTCCACCTCCCGCTCAGCGCACTGACGGTTCCTTCTGTCGCCGCCGCAACCACCCGCGTACTTTCCCCCAAAACGTCCGCGGCGGCCGCTCCGTCGTTCCCTCCTCCAGCCGATCCTTCAAGCGCGCTCGAATGCGCCCGATTTCACATTGGAGCTTGAACGCCGGCGCGGGTCGCGGGATGCAAAGCAGCGCTTGCGACGCTCGCGGCCGCACCGGTTCCCAAACTTCGCCGATGCGCTGCACGCTCAGTCGCAACCCGGTGGCGAGCGTGAGCAGTTGCCGGTACTCCTGAATTTGGCCCGGCTCCGGGTAGTGGGTGCGGAGCACGCACAATGCCTGAGCGTAATACCAACCCGCTTCTTCGCAGAAGCGGTCGTGGGAGCGTTGCCGAACGGGACGCGAGTCCCCGGATTCAACGCCCGTTTTCCCTTTGTTCACCTGGCAATCGAGGGCGGCGGCGGTGCAGGTCAGGGCGTAGTCGAGCGACTCGAAGAATCGCCAAGCGTCAGCCAGCTCCCATTGTTCGGCGATTTCGACGAACAATTCACGCAATGTCTGCGGCATGACAGGCTCCCGTGCTTCAAAGGATGTGGATCGTCCACGGTCGGCGAACGCGGGTCTCGGGCTCGAGACGCCAAGCCGTTCGCGGCCGGACAAAACGCAAGGGGTAGAAGGAAAAGGATGAAACCACGGCGAAAGAACGGCGTGGGGCGCGACGCCGCTCTATCCATCGAAAAAAAGAGGCGTTTTGGACACGGATTTTTTCAAAATCTCAAAAAAAAGTTGAAGTGATTGAACGGTGGTGGCGCATTACACAGCGAGCAAAGGAGTTGTGTCGAATTAAAAAAAACGGCGTTCGTGACGATTTTCGCCGCGACCGGAAGGGAACAACGGCGTCTTACTGGATGTATTGCACAACGGGGCAGCCAGAAGAGGCGCCCATCACCGAAACTCCAAATCTCGATTTGGAGTGAAGCGATTCACAAACCGTTGCCCTCATTGGCTCGCGCGCCGCGGCCAAGAGCACGAAACGCAGATTTCGCCGATTCGCACGCCGGGAAGGGTACGCCCAACCCTTCTCTCGCGTGAAACGGAGGAATGCTGCGTTTCGTCTTTTGACGCGCGCAGGACCGCCGTCGTGTCGTCCCCCATCAACGGTCAGCCCCCCCCTTCCGCACCGCCCTGCCAGATAAAGCGAATGCCCGCATCGGGCCGGGATACTGCCGTGGACGAGCTTGTCGCCCGGCATTTTTCCAAGATGATTGTCCGACCGCGGCCGGCGGCGCGTTAGCCCAGGTTGCGCACTTGTAAGAGAATTCTGTCGATTTTCGCCCCGGCTCCGCGTGAATTCCTCGGTTTTTCCGTAGTGGAAGTCGGCCAAACGCCGTGTAGTGAAGACCTACCCCCTTGCAATTTCGCCATGCTC
>JBGQKZ010000105.1:0-23030 GCA_041499805.1 Gemmataceae bacterium
AACGCCTTGCGCCGCCACTGTCTGGAAGAAGAATTTCAAGCTGGTGCGGCACGTGCCGCGGTGCCGCGGAAAATCCAGAGCCTCTGGCACCGCGTGATCCGGCTCGTCATGTGAGCAAAGAAAATCTAAGAAAGCGCAGGACAATGCTTCCCGAATGATAATCGACGCCGTTAAAGCGGACGCTCGTATCCGAATCGCCAGCCAGGGCACCCGGTTGCCCTAAGCTCGGGCCGCCCAGGTATGAGCCAGTGTTGTTGTTACCGGATGAGTCAGTGGCCGTAGTTCCCGACCGTTCTCCCAGCCGGAAATACGCAGCGGGGTGGTCACCGAGAACGACGGTTGCATATGTTGAAGGGGTATCGCGCCGTTCTAATCGCTCCACCCGTGGCTTCCACAACGCTCTTTGTTGGCGGATGATCGTGCGGGCTGATTTCTTCCGGCGCGAGAGGCTGAACATCGTTGTTCCCTTTCAACCGTTGGAGAAAGTGCGCGGTGGGGATGGAGGACGCCGTTTCGGCCCGTGCGGGGCGCAGCGAAGTCCTTCCCACTGCTAACCGATGAGTTGCGGGGAATGCTTACATGCGGCATATCGGCCTTTTGAGAAAAAACGTTTCCGCCGGTGCGGAAAGCGCTTCGGGGACGCGAATTGGCAGCTGAAATGATCGCGGAAATCCTGGCCGCCGGAAACCCGACCGCCTATTCCCCGAAAACGGCCGCCCCGAACGCTTCGATTTCTTACTCTAACGGCTGGAAGGTCCGCGACCGTGATCGTGCCACCGCAGGGCGGAGTTTTCGAGACGGTCGTGATTGGCCGGCATTGACCGGCGCGCTGAGTCGCCCTACCATCCGGGAGCATGTATTCGCTAAAGTACGCGGAGGGAGTCTTGACCGATTTGAAGAGTCTGCGTGCGAATGATCGCAAACGGATTCTGGATGCGATTGATGAACAGTTGCTCCATGAACCAACCCAGGAGACGCGCAACAAGAAGATTGTCGCGGGTCTCAAGGCGCCGTGGGAACATGACGAGCCCGTCTGGGAATTACGGATCGGCAAGTTTCGGCTTTTCTATGACGTACGCGCGGGGGAGCAACAGGTGACGATCCGAGCGCTTCGCGAGAAGCCGCCGCATCGCACGACGGAGGAAATCCTTTGAAAACCATGGCCGTTCGAGATGCCAATCTGGAAGAGTGTGTCGAAGTTGCCCAGCGTGAACGGATTCTGCTCACCCGGCGGGGCAAACCGGTAGCGGTTGTTCTGGGCGTTCAAGGACTGGATCGGGAGCAAATCGAGCTGGGATTGTCGGATGAATTCTGGACGCTGATCCGCGAGCGACGGGGGCAACGGACGATGACGCGGGCCGAGTTGGAGAAGCGTTTGTCGGACTGTTAATCAGCAGACAAAACGCGGATTCGCGATGTTCCGCGTGCGACCGTTGGCAAGCTACTTGCCGGAAATCACGTTCTCGAACGCCTTGATCTCCTTCTTCAAGGCCGGAAGGTCCACGACGGCGATCGTGCCGTTGCCGCTGCGCCAAGTGAGGTAACGTCCATCGTGACTGACACTCTGGGAGTCGATTCGGCGGGTGAAGTCGTCGGTCGCGAGTTCGAGCGTGGGCCGATTGCCGTGTGCGTGAAGAAGGTAGAAACCACGAGAATGCCCGAAACTCGCGCTGGACTCAACGGCCATCCAGCTCAAATCCGGAGTTACAACAAACGGTGGGGCATGGTTGACGCGCTGAGGCGCAGCCGTGCGCGTGAGGTTGTAGTGAAGCGTTGAGTCTGGGACAAGTCCGTCATCGAGCCAAAGATGATGCCCATCCGCGCTGAGATACGCGGCTGGCTCGAAATCCGGCGTGTTCGCCGACGCCACGCGCGTGAGCCGCTGGCCGGTCGCAACGTCAAACACGTCGATGCGGCGGTCCTTGGCAGGCTCGCGCGGGCCGACCCACCGGTAATAGCGGCCATTCGGCGTGAGTTCCGCATTCAGGAACCCTGACACATCGCCTCGCTCGCTGGCGCGAAGGGTCCGTCCTTCGGGGAGAGGCTTGCCCACGGTCAGTTCCCGCGCGACGGTGTCCAAGGTAACCTTTCCCCCGCGATGTTCTTCGCGCACGGAAAGGAACTTGTTGGGACCGGCCGCGACCAACTGCTCGAAACCGCCGGGCAAGTTCCAGCGAGCCAATTGCTTTCCGCTGGTTGTGTCAAGAACGAGTACAACGGCGCTACTTGAACCGCCGCTCGCGTAGGCCACTTGGCTGCCGTCGTCGCTGAGGGCGACGGCGGCTTGCGGCGCCCAGAAGTCACTCGGTGTTACACGGAAGACAGCGATCAAAGGAATGGGCCGCGTCACGTCCCAGACACGAATCTCGAAACCCGTATCAATTGTCACGAAGTTGCGATTGTTGCGCGACCACGCGAGATGCTCGACGATACGGCGATGGCCGCGGAATTGTCGCAGTACCAGCGGCTCAACCAATTCGCGAAAAGCCACCTCGTCAAAATTGCCGCCAGCAAACCGGCGGCCGTCGCGGGCAAACGCCCATATCGGATCGTCTCCCGCAACCGCGAGTTCGCCACGGGTGGCGTCCCAAACCTTCATGCCCTCGTGTCTCTCCCCCGCAAGCAGCCAGCGGCTGTCCGGAGAGAAGTGAAGTCGCTCGACCCCAATCGAAAAGGCGGCGAGGTCATAGAGGAGAGTCCCATCGCGCTGCCAGAGGTGAATCGTCCCGTCGTGCGTGCCGACGGCGACCAGCTGGTCATCCGGCGACCAAGCCAGGGACTCGACTTCTCGGGCGCCGCGTGCCGGCAATGTGGTGTGCAGTTTGCCGCCCGAGTCGTAAAGGAAGACGCGACCGGTCGCATCGCCCACGGCCAGAAGGCTGGCGTCTTTATTAAAGCGGGCGGCGGTGAAGCCGCCGGCCGGCTTGTCGCCGAGCGGTCGCGCGGCGCCGTTCTGGAAGTCCGGCAGCGACCAGGACAGCACGCGGCCATCGGCACAGCAGGCCCAGAGCGTTTTCACGGCGGCGTCGAAGCCGACGTCGAGCACGCGGTTCTCGGTTTTCGCCGGCAGCAGGTCGCGCACGATGCGCGTCGCTTCGCGGTCCCAAATCTGCAAGCCGCCTTCCTGCGGATAAAACGCCAGGTAGTTGCCGTCGGGACTGTAGACCAGACGCGGCCGGGGCTTCTTGGCGTCCAGGTCCGTGGGCACGGCCGGTTTTTTTCCGCGCGCCCAGTAGAGGGGACGGCCGGGGAGTCCTACGGCCATTGCTTCGCCGTCTGGGTGCATCGCCGCCGGCCAATCCTGGAATGGATCGCCCTTTAGCGTCAGCCTGTCTTCCTCTTCCAACGGCTTGAGGTCGAGCACGCCCAAAGTTCGCGCGTACAACGATCGGATTTCCAGGTCCATGCGTTCGGTCGTCTCGTCCGGCACGATCTTGCGGCGAAACTCGCCGATGTCGCGCAGAATCTTCTGCGTCTCCCAGCGGCGGCCTTCCGCCGGGACTTGCAGACGGTTGCGGGCCAGCTCGATGAGGCTCCAGACCTTTGACTTGGCGTGCGAATCGGCTTCGAGAATGAGTTTTTCGGTGGCCACGTTCGCCTTCAGCTTGGCATCGTGCATCGCCCAGCCGAACCCGGCGCTCAGCAGAGCGGCCAGCAACAAGAGGAAGGACAGCGCGGCGAGCTTCTTGTTGCGCAGCGACCAGAGCCACAGCCAGTGGAACGGCCCGCCCGGCCAGGCTTGCGTGGGTTCGCCTCGTTGCCAGCGACGCAGGTCTTCCGCCAAGTCGCGGGCGCTGGCGTAGCGATCGTTCGGATTCTTCTCCAACGCCTTCATGCAAATGGCGTCCAAATCGCGCGGCACGTCGTGGACCAAGGCCTGGGGCGGCGACGGTTCGTCGTTGAGCACGTTGTTTTTGATTGCGGCAACCGACTCGCCGGCGAACGCCTGGCGGAGCGTCAAGAGTTCGTACAACGTGACGCCCAGGGCCCACACATCGGAGCGCTCGTCCGCCTTGTTGTCGTATTGCTCCGGCGCCATGTACTGCGGCGTACCCTTGATTTGTCCATTCAACGAGACGGTCTCGCGTGCCCAATCGAAGTCAAGCGCCGGCCCGGCGGTATCGGGTTTGCGAACGGCGGGGCCGCCCAAGCCGAAGTCAATCAGCCAGGTTTGACCGTTCTGCTCGACCATGACGTTGGAAGGCTTGATGTCGCGATGGATGATGCCGGCTTCGTGTGCATGGTGGGCAGCCTCCGCGGCGGCGGCTAGCGTTTGGGCGACGGAACGCAGGTAGCCTTTCGACAACCGCAAGTTGGCGGGAGGCAACAGTGCTTGCTTTGCCTCGCGGCGCTCGCTTTCCGGGGCGCCGGTCTTTTCGGCCGTGGGGATGTTTGTCGGTGGTCCCGCTGCTTTCGACGGGTGGTCGTTTTCCGTCACGCGGGCCGTTGGCGCCGATTCCTTGGAGTTGTTCTTGACCCACTCGCGCGCCAGCTCGGCGAGCGTCGGCGTTTCATTGTCTGGGAAAAGCGTTTCGAGCGTGCGCACCGCCGCCACCGCGTAGGACAGGTTGGCGCCCTGGATAAAAGGCATGGCGAAATAGTGGAGCGATTCCGCCTCGCCGGCCGCGAAGATAGGAACGACGTGTGTTTGGTGCAAGAGGGCCAGCACTTTCCGTTCGCGAGCAAACCGGGCCTGAGCTTCGGGCGTGGCCCGGCCGCGGCGGATCACCTTGACGGCGACGTGGCGGCCGAGGGGTTCTTGAATGGCCTCGTAAATCTCACCCATGCCGCCGCGGGCGATGAGGCGGAGAATGCGGAATTGGCCCAGTTGCGCGGGCATCGCTTCTTCTTCAACCGCGGACACAGCGCCGGCGTCCGCGAGGCGCTGATTCATGCCGGCGAGATCGCGAAATTCGTCCGCCCATTCGGGATGCTCATGGGCAAAACGCTGCATAAAAGCGTCGCGGTCGGTTGTCTCGTTGAATGCCCGCAGGAATGGAGCGAGGAATTCATCGGCGGCGTTAGGAGTGGAAAATGGCTCGTTCATTTTTCGACTCCGTTGTCGAGTTGAAAGAAGGCTGCGCAAATAGCGCAACTCTTTGCCGTAGAAGGTTCTCCTGAACCGTTCCGGACGGCTCAGGAGAGCCGTCCTACTCAAATGAGGTTGCGCTATTTGCGCAGGGATCAGTAACAAGGCTCAGCGTCAAGAGCTTAACCGATGTGTATTGTGAAAACCTTACGCTGGCGTTCTCCGCGGCGGCATCCGCCCGGTGCCCCTCACGCGCGCGCAAGTCTGGCTTTCAACGGCACAAAACGTATTTCAACTCGCTGATCGAGGGCCGCCGCGATCCGGTTGAGCATGGCCATAGAGTGGCCCTCGTAGTCGGCGTCTTCCAGAAGGCAGATAACCGAAGCGGTGGTTCCAACCCGTTTGGCGAGCTGTCTCTGGGTCAAGCCGGCTTTCGTTCGGAGCTCGCAAATCTTCCGGGCGACCGCGTCGTTGACGCGTGCTTGTTCTAGAGCCGCGAGTCTCTCGGGCTTCCCCTCGTAGTAGCGACGGTGCAAGATTTCCACGGCATCCGTGGCCGGTTTTCTTTTCTTGGCCATGCTTCAAACCTCCTGGTGCGTGTGCGCTTTGGGGTCTTGTTCAAACCTCTTTTTGCACTCGACGGCCGCGTCGATTTCCCTGACCGGCACCTGCCTCTCTTTCTGAAGCCCGTGGGAAAGGACCGCCGCGGAACCGCCGTGAAAAAAGTAGAGCATCCGGTAGTTGACCCGCTGAAGCCTCACGCGAAGTTCGTAAATGCCATCCCGCAGGAAATCAGCCTCGGGCCGTCGAAGCTCGTGGCCCAGCTCCCGCAAGCGCTCAATTTTCACGCGGCACTTGTCTTGGGCCTTTCGCGGCAAGCCGTCGAGCCACTCGAGAAGCGGCACGCTGCCGTCATCGTACCGGTAAAACACAACATTCGTCCGAGGCATCCGTAACCGCCTGGTTGTTAATGTTCGTGTATTTACGAACGAAACTCAAGACAAGAGCTTAACCGATTTGTTTTGTCAAAACCTTACGGGCAAGGCAACGTAGAATTGGGCGTCGGAAATCCTTGACGTTCAGCCGCGCAACGCCGATGATTCTTTCACACTTACACCCCGCTCGACACGCTGCAAGGCCCGGGCGGGGTTATTCTCTGCACTGATTCCGCCATGCCGACCGAGCCGGCGATCAAACCCGCTCTTTAACAAGACCCTGGATGCAGCTGCTGCCACAAATCCTTGAGCCGGCGCAATGCGCGTGTATAGCGGACGGTCGCCGCGTTTTCGGTAATACCGAGCACTTCGCCAGCTTCGGCGTAGGAAAGCTGTTCGAATTGGCGCATCCACAGGATTTCGCGGTCGTCTTCCTTGAGCATGCCCAGAACGGTCTGGACTTGCTGCTGCTCTTCCGCGCGTGCCGCCGCCGTGCTCGGGCCGGCGCCGGGGTGGACGACGCCCATGACGAGCTGGGCGGAGGATTCCACCGGCAGGGGCATATCGACGCGCAGGTCACGCCGATCGCGCGTCTCGCGCCGCCAGGCTTCGATTAAGCGATCGCGCGCGATCCCGTAGAGCCAGGCGTAGGGCGTCATGGTCGATTCTTCCATGAATCGCCGCCACTTACGTCCGGCTTCCAAAAACGCTTCGCTCAAAACGTCTTCCGCATCAATGCGCACCGCCAGCGCCGGATCGATCCGCCGCTGGAGCATCGCCAACAAGCGCCCCCGGTGCTCTTCAAACAACTTCCCCAAGACCGCGAGATCGGCGAGCGATGAACCCTGAGACGAGCCGTCATCGTGCATGTTCAAATGCGCCTGCACCGAGAGAAATCGCTCCTATCCTGGATTAACCGATTTGTTCCGCCAAAAGCTTACCGCCGCGCCAGCCTCTCCACCAAATACCCCACCCCCAGCGCCGCCGCCCGAAAAGCAATCATCCCCGTGAAGCAATCAACCACGCAGGAACACTGCTAGACAGGCATAAACTGCCCGTGCTACACTCAACACGTCCGCAGGAGAACCGGTCATGCCAGTCACGTTCAACGACGCCAACGCCCCGCGGTTCAACGGTACAAGCGTTCGCCGGCCTCAAGACCCGCCCCGTGGCATGGTCACGCCGCCCCCGGAAATCGTGGCCCAGGTCGCCAAGGAGCGGGCCAAATTCCCGGCGGCGATTTACACCGACGCCTACGCCAAGCGCATCCTCGACGACCGGACGCTGGCCTACTACTACGAGGGCCTCGACGTGGCTTATCGTTCCGTTAGCCAGGGAGTCGAAGTCCTGGCAATCGGAGTCGAAGAGATCGGCCAACTCGTCAAAGGCAAGACCCCGGAAGAGCTGCTGACCTTCACCATCAAAGAGCCCTGACCTGCCGCTGGGAGTCCGGATGTCGCGCCTCGCCGTTCCCCTCCTCTATCGCACCCTTTTTGCGAGCGGCGATGTTCTCCTCCGAGCGGAGGTCGATCTCCTCATCAAGGATGACCGCGGCGTCTGGCATCAGGAGACGTTTCGCGTCGATTCCGGCGCGGAGATGACGACGATGTTCGCTCCGCTGGCCAAGCAGCTCGGCGTGCCAACGCCGCAGCACGCCGTCCCGAACGCCGTGCATGCGCAAACGGGGCTGGAGATTCGCTCCGGCGTGCTTCGCGTCCAGGTCGTGGGCATGGATGCCACCGAATATGCCTTTCCGTGCTTCTTCCTGGGCGACCCCAGCGGGCCGCCGGCGACCCCGATCTCACCTCCAGCTGTGCCGCGCACCCTGCTCGGGCTGTCCGGGGTTATCAACCAGCTCCGCATCACGTTCGACGGCGATGCTGGTCCGGGAGCCCCCTACGGGCATCTCATCGTAGAGAAGAAATAAAGGATGTGTATACTCCTATTATTTCTCGCTCCTCTCTCACCACACCCGCGGTGCCGGCCTCTCCAGCAAACACCCTGCCCCCAGCGCCGCCGCGTCGAGTACATCGTCATGCTTCGCCGCGTGAAACCTGACCCGAAAACGATCACACACGGCGCCTTTTTCATCGGGTTGTCAGCCCGCCCCAATCTGCTTGCCTTTGTTCTGCTTGCTGGTTTTGTCGTCCCGCAGTTTGGCAGCTGGCGACAAGGCACTCTTCGGTCGGAAATCGCTTTCCAGGCGGTGATAATCCCCGCCGAAGGTTTCAAGGACTTTCTCCATAGTTGGGTGGGGCGATGGCTCCTTGCGCTTCATTCGTGACCTCCTTTAGTGCGAACGGTCAGGCGTCGCTCGCGAGCCGTCGGGGTCGGATCCACCGTTCCCACGGGATGAGCGGCAAATAGAAGCAGAGCATGTACGGCGCGAAGCCGCCCAGCTCGGTACTCAGCCCGCCGCGCCAACCGTCCCGTGCGATGTTCTTCCCCCTCTTTCTCCAGTGTCACTGCTTCTTCTGGTGCTTCCCCTGCTGCACCTGCGTGTTCGGCTTCGCCTGATTCTGGATCTCCGGGGCGACCTTGAGCTTCTTCCAGGCGTCCGGCGAAGGTTGCGAGGACCCCGTTTGCGGCACGACGACGAGGGCGCCATCGACCCAGGCTTTTTGAAAGTAGCGGCCGTTGATCGTCACGACTTGAATGTCCTTGGCGCGTGAGAGGTCGCCGTGGTTGATCGTCTGCGTCCCGTACGCGTGCGGCACGCCGTCTTTGAGGTCTTTGCTCGTGTCGGGATGCTTGAGGGAATCGATGGTTCGCCGTTCGACGTGGTCGCGATACGAGCCGACGTAGGAGGCGAGGGGGTGGTTTTTCGACACGTCCATGTCGGCGACTTGGGAGCCGATGAAGCGTTCGGCTTGGACGCGTTTTTCCGCGGGCAGGTCCTTGACGCGGCGCTGCAGATCGGCAATGCGCTGCGGGTCTTGCGGCGCCGCGCGGAACCCTTGCAGGGCCTGGTAGATACCGTCGCGGGCGAAGCCGCGCAGCCGGTCCACGTCTTCCTTGGTCAGCGGCACCTTCACGAGCCGCGTGGAGCGGCGGTCGCACTTCAGGATGTAAGGCTCGTCGGCCTGCAAGTCCGGAATGACCAGTGCCGTGAGTCGGCGATCGACGATGTGGAAACGCAGCTCGGGATGTTCGATCCGCAGATAATCCATGTCCACGGCGGCGTAGAGCGAATCGAAGAAGCCGCCGGAGAAGATGAGCCCTTCTTGAGCACGGGCCGGGCCGGGCGCCAACGACAGCGCGGCCAGTAGGCCACATGATGCGACACAGGAACGGAACATGGTACACCTCCTGGGGCAGCCCGCTGAAAAGGGGGACAGTCCCTTGGGCGAGCAGCAGTTTCACTGAACGATTTTCAGCCCGTGAAAGGGACTGCCCCACATTCACGGGAGTTGGGTTCAGGGTTTGTGAGGACGCCCCGTCTCGAAGGCGCCTTCGCCTGGACCGCGCTGGAAGACGACATCCACAGAATCGTGGAACAGAATTTGGAGCTTTGCCTTGTACGCATCCCGGCCGCTCGCGAACTTGACGTAGATGCCCGCGAGAAGATTGTCCTGATCCAGCGCGAAGTAGTAGGTGAAGTCCTCCCCGATGGGAGTGAGGTTGACGTTCGAGGGCGGGATGTGCGTGGCCCGCTGGCCGTCTTGCACGGGGATGAAAAACCGCTCCGCCACGGTCGGCGGTTCGGGCATCAGCTTCCAGAGCAGGAGCAACAGCACGATGTGCAGCGCGGCCGGGCCGACGATTTGCACGGTGAGGTTGATGGCCGGCACCTTGGTGATCCGGACCGCCTGCGGATAGAGGACGAAGAGAAAGATCGACAGATTGAGAGCGATCGCCAGGCACAGGATGAACCGAGCCGCAGGGTTTTCGGTTTTCTCCGGGGAAAAGATGCCGAGCATGAGGAGCAAATTGGCCAGAACGAAGGCAATGGCCGCGAAGGCGATCACCAGCGCGGGAGGCATGATGCTGGTCAGCGGCCGGGCCGCGGCCGGCAAAGGGGGAGCAACGGCGGCACTTTTGCGGGCCATTGGGCGGACTCCGAGCACGGAGCGCGATCGTGAAGGGAACTTACCGGAGATTAGCCGTAGGCGCGGCAATGTTCAAGAAAAAACTGGGAGCATCTCTATCCCAAGAGTTGGTCGGATGGCAGATCACGCGCGGAACGGGACCTAATTTCCGCCGCTTTCTCCTTGCAGCCGCACCCGCGCGGCGATAGAGTAACGGACCGTAGACCTCCCCTAATACTAACAAGTGCGAGCGAAGGCGAGGCCCCATGTCCGCGATGCGATTGAACTGTCCTGCCTGTAGCGCGGTGCTCCGCACGGCCGCGGAAGTGCCGGCGGGGACGCGGCTCAAGTGCCCGAAATGCGGGACGACGTTTGCCCCCGATGCGGAGGCAATCCCCGAGGTCCTGCCGGTGGCGACGCCGCGGCGGGTCGTCGCCGTGGAAGATGTCGAGGACGCCGGAATGTCCGACCGCCCGCGGCCGCGGTCGAGGCCGGCACAAAAGCAACCCAACACCGCGCTCATCGCCGGCGCCATCGTCCTTGCTTCGTTGGTGCTGGTCGGCGGCGCGTGGGCGGTCGTGCAATTCGTGCTGCTCAAGCCGAAGAACGAGCCGCTCGTCTTCGTGCCGGCGCAGCCCGTCGAGCCGTTCACCCCGCCCAATCCGGTTCCGCCCGGCCCGCCGGTGACGCCTCAGCCGCCTGACAATCTCAGCGTCGGCAAAGTCGCACCGGACATCGAGGGCGAGGACATCGACGGTCAGAAGTTCAAGCTCTCCGACTATCGCGGCAAGGTCGTCGTCCTCGACTTCTGGGGGAATTGGTGACCGCCTTGCCGGGCCATGTACCCACACGAGCGGTCGCTCGTGAAACGGCTGGAAGGCAAGGCGTTCGCCTTGATCGGCGTCAACAGCGACGCAAATAAGGCAGAACTCAAAAGGGCGATGGAAAAAGAGCACATCACCTGGCGTTCGTTTTGGAACGGCCCAGGAGGAACGAGGGGCCCGATTTCCGAAGCTTGGCACGTGAGCGGTTGGCCGTCGATCTGGGTCATCGACGCCAAGGGGGTCATCCGCTACCGCGACGTCCGCGGCGAAGCAATGGACAAGGCCGTCGATACGTTGCTCGCCGAGTTGGAGAGCACGAAGTAAGGGCTTGAATCGTGCGGCATGCGCGGGCCGCCGTTCGTAGTGACCGCATTCATGCGGTCCTGCCGACGCCCCGATAAATCGGGGCACTGCGAACGGCGTCCCGCTTTCAACATGAACGAGAATTTATCTCCCGTTCACCAACGCCTTATCACCTCGGGGTAGACTCCACCCTTCGAAGCGACGGTAGCATCCGCATAGACCCATTTTCGGAGGAAACGTGATGCGCAGAATCCTGGGCTCGTTTGCGCTTAGCGCTATGGCGCTCGTCATGCTCGCGCTGATCGTCCGCGCGGAAGACAAAGCGGAAAAGATTCCGCTCGACAAGATTCCGAAGCCGATCAAGGACGCCATCGACGGCCGCTTCCCGGGCGCCGAGGTAGCCAGCGTCGAAAAGGAAAAGGAAGACGGCAAGATCGTCTTCGACGTCGAGCTGAAACACAAAGGCCGCAAGTACGAAATGGACATCCTCGAAGACGGCACCATCATCGAGATCGAAAAAGAAATCGCCCTGAAAGACGTTCCCGAGGTCATCACCAAGGCCATCCTCGCCAAGTACCCCAAGGCGACCATCAAGGAAGTGATGGAAGTCAACGAGGTAAAAGGCAAGAAAGAAACGCCCAAGAACTACGAAGCGACCATCGACGTGGACGGCAAGAAACAAGAAGTGGTCGTCTCGCTGGACGGTAAGAGCGTGAAGAAGGAAGGGGAGAAGTAGGCGGGGTGACGCGCTGACTGTTTGAAAACGTCAAACGCAGATTGCGCTCATAGCGGCGTAATCTGCGTTTCGTCTTTTCAGCGGCAAGCGACGACAAGGCGGCCCTCATTCGTCTAGAACGCTTCTTGTTCCTCTTTCTCCCGTCGGCAGTCAGGGGCTCGTCGCTTCGACGTGCCAAGGCTCAGAATCCATAGGCCGGTGCAAGCCGAACTCCGCGAGGTAATCGTCTAGACTGCCTGCGTTGGCCTGCGTCAGCTTGTTCTCCAGTAGCTTCAACGCCGCCTTGTTCAGATCGACCGCCATGCCCACCGTGTGGCGCGACGGATGGCCGCCGCACTTGCAGGGCTCGCCACAGCCCTCGTACCCCGGAGCGACCATCGCGCCATGTGGGCGGCTCGCGGTCGAGGTGGCGATGCCGGCGTCGACCAGAATCTGATACGCCTGCTTCTTTGACATCGTCTTTTCAGGCTGGTGGTCGGACACCCAAGCTTTGGCGTCGGCCGTTTTGACCGGCTCCTTGCCGTCTTTGTCCCGGAGAAAGTCCTGCCAACGGATATTGTGATCCCAGGCCAACGCGGCACTGCTAATATGTTCCCACGCGATCACGTAGTGCCCGCCGGCAACCTCCCACTTCTTGGGTTTTCGACTGGCGAAGCTGTTGTAATAGAACATGTGTGCGATGTGCCATTTCTGGGCATCCGACGGTTGTCGGGCCGTGGCTTGTTTCCCGATTTTGACGCCGTATTTCTGGTCCGCGTCGGCCAGAAACGCGTCCAAGCGCACCAGGAAACTCTTCCCCTGCGGGTTGAATCCGCCGCCGCTGGCGCCGTTCAAGGCCGCCCACGTTTGTGGCCCCACCCGCCCGTCCGGAAGAAGCCCTTTCAATCGCTGGAAACGGACGACCGCGTCGTAGGTCTTCGCCCCGAAATCCCCATCCTCCGGGAGGTTAGGGCTGGGGCTGAGTGCGTCGTTCAACTGCTGTTGCAGTTTCTTGACATCGGCTCCCTTTGATCCGTTCTGAAGGATAAGCATCGAGAACCTCCCCGGGGAGCGCCTGTTGTGACAATTCTCAGAAGCATCGAAGGAAAACCAGGACGCCGTGCGGCCAGAGGCCGACCGGTTTCAATCCTCAGCTTCTGGTCAGCGTTCGCCCCACGCAATGAGTCGGACAGGACGGGCACGATTCTCGCATTTGCTCGCCGCGCGTGCAAGAGGCCAGGGCCGGTGGCCGTTCGTTCGACGAACGCCGCAGCCACACAGGGCAGCCAAGAGAAGTGCAAGTGCATCGGCCAATGCGCGCGAGGGGACGCGGATCAAATCTCGATTTGATCCGCGTCCCCTTTTGCTTGCCTATTCCTTTTGCGGTGGATAGGGGCCTAAGAATTTGTCGCTGTTGAAGTGGATCATGTGGTCGGGAGATTCTGCAATCCAGACTTCCGATTCCCAAACGATCTCGGAGGCATACTTCTTGAAGCCCACGAAGTCCATGAACGCCGTAACGTAAACCCGAGCTGCGGGGCATTTCTTCAGCACCGCCTCCAACTCAGCGTGCCGCTTCGGTGACACCGGACCGTGCGTCGTGACGGCTTCAACGAGGAAAATCCATTTACGCTGCTCATCGTACAAGACCACGTCAGGGAGCTTGTCATGATTCATCTCGGGAATGTTCAAAGTATTCAGGATTCTTGTGGCGACGAGGAGTCGTTTCTCGGCAGTGTCGCCCAAGTAAAGCACCACGGAACCCGGAGCAAAGCGTGGCGCGAAACCTTCGACGATAAGCCGTTGGAGTTCGTTGTGAATTCCGGGCGAAAGCTCGACCTTTGAGCCGTCAGGAAGCGTGACGGGCACTTTGTGAAGGTTCCTTGCCCTCTCGTACGCCTCGGTGAGGCTTCCGTGGCGTTTCAGAAATCGCTCGCACTTCTTTGAGAATCCGCGCGCGTCGAATGCCCGGAGTACCTGTGTGGCGTCTTTGGTGAGTTGGTATCTCGTCTCCCCGCTGTTCGTCGGCCGCGTGGGATCGTCGGGGTTCCGATCAATCAGACGGGCCTGCTCAAACTGATGGACCGTTTGCCGGCGGATCGTCTCTCGGCTGTTGGCAGCGTATTCCTTGCCGTATTTCTCCTTCATCCATCCCATAATGTCCCAGATACGCAGCAGCGGCCCCTTGGTAGCTGCCCATGGGTCGTCTTCGGACAATTCGGCCAGCGCCAAAAGCGTCAGGCAAGAACGCTCGTTCTGCTGCGCCTTCGGCAGGCCGAGGGCTTTGAGGATCTCCTTCGCATCCTCACGCTTGCTCATTCGGAAGCCTCGCAGAGTTGTTGGATCAACTCCTTGGGGAGCCCTAGGGCTTCACCGACCATTCTGTCAACCATCATCGGCGTTCGGTCCGTGCTTTTTTCTACCGCCTGCCCAATCGCCCAAATCGTGTCTAATGGGGGAACAGGCATCGCCCGAATCTCGGCGGCATTGACCTGGGTATTCCCGCTGATCGCCCGAAAATACCGATCCACAAGCGCCGAGTTAAACAACGTCGCGAGTCCGAGCGCTTCCTCTTTGGAGAGGTCCCCGTTTGGCCGGTAAATGTAATTCAAGTGGTTCTCGAGTCCGACAAACGAAGAGTACGAGTCCTTGGCTTCCATTATGCCCGCGACCAGCCGCCTGCGCTCCTCCTTGGCGGTAAACCGTTTCAGCAGCACGTACCGCTTCGCGGGAAGAAGAAGTCGGTTCGACTCGTCGCTGACCAGAATGTGCCCTGGCTTGGAATTCTTCCGCGGGAATTGTGCCACGAACGGCCGAACATTATGCATCCAGAGGAGTGGCGCGGTGTGCTTCGACCGTTCGCAGCGCAGGAACTCTCTTGACCGGAATGTCACCACCGGCCCCGTGGAGATCTTGAACGGAAGGTCCCGAAACCGATGGGGCAAACCGTCCACGACCTCAACGATGTCTTGCTCGAGTCGGCCGGTCGCCACGCGAACAAGATGGTCACCCGATGAGTCCTCGATTACCCTCGTGTACGGAACGGCATGTCGGTCTACGTATTCCAGCTTTCGACCGGGGCTGCAGGTTAGCACCACGTCTTTCGGCTTACCTCCCTTCTCGGCCATTAGGATCACGTTTTCTTGCAAAACCTTGCCTTCGCGAAAGACGTCGGCGCGAGAATCGAACACGTGAATTCGGCGTGCCACCATCCTGTCGAAGAACCACTTGCGGAACCGCTTGAAATACGGCCCATTGAAGTAACTTCGGGGCGTGATGGCGACCAGCTCGCCGCCGTCGCGCAGCAAGTCGGCGGCAACCGCCATAAAGAATGCGTAGATGTTCGGCTGGCCGAAGACGACATGTGCCATCGCCTGCGCGTGTTCGGAGCCCTTACGCACCTTGAAGTACGGCGGGTTCATGATCACGGCGTCGAACGCCGGCGCCGACGCCGCTCCGAAAAGCGACCGTTGGGAGTGCTCCAGTATGAAGTCCTCCGTGCGGATCGTGAACTCCATCTTGTGCCCCGCATTGCTCAGGGCTTCCCGGCACGTCTCCATGGTTCTGTGAAGCCGCGCATGGAGTCGCGGGTCGTTCTCCCATAACTCGATCACGAGCTGGCGGTGATTCCGCTGTTGCAGCACCCGCTGGCACACGGCGGCAGAGAGGGTGCCAACGCCTGCACCGGGGTCAAGAATGCGCGAAAGACCTTGCGGGATCTCCGACAACATCTCCGCCATAAACTCCGCGATGATCGGAGATGTACCGAAGTGCCCGCGCTCCTTCCTCGTTCGCGGCAAGGTGGCTGCGTCAAAATGCCGCTGCTGCTCGGCGGCACGCCTCGTGAGGCTTTCTGGCATCGAAGCCCTGTCTGGAATTTGTCGTGATTTTCGCGTTGTGATAAACGCGGGTGGCTCAATGATGTTCTTACCCGCATTCGTATCGTATGGGAACCGCCGCTTCTTCGAAAGGCTTGGCACGGGTGAAGCGCGAAAGGTGGCTCGCGCGGCTTTTCTCGCGTCAGATCACGACAGCGAGAAGGAAATCGGACGGCCGGAAAAAGGATGCGCGCTCCGCACCCGTTTTCTAATTGCACTCGCCCAAATCGATTGCGAGAATCGTCGCCATGTCGAGTCATACTTTAATCTCTCAGGCGCGGGGCCAGCAATTAACCGTATGCCCGGCCATACCGGCCTGCGTGGATCGGTTCGTCTAAGGCAGCTCTTTTTCGGGGGATCCCTGAAGATCACCCCGCAAGAGGCGCGTTAGCAAAGCAGATTTGTCGGCCAGAACTGGCAAAGCGACTCCGTTTCCTGTCCCCTCTTCCGCCCGCCATTCGTCAATGCTGCAGAAGGCGGCCGCACCGTGCGGTCTGCTGATCCTTTCCTCTTGGCGGAGTCCTGCGATGCGACGAGTGAAGTTTATCCTGGCGTTCCTGTTCGGCGTCACGTTCCTGGCGTCGGCCGGGGCGCAAAACCCTGCGTGTCACGACAACAAACCTGCGGACAAGCCGAACGATCCGTTGGCCGCCGCGTTCGAGCGGCTCAAAGGTCTGGTCGGCGAATGGGAGCCAGCCAATACGACCGACGAAGCGCTGAAAGGCAAGACGGCGTTGGTTTATCGGCTCACGGGAGGCGGTTCCGCGCTCGCGGAAACGATCTTTCCGGGCACGAACATGGAAATGCTTTCCGTCTATCACCGCGACGGCGACCAGCTTCTCATGACGCACTATTGCGCCGCCGGCAATCAACCGCGCATGAAGGGCAAAATCGGCAAAGACAAGGACGAGCTGATCTTCGAGTTCGCCGGCGGCACCAACTTCGACGCCGCCAAGGACATGCACATCCACGACGGCGTGATCCGCTTCGTGGACGCCGATCACATTCACTCCGAGTGGGAGTACTACGCCAACGGCAAAGCGGCCGGCAAACACGCATTCGACTTGGTGCGGAAGAAGAAGTAACATCGGAGCAATGCCGAAGGCCGAATGTTGAATGACAAATCAATGCCCAAGGCCGAATAACGAACTTCCTCGGCCGGTTCTTCATCGGTTATTCGGCCACTGGTGATAATTCGTCATTCTGAGAACTCGGACCTCATTCACAAAGGAGCTCTTACGTGGCCAACTTCATGTTCATCTATCGCGGCGGCAACGATGACTATCAAAAGATGACGCCGGACCAGATGCAGCAGATGATGCAGAAATGGACCAACTGGATCGGCGAAGCGTTTCAGAAAGGCTGGATGTTCGACGCGGGCGACGCCTTGACGATGGAAGTCCGCATGGTCAACGCCAAGAAGGTCGTTACCGACGGCCCGTTTGTCGAGACGAAGGAGATCGTCGGCGGCTATTCGCTCGTCAAGGCCGACAACATCGACGCCGCCGCGGAGCTGGCCAAGGGCTGCCCGGCCCTGCTCACCGGCGGCCGCGTCGAAGTCCGCGCCCTCGCCGGCCTAGCGCCCAAATAGGGATTAGCCACGGATGAACACGGATGAACTCAGATAAGACTTGATAAAGGGACCAGGGTTAAGCGCCCGTTTGTGTTATCTGCGTTCCTCTGTGTGCATCCGTGGCTGACGGGAGGCGTCGTGTCAGAACGGGTCGCTCCGCTTGTCGAACACTTTTTCCGCCATGAGGCCGGGCGGCTGGTGTCCGTCCTCACGCGCGTGTTTGGTTGGCGGAATTTCGATTTGGTTGAAGAGACGGTGCAGGCGACGCTGTTCCACGCGTTGCAGTCGTGGCGCGTCTGCGGCGTGCCCAAGAATCCCTCGGGCTGGATGCATCGCGTCGCCAAGAACAAGATTCTCGACGCGCTGCGGCGCGAAGAGATCCGTCAGCGTGTCACACGTGAATGGGCGGCCGGCCGAAGCTCGCACGAAGAGGGGATCGACGATCTGTTTCTCGACACCGAGATCGAGGACAGCCAACTGCGCATGATTTTCGCCTGCTGCCATCCGTCGTTGGCACGCGAGAATCAAATCGCGTTAACGCTTAAGACCTTGTGCGGCTTCGGCAACTCAGAGATCGCACGGGCGCTCTTGCTCACGGAAGAGACGGTAAAGAAACGGCTGCAACGGGCCAAGCGCGATCTGATCGACCAGCATGTCGCGCTCGACCCACCGCCCGCGGAGGAATTGGCGGGGCGCATCGACGTCGTTCACCAGGTCTTGTACTTGATTTTCAATGAAGGTTACAGCTCCTCGCAAGGCGAGCAGGCCATTCGCACCGATCTGTGCGAAGAAGCGGCCCGGCTTTGCCATCTCCTCTGCACACAGCGGCGGTGCAGCATCCCGGCGACGTTCGCCCTGATGGCGTTGATGCTCTTTCACGCCGCCCGCCTGGACGCCCGGCTCGACGACCGCGGCTGCGTGCTGCTCATGGAAGATCAGGACCGCAGCAAATGGGACGCGCGGCTCATCCAGCGGGCCGAGAAGTTTCTGGATCGGTCCGCGGAAGGGACTGCCGTTTCCACCTACCATCTCGAAGCGGGCATCGCGCTGCACCACTGCCGAGCGCGGACGTACGCGGAGACTGATTGGCCCGCGATCCTACGGCTATACGACGCCCTCCTTCGCCTGCACCCGTCCCCGATCTACCGGCTGAACCGTGCCATCGTCGTCGCGGAGATCGACGGGCCGCACGCCGGCATCCGCGCCCTTGAAGAGGCCGGCCGCGATGAGACGATGCGACACTATCATCTCTTCGACGCCGCGCTCGGAGAACTCTACCGCCGCGCCGGCGACTTTGCCCAAGCACGGCATCATCTTGAAGCGGCGAAGAAAAAGACGCAGTCGCCGTCCGATCATGAAATCGTCGATCGCCGCCTGGCGAAATGCACGTAATCCGTCACGCCGTGTCATACGCCTTTTTCAGCCAACCCAACAGCTCCGCGTCCAGCTCGCTTGGCTTGGACATGCGAACCCGGTGACTTAGCATCGCATTGAAGGAGCCCGACGCTTCCAGACGCCCCGCCGGCGCGACGCCCTTCAAGTTGATTCCGACATCGACACGTGTCGCCGTTGAAGGTTGAATGATCGCAAACTGCTTGTTGCGGCGAATGCTGACATACGCCTTCTTGGGCGACACTTCGATATCCTTGCCAAACTTCCCGATGGCCTTGAGCAATGCCTCGTAAATCGGCCGCAATTCCGCCTTCGGGCCCGCGTACTGGGCATCGACGAGAGCGTCCGTATCGCTCACCGTATGACTGTCGGATTGCAGCGCTTGCAGCGCGATCATGTTTGCGAAGCCGTGCGTCACGCCGTGCGTTTTCTTGAGCAGCTCCACAAATTCCTTATGCTTCGTGAGCTTGCTGGCCCGCAAAATCTTGAGCCAGTCTTCGAGCGACTTGCCGGTCTTTTCGCGCAGGCCGGCGATCATGGCGGCTTTCATTTCTTCGGGGGATTTGGCCATAGTGCGGGAGACTCCTGCAAGGGCGGTGGGGCACAAGACTAAGCCAAGCGTTGGGAATCGCTCGCGACGAGGACCGGCGGCATTGCTTCACGGCGCCAAATGCGGTCGCAGCAGATTGGCGCCTTGTTCTTTCAGCAACTCCTCAAAAATCTGCCGGTCATTCAAGCCTCGGTCGATCATCTTCGTAAGAACGCCGCGCATGTGATTCGGCATGCCGCAGCCGTTGGGGTTGCAGCTGGCGAGCGTGTAGAAGTGCCCGGTACATACGTCGCCGGCCACGCCGCACGAGCAGTAGATGCTGGCCAGGAACCACTCCACGCGCTCCGGGGCAGGGCGGGGGCGGTCGGCGTCCGGCGGGTACGGATCGTTCTGAACCGCGTCTGGCGGCGGCGGCATTTTCAAGCCGAGCCGCTGGCCGATGTGCAGCTCCGACGCCTCCAATTCGCCGACCACCAGCCGGACGACCGTGCGCTCTCGCCACGGGCTGGCCCGGTTGACAACGGCCTTGATCGGCGGGTCGGCGGTCAGGTGGACCACGTCGCCGGCCTTCAGCCAGCGGGCCCAGCGTATCGCCTCGTGGTCGAGGGTGAATTCCAGCTCGCCGCTGAAGACGTGGTCGAACGTCACAGTGCCGGGGAGCCCTTCGTCGATCCAGCGCTGGCGTAGCCACGCCTTTTGTTCCGAGCGCTTGGTCTCGATCTGCTCGGCGGTGAACGGCGGTTTCGCATCTTGCTTCTTGCGCAGGCTGCCGTGGAATTCGAACTCGCTCAATGCATCGGCGAGCATGACGATGGAAATGGGGTTCTTCTTGCGATCGAGTTTCAACCAGACCCAGACACGGTCGCCCGGATGGATTTGCTCCAGCCGGCCCCACCAGCCGGCGACTTTGATCTCGGCGTCAGGCTCGACCGGCCAGACCTTTGCGACCTTGTCGCCGTCGAGCAGCAGCGTTATGGCGGCGTGCTTCGGATCGATCGCCTTGACCACGCCAAACGGCTTCGGCAGCACGCGCAAGAACTCGGCCGTGCCGGCGACCTCCTTGACCGTTTTGTTGGGGTCCGCAGCCGGCGCCGGTTTGTCCGCTGAGTAGATCGTCGTCTGCGGATACTCCGCCGACCATGCGAACCACTTCACCTGCACGCTGTCGAGCCAGGTCAACGTGTAGCCTTTCAACTCACCGTCGATGGCTCGGCCGGCGACGTCCCAGTGCGAACCGGTTTCGCGGTCGACGAACGGCGCCGCCGGAGTTTTATTATCGAGCTGCAACGTCACCGCCTTCTTCGGCCCGTCGGCGGTTGGTCCGGCGGGCGACTCGCCGATGGCATTCGGTCGCGGTGCGGCGAACTTGCGCGGCGGCGACGCCTCGGGCCCATACGCGGAGGCCGTCTTCGTCAACGGCTGCCAGAGCACGATGCACTGCTGCCCGTCGATGTTGTCGGCGATCAGTCCCGCCTTCGCCAACGCTGCGATGGGATAGGCCCGTGCCCTCGAACCCGTCCAGACGCCGAGCACCGGCGTGTCGGCCGGCAGTCGGGCATCCGCCGGACCACGGCTCGCCTCGGCGTCCTTGTTCGATACGGCCGGCAAATCCACCGGCTGATACTTGTCGAACATGTGGTAAGCAACCGCCTGCGGGTAGCCCTTCAGCCAGAAGCCCCAGTCGCTCACGACCGTCGGAATCGACGTCAAGCGCGTCCCCTTTTTCGGGCCGTCGAACGCCAGGCCGCTGAGGCAGGAGTAAAGCGTGCCGTCGTTGTGCTTCATCACCATCACGCCGTTGCGCCAGCCGTGAAAGCGAAATTGATACGACGGCTGATAACCGCGCGCGAACCCGGCGTCAGGATCGTGGACGAAGACGCCGTAGCTGTCGCTGATGACGCGGTACGGGTTCAGGAAGAAGCGGTAAGGAATGGCGCCGCCGTCGGAATAGCCGCGCGTCCAGCACAGCACCCGGTCATCGTCCCGAAGTTCGCCCGCACGGCGTTTTGCCTCGTCGCGGCAGTGGGAACAGTTCGGGTTCACTAGCGTCGGGAAGGCGTCCGGCTTGACGACCAGCGGCGGCCCCTTCGCCGGGTCGGCGGCGACGGCGGACGCAGCGAGCAGCATGGGAACGAGAAGGGAAGTGCAGTACATCGCGCGTCTCCCGGTAAAGTGCGGAAATGGCCGGCGGAATCGCCGATGTGCCAGGTCATGGAGAAAGCCAGCACGGCGTTCTTTGTATGAAAACCGCCGCGCTGCCGCCTCGATGACGCACCTGCCAGATTCCTTCCAAAAGGGAATCAGGCATTGCTATTATCTCCGAGTCGAGCCCCACGACGGCGCGAACGGCCAGCGAGTCGAGAAGGCTCATGGTTCACTCGTCGCGCAAGCGGTTGACGTACTCCTGTGCGTCTTCGGCGCCCCAAATCTCCTTGCCTCTACCGTAGTAATCCGCCCAGCGGAGCGGTTGCACGGCGGGTTCGGCCGACCGGATAACCACGACCACATCAGCTGGACCGGGGGGCAGCGCACTCGGTACGTCCAGACGAATGTGCCCGTCGGCGCCGATGGTCGTTTGGAGATTGATCGTTTCCATTGCTTGCTCCGATCCCGCTCCGTCGGAGGCGAGATTCCGCGTACACAGACCCGGAGTGTTGCGTCATGTTACCACCGGCTGCACTTCGGGAACATAGGGCTGCTCGGCCAGCCCGGTGAGTCCATGGGGCTTGAACGGGACGGCGGCTATAGCAGAAGGCGATGCGGCGGCGCAACGGGCTGATTTGGAAACTTCTTACAAGCGCCGCCCGAAATTCTGTATTCGCTTCCCCCGCTACGAGCACTATACACTGGAGCCACGTGATCCTCCGGGGACTCCCGCGTATGCCGGCCCTTCTTAATGTTGTTCGCTACCTGCGCCGCGTGGCGGGGCCGCCGCCCTCTCACGAGGCGAGCGACGGCCAGCTCTTGCAGCGCTTCGTCGCCACCCAGGAAGAAGCGGCGTTTACAACGCTGTTGCAGCGGCACGGCGGCCTCGTGCTCGGCGTCTGCCGGCGCATGTTGGACGATCCCAACGACGCCGACGATGCTTTTCAAGCGACGTTCCTGGTTCTGGTCCGCAAGGCGGCGAGCATCAGCAAGAGTGAATCGGTAGCCAGTTGGCTGTACGGCGTCGCGTAGCGCACGGCCCAGAAGGCGCGGTGCGAGGCGGCACGGCGGCGGTCTCACGAAAGGCGGGCGCCGATTATGCCGACCTTGAATTCTGCCACGGCGGCCGACTGGAGCGATTTGCGGCCGGTGCTGGATGAAGAGCTGAGTCGGCTGCCGGAGAAGTATCGAGCTCCACTCGTGTTGTGTTATCTCGAAGGCAAGACCAACGACGAAGCCGCCAGGTTGCTCGGCTGGACGAAGGGGACCGTGTCCGGCCGGCTGGCGCGGGCGCGCGATCTCTTGCGCAAGCGGCTGACCCGCCGCGGCGTCACGCGGTCGAGCGTGATACTGACCGGCCTGCTCACGGCGCAAGCCGCATCGGCATCGGTCTCGGCGACGCTGGCGGCCAACACGCTGCACATCGCCGTTGCGGTAGCTGCTGCGAAAACCGTGGCGACAGGCGTGGTCTCTGCCTCGGTGGCCAAGCTAACTCAAGGAGTGTTGCACGCTATGTTTCTAATTCGACTGTCTAAGCCGTCTTGCGTGATCGCAAGTTCTTTTGTGACAATCCTTCGCACAGGATGGACCCTTTGACGAAGGAGATAGCCGATGGAACGGCGCTTTGAGCTGCGCAAGGACGAACTGCTGGCGGGATG
>JBGQKZ010000106.1:0-22864 GCA_041499805.1 Gemmataceae bacterium
CCGACTCGGGCTCGTCGCCTTTGCCGCTGATCGCGGGGTTGTTGTTGCTATCGCCGCTGTAGCTGGCCACCCATTGGTAGGTACCGGTTGCCGTCGGCAGGTAGCCGCCCGGCGTCGTGTACGTGCCGTTGCCGTTGACCGTTACCGTTTCTGTGTCCACCGCCGTATCGGCCGGCGAGTACAGCGTAAAGGTAATCGTGCCGCTCGGGTTGTACCCGCTGGCGAGCGTGGCCGAATCGGTCAGCTTGGCGCCGCTGCCAATGATGACCGTACCACCGGGATTCGTGGTGACGTTCGGGCTGGCCGGGCTGACCCCTTCTGGCTCATCCCCCTTGCCACTGGTCGCGGAAGCGTTGTTGCTATCGCCGCTGTAGCTGGCCACCCATTGGTAGGTACCGGTTGCCGTCGGCAGGTAGCCGCCCGGCGTCGTGTACGTGCCGTTGCCGTTGACCGTTACCGTTTCTGTGTCCACCACCGTATCGGCCGGCGAGTACAGCGTAAAGGTAATCGTGCCGCTCGGGTTGTTGCCGCCCGACAGGTTCGCCGTGTCCGTAAGCTTCGACCCACTGCCAACAATGACCGTCCCGCCCGTGGTCGTGTTGATCGCCGGATGCACAACTGCCGGTGCCGGCACGTCACTCTCTAAGCTACCTGTTGTGTTAGCGCCCGCGCCCAGTGCGATGGTGACCTGATTGGTCAGAGCGTAGTCCCCGGCACCTCGGTTGAAGCTCACGGTTCCGCTGCTCGAATAGCCTCCTGCAGCACCGACATTGAACGGACCTTGCGGCCCAGGCGTGTTCGACCCCATCCCGAATAGGGCGTTCGTCGTGTCAGCCCACTCCTGGCCGACAATGGTCCCCGTCAGACTACCGTTACCATCGAGCGCACTTGTCAGGGTCAAGGGATTCGAGGACGCGGTCGGCTGGCTGAACCCGGTCGCGCTGGCGGTTATGACAATCGTTCCTCCGGTGCTGGCCCTCGCTTGGTAGCTCGTCTGGAGAAAAGCACCGGTAATCGACCCCGGAGTGTTGGTCAGCGCCGACTCGCCTTGAATGGTAAAACCTGGAATGATTGGAAAGCCGGCGATGCCGCTCTGGATGGCGATGCTACCGTTCGGCGTTCCGACCGTGCCGTCGAAGTCGCTTGGGTCTCCATCATGCACGATTATGCTGGTCGTGCCAAAGTGGACCATGATCGCAAAATCGGTCGACAGGAGTCTGCGGTCCTCAAGCGATTCCAGCAGTGGGACAAAACGGCGGCGAGGACGAACTGCCATGCGGGAAATCTGATTGGGTTTCCGGCGAGTAGAGCGCGTTTTCGTCAGCGGGTTCATGTTCATCTACTTTCGTGAAATTAACAAAAGTGAATTGCTGTCACACCGTCGCCCTAGCAGAGCTACGGGCTCCCGAAATCCTTCGACAAAGCGACGAATCATACAAAAGCAAGGTGTCCCCCATCGCTGAAGCTAGCCATGCCAAATCCGTCTCACGGTGGGATTGCCTGCGACCGATTCTGCGAGTTCTCGTCCTTCCCAATTCGCGACAGCGAATCCTAGCCTGAAAGATCACCTTGGAATGTGCGCGGCACGGTCCGCTTGGTAGAAAAGCCACGCGACGCGACGAGCAAGAAAGCCGAAATAACTGTTAAAGAAAACATGGAACTGATCCGAGAATGAGCGAATCCCACACAGGTCTTGGGTGAGAGATAGATGCCCAGCACGACGAGGACATACAAGCGAAGAGCGACGAGCACATAAAGCAGCGTTGTCCCAAGAAGTGCGGTAAGCCAGATGCATAATTGCCGGATCTCCGACCAATGTGCAACGGCAAGCGAACCGCCCACGAGCCAGAACGCGACAAACGTATCAAGTTCGGAACATCCAGGGGTGACGAGTAGAGCAAGTCGTGGCGTTCTGAGGAGGAGGGCCCCCGCGTCGCGTGTCGTCGCGGAGCTTGTGCTAGCCGTCCATTGCGCAACGTCTCGCGCACAAGGGCCGCTGCGGGTGCTTGCACTCGCGGCCATGCGGTTTGGGCGTTCGGAGTCATGAGGACGTAGGACGTTCCGAGCGCGAGGGCGACCAGCGCCGTCGTACGATGTTCGAGCAAACATTGAACGAGAGCAGAGCGCGAAAAAAAGGAGAGCAGGGAAGTGATTCCCACGCTCGCTCCTAACAGTAACCAGGCAGGCGCCTGCAAACTGCCGGGTAGCAGATCCGGTTCGGGTCTTGCAAGGCGAAGGCTGTACGCAAAGAAAACACAATACAGCCCCACGTTTGCGGTCAACCAACACACGGCTTGGGGGTGCGCCTGCGAAAAATTCTCGGCCGTACATCTGCGGCTGGTTCTGCACACGACCACCAAAAAAGCTGCAAGCGCAAGTAGAAACCCGGAGCAACCCTGCGCGCTGGCGACATCGACCAAGGACCCGTTCGAGAACTCGACGGGGGGCGTCAGCACGCCCACCTCGGTCAGCAACAAGGTCAAGAAGGCAAACAGACGCCCGTGAAACGCACCAGTCTGCGTCGGCCGTCCGGCACTGAGGCGGATCGCGTCGTCTTGCGTCACCGCGGCGATCTGGCTGGCCGTCGCGATCATGGCTTCGTATTGTCTGTTCGACCATGCACGGCCTTGTGGTCGTCGCGCTTCGCTTGCGTTTCGGCGAATTACGCGGAAACCCGCGCGCACTCTGTGCCGGTCGGTTGCGTGGTAGAGAGAATCACATAGAAGCGGCTATCCCTGGACCGGTCAAAGCGCCTCATCGCGCACTCGTAGCAGCACCAAAAGGCTGGCCCGAATACATCAGGATCGATGCTACGACGCGAGGTAAGCTGCTCCTTGCGTGTACAGCTCAAAGATCCAGGTCTCAGCTTCAGCGGACACAGCGTGCTGGAGGAACTAGATCTCCAGGGATAACCTCAGACGCCCGCCTCCAAACTAGCAGACGGGTCTTTGGGTACCCGCGACGTCAATCTCAGGCGTGGCGTGCGGTGATTGCAAAAGATGAGCCAGCGAGGAGGTTTTTTTGGTTCGCGCTACACCTCTTCGCCGCATGTGTTGATGCTGAAAGCCACTTAACGTACCGCAATGCGATTACGCGATCGAAGAACCGCTGTTCGTCAAGTGGCGCACCAGGTAAACGCTTAGATGCGCTCGGCCCTCGCATTCCGGCTTGCTGTTCACTTCCGTTGACACGAGAGATTGGAGTCCACAGCCGCTGCCCAGTGCTGGCGGCGGAGGAACACCACCGATTACCGGACAAAACAACGTGGGTACAAACCGCACGCACCCCGCCAACGGGGTCTCGTCTCGGACCGTCCCGCACCGTCGCTGGCCCAATCGCTGGGAAAGAGCCCGACGGGCAGCTGTTGCCCGACGTGGTCCCGAGCGGGAAACCTGAGCTGTCCGGCGGCATGTCTACGGTCATTTCTTGATGCATCCGATTCTGTGGCTCCGCATGCTTCCGGACCGCGCTCCATTTTTGATTGACGCATTTATTGTAACCGCCGCATCCAGTCATTTTCATCCAACCCATACCGCTCGGCACTGAATGGGCGAGCGATTCAGCGCCGGCCCCGGACCATACCGGGATGGTAATGCTCGACCAATCCGGAACCACTTGCTTGTCGAAAACGGGCCCACCCCGGCGACAAATGCACAGGCATCGGGCGGCTCGTGTGGAGAGAGCGTAAGTCCTGTCGTGCCATCGCTCCAGGACTTACGCTCGCAGGCTCCACACGAGCCGCCCGATGCCTGAGGGGTGGGCCCGGATTCGACGAGCAGGTGGGTCCATTTGCACGAGCGTTTCCACCGGGAAGGCTCGGACGCCCTGCGGACATTGCGAGCGCCCGCCCCCAATGGGGCTTCAGGGCCGTGAATCGTTACTTCTTTTTTTCGGTCCGGAAGTCTTGGGGCGCGTAGATCGAAAACCGTCCCGTAGGTCGGAAGTCGTGGCGACGAGCACGATCGTAAGGACGACAGCGGCGGGGTCCGTCAGGTCACCGACCCGCGCGACAAGCATGATGATAAAGTCGTCGGCCACCACGCCGAGCCCGCCGTGGACGGCAGGCTCGTTGTTCCCTGTGGCGCAACGCTTCACATCGATGCCGTTGGAGAGAATCCCACGCGCGCGGTCGGCATCTCCTTGTTTCGCTTAAGTCGGGGCCACAGAGACGAACGCTGTCAGGGCTGCGGACAGAGCTCCCCCGCGGCGCGTAGCGATGCTTCGCTGCCGGCTGCTCCGTCGTGGAAGGCACGTTGACCGAGTTCGAAGATCATGAGCGCCATCAAAAGGAACGTGTGGTTACGCTGCCCATTCAGGTGTCGGTCCACGACCGCGCGCACCGCCTGTGGCTCAAAAACGCCGCGTTCCAGGCAGAGCGGGTGGAGTAAGACGTGCTGCACCAATGGCCGGAGCTCTCGACGCAGCCACAGCCCCAAACGCTCGTACGGTTGATAACCGGGTACGCCCAGCTTGGCCAGTACCTTTTGGCGTGCCTTGGCGGTCCAGCGGACGAGCGCTCCCGCCCCCATGCGCGCTCCGGTATTAACGTTGGTCACACGGAGGAAAGCCGGGAAGCGACGCCGCAGGATATGTGCCTGAATTCTCTCTCCCAGCTTCAACTCGAGCGGGGCGTCGAGCAGCGCGTCCACGAGCTCGTTGTCCAAGTATGGCAGCCGCGTCTCCACCAGCGAACCGAACTTGACGAGCGACTGCGCCGTTTCCCGCCGAGTGCGCTGGCTGATGAATAGATGCCAGAGGCGCTGGGCAGGCGGATTGATTCCTCGCGACGCAGCGAGGCATGAGCGTAGCGACTCGCGGGCCAATTCCTCAATCTGACCACGATAGGGAGCTCGGAACAGTCGATCCTCAGTCCCCTCGAGCATGTACGCGCGCAAATGGCGGAAAGCCCAATTTTCCAGAGAGGCTTCGTCCCGGGCGGCCAACGCCTCGCCGTCGACGGAAAAGTTATACGCCTTGGTCATATGCATCAACTCGCCGGCATGCCCACGGAGCAAGATTTCGATACCGAGTTCGCGGTACACCGGGAGCGTCGGCATGACGATACATTGCGACAGGTAGTGGCCATCGGTCAGATGCACCATGCGACGCAAGTGCTCGGCGAACTGACCGAGGAAGCTTTCGTCGAGCACAACCTTGTGGTGAGTCCGCCCCGCCAGCCGAGCCATTTGCTCGGCACTGCTGTGGTCCATGCTCCCTCTGATTCCCATACAGAGCGTCTTGAGCGGTCGAGCGGGGTCGACGGCGGCAAGGATCGTGCGGGCGTCGAGGCCGCCGGAGAGCGAAAGTCCAAGGCGGTCTGTCCCGGCTGTGGTGCGCTCTACGGCGCGATCGAACGCCGTAGCAATGCGGTCGAGCGTGTCCCGCTCGCTAGCTACCGGTGCCGCCGGGCGGTCTTCTATCCGCCAGTAGCGGCCCACGACCGCGCGGTCGTTGTCGGGGCTGTAGGTGAGCCACCCGGCCGCCGGGAGCAGCCGAACGCCTTCCAGAAAAGTGTCCTCTGCGAGTGGTTGGCCGTAAGTGAAAAACTGCGCCAGCGCCGGCACGTGCAACCGCCGCGACACCTCCGAGTCGACGAGCAGCGCCTTGATTTCCGAAGCGAACAGTAGCCGGCCCGAAAGCTCCGCGTAGTAGATGGGACGCATCCCGAAGCGATCGTTCACGAGGACCAGCGTACGAGCGCCGGCATCCCAAATAGCGGCCGCGAACTTGCCATGCACACCGACGAAAAAGGCCTTGCCGCGGGTCGCATAACCGTGGGCGAACAACTCGGCGGCATTGCGGCTGCGGAACACGCAGCCGGCGAGGGCGAGTGCGCGACGTTGTTCGTCGTAATCGTAAACTTCGCCGTCCATGACCACAACGATGGAGCCATCCGCGCTGATGGCTGGCGACGGAGCCGCGCTAGTGTAGCCCAGCGTCACGCTCCCGAGCGCCACGCCGGCCGCTTCATTGACGTGGCCATCGTTTTTGTACCACGGATGGTGCCAAAGCTGAGTCACCATCTGCGCTAAAGTCGTCGATACATCCGCATTTGGCCGCTGACAAGCTAAACCGTACACGCCAGGCATAAAGACTCCCTAAACCGCTTTACCGCGACCCCTCGCCTCGCCGTCGTGCGTGGCGCCATCGATGCGTCCATTTCCGGAGTTCACGTCGACTGGCGTGGGAACACGGTTGGTCTTGCCGGAACGGTCGCGCTCCTGCGCGGCGCGACCAACAGACACGCCACAAGGAGGAAGAGCAGCGGTAGGACCATCACGAAATACGAGACCACCGCCAAGAAGAAGGCGAAGACGAGATTGAAATAAACGATGAGGCAAGCCAGCACAAGGTGATGGAAATGCAACCTCCGTTGCACCAGGTTACGTAGAAGCATCACCACCGCGGCCAGTACAAACGGCAGGTTCAAAAGAGCACACAGCAAGCCCTTCGACTCGGACGGCAAGAACGGCGCCCAAAACCCGTAGGCGCCGAGGGCTGTGCGCCGCAGGGTATTCCCTGGGCGCTCCAACATGTCCTTTCGGGCGAGCGACCACATGAGGGCGTCATCGGCGGGATCGACGAATCCGGAAAATGCGATCTCCGGTTCACGGCCGGTAACTTCCTTGAAGATCGGACCGACCGAGTACCCCAACCGACCGGCGAAAATAGAGTCGCCAATCCAGTACAGAATCCCTTGCCCGGTAACCACCGGGATGAAGCGATGGAATTGGCGATAGTTGCGGATGGTCCACGGCAGGAGCACGAGTGCGGTTCCAAGGATCAGACAGCCAACGGACGTTAACTTGCGTGACCACCGTACCCCCGGCCACAGCAAGCCCAATCCGCCAAGCACACCGGGAAGCAGCAGAAAGCTGCCGTGCGTTAACGCCCCCAGTCCACACGCGATCCCGGACAGCGCCGCTCCGGCACGCCGACCGCGTAGTCCAAGCAAGAACAGGTAGAGCACGAGCGGAAGCAACACGGTTGCTTCCATGATGAACGTCGTCGACTTCGTCGCGAAGATCAGATAGGGGTGGAACGCGAGTACAAGCAAGACGATCTTGATTTGCAATGGCGTGAGCGCGAACATCCTTCCCAGCGCGGCGATGAGCGCCATAAACGCACCGCTGAGCAGGGCCGTCCCAATAAACCAAAAGACGTACCAGTACTCCGCGGACCACGCTCCAAAGATCAACATCACGACAGGATGGACGGGCGGCCGGTTATGCACGGGCGGCCCGCCGGGGCTGAACGCGTATTCGCCTGTGAGATAGAGGGTACGCGCAATCTGTACATAGCCGTCCGAGCCGGCGTCGAAAAAACGCGTCCCCTCAACCGGCGCGTAGTACGGCGACGGCTCGAACGCCGCCCATAGCAAGCAAAATGCAAAACGGATGAGCATTCCGGCACCGATCAGATGCCACGCGCTCACCCGTTCCAACCACGTGCGCGCCCGGTACATGAGGCACACAGCGCCGCCGGACTCCGTCGGGATTACGCTCACAACAGACATGGAGACCTCTTCCAGGGTCAGGCGTTCCGCAGCGGGCGCGTTGCCAAGGACAGGACCAGGGCATACAAGCCCGCACTCAAGGGACCAATAAGCACAAAATCCAGGAAGTGTTCAAACACGTGCGAAGCCAGCAGATAGCCGACAGAGAGCCCGTCGGTCGCGAAGGGCGGTCTCTGGGCAATGGCCAGCACATTGGTCTGTCGCAAGATCATTAACTGGGCGGCGAGTAGTGCCAGCGCGAGGCACAGCAGTATGAGTGCGACAACGGGCACCCGCAATGCGGTAGGCGTTGAACGCGCGGGTTGGCCAGTAACGTAGGCATGCGTTGCCAAGATGCAGGCGAGCGCGATCGGGATCGCCGTCAACGGGTAGGTAGCGTGCTCACGAACGCTATGCGCGAGCCAGCGCGGATTGAGAAAGGCTGTCCATCCGGGCCACCAGAGGAGGGATAGACCGCCGGCAAACGCCGCCGCAACCGCCAGGAGGACAAGTCCGCGGACTGCCAATCGCCACGATGTTTGATTCCGCGCCGCAACCCACGAGCATCCGAAGATACCGGCGATCGCCATAGTTCCCAAAGCTATGGGAATGTTGCTCAACTGGAGCTGATTCCAACTTCCTCCCGGCGACAGAACGCCGTCGCGCTCGATCGACTGCAAACTGTAGTCGAGGGTGCGCTGCCATCCCGCCACGCGGACCGACGAAACGAAGGCGACACCGAGAAACACAGGTACCGGCAACAACAGGATGAACATGAGGTACCGGGCTCTCTGCGGGCTTGCGTTTCTCGACAAGGGAGCCGTCAGGGCGAAGCCACCAGCGGCGCAAAGGGCGAAGAGTACGATCATGGGCACGCATGCCAGAAAATGATCGAAGTAGAATAGGCTTCCCGTGAGCGTCAGTCGGCCATTTTCATGGATCAGGGTGCTGAACAACCACGGCTTGCCGTGCCAGCAGGCGAGATATGTGTAAGCCGCCAGGCCATACAAAGCCGGCGCGGCGAGAAGCACGCCGATCAAGCGGCGCACGGTGAGGCGCGGCGACCGCGCGGCGTCGTGGGCGCTTGGGTCGTCCACGTCTGCCGATCGGCGAACGGAATTAACGGTGGGGCACACCGGGCCGCGCATTTCAGTCCTCCACAACGTGCGTTTCAAAGATCTTTCGGCACCGATCCCACTCCGCCCCGGCAAACCGCCCCTGGACGTTCAGGCAGTCCACGGCGGCATAGGCCATTGCCAAGGTGTGGTGCGTGTTGTCGTGCGCGAAGAGGCCCTGTCTACCCAGCGTAAGCACGGCGGGCAGTTCGGCCAGCCACTGGTCAATTCGCTGGAACGAGGTCTCGTAGCCTTGCTGATAAATGGGATACGCTTGCGGGAGCCGTCGGCTCGCGACCTGAAGCACGGTTCCGGTGATCGGGATGCCCATCCGGGCCAGCGCGTCCGCGATCAGCGCGCCGAGTTCAACATCGGACATGTCCCAATAGCGGTCGCCCTTCGCGCACGGCAGTTCAGCGCACAACACCGTGCGGTCGGCAGGCTGCACGCTGGACGAGTAGTTCTTCGGCTCGGACAAACGCGTGATCGGGACGTCAGCTTCGGGAAAATAGTGAGCGTCGTATTCGGAGAAATGGGACTGGGAGAGTACGAGGTAGACGAGGATCATGCTCCGGTAGCGGATACCGTCGCACGCCTGCAACACTTCCGCCGGAGCCTGCGGGCGGATGCAGCGGACTAGCGTCGTCACCGGAATCGTGGACCAGACGTAGTCGGCTGCGGTGCGGCACAGCCGACCGTTGACCGTATACTCGACCTCGGCACCACCCTCCGCGTCGAGGTTGACTGCCTCCACCGACGCGCCAAGGACGACGTCGGCGCCCTGTGCGCGCGCTGCCGTGCAAAACCCCCGGACAATCTGGCCAAATCCGCCGCGTGGATAATAAAATCGGCCGCCGCCGCGCGGTTTCAGCCCGGGGACGGCGGAAACGACTTTCTTCAGGATCTTTCCGAGCGACCCCGCTTTGACGCGGCGCCGGGCCTGGATTGCGGACAACTCTTCCGGTTCGCGGCCCCAGATTTTGCGTGCATAGGGAAAGTAGAAATCCCGGCAAATCGTCGCGCCCAGGCCGCGGAGCAGCACCGACGCGAACGACTCAGCGTGACCGTTGCGCTCATTGCGCCCAAAGGGGAAGGCCTTTTTGACCAGGTCGCCAGCGCTGCCAAGAGCGAACGCCGGCGGCAATGACAGCAACAAGTCGAGCGGCTTCAGCGGGAAATGGATCCAGCGCTTACATAGCCGGATGCGGCCGTGCCGGGGACGATCGAGCAGGTCCGCGCCGAGGAAGCCGCGAATGTCGGCCAGGATGGCCGGATCACAGGACGGGTGCAGCCGGTGACTGCCGTAGTCGGCTTGAATACCTTGAAGCGTGAAGCTGCCCGCCAGGCCACCGACGTCCGCGTTCCGTTCCAAGACGGTCACGGAGGCTCGGCGCAATAGCCTGAGCCGGTACGCGGCCCCCAGACCTGCCGGCCCAGCCCCGAGGACCACGACGCGGCACCGCGCGTTCTGCTCGTCCAGTACGTTGCGCATGATGATTGCGAGAACGATTAACGCGCGGGGGCCACTGCGCGGCGGTCCTGTAAGTGCGAGACGACGAACTTGAATTTTCCCGGCTCATCCTGGCGAATGTCGTCGAGAAAACGGAGGGCGAAGTTCAGCTTGCCGTCCACCTTCCGTTCCATTGCGCTGACCAGCATGTGGCGCTCCGCCTGATCGAATTCGGTATCCGCCACCAACTCGACGGTGACCTTGTCCAAGTCGTCCTGAATTAGCCGTGCCTTTTTGACGCCGCGGCGGCCGAAGAACGCGAAATGCATACCGGAGTAGCGGCGACCGTCCCGGGTATAGAGGCAGTCGTCAATACGGCCCACGATCCGCTCGACGATCGGCAGCGTCCGACCGCAGGGGCATGGCGCGCTACCCCCGGTGACAGCTCGGTCGCGCGTTTGATAACGCAAGAGCGGCTGCGCGTAGTTGTGCAAGCCCGTGGCCACCACCCAACCTTCGTCCCCCGGCGAAACCGCCCGGCCCGTGTCGTCGACGATTTCACAGACGCCGTATTCCGGGCACAGATGGTAACGCTTGTGGCGGCACTGGGCGATGAAGACGTTGTGCTCCTTCAATCCGTAGCTGTCCATGACGGGCACGCCCCAGGCGCGCTCGATGTCCTGGCGCTGGAAGTCGTAGAGCGTTTCGGACGCTGTGGTGACCGCGCTTGGCCGCCAGCCGTCGAGCCCGCGGTCCTGGAGCAACATTGCGAGGCGCTGAATCGCTTGCGGATGGCCGCGCACCAGACGGGGCCGGTGGCGGAGCAATACCTGGTAATAGTCTTCGACGTTGTCGTCATCAATGCGGTCGGAGTTGAATTCGAGCCCGTTGGACTTCCAGTTGCGAAGGTAGACAGCCGCGCCGTGCTGCCGCAAATTCTTGTGGCTCTCCGGAAACGTGCAGCTCCGCAGGTCAAGGAAGGCGTGGCCGATCCGAATGCCGGCCCAGCGCCACAGGCGCTGGATGCAGCAAAACTCCATGACGTTTGAGCCGCGGTCCCAAAGTACGGTAAGCGGCGTACCCGTTGTGCCGGAGGTCGTGATCTCCTTGGGGTGGAAGCGGGCGGCGTTATCGGCGCGGAAAGCCTTCGGGTTCTCGCGCAACACATCCTTGTCGAGGACGGGGACCTTCCCAAGGCAAGCGAACGCGTTGTCCGGACTGAACGCTTCTGATTTCAAGCCGAGAGTTGAAAACAGTTCGCGGTAATACGGAACCTCGGCGGCGCAATGACGGAGGAGCTGAGCCAGCTTCCGCGCCTGGTAGGCGTGAAAACGTTCCGGACTCCAATGCTCCGAGCGCCGAAGCAGAAGGTACGTGACGAAAAGGTCACGTGGGTAGAAGAAGTCCTTGACCTTGAACTCGATCATACGGCGTTTCCCAGATAGGTCGCCCACCCGTAGTGCGGGCGGAAACCCAAGTCCGCGCCCGGCCGGACGTCCGGCTGCCAGGTGGGGCAGTTGCTGTATACCCGGACCGGGACATCGCCCCGCGTGAGCGCGTAACGGGTTAACCGTTCGCCGCGCCGCTGATCACGGATCAGGTCGGGAGAGAAGCCCATGATACGGGTAGCTACCATATCAACGGCTACCGGATCGAAGCCCCCCACGAGCACCCCTTCCCTGCGGGGGGTCGGGGCCATCGGCCCGTCCTCGTCGCCACCCACAATGCCGTCGATGACGCTGAAATAGCGCCGTACCCGCTCGACGGTCAAGCCGCCATCCGCCCGGCCGTAAAGGAGGAGTTTGTTGATGTCCAGAGCGCAGCGCCAACACGTGTCGTTGCCCCACCAGTTGCCGGTGCGGAAGCGGTCTCCTTGAAAACTGCGGTAGAAGATGTCGACCGGCTCGAGCTTGCTGCCCGCGTTACGCTCCAGGCGCCGCCGATTTAGGGCGAGCCACATCGTCATGAAGGCGTGGACCATCCTCTCGCCGGGGCGTCCCAGCCGTCCGAGCACGCCGTCGATCGCGTGACGCACCAGCTGACGGCGCAAACGCTGCACCCGGCTGTCGGTGTCGGGGAACTCGTCGCCGCCGCGCGACGGCGAGCCGACGCGGTAGTGCGGGATGTAATTCTTGTCCGTGTTGATGCCGATCATGTTCTTGATGTTCAGTGTTACCCCAGTCTTCTTGTGCGTCTTCAGTTTGGGGACGCTCAGGACGAGATCGGCTTCCAGGACGCGCCGGGAAATCCGGTAGCAGTGCCGCTGCCGCACCGCCGTGTGCGTGTGAAAAGACGTCGTGGTTCGCCGGTCGTAGTCGGACCCAAAGAGATGGGGGAGCGTTGTCCCGATTTCGACCAGCTCGCTGTCCTCCGCGAGGTCGAATTCCACGCCCTCGGACTCCCAAACATTTCGTCGAATGCGCTTGGTCACGACCCCGTTGTCCACATGGACGATGAGCGAGCGGAGATCCCCCATGCGCACGGGGACGCCCCGCGCTTGCAAGGTTGACTCCAAGTGCCCAAGCTGGCAGGCGTCCCAAAGCTTGCTGAAATCGGTGTCATACTGCGGCGCGTCCATGACCCAGATGCGTCCGGTGGGACCGACCGCTTTGAACGCGAAATCGATCAACGGCCGCAGCACCGCGGGGTGCGTAATGATGCTGAACAGGTCCTGACCCAAAAGGTGGTAATGGCGAACCCAATTCGGTTTGATGAGGACCGTGCCGCCGACGCCCACGAGGTCGCGCAGCGGGTTCCACTCGGGCGTGCCGAAACGGGCTGCGTCGAGGCCCGCCAGCCGCAACACCTCGCGCACGGCGCCGTAAACGCGATTGCCTGCCTCAACGTGTGCGCATGCAAACGGATATTCGGGGAATGGGCAATCCGGGTCAAACGGAGACTGTTGCGGGTACACAAGCGTGGGATCCCGGAAGGCCGTCACCCTTCGCTCCTGGATCATTGGCGCTCCGCTCCAAGTGTCCGGCTCCGACCGACTCGTACCGACCTCGGGGCGAAGGCGACGAGCGGAAGCTTCTTGAAGTTCGCTGAAGCGCACTTGATCACTTCTCCCTACGCCCGGCCGCCGTCGCATAACGTTTTGCCCCAGTTCTATCGGCCGCTCACCGGTAGCCGCGCCGCGAAAGTACTCCGGGATAGCGCGTACCTCCCATGTATTTCAGCCGCGTGGCGATTCCTTCGCCGAGCATCCCGATCAGGAGAATTTGTAAGCCGCCGAGTGCAGAGACGGCTGCCGTCGTCGAGATCATTCGGTCGCCCGTGATGAACAAGTCCACAAACGTCTTGACGGTGGCGTAAAGGAAGCACACGAGCACGCACGGAAGGAACACGCGCAGCGGTTTGAACAGCATGGCTACTCGCAGGATGAGCATCGTGAAGTTCGCTGCGTCCCAGGGTACGATCTTCGACTTGCCGGTTCGTTTCTTGTAGTCGATCGGCACGTACGTCACCGCGTACTTGTCGCACAACATCGCCATCGTGATGGTCGTCGTGAAGCTGAACTGGTCCGAGAGGATGTGGAAATACTGCATCGCCGCGTCGCGGTGAAACAGGCGCAGCCCGCTGTTGAGGTCGGGAATCTTGGCCTGAGTTACGTAGTTAGCGAGCTTGTTGAGCACCCACTTGGCGGGTTTGCGGACGAGCGGGATGGCGACCGAGGGGCCGGTGCGAGCGCCGACGACCATGTCGGCGGTCTTCATTTCGGCCAGCAGTTCCGGGATGCGTTCGGCCGGGTAGGTGCCGTCCGCGTCGGTAATGCAGATGGTATCGTACTTGGCCGCCAGGATACCGGTCTTGAGCGAGGCGCCGTAGCCACGGTTGCAGCTATGGCGGAGCACGGTCGCGCCCGCTTGCTCGGCGACACGGGCCGTCGTGTCCGCCGAGCCATCATCGACCACGACGATTTCGTGTTCAATCCTGGCCTCCGAGAGCACATACCCAATGTGCCGGATAACCTTGTCAACGGCGTGCTCTTCGTTGTACGCCGGGATAATCACGCTTATCCTTTTCGCCGCGGCGGCCACTGGGATGCCGTTCACCCCGTCGCGCGGAATCGCTAAGCGTTGTTCCACCGTGTCGGTCCATTCCTCGAGCGTTTGTGATTCTGCGTCCATTTGTGTCTCTTTTCACCAAGAAACGAGTGGTTTTTCGAGCTAATCCGGCCATGTTTCGCCACGAACACCTCGGGCGACTAGTCGCTTGGCAACCCGAATCCAAGTCCGCGGGCTGGCCAGTCGGAGGAGAATCCGCGCGGCGCCGCGGACGCTCTGCAGTTCCGCACCGACACGAACTCTTTGCGGCACAAAGGTGACGGGGCCGCCGAAATCGTAGTCGCGCGCGGGGCGCGGCGCGGTCGTAAGCGGGCGTGTCCGCAAGTAAGCAGCGCGTGCCCCCTCCACCATCACCAGTGCCGCGGCGCGAGCCACCGTTCGCGACTCAAAACCGAGCAAGTCGCGCGAGGCGCGATCGGCGATTTCTCGTCCGCGCCGGACAAAGCGGGTACGCAATGGCTGGTCCGCATAAGCCGCAGCCGTTTGCAGGACGTTTGCTTTCCGTAGTTCCTGACCCGCCCAAACCTCGGTCGGGTATTGGAGCTGGTCGGCCCGGTCCAAGTAGGGAATCTCGTTGGCCAGCATCCACGTCGCATAGGCCAACAAGGTCGCCCGGCCGTAGGCGTAACCGTAATCGAGCTCGCCGGCTTCAGCTTTGAGTTCGAGATATCGGGCCAACACGGACAAGAACACCGTGTATGACCAACGCTTCTCGGCGTCTAAAAGATCAAGCGCGGCAATGTCATCGCACGGATGAGCCGCACGCTGAATGAACTCCTCGGCCTTCTGCAAGTACTGCCGACTTCCGCTGAGCAACCACGCATCGAGAAGGGCGTTTACGGAGTTGCCCGGGCCGCGTCCAGGCCCTTGGTACGTCAGTTCGCCAGTGGCAGTGGCGAGGCCGGTCGGGCCCGGATCAATTAGTTCGAGCCAGTGCTTGCGACCGTCATCCATGTTGATGACCCAATCGGCAAGGCCGAGTACCGCGGCCCGCGCGTGCGCGTCGCCGGTCAGGTAGTAGAAGTGCAAAAGACCGGTCGTAAAGTTATGGTTGCTACCGGGACCGCCGCCGTAAGTTCGATCGCCGGGGCAGCAGTTATGCCGGGAGTAGGTGCGGTGGGTCGAGGTTGCAGCGTCTTTGTAGTGGTCGGTGAACCAGAAGAGCCCGCCGTTGTAAGCAGCCTTGTCTGCGTCGGTGTGATAGATGTCGATATCGACGACATGGCGAGCAAGCGGACCGCAAAGGTCGAGCCAACGCCCGTCGCCCGTGCGCAGGTACTGGGTCAGGGTTCCGTAAATGACATCGTACTGGTTGTTGTAATGCGAGATGACCGGTCGCGGCCCGTTGTAGTAAGCGGACTCGTGATCGGCATACACTTCGCCAAAATGGCGCCAGCCGTATTCGTCGATGATCTCCCGCTTGGCAAAGAAACTGGAAGGTCCAGCCACGATCGGGGTGAGCAACGAAGCCATAGGCTCGTCCGCGTCGGCAGCGCTGGCGGCAAAGTGGTCCATGGCGCCGGAGCTCTCGTACCACTCAGGCCGCGCGCGGACGCGCGCCGGTGCGTGGACCCAGGTTAGCGCGGGGGACGCGTTCGGGGCAAAGCTCAGCCACACCGTGTGGGTCTTTTGTTCGCCACCCTGCAACTCGAAGAGATCGTCGAACTGCTTGGGGAAAAGCCGCACCCGGAGTCGGCTGCCTTCCACCTCCAGTGCTTTGGGAAACTGTTGCCAAAAATCCGGAACGGCCACACTAAGATGCCCGCCCGTGCAGCCCATACCGACGATCGGACTGGCGCGCAGTCCCTTTTCGTCGTGGCCGTCCGCACAGACACGGTAGCCCCGGAATGAGCAGGGGACGTGGCCGTAACGATTAACGTGGTTCTTGCAGTTCCACTGTTCGCCGCCGCTGGAATCTTGATAGATCTCAAGGCCGTTGTGCGCTGTCCGATAGGGTTGCCCTTGCTGGTCGGCCCAGCGGATCTCCGAAGGCGCGACTCTGTCCATCTCCAATTCGAGCGACAAGTCTCGGAAGTAGAACGAGCCCGGATCACCCAGGTCCCAGAGCCCGCCCCGATGCGCCGCACGCTGTGGGTTGTGAATCGTCAACTCGAGCCGGACTAGTCCGGTTCCCGCGAAAAAGGAAAGACGAGCCGTGAAACGACAGGGAGTGCGCCCAGTGAATTGTCCCGTGAAGCAAATCGTGGCCCGGACGGGGCCTCGAGCCTCGATCACCACTTGGTCGACCAGCGGCGCCCGCGTACGACCCCGTGCATCCGTGAGCACACAGGCAGCCGATCGAAGCGTGTCTTTCGATCCGAGAAGCACGCGCGTGAACGGGGCGAACCACCCGCGGCCGAGACAGAATGCGGCGACCCCGGTGTCGACCACGACGGTGTGAGGGTCCTCCGTCACAACGACGCCCGCCGACGCGGTGCCGGAACCAACAGGCCTTTTCGCGAGCGTCCAGGGGTTGCTTCCCTGTCGTACGCCGGGGAGCGCGAAGTCGAGCAAAACCCACTTTAGGCTGCCGTCCGGCCAGCGCGCCAGGACTGACGTTTGCAGCGGCACTGGCCGGTCCATCGCGTCGAGCACGAGAAGTTCGGCCGTGTCGTGGACGATACCACGAGCAACGGGAACTCCGACCGAAACGGGCTGACGCTCAAGACAATCCCCGTTGCTGTCGATGTACAGGGGCGTGAGAGTTGTCCATGCGTCGTTGTCATGTGGCGCGCAAGCGTTATGAGGCAGAGGACGCGGCGACTTCAGTTTGATCGGCTGGCTAACATGCACGTCAACAGCACCGTACGTAAGACGCGGGAAACAGCGCTACGGGCGCGCACTTCGTGCCCGTGGGTTACCAGATCGTTCCCCTCAATGCCCGCGCTAGCACCGGCCAAAGCCTACGCGCCTCCATGGAGCGCAAGCAGCATCGCCAACGAGACGGCGTGAACGCCGCCCGCTTTTTGAACGCAGTCGGACTGCGCGAAGGGTCCAAGATGTTCTTCGGATTTAGCTTCCGACAAACGCCTGTTGTAGCAACATGCGCGCCGACAGGGCTTGGGGCCGACGCGTCCATGGAAGCATGAACCGTTAATACTTATGGCGTAGGCACTTGCATCGGCGGAGCGGCTTCAAGTTGGTGGGCACCGACGCATCGCAAAGCGTCAAGGGCGCTGCCGCGGCCCGGCTTCAAACGTGACGGTGATGCCAACCACGGTTAACACCGTGGAACGGTCCCGCCTGTCGCCGAACAGCGCGGCGGTAGGTGCTTCGTGAGTCGGTCACGATTGGCGGGCACCCCGGACTGGACGACCCGGGTATCCTGCGTAACGCGTGGCTGCCCAACCCACTTACCCGGAGCGCTCGATCTGTCAGATCCATGATTGAGGCGCTTTGACTCCCGTTACGGACAGGGCACGGGCGGAATTTCAGCCGTTGGCCCTAGGGGAGCTGTCGGAGCGCCGAAGGGAGGGGAAGGCGGTTCAGGCGCCGATCGCAGATAGCGTTGTGTCCACGTAGCGAGGACCAACAGGGCCCACAGCGCATCGCCGAATCGGCCGACGCCGGTGCAATGCGCACGATAGAGTCGGCGGGCCGTCGCCTGGTTGATCAAATCGCCAACTGGGGCCTGGGACCCGAGTACATTGGCTTCAAATGTGTCCCGCAACGGGCCACGCAACCACGCGTCCACCGGCATGTCAAACCCCTGCTTGGGCCGCTCGACGACGGAAGGCGGAAGATAGGAGGCGCAGATTTGCTTGAAGAGCCACTTAGTCTCACCGCGATGCACCTTCCAGCGCGATGGCAACCGGGCCGTGAGCTCCAAGAGCTCGTGGTCCAGTAGCGGCGGTCGAACCTCGAGACCATGCGCCATGCTGGCGCGGTCCACCTTGACGAGATAACGGTCGGGCAGCAGCGTGGCCACGTCGACCGTAATCATGCCGCCCAAGGGATCGTCCCTTGAAGCCAGCCGGTAATTCTCACGCACAATGCGCGCCGGGTCGTGGCCATCCAGGGCACTGGCCAAATCGGGCGCGAGGAGAGTGCGGCGGAGCGGCTGCCGGCAGACGGTCAACGTGTTCGCGTAGGCCATGTCACCGTCCAGCGACAGGTTGGTAAGCCGCGTCTTGGCGCGCAGCGTCCGCGGCAGCCAGTCCGCTTTGGGCCAGCAAGCCGCCAGCGGACGCAGGACCATGCGGCGAAGCCAAATCGGGAGGTGGCGGCGGAGCGCAGCCTCCCGGAGATCGTGCGCGTAGCGCGCGTAACCGCCAAAAGCCTCGTCGCCGCCGTCGCCGGACAGCGCGACCTTCACGCTACGCGCCGCCAAGCGCGCCAGAAGAAACGTGGGGAGCGCCGACGCATCGGCGAATGGCTCATCGTAATAATGCACGAGCGCGCCCAACAAGGCCGCCGCATCCGCCGTAACGACCTCCTCCGCATGCTGGGTGGCATAGCGTGTCGCGACCGCGCGCGCGAACGGAAGCTCGTTGAAGGCGTCCTCGCGGAAGCCGATCGAAAATGTTCGCAAGGTGCCGGTTGTGTGCTCTGCGGAAAGTGCGACTATCATGCCGGAGTCGAGGCCGCCGCTCAGGAACGCGCCGACGGGTACGTCGGCGATCAGATGCGCGCGGACGGTCTCGGCAATCTTGGATTGAACGGCCTCGCGCCATTCGTCGGCGCTTAGGCGGTCATCCGAGTGGAGGTGCAATTGCCAGTAGCGCCGCGGTGAGCGTTGCAGCGACCGAGGCTCCACCAGCAACGTGTGAGCGGGCGGCAGTTTTTCAATTCTCTTGAAAATGGAACGCGGCCCCGGCACCATGCCGAATGTGAGATAATCCTCAATCGCGGCCGGATCAATTGCCCTGGCGACGCCGGGGTGCGCGAGAAGCGCCTTGAGTTCCGAGCCAAACACGAGCTTTTCTGCATCGCGATAGACGTAGAGCGGCTTGATGCCGAGACGGTCGCGCGCCAACAGCAAGTGCCTTTGTGTTCGGTCCCACAGCGCGAACGCAAACATGCCGCGGAGATGATCGACCAAGTCCTCGCCGTGCTCCTCATAGAGATGGACGAGTACCTCCGTGTCGCTATCCGTGCGGAAGCGGTGTCCCCTTGCTCTTAACCCGGTACGCAGATGCTGATAGTTGTAAATCTCACCATTAAAGACGACCTGGACGGATCCGTCCTCATTGGCGATGGGCTGATCGCCGCCAGCCAGGTCGATAATCGATAGCCGACGATGCATCAGACCGAGCCCGGGCTCAATTAAGAACCCCTCTGCATCAGGACCGCGATGTGCGATCGCGTTGCCCATCGCCGTCAAGACGGTCTGGTCGACGGGGCGCTCGCGGTCCCTGTAAAGCACTCCGGCAATGCCGCACATCAACTAAGGCCTTTCTGAGGGATCCGCACAGGGTCTGGCGAAGATTACGTTGATTAGGCTAGCATTCACCTTGACCAGACGGCACGCGGGCCCATGGACGCGTGCGTGTCCACGATGCGGGAACGTAGGAGCGTTCTCGATCGCCTCCATGTCGGGTAAGCCGTTTTGGGCACAATGCACCGAAGGCATCGTAGTCCGTTCACCGAAGCAGATTGCATCGCCGTACTGGAGCCTTTTCGTCCGCGGAGCGGGCTCGGCCGAAGTGCATCGGGGTAAACGCAGCGGCGTTAGATCAACGGAGTGATCCCTCAACGATACGACATCGAATCGCGAGGCGAAGAATGGCCAGACGCCGAAAATGGAATACCCCCGAGGCCGCGACGGTTTGCCGCGCAGGCTCGGTGCGGTCGCCAGGTCGGTGCTCGCCGGCAGCAAAACCGACGGCCTAATGAGATTCAACACACGGCGCGCAGCGTCAACCGTCAAGGGCGAGGTGCGGGGAGTCCGCGCTTCTATTGCGGCTTAGGCTCCTCGGTCTGAAGTACGTGGCTTCCGGACGTTGGTAAGTCGTCCAACGAGTTCCGGTACCGGACAACCTTCGCCGGAACGCCGATTGCGATGGCGTAATCGGGAAGCGCTTTCGTCACAACGGATCCCGTCCCCACCACACAGTGCCTGCCCACATTGGCCATCACCACGGCGCGGTCGCCAATCCACGTGTCGCAACCGATCGTGATGCGCGGCCACTTGCCCGGCTGTTCGCGCACGGGAATATCGAGCCGAGCGATGCCGTGTTGTTCGCTGCCGTTCATGATGGACACATGCGAGCCCACCAGTACATCGTCCTCGAGCGTTACATCCCCCAGACAGCAGAACACGCCCACATACACATTTCGCCCGACTTCCGCCGAGGCGTGCGAAAAGACAGTGCCAAAGCCGATCCAACAGCCACTTTGACAACGAGGGAGCATCAAACGATAAAGCGCGCGGCGCAGATAGACGCCGAGGAGGCCCGGCGCGAGACTCATGAGTTGCGACCATCCCGGAAAAGCTTTTTCGGCGCCAAGTGCCAAACTTTCGAGCCTGTACATCAGAAAGAAAGGCAATACGACCAGCGCAGCGATTCCGTCGGCCGCGCCCTTGAGAAGCGGCGTCATGCAACCGTTCCCTACTCGGGCGGCGAGGTCACAGGCGATGCGAGCGGACTCGTCTCCGAGACGTCTTCGCCACGCGGCGAGCCGCAGAGGCCCGTGATCAGCCACGAAAACTGTTTTACCATACGATTCCGGAGCACGAGCAGCTGGGATCGCTGGCAGCCAATTTCACGCGCTAACTGGCCGGTGGATCGCCCTTCCACGATACCCCGAAGCAGCCACACCAGCTGCGATGGTCGCCGATGCGTCTTCTGCAGGGCCGTCCCGGTCCATGCATTGAAAACGCGGTTGCACGCGCCGCACTGGTAATCCAGGACGGGATCGCGGTGGCGACGATGAATGTGGAGGTCGCGCTGGGAGCCACAGCGCGGACACGCCAGTCCCCCGGGATGTAGCGCCGCAACAAGGCCGCGGTAACAGGATACCTCATCCTCGAGTCGAATTTGAGAGAGAACCAGAAAGTCGCTCGCTTGACTCACAGCTGACTCACTATCGGGTTGACGGAAAATGCCGCGTGGCGATCATCGCGGACGCGCGAATGCGCGGTACTCGGCCTGCGACTTCTCGGGAAAAGCTGAACGAACGGACAAAAAAAATCTCAACTGGCACGCTCGGCACAAACCGCGCAAGCTCAAGCAAGGGGAGAGGCAGCACAGTTCACGCAAACCATGAGTTCGTCGCGGCTAAGAGCTGTGCGAGGCAACGCGCCGGTTCGGCATGTACGAATTCCGTGGATGACGCTGCCCGATCAAGCGAGCAGCCGAGAAAACAGCCTGTACCCGAACTTGACAGATCGAAATCTCTGACCTACAGTTGCCGCGGAACTTGAATCCCCCTCTACGAAACGGTTTCCAAAACCGCTTGAGTTGGTTTCCCGTCTTGATCCTGCGCACCGCGCATCAAAGATTGCTGCTGTTGGGCTAGGGTCACTGGAGTCTGTGCGTGGCCTCGGCTGTGCCAGCGTTAAGTGGCTTGGCTTTTGCGTAGACGCCGCGCGCGTACGCGGGCCAATCAGTTGGATTGCCTGGCCACCGTGACGATCTCGGACGGCTCACGAAATTTGGACAGCCATGCTCTCGTATGTGCGGAATCGCTTAACACACAAGAAAGGTAGGGGATGCCTGTGTTTGCGCGCCTTCAATCTTGGATGAAAAACGCCCGCCTTCGCAGAGAATCCCGCCCTAATCGCCGACAGAAACTTTGGATGGAAGTACTGGAAGACCGCCAACTCCTGAGCGCGAGCGCACATCTTGATTTCGGTACACCGACGTCGCCGGTCGCGCCAGGCTATCAACAAGCGCTACCGACGGCCTATAGCGCAAGTTCAGGATTTGGCTGGGCCTATTCGTTGGGTTTGAGCGCCGTTGACCGCGGTGCGAGCGTCGCTGACCCGCTGTCACGCGATTTTCTCCGGGCCCAGCAAGGGCATTTCCTCGTAGACCTCGCCAATGGAACGTACAATGTCACCATAACGCTCGGTGATGCCAACGCGGCGACAAGCCGTATCTACATCTGGGCGGGGGAGGCATCGGTCGCGACCAATTTCAGCACCAACGCGGGCCAATTCAAACAGGTAAGTTTCCAGACGACCATCTCAACCGGTCACCTGAGCTTGTTCCTCGTCGACCTCGCCGGCTCGGGCCAAAGCTTTGCCCTCGATGCGCTCGACGTTTCATCGACGGGCTCCGGAACAGCGCCCGCCGCAAACGCAGGTCCGAGTCAATCCGGCATTGAGGGCTCCGGGCTTCGCTTCACTGGCTCCGCCTCGGGCGGCACGGCTCCGCTGACCTATCTCTGGACGTTTGGAGACGGCACGTCGGCAAGCGGCACACTGACGCCAACTCACACGTACGCCGACAACGGTACGTATACGGTCACGCTTCTGGTAACGGACGCGTCAGGACAAACGGGGAGCGCGTCGACGACGGCGACCGTGTCAAATGTGGCGCCGACTGGGACCTTGAGCAATAATGGTCCCGTTGCCTTGGCCAGCACGGCCATCGTCAGTTTTTCGAATCAGAGCGACCCGTCGAGCACCGACACGACCGTCGGGTTCAAGTACAGTTACGATTTCAACAACGACGGCATCTTTGAGATCACCGACAGCAGTTCGAGCTCGGCGACGGTGCCTGCGTCTTTCTTGACCACGGGAACGCACGTCGTGAAGGGCCGCATCAAGGACAAGGATGGCGGCTTCACC
>JBGQKZ010000107.1:0-22435 GCA_041499805.1 Gemmataceae bacterium
AAGTGCGTCGTCCCTGGCCGGCACGAGAGCCGCATCGACCGCCCGCAGCACCGAAAATCCTCAAGATGGGAAGCGACCTTAAACACCTAATGGATAGGCTTTTAGAGAGTGTGTAAACCTGCATTTGTTAGTGGCGTTGCCTGCCAGGGTCAAACCGGGCGGAAGAAAAGAACATTAACCTGCTTTCTGGCAATCAGTTGCGTCGATTCCGTCCGAGCGGTGATCGCCTCGCGGGACAGGATGCACAAGATACGGTCAGCATTGGTGTTACGCCGGAGATGTGCGCGACGCGCACGCATGCCGCGGACGCAGGGGAGGTTATGCGCGGTTTTTCGGGGGGGGAAAAGAAAGAGAATCAGGGGTTTTTCCGCTGATTCTCGCCTCCGTCACCCAAGGCTTACTTCTTTTTCAGCCGTGCTCCGATGGCGTTCACCGCCCATTTCTCGTCGGGAAATGTACCTTCTTTGAGCTTGGAGTAGATGAGCTCGCCGTTGATGGACAGCTCGAAGGCGCCGCCGCTGGACGGGATAAGTGTCAGCTTTTCGATTTGCTGCTTGTAGTCGCTGAGCAGTTTGGACGTCAGACTGACGGCCTGTGGTTCGTAGTTTCACATCGAGCAGTATTTGAGTTCCACGTGCATGGCGTTCCTCCTCTCCACCGAGTGCCGGCGATTACAATGGGCGTATCGGTATCGTAGGCGTCCGCTTGGCGCGTTTCAATTGGCCGACCATGCCTCTCGCGTACCCACCCACCGTCATTATCCGGCACCCCAAGGAGAATCCGAAGAAATGCTCGGTGCTGCCGCTCGCGGGCCGGGCGGATTTGCATTTCCTCACCTGGCCGGTGCGGCAGCCGCTGGCGCTTGCGAACTATGTGCGACTCGCCGCGGACGGGCCCGCCCTGTCGGCGGCGGACGCGGAGTGCGGCATTCTTCTTCTCGACGGCAGCTGGCGGCGGGCGGTGGAGATGAATCGGGCGTTCGTTGACGTGCCGCCGCGTTCGCTGTGCGGCTACCAAACGGCGTATCCCCGCGTGTCGAAGCTGGGCACCGATCCCGGCAACGGCCTGGCCTCGGTGGAGGCGCTTTATCTCGCGTATCACCTTCTCGGGCGGCCGACGGAGGGATTGCTCGACCACTATCGGTGGGCGGACGCGTTTCTGCGGCTCAACCGACTGAAGTAAGCTTCATCATTTCTTCTGCGCGTCGAGATACAGCGCCAGCGCTTCGGCCAGCGCGGTCAGGGCGGTCGGGTTCGCCTTGAGTCCGCCGGCGAAGGCCTTGAACGTATTTTCCGCCGCGATCCGGTAGCGTTCGTCGCCGGTTTTCTGCCATAAACGAACGAGATTCCGTGCGGCCATGCTGTTGCCGGACGGCTGCGCGCCGTCGTATTGATCTTTGCTGCGTGCGAAAAGCTTCTCGTGATCGCTGGAGGTGTAGAAGAAACCGCCGGCCTTGTCGGCGTGGAGCTGGATTATGACGTCGGTGAGCGCCTTGGCGGCGTCGAGCCATTTCTTATCGCCGTCGGCGTCGTGCAGGCAGAGCAGGCCGTGGACGAGGTAGGCGTAATCGTCGAGATAGCCGTTCAGACGTGCCGCCGCGGCCTGGCCGGGCGCGGCGCCGTAGCTGCGCAACAAGCGGCCGTCCTGGGTGCGCATCGTCTTCAACAGGAAGTCCGCCGCCCGCGTCGCCGTGGCGACGTAGCGCTTGTCGCCGAGCGCTTCTCCGGCAACGGCGTAGCCGGCGATCATTTCGCCGTTCCAGCTCGTGAGCACTTTGGTATCGAGGAAGGGCCGCGGCCGTTTCGCGCGCACGGCGAATAGTTTCTGTCGCAGCGGCACGAGGCGCGACTCAAGCTGCTCTGGCGTGAGCTTCAGCTCCGTGGCCTTGTCCGTGACCGCGGACGATAGCGTCAAGATAATGAAGCGCTCTTCAAAGTTCGTTTTGCCGCCGTAGACCTGCTTGAACAGCTCGGCGTCTTGCCCGCCGAGAACGGCGTCAATTTCCTTCGTGGTCCAGACGTAAGGCTTGCCCTCTTCGCCCTCGGCGTCGGCGTCGAGCGCGGAATAGAAGGCCCCGTCGGGCGAGGTCAGCTCGCGGCCGACGAAGGCGAGCGTTTCCTGGACGACCTTGCGATAGAACGGATTCTTTGTCGCGCGATAAGCGTCGGCATAAACCTCGACAAGTTGGGCATTGTCGTAGAGCATTTTCTCGAAGTGCGGCACGGTCCAGGTGCGTTCGGTGCTGTAGCGATGGAAGCCGCCGCCGAGGTGATCGTAGATGCCGCCGCGGGCCATGTGATCGAGCGTGACCGCAAGGAGGTCGGTCAATTCCTTCGCCTTAGTGCGTGCGGCTTCATGCTGCACCAAACGCAGGTAGGGCGGCGTCGGGAACTTCGTGCCGCGGAAGCCGCGCGCCGGGCTGCCGAAGCCGCCGTACACCGGGTCGAACTCCTCTTTCACCCCTTCAACCGCGCCGGCGACGAGATCGCGATCGAGATCGACGAGGGCGATGCCGCGGACCGTGCCCGCCAGCGCCGCGTTGGTGGCGGCGGCGAGCTGATCGGCCTGTTCCTTGAGCTTGTCGGGCTCTTTCTGCTGGAACTCGCGCACTACTTTGAGTACGGACTTGAAGCCGCGCACTTTTTCGCCGTCGATTTCCTTATCGTCGGGCGGCCAGTAGGTGCCGCCAAAAATCGGCTTGGCGTCGGCGGTGAGGAACATCGACAACGGCCAACCGCCGCGGCGGCCGAAAGCGTTAAGGGCGGTCATGTAAATGTTGTCGATGTCCGGCCGCTCCTCGCGGTCCACCTTGATGCAGATGAAGTTATCATTGAGAATTTTCGCCACGTCGGGATTGGAGAACGATTCACGCTCCATGACGTGACACCAGTGGCAGGAGCTATAGCCGATGGAGAGAAAGACGAGCTTGTTTTCTTTCTTGGCTTTCTCGAACGCGTCGGGGCCCCAGGGATACCAGTCCACGGGATTGTGGGAGTGCTGAAGGAGGTACGGGCTGCTTTCACGCGCGAGGCGATTCGTGGGGTGATCTGCGGCAAGAAGAGTTTCTCGCAAAGTCGCAAAGAAGGCGCAGCTCGCAAAGAAGCACACTACGATGCGCCGCCAAACTAAAGGCCGCGACAACATTTTGGACCCTTCTTGGCGAGCTTTGTCTTCTTTGCGCCTTTGCGAGAAACGTTTTCGCTACTGCACGGGAACTTTAACCGTCGCCGGCAGCAAGCACTTCGACTCATTGCACGCCTGGAACTTGACCGTCACTTCCAGCGGGCTCGTATCCCCCTTGGCCCTGCGGACGGTCGCCTTGATGGCCGCTTTGTCCTCGTAAATCTTGTAGTCGCCAACCGTCTTATCCTTCACCACCTTGCCGGCGGGGTAATCAATCTTGAGCACTTCGGGCTTTGTGTTGCCGGTGAAGGAGATCGTGGTTTGCGTGTCGGCCAAATCTTCCAGGCCGACGGGGTTGGCGTAGGTGTGCCAGCCGGCGTCGATCGCGAGCGTGACGGTGACGGTCTGCCGGCCGCCGGCGTCCGGCTTGTCGGCGGCGGCGCTAACTTTGACCACGCTGTCGGATTTCTTGGCGCCTTGTCCTAAGACTTGGCTCGTCGCCGCCACGATTCCGAACAAGGCCAGCAGTGCGATTCGTCGTGTCATGCTGCTCTCCACGGGGGTGTTCCGGTCTTGGGACAAATGGGACGGAGAGGTCGTATCACGTCTTTCTTAGGACAAACCGAGCACGTCGTTCATGGTGTACCGGCCCGCCGGCCGGTCGGCGAGGAACTTGGCGGCTTGGAGCGCGCCGCGGGCGTAGCAATCGCGGCTGTGTGCCCGGTGCGTCAGCTCGATGGTCTCGCCGAGCGTGCTGAAGACGATCGTATGCTCGCCGACGTTGTCGCCGACGCGGATGGCGTGAATGCCGATCTCGTGAGGCGGCCGTTCGCCGACGAGCCCTTCGCGTCCGTGCCGCAGTTCCGTCTGGCCCATCGCTTCTTTGACGAGATGGGCAAAATGCAGAGCCGTGCCGCTCGGCGAATCTTTCTTGAAGCGATGATGGCGTTCGAGGATTTCCACGTCGAAGCTCTTGTCGCGCAGCACCTTCGCGGCCGCGGCGACCAACTTGAATAGCACGTTGACGGCCAGGCTCATGTTCGGCGCCATGAGCAGCGCGGTTTCGTGGGCCGCCGCTTCAATCTCTTGCCGCTGCACAGCAGTGAATCCCGTGGTTGCGACAACCAGCGGAATCCGCCGGGCGACGCAGATCGGCAGCACGTGCATCGTTCCTTCCGGCATGGAGAAGTCGATCATCACGTCGAGCCGCTGGTCGATGGGCAGGTCGGGACGCACGATCACGCCGAGCTTGCCGACGCCGAGCACTTCGCCGTAATCGCGGCCGGATTGTGGATGGCTCACCGATTCGAGCGCGGCGGCGATTTGCAGTTCGCCGTCTTCGCGGGCGAGCTGGGCGATGCGCTGGCCCATGCGGCCGCAGGCGCCGTTGATGCCGATAATGGTTCTCATGTGCGGCTTCGCCTTTCATTCACCAAATTCTCTGCCAGGCGGATGGCTTGATCGGGGATCGGGTCCCCGAAGCTCGCTTTCCAAACGGCATCCAATAGAACTTCCCCCGCCGGATGGACTTCCAGCGCGAGGTCCAAGAAATCGGAACCCGATTCCAAGATCAAAGCCCATGGCCGCAATTCCTCCGCGTCGTGGATGTGCGTGAGTAGTCCCTCCGCTACGTCATAAGCGTCCGCAGTGGCGACGATTCCACCCGTATTCTTCGTCTGAACCGAACTCGCACTCAAATCAAGCTGGATGCCGACGGTACGTAACTTCGTCCACGGCTCGCGTCCACGAACGAAATTCAGGATTGTTTCTTGTTCGCTGGAGACCGACGCCTTCATGGGGCCCCTCCTTTTGGATCGTCGTGAGTCAGATTGCCTGCATTGTCGTCGGCTTTTTGCACGACGCGCTTACTACCGTCCATGCTAATGGTGTCTTCGAGGACTTGATAGCCGATTCGACCTGGGCGGCTCCGCTTGATAAGCAGATCACCGGACGACTGCGCTATGATTTCAATGGGCTCCGCATTCGTTGCTTGGTTGATGGTCCGACGCGCGGCCGCCGCCTGTGACTGTGGCAACGCCGAGGCGTCTATGAATTGACGGGCTTCGGACTTTGTCATCAGGAATACACCTCAATCGCCTTAATAATCTCATCCAAATCGTTCGCCACCTGCACCGCCCGGTTGGCGAACGTCGCTCGCTTCACGCCGCGTTTGCCGAGGACTTCGTCGAAGGTCTGCTGGTCGGTGCTGTGGTACGCGACGGTCGCGGTTGGGTCTTTCAATTGATGCCCGGTGAGGATGCAGACGACGCGCTCGCCGGCGTCGATGATACCTTCTTGCCTTAGCTTTCGCGCCCCGGCGACGCTGGCGGCGGAGGCGGGTTCGCAGCCGAGGCCGCCGGCGCCGACTTTGGCTTTGGCGTCGAGAATCTCTTGATCGGTCACCTCGCGGACCACGCCGCCGCAGCGTTCCAGCGCGCGCAACGCTTTCGGTAGATTCACCGGGCGATTGATCTCGATGGCGCCGGCGATGGTTGAGGCCCGAACATTCTGCGCATCGAGGCCGCCGTAGTAGCGGTCGCTGACCTCGCGGCTCGGCTGGCCCTGGTTCCAGCGTAGGCCGTGCTTTTCACTGAGTTGATAGAAGGTATTCGCGCCCGCGGCGTTGATGACGGCGAAGCGCGGCACGCGCTGCACCAGGCCCAGCTCCGACAGCTCAATGAACGCTTTGCCAAACGCGCTCGTATTGCCGAGGTTGCCGCCGGGCACAACGATCCAATCGGGCACTTCCCAGCGGAGCGCCTCGAGCACGCGGAACATGATCGTTTTTTGCCCTTCGAGGCGGAAGGGATTGATGCTGTTGACGAGATAGATGCCGAGCCGGCGGGCGACCTGCTGCACGCGCTGCATGGCGTCGTCGAAGTCGCCGGCGATTTGCACGGTGAGGGCGCCGTGGTCGAGTGCTTGGGCCAGTTTACCGTACGAAATCTTGCCGCTGCCGATGAAGATAATCGCACGCATCAAGCCCGTCACGGAGCAGAAGACGGCGAGGCTGGCGCTGGTGTTGCCAGTGGAGGCACACGCGGCCCGGCGCGCGCCGGCCATGCGGGCGTGGGTGAACGCGGCGGTCATGCCGTTGTCTTTGAAACTGCCGGACGGGTTCAGGCCTTCGTATTGCAAAAACAGGCGGCCCGGTTCCATGCCGACGTAGCCGGCGACGCTGTCGGCTTTCTGAAGGATCGTCTGCCCTTCGCCGATGGTGAGCACCTGTTCGGGCTTGGCGAATGGCAGCAGCTCGCGAAAACGCCAGACGCCGCTAAACGAAAGCGGATTGGCGCGGTCGGCCCATTTCGCTTCAAAATCGCGCAGAGATTTGGGCCGCGCGAGCCGGTCCCAGTCGTAAGCCACGTCGAGCAAGCCGCCGCAGCGCGGGCAGGTGAACGACGTATCGTCCACGGCGACGGTCGCCGCGCACGCGGGGTGAATGCAGCGTTGGAAGACAGAATCGGTCATTCGTCCGTTGTCCTTGGTCCTTCGTTTACATTGTCCATGACGGGGGACAAAGGACAAGAGAAGGGCGGGCGAGGCGCTTACGCCTTCGGCGTAAAGACCGGCCCGAATCGGCGAGCGGCGAAGAGCGTAAAGACCGGCCCGAATCGGCGAGCGGCTAATAGTCCTTCGTCGCGAAGCGCCAACACGCGAGACCGAGCATGACCGCGATGAAGGTCACGGTGACCGACAGGCTCTCCGTCCAATTGATTGAGCCAACCTCCTTGTCCAGCGCTTCGCGTTCCTTGCCGGCGGGGTCGATCAAGTCGCTGCGGATGAGTTTGGTCGTCAGTTTGTCGAGATCTTTGTAGTGCGGCGTCACGAAGTGGATTACGTCCACGGTGACGTAAACCCAGCGCGGCAACGCGCGAATCTCCGGCGGCGCGTTGGGGTCTTCGGAACCTTGCTTTTCGTCAACGTCAATCACTTTCTTCTTGAACGGCATGCGCGCTTCCAGTTTTTCCGGCCGCAGGGCGTCGATCGCGCGGTAGCCATAACCGATCAGCAGCAGCAGGCCCCAAAGGACGCTGGCCGTCAGAATCGCGACGACGGGGCTGCGCGTCAGCACGGCCATGAGCGTGGAAACCGCGTAAAAAATGGCGAACTGGAACGTGTAGATGCCGATGCACAACAACAACCCGTTGACCCACAGATGCGACTGCAAGCCAAGCACCAGCCAGATGCCGCTCATGATGACGACGGTATTCAGAAACATGAACGTCAAGCCGCCAATGAACTTGTAAACGAGAAGCGTGGTCCGATGGATCGGCTTGGCGAGCATGAGATCGACGGCGCCCTTGCGCAGCATGTTCGGAATGAAAAAGGCGGTGATGACGGTGCTCAAGAGCATCATGATCGCGGCGCCGAACGTGCCGATGAGCCAATCGGTGATGAATTCCACTTGATGGTCAAGCCGACCTTGAAACCACGTCAGCGGGACGGCGCCGAAGAAGAGCTGTGGTTCATGCGTCCACGCCCGGCGGTCCGTGGCTTTGCTGCCCTTCGTCTCAATCCGATAGCGGAACTCGGTCGGTTTTTCCGTTTTTGCCTCATTAACCTCGATCTGCTCGACCCAGGGGATTCGTCCGAACTGCTCGTGAAGCTGGTTGGCGGTGGGTACGAGTCCCGCACGCTTGGCCTCTTCAACGCTCTTCTCGTCCGGCAACTCGATGACATAGGTGAAGCTATAGTTGGACTCCCAGGGCTGGCCCGACGGGTTCAGCTTTTTGAAATCCTCCACGGCGTAATGCGGCGCCTTGCCGGGCATGGCCATGCCGAGCACCCAATTCAAGGTGCCGGCCGCGCGCGTAAACTGTTCTTCCGCAGTGACGAGCCGGAAGCGGACGCTGCCGATGAGCGCGACGACAAGAATCGACAGGCCGAGGGTGAAATACATCACCTTGGTGTCAATCGCTTCGCGAAACGAGTCTTTGAGGATGGCGAAGTATTTCATGGTAGCTCGTTGGTAGTGGCCCGATTCATCGGGCCGTTGGCACGAGTCGGACCCGATGAATCGGGTCACTACGAACAATTTACTTGCGTTTGCGGGGCATGGGGCGGTCCACGCCGGGTTCGGCTTCTTCCACGGTTTCGATGAACAGCTCTTCCAGCGTTTGGCGTTTTTCCACAAGGTGCCGCACGCTGAGGCCGCGGGCGCGGAGCAGGTCAATGACGGGGTCGATGTTCTGGCCGTCTTTGACGCCGATTTCCCAGTGTTCGCCGCTGGGCGTGGCGGTGTAGCCTTGTCGCGCCAAGTCGTCGCGCGGCAAGGTCTGGCCGGGTGCGAGACCGAGGACGAAGAAACCTTGCAGCTCGGTGAGCTCCTTGATGTCGCCTTCGCGGATCAACTCACCGCGCTGGAGAATGCCGACGTGGTCGCAGATCAACTCCACTTCGCTGAGCAGGTGCGAGTTGAGGAAGATCGTTTTGCCCTGGTCCTTGAGCTGCTGCATGATGGCGCGGATTTCGCGGCGGCCGACCGGATCGACGCCGTCGGTCGGTTCGTCGAGGAAGACCACTTGCGGATCGTGAAAGATCGCCTGGGCAATACCGAGGCGTTGCTTCATGCCCTTCGAGTACGTGCGAATCTTGTAGTGCATGCGGCCTTTAAGGCCGACCAGCTCCAACATTTCCTCGGCGCGGCGATGGCGTTCGCCACGCGGCACGCTGAGCAGGCCGCCGTAGAAGTCGAGCAGGCTCCAGCCGCTGTGATAGTCGGGGAAGCGGTGGTCTTCGGGGAGATAGCCGATCCGGCGGCGGACGTTGGCCGTGCCGGCGGGTTGGCCGAGCAGCTCGGCATCGCCGGAGGTCAGGTTCGTGATGCCGAGCAGAATCTTGATCAACGTCGTCTTGCCGGCGCCGTTCTGGCCGAGCAGGCCGTAGATATGCCCCGGATCGACGTTGATCGAGACGCCGCGCAGGGCTTGAATTTTGCGATATTGCTTGGCGAGGTCGCGAGTGGCGATGACGGACACAGTGTAACCCTCAAGGACAAATGTCGAATGACGAATGACGAATCAATGACGAATGACGAATCAATGACGAATGACGAATCAATGACGAATGACGAATGTCGAATGACGAATCAATGCCCAAATGCCGAATGATGAATTACGCGCGAGCGGCCCGGCCTTCGGCATTCGACATTCAGCATTGATTCGTCATTCGTCATTCGGCATTGATTCGTCATTCGTCATTCGGCATTCGTGCTTCGGCATTGGTAATTTGCCGCGTACCATCTTAGTCGATTTCGCCGAGGGCGAAGGGCGCGTCGGCGGTCGGGTCGGTAATGCGGAGCGAACGGCGGCCTTCGAGGACGGCGAGCAATTCTGGAAGGATATGCACGCCGCGCCAGCCGCGCGTCAACGGGAAATCCTCCGGCAGCGGCTTGCCTTGCTGGCGTGTACGCACCAGAAGGCGGACGTCGGTGTTGCTGGCCACCAGGTTCATGGCGAGGTGTTTGGCGGCGCACAGGTTGCCGAGCACCGCGAGAAGCACGTTCGACACCATGGTGACCTGCGGAATCTCCTGGTCGCGCTCGATGGCGAGCGGGCACTCCTCAATGGGAAGAGTGCGCGCATGTTCGACGACCTTCAAAATCGCGGGCAGGTCGCGTTTCGGCAGGCCGCGGATGACGTGCAGGTCGCGCTCGCGCGTCGGGTTGCGGCGGGCGATTTCGATGAGCAGATCGTCGCGAACGATGGTTCGTGCCGGGCGGTTCGTGCGGGCGGCGGTCTCCTCGCGCCAGGCGAAAAGCTCGCGCACCGCAGCCAGCCGGCGGCGATCGAGCGCGCCGAGGCCGCGCAGCTTGCGCCAGCGTTCAAGTGGCGGACCGCCCGCGTCCTCGGGCATGGCGGCGACGGCGAGGCGGTCGAACTCCTCGCGCGCCCAGTCGAGCCGGTCCAAGTCCTTCAGCCGCGCGGATAGCGTACGCCAAAGAGGAAGCAAATAGCGCACGTCGTCATAAGCGTAGCGGATTTGATGGTTGGTCAACGGCCGGTCGCGCCATTCGGTCAGCGTCTCGCCCTTGGCGAGCTGCACGCCGAGCAACTGATTCACGAGATTGCCGTGGCCCATCGGGTAGGTGAGCCCGACGAGGCCCGCGGCGACTTGGAGATCGAAGAGGTTGCCGGGCGCTTTGCCGGTCCACAGTTGGCAGAGCCGCACTTCCTCGCGACCGGCGTGGACGACGGTGAGGCGCTCCGGATCGACAACCAGTTTCCAAAAGGCGTCGAGCGGCCCCGCCGTTAACGGATCAATGAGGCAGAGACGGTCGGGAGTCGCCACTTGAACGAGGCAGAGGCGCGGGTGATACGTGTCCTCGCCGACGAACTCGGTGTCGAAGCCGAACTCCGGGCAGGTCGCCAGATAGTCGCAAAAGCGAGCGAGGTCGGCGGGTTCGGTGATGATTTCTTCGGGAAGGGGGCGGTTTTCTTCGCCGGCCGGCATGGGGTTACTCGCCGCGGGGACAAAGGGCGGATCTCCGATCCGCCGCGAAACGGGTCTGCTTCGATTATAGCGGAAGGCGCGCACAATCGCCTTGGCAACATTCGTGGTAGAATGGTCGGAAATGGCAGAGCGTGGCGTTGCGGAGCGGGGCGATGCTGGAAGAGTTCCTGGAAAAGAAGGTCGTGATCGACCTGCGGAGCCCGTTCGTTTGCCTGGGCACGCTGCTGCGTTTTGACGAGCTGCACCTCGAGCTGGCGAACGCGGATTTGCACGATTTGCGCGACACGCAAACCTCGCGTGAAAACTACGTGGCCGAATCGCGCGCCAGCGGCATCAAACGCAATCGGCGCAAAGTGCTGATCGTCCGTGCGGACATCGTCGCGGTGACGGCATTTGACGATATCGTGGACGAATGAGCGGAGGAGTCAGAAGGCAGAAGGCAAGAGGCCGAAAGCCGAAAGCCGAGGGCCGAAGGCCGAGAAGTTAGTAGCCAACGGCGTTGCACTTTTGTTATTCTGACTTCTGTCTTCTGACTTCTGTCTTCTGGACTTCTGTCTTCTCCCCCGCGGGAAGTGCCGCTTCATGGCCGTAGCCAACGTAGCCTGTCCCTCGTGCGCGGCAACGCTGCAAATCAACACGCCGTGGCCGGCGGGGATGCTGATCAAGTGTCCGAGCTGCGCCACTTGTTTTCCTGTACCGGCTCAGGAAGCACACGCCGTACTCGCCGAGAAACCGGCGGCGGAGCGCCGCACCGCGGAGACGATGTCGCCGCGCCGGCAGCCGCTGGTCGAAGACGGCACGCGCGAAGGCGTGCATGGGCCGCTTCGTCGATCGGACGCGGCGCCGAGGCCGGCGGTGGCGCTGCCCGTGGCGCCGATCGCGCCGCCGGTAGCCCGCGCGGAACCGGTCGCTGCGCCCGCGAAGCCCGCGGCGCGACCGTCGCCGAAGCATCCGGTCGCCAAACCCGCCCCCGCGCCCGAGCCGGACACGGGCAACGGCTTTGCGTTCGACACGGAGGCCAGCTTTTCGCGGCAAGCGGCGGGCGCCGATCACGAACCGGCCCCGAAAGCCGCGGCCGCCAAGAAGGTCGCCCGGAAGAACAAGCAAGCGAGCAACAAAGTCCTGCTTTGGAGCAGCGTCGGCGGCGCCGCCGTGTTGATTGGGCTCGTCGTGTTGCTCGTGGTAGCGTTCGGCGGCGACAACAAACCAACCGCGAAGAAGCCCGCGGCGGCGAAACCGTCGGGCAAAGCGACCGTGCCGGAAACCAAGCACGGCGCGCGAAAGGAAGTGCCCGCCAACAAGCCGGCCGAGAAGAACAACGCCGGCTCGAAACGCTCCGACGCCAACCACGCGTCCGGCGCCCAGGCCGCGAATCCCGTCAAGTACGGCTCGCAGTTCGACGATTGGCTCCAGGACTTCGCCAAAGCCAAGCAGCAAGCCGAGGCCGAGAAGAAGGACGTGCTGCTCCTGTTCTTCGCGTCGGACTCGTCGAAGGAGGCGACGGCGCTGGCGAGCGAGGTTCTGGGCAAGGCGGATTTCAAGGAATTAACCGGCAAGAGCTTCGTGCCGGTCTTCCTCGATTTTCCCAAGCGGGAGGAGCGCGAAGCGCGCGTGGAAGCGCCGCTGCGCAACACGCAGATACGCGATCAGTTCCTGGTCGATGCACTACCGACCATTATCGTGACCGACGCCAAGGGGCTGCCTTATGGAATGGTCGAAGGCTACAAGAAAGGCGACGGCAAGGCGTTCGTGGATCGGCTCGGAAAGCTGAACGCCGACCGGCAGAAGCGCGACAACTTGCTGGCGGCGGTTGAGAAAGCGCAAGGGGTCGAAAAGCTGCCGGCCGCCAAGGACGTGTTGCAGTTTCTTGAAGCCAAAAAGCTGCTTCCATTCTACGACGCCGCGCTCGAGGACTGGATCAAGCTCGCGCAGGACCACGACAGCAAAAATGACCTCGGCTACATCGAGGTGTTCTTTGAAGCCGATTGGTTCAATCGGTTGGCGCGGCTGGAACGCTCCGGGCCGAGCGAGCTGCCGAAGCTTGTTGAAGCGCTCGACGAATGGAAGACGTTCTACAAGTTCAAAGACGCCGACCGGGCCGCCAAGCTGCACTTGATGGCGGCGACGCTGCTGGTGATCGCCAACAAGTTTGAGCAAGCGATCAATTACGCGCACGCGGGCCTGGCGTACAAGCCGACCGACAAGGATATCGTCGAGAAACTGACGAAGTTCCAGCGGTTCTTCAGCCTCGGCTCCGGCACGGGTTTCGTCGTATCGGCGGACGGGCAGATTTTGACGAATTACCACGTGATCGCCGGCAAGGGACGCATTCAGGTGTACCTGCCCGGCAAGGATCCCGTCTTCGCGGAGGTCGTCGGGCAGGATGAGGAACGCGATCTTGCGCTCATTCAATTCAAACCGCCCGACGGCGCGACGCTGAAGCCGCTCAACGTGCCGGGCGAACGGATGGTCAGCCGCGGCGAGAAAGTGGCGGCGTTCGGCTATCCGCTCGGCGACAAGGTCGGGGCGGGGTTGAAGTTGACCACCGGAGTCATCAGCGGACTGCCGGAAAAGGGCAACAACAACATGCTCGTGCTCGACGCCAAGGTGAATCCCGGCAACAGCGGCGGGCCGTTGTGCGACGCCTTCGGCAATGTCGTCGGCGTGGTGACCGCGAAGAGTTTTAGCACCCGCACCGTGGAAAGCTACGGCATGGCGTTGCCGGGACAGGACCTCGACGCGTTTCTCGACAAGTACATGAAAGGATTCAAACCATCGCCGGCCCTCACCAAGCCGCTCGAATGGGACGCGGTGGATAAGCTGGTGGGGCCGTCTGTGGTGATGATTGTGAAAGTGCCGTAACGGCCGATCAAGCGAGCCGCCACGGCGCGCGGTACTCATACCCCAACAACAGATTCGCTTCCTCGTCATTCGTAATGCGTTCGTGTTGCGCATCCCAAGTCAAATAGCGCTTCCGCTGAGACGCAATTTTCGCCAGCAACGTCGCCGACGTCGAGCGGTGGCCGACTTCCACCGGGCAGTTGGTCGGCTTGCGGCTCTTGACGCAGTCGAGGAAGTTGCGGGCGTGATCGGCGGTGTCGGCTTTGCCCTTCGCCGCGGCCGGCTGCATCGCTTGCTGCGTCGCCTTGCCCTGTTCGGCGTTTTCCTTTCGGGCGATCGGGCTGAGCGCCGGCAGTTCTTTGGTGCGCACTTTTTCGGGAATAATCTCGTAGCCGGCGCCTTCCTGCATAAGCAGCGTGCCTTTCGTGCCGCGGAATTCCATTTCCCAGCCGCGGGCGTTGCCGGGCGAGTTGTTGGCGTTGAATTGCGAGAAGGTGACGAGGACGCCGCCCTCGTATTCCCAGATCGCTTCCATCGTGTCGGGGATTTGCCGGTTGTCGTGGATGGCGTAGTTGCCGCCGGTCGCGAACACGGCTTTCGGCGCGTCCTGGCCGAGCGCCCATTGGATCACGTCGAGGTAGTGCGTCCCGAAGTTCGTGAGCTGGCCGCCGGAGTAATCCGAGAACCAGCGGAACTTGTAGAGACAGCGGTTCGGATTGTACGGCACCTTCCGCGCGGGGCCGAGCCACAGGTCCCAATCGAGGCCAGGAGGCGGATCGCAGTCGGCGGGATTGCCGATGCCGTACGGCGATTCGTTCCGCAGGTGATAGCACTTGGCGACGGTGATCTTGCCGATGGCGCCGCCGCGGATTAACTCGGTCGCCTCCGTGATGAACTTCGACGACCGGCGGTGCAGCCCGACCTGCGTGACGCGGTTGGTTTCTTTCGCCACGTCGGCCATCTTCCGCCCCTCGGCGATGGTCAGGCTGAGGGGCTTCTCGACATAGACATCCTTGCCGGCCCGGCAAGCGTCGATGAATTGCAGCGCGTGCCAGTGGTCCGGCGTGGCGATGAGGACCGCGTCCACATCCTTTTGTTTGAGCAGGTCGCGGTAATCGTGATAGGTCTTCGCCTTGCCGCCGACTTTTTTCAGGGCAGCCTGCAAATACGGCTCGTAAACATCGCACAACGCGACGACCTCGCAATCCTTATGGACAAGAAAGGCGTCGAGAAGCTGATCGCCGCGGTTGCCGACGCCGATGACGCCGAGGCGGATCGGCGTGGCGGCCTCCGCAGCGGAGAGTGTAGACGCGGCCAGTGTCGCCGACGCGCCGAGTGCGGCCACGGTCTTCGTAAAATCACGACGATTGATGATGCGAGTCATAGGGACCTCCGGACGGTTTCCAGTGATTTGACCGCAATCATACGCGTCGTCCGTGGCTGTCGGTAGAGTTAATTCTGTAACGCGCATAGAATGGAATGCCGGTTCGGCTTTCCAATTTGCTGCGGGAGTTGTTGCCATGCCGCTCCTCGATCACTTCCATGCGCCTCTGAGCATTCATCGTCCGTGGCAAGGGTTTCACAGCGCCTGGGCCGCGACGCTTGCCCAGCAGCTCAACGCGGGCGTGCTGCCGTCGGAGTATTTCGCCATGCCGAACATTCAGTTGGGCCGCCAGATCGAAATCGACGTGGCGACGCTGGAAGATCGAGAAGCAGAAGGAGCTCTGGGCGGTGGGACGGCGACTGCGGTTTGGGCGCCGCCGCGGCCCGCGATTTCGCTACCAGTGGACTTTTCCGAGATCGACGTCATTGAAGTCCAAATCGCCGACGAAGAAGGAAGCCCGCGCTTGCGCGGAGCGATCGAGCTGGTGAGCCCGGCCAATAAGGACCGTGCGAGCCATCGTCAGGCGTTTGCGATCAAATGTGCCAGTTACTTGCAACAAGGGGTCGCGGTCATCATCGTAGATGTGGTGACAAGCCGTTCCGCCAGCCTGCACGATGAATTGTTGCAGCTTCTGCGTCTGCCGGCAAATGGCAAGGCGTCCGGACCGCTCTATGCGGTTTCCTATCGCGCCGCGCGAACATCCGCCGGCTCCCAACTGGAAGTTTGGCTGGAGACGTTGGCGCTGGCTGCCGAGTTGCCAACTCTTCCTCTCTGGCTGGCCGACGATCTCGTGTTGCCGCTCGAGTTGGAACCGTCTTACCGCGCGACATGCGAAGCGCTTCGGATTCACTGAGCCCACGCGCGGTCATTGCGCCGGAAAACTCGTCCGGCTATCCAGACGCATCGCCGCTTCGTGCGGGCAAACCGTCACGCACGCCGGTGCGCGGCTCGGGAGCGTGCTGCACAAATCACAAACGACCGCCAGCCGCATCACCACTTCGCCGGTGAACTCACCCTCGACACCGCGCGGCGCTTCCGCGTCCGGGGCCGAATAGAGGCCGAGATCGAAGAACGTCTCCTTCCCGCTGCCGCTCGGCGTGACACTCGCCGCGATCAGGTTCTGTCCGGCGCGCAACGTCGCAACGCCAAGCTCCGCCTCCAAGTGCCAATCGCAGCCCTTATCTCTCTTGGCAGCGCCGTCGGGTCGGGCCTTTTCCAGCGTAATGGCCTTATCGTTGATCCAGAGGCCTATGCTCGGGTCACGCGACTGCACTTGTAGCTGATAGGTCTGGCCCGAGGCAAGCAGGTTCTTGGCGATGTAGAATCCAAGGCGGAAACAGAGGGGGCCGCCGGCCGCGCTATGGACGCCAAGACTTTCCTTGAAGATGCGGCTCCATTGAAACGGCGCCGGTCCCGCCGGCCAGTCGTCGTCCGGAAACGACGGATGCCGCCAGCGCGATTCTTTCGCCAGCGCCGCCGCCGGCAGGTAGCGCCAGCCTTGGGCGGCACGGGGAATCAGGCCCACGTCGTGCATCTGGATGGAGCTGTACGGGCAGTTTTCCGCGCAGCGCGAGCAGCCGACGCACCAATCTTCGATGACGATCTGGCCGTTGCCTCCCTTGTGAATCGAGCCGACGGGACAGCCGATCAGGCACACCGGGTCTTTGCACATCCGGCACGTCGCGGGCACGAGATACTTGCCGATGCGCGGCCCGTCGAGAATTAACCGCGTGCGGTGATCGTCGTGGCTGTTGACGCAGGCGCGGACGCATTCGTCGCAGCGGGTGCAGCGGTCGAGGTCGATCAGCATCAACCGCTGGCCCTGGATCAGCGCCAACTCTTCAAAACGATCCGTATGCGCGAGCGGCCGGCGTTCGTCGCCGAGCGGTTGCGCGAGCCGGCGTCGATTTTCCTCGGCTTGTTGCGTCACTAATTCATCGAGCCGCTCGCGCAAGGCGGGCGTCGCACGGAGCAAATCTTGGAAGAGAGCGGCGTCAATCTTCACCAGCTCGACTTCGCCGAGCTTTTCTTTGTCGGGATGCTCATACGCGATGCAGGTGGCGTTCCGTGGCTCCCCCGTGAAGAGGCCCATCTCGCCGATCGCGTCGCCGCGCGACCGGTACGACAGAATGCGCGGCGAACCGGCCAGGCGGTTCTGCCGTGGGATGGCGGGGCACACCGCGGCGAGCAAGGCCCGATTGACTTTTCGCGCGCGCTCGTGATCGTTCCACCGCGCAAGCTTCGCCGGAAACTTCTCCCCCTCCGCGACGAGGCCGGACGCCTTGACGTGCTCTTTGAATTCCGCCGCGTCATACAGCCGCGCGGTGCGGAGAATGTCGTTCAGCGCGTGGACGAGCTCCGACCGCGCGGCAGCGGCGAGATCGTGTTGGATTCCGAGCCGGCAGCTCTCCTGGATCGGCGCCGGCAGCAGTTGCCACAGCTTCCGCCGCGGTCCCGATTCTTCTTGCGCTCCCGCGACGAGCTGGGCATACAAGGCTTGCCAATCCGCAATCTCCGCGGGGTTGAGGAGCGATGTGACGTTTTTCATCACTTTCACAAAGCCGCCGCGGATGAGAAACAGGGAGTCCGAGCGTTCGTTCTCATCGCAGAGCAGGGTGCCCGAGCCGAAAGCGTCTAATTCGGCTCGCGCTTGGATGATCGGCTGCACTTCCTGAAACACGTCCATCGGCAAGTCGCCGAACAACGGCAACCCGCGCAGGTGCAGTTCGAGCACGCGTTTCTTGTACGTCTCGTCCATCTGTGTCTTGAACGCTTTGTTTGCGTTCGCCAGCATCAAATCGAGGACGTTGCGGAGCGTTTCGAGCATAGTGCAGTCGCGGACCGCGACGACGGTGGCAGAGCGCGGCGTGTGGAGGAGGCAGCTCATTTCGCCGAAGACTTCGCCTTCGTAGATGCGGCCTTCGAGGCTGTCGTAGTCGATGTCCGTGGGACCGTCGATGGGGATGAAGAGCGGCTTCTTGTCGACCGTCTTCTTCGGCGTCGGCAGCAGCGCGCGGGTCAGCCGGCGGAACAGGCCGCCTTCACCGGGACGCGCGATCGCGAGATGGGCGCTGGCGGCATGTCGCAACTCCGACGCAGCGCCCGCGGACCGCAATTGCTCGACGTGGGCTTTCAATTCCGCGATTTGTGGTTCGCCCGGAGCGCCGTGTGCCTGGCTCTCGCGCAGCTCGAGCAGGTCTTCGGACTTGAGAATGTAGAAGGCGGTCCAGCCCGGTTCGCCCTGGCGGCAGATGACTTCGCCTTTGCGAAAGTGCCGCAAGATGACCGTGCCCGGCAGCTTGCCGAGGTCGGGACGGCGCGACAGGCCCTTGAACAGGGAGATTTGCTCGACCTGCTGGATCGTCAGTTCTTCATCACCCGGCCGGGGTCGCAGTTGTGCGGACGGCCGGACTACAACTTCGGGCATGATGATTCCAAGTATCTCACGCACAAGCGCCGAGAACGCGGAGACAGAATGCAAAGGCACTCGCTTGGCGGCCTGTCTCTGTTTTCTCCGCGCCTCTGCGCGAGGTATTTCATTTACTTCTCAAGACCAAGAATGTCGCTCAAGCTTCTCTTCGGGTGCGCGTGTTCCTTGCTCCAATCATGATAGCGATGACATTCGACGCAATCGCTGCGGGCGCGTGACGGCGTGTGGCATTGCCCGCACGTGCGGATGCTGGTCAACAGCACGTCGCTTGTCCGCGTACTCGTCGGCGCTTGCGCATGGCACGCGGTGCATTCCATCATCTGATGCCGCCGATGACTGAAGAAGCTCTCTTTCAGCCAACGCTTTGGGATGTTGGTGTCGGCGATGATGGGCAATTGGTCGGCATTGCGCTCCGTGACCACGGAATGGCACATTTTGCAGCCGCCGGCGGCGTCGAACAAGAGCCGCTCCATGCCGGCGAGTTGGCGCGTCGTCCAGTCCCACTCTTTTTCGCTGACGGCCTGCGGCCGCTGCCAGCCCGGAATAGGCCGCGGCGGCGCCGCAGTGGTCGGCGCGTTCATAACCTTGGGGTGCTCGTGGACGAATCCAATCAACCGTTCGCGCAGTGCGGCCTGGATGGTTGCGGGCGGTTCGTGCGGCGCCGGCATCGCGGCAAAAGCTTCAGCGGCGCCGTTCAGCGTCTCGTCCTTGAAGACGCCGACGAGCCGCACCGACAATTCATGGCAGCGTTTGCAGTTCTCCGCGTACGAAATCGGCTTCATGTACCGGCCGGCATCGTCGGCCTGATGGCATTGCGTACAAGCGAGCTTTTCCGTTTCGTTCTTCTCGTTGCGAACGCCGGGCTCTTTCAGGTGGACGGCGTGGTTGAACGACACCGCCGCACGATCGGATTCCTGGCGGCGGATTAGTCCGAAATCAGGATGGGCGTCCGGAAACGACGATACGGCCTGAAGGCTGCCGTCGGCTTTCCGCAGGGTCGCGTGGCACTCGGTGCAATGGGCGTCGTTCATGCGGGCGAGCGTCTCGTGGCCCCGGTGTTCGCGGTGGCAGCTCACGCAGTTTCGCAGGTCGGCGGCGTCCTTGTGGATCGGCCCGTCATGGCACTGAAGGCACGCCGTGTTGCTGACGGACAACAAGGTAGCGTTCCCCGGCCACAGGCGCAGGGCGGGCTCGAAACCGCCGGTGTGGCAAACCTCGCAACGCTCATTGAACATTGCGTGGGCCGTGGACACGGAGCGGGATTGAAACACGCGTCGCTGGCCCCGCACATAGGCGAACGCCGGCCAACCGGCGCCGATCAGCAGAGCGACGATGCATAGTCCCAGGAGGAGTCGTCGCGGCTGCCTCGGCCGGCGGTAGTGATCGCGAAATGGCAGCCAACGCTGAACCGTGCGCTGAAACCACCCAAGGGCGTACCACTCCCCCAGCGATTTTGAATAGGGCGATTCGGGTTCGGGCATGGAAGAGAGCATACGCGCGGATCGGGGTAAACGTTCAATAGCGCATGGCGGTCCATACGTGGGCCACGCCCAGGCCGAGCAGCGCCGCGGACACGGGCACGTGCACCAGCAGCCACCCGTGCAGCCAGCGGTGCAAGCGTTCCTGCTCGGCCAACAGTCGGCGTTCGGTGCAGAATGTTCTCAGCTTGGCGGCTTCCTCCGCGACCGCGGCAATCTCGGGCATGGCGTTCATTTCGGCGAAGACCTCCTCGGAGCGGAGCGGATCGGACAGGCGCGAAACCTTGACAGGCCGGTCGCTGAGAAAGGGCCGGACTTCTGCTTCGTACAACTCACGAAAGCGGGCTTTGGTCTCCGGCGTCAATTTCGCGTGTCCGCCGCTTGCATACGATTGTCCGCCGCCCGGTTCGTAGGGCCCACAGATCGACTCTACCAGATCGTCCGCGTGGCCGCGGAGCACTCGGCAGGCGTGCGGAATCTGTTCAAACGGAACCTCGCACGGCACCTGCACGGTCATCCGCCGCGGCAGGAAGGTTTGGAAAACGAGACCCAGAACGCCGCTCAAAATCGTGACGCCGAATACTGCCAGCAGCGCCTGTTCCAACGGCCCGCCGATACGAAAACCGGCGTGACACAGAATGAGCACGACGCTGAGCAAGCCGAGCCAGATGTGCCCCTTGAGCCACCAGCGCCGGTATGGCAGCCGGCGACGGGGGAACTTACGGATGGCCGGGAGCAGTCCGGCGAAGACCATGCACGCCGTCCCCGCGACGCCGAGCCACAATCCGGGCGTGCTGCCGGCGCGCAACCCATCCGGTTCGCGCTGGCCAAGCCCGACATAAGCCGCGAGCGAAGCGACCGCCGCCAGTGTACAACCGACGATCCAAGGTTTGTGGCTTGCGTCGATGAGCAATCGTGGCGCCCTGTCGTGATCGGCCCGCAAAGTATCCTCCAACTTATACAGTCCCGCCCGGTAGAACGCAATTCGCGCCGGGCGGAGTGGACGACGAGCGCCCTCTGCTGCGTTGCGTGCCACGCGGCGACCTACTCTCCTGGTCGCGAGGGTCTATAACGTCTCTCAACCGGTCCGGACGGCGTGGTCATCGGCGACACGCCGTCTTTCCTCCCCGGCAGCGATCCGCTTCGAAAGGGAAGCCACATGGCGAAGTATCTGGTGGAGTTCATTGGCACGTTTTTTCTGGTGTTCACCGTCGGCTGCTTCGCCATCAAACCAAGCGACCTGGCGCCGCTGGCGATTGGCTCCGTGCTGATGGTGATGGTCTTCGCGGGCGGCCACGTGTCCGGCGCTCATTTCAACCCCGCCGTGACGCTGGCGGTATGGCTGCGCGGCCGCTGTCCGAATCGGGATGCCGTGGCGTATGTCATCGCACAGATCATCGGCGCGCTCGCGGCGGCCGCGGCGGCGATGTTCGTCACCGCCGCGGAACTCAAGATCCCAACGTCGCACCCGGAAATTCCGCGGGCCTTGCTGGCCGAATTCATCTTCACGTTCGCGTTGTGTTATGTCGTGCTAAACGTGGCGACCGCGAAAGCGACGAGCGGCAATTCGTTCTACGGCTTGGCGATTGGCTTCACCGTGCTGGCGGGAGCGTTCACCGTCGGCGGAGTGTCCGGCGGCGTATTCAATCCGGCAGTGGGAACAGGGCTGGCGGCGTTGCAGCAATTGAGTTGGGTGAATCTGGGGCTGTATGTCGCCACGCAGCTTGCTGCCGGCGCGGTGGCGGCGATGGTGTTTCGGTTCGCGCATCCGGGGGATGTTTGATGCGAGGAACGAGCGTTTTTATTAGCGAATTCCCGCCTTCGCCGCAGCGCCGGGATCGATCCGCTTGACTGCTTCCGATGCCGCCGCGCGCAGAAGATCGTCCTTCTCATTTCGCAATTCGAGGAGAGTCGGCAGGGCCGCCTGAGCGGCTGGTCCCAAGCGCGCGAGAAGGAACACGGCTGAGATCCGCGTTTCCCGCTTACGGTCCTTCAAAACGCCAATCAGCGCCGATGTTGCCGCAGGACCGATCTGGCCCAGCGCGAGCGCGGCACGCGCCTGCATCACGGGATCGTCTTCGTTGCGCATGGCCGACACGAGCGCTGGGATGGCCGCTTTCGCCTCGGGACCAAGTTGTTGCAACGCAATGGCCGCCGCAGGACGGACTTCATCACTTGTGTCTTGCAATGCGTCGATGAGCGCAGGGATCGTTGATCGTGCGGACGGGCCGAGACGACTCAAACATTCGGCGGCGCGGCGGCGCAAGAGTACGTCAACGTTCGCGAGCGCCGCGCTAAGACGCGGGGCCGCGTTGCGCGGCGCCCGGCCGATGCGGCAGAGGATAACTACTGCCCAGGAGCGTACATCTTCGTCCTCGTCGTCCAAGGCGCGCAGCAAGGTTTTTGTGCTGGCCTCGTCGAAGACACCTACCTCACTTAATAGCAGCGCGGCTTCACGTCGCACACGATACTCGTCGTCCTTCAGCGCGCGCAGCATCGTCTCTACCAACTCAGCCCCAACCTCCTGCGGCGGAAGAGTGGACACGTTCCTCGCCGGGGCCATCGGTTCGCTGCGGAACCGGGAGGGCGTAACCGCTCGTCCTCTACGCCGCCAAGGCGAAGAAAGCCTCACCGGCGACGAGTTTGCGCTGCGGGTATAACCGCTCGGTTTCGTTTTGGATGCGCTGCTCTTGGAAGGTGTCCCAGTGGCCGCCAATCCACACA
>JBGQKZ010000108.1:0-22259 GCA_041499805.1 Gemmataceae bacterium
CATCCCGCCAGCAGTTCGTCCTTGCGCAGCTCAAAGCGCCGTTCCATCGGCTATCTCCTTCGTCAAAGGGTCCATCCTGTGCGAAGGATTGTCACAAAAGAACTTGCGATCACGCAAGACGGCTTAGACAGTCGAATTAGACGTTTCATGGTCATGCTCGGCTCGATGCATCATCGAAAGAGCGCGTCAGCGGACGCCAATCCGTAAGTGTACATATATATCGTATCGGCGTCAAGAGCAAGATAGTGCTTTTGGGCTTCGTGCAAAACGACCCAGATTCACGCTTGCAGGTTGTGGGTCCCGCTTGCCGAGCGGGTTTGTGCCAACAAGGTCGCACTCGGCAAGCGGGACCGACAAGAGGTTGCGCAACAAAAAACGCGGAGGAACCAGGGGACTGGCGCCTCCGCGTTGGCTGCCGCTCGGGGGGAGAGGTCCCGGGCGTCAGTCGATGATGCTCAGATACGGCACGAGGTCCGGATAGCTCCGGGGATCGAACGCGGTCTGCGGTCCCTGGTTGCCGCGGTAGAAGTTGACGGAATAGGTGATCGCCGGCTTCGCGGCGTTCCGCAGGTGGCGGCGGCGGAAGTTGGCGGTGAACGTGGGCGGGTTGGCGAACTGATTCACGGCCGTAACGAGCACCGTTTCCTCTTCCGCGGTGTCCTTATCCACGATGATCGTCATGCCGGGGGCAATCTGCCACGGCATGTGCAAGGCCGGGCCGCCGGTGCCCGGTGAAGACAACACGGCGACGCCGCTGAGTGCGGGCACCTGTATGATTCGCGGCACCCCGCCCAGGCCGACGATCGGAGGCGTGCCGGTGGCCGCGTTGGGCGGTGGATTGAAGTACGGCTGATTCACAATCGGCGATGGAGCAGGCGGCGGCGGCGCCGCCGGCAACCCAGCCCCGGCGATGGGAACGATGGTTTGGAAAATCTGGTACGTCATGGAACCCGGCAGCCCGTTGGACACGTTGGCGCCCGGCCCCGGCGGGTTGGCGAACGGCGGTACGTTATACGGCGGCGCCTGGTTCGGGATCGGCATGCCATTTTCCACATAGATCGCATGGGTTTCCTGCACCGTTAAGTTCGTGCGATCCACAATGGAGAACATGCGATGGCGGATGTTCTTCCCTTCCGCTCGACCTAGTTCCGCGCCGAGTTTCACCGGCCGCGTCGTGTCGTCGATCACCTCGAAGAAGCCGACTGTGACCCAGACGGCGAAGACGTTGCTACGGGTCGTGAAGTTGTTGAAGAGCTTGGTCATCAACTCCTTTTGAACGGCGCCGTGTGGAGCGTCGGGCAGATCGAACAGCCGAACGCTTTGCGTCTGCGAATTGGGCGTCGTGCGGCGCAGGATCGTGTCGTCGATGCCGATGCCAGAAGGGTATTGGGTCACGGGTAATCCCGGCCCCGGATAATAGGGCACGTTTGTTCCGCCGGCGCCGGTCATGCCGGTAGACAGAGGCAGGAACGGCACGTTCCTTGGGTACGTCCTCTGGTAGTTGAAGTACGCCGCGTAACCTGGGCCGGAAGGTCCTTCGCTGACGCTGTACTGCGGTTGGATTTCACGCGAGCGCAGCAACTTGTTGGCGAACGTGCCTACGTTGTCCATGGTCACGGTGCCGTTCGCGTTGTGATTGAACACGAAAGTCGGAGCAACGAGAACCGTATTGGTGGTGTAATCGACATTGATGACCGACACGAGTTCCTGGGTCGGCGTGTTCGGGTCAACGATGAGATACGAATCCAACTCAACGGTGAACGGCACGCCGCCCGGTCCGTTGATGGTCATGGCGGCGAGCTGGAGCGCGTTGGAGGTCGCGGGAGCGTTGTTCGTGTACGTGGTGTTGACCATCGCGAAGTTGTTGCTCGGCTGGGGGTCGCCGAAGGCGATCACCGGCTCGGCATCGTTGATCGTGTTGATGTTGCCCTTGCCGGGAATTCGGTCGGGAGTGGTGGTGAGCGTAATCGAGTACGTTCCGCCGGCGGGCGGCGTGTGCGGCATCACAAACGTGGCAGTGATGTTCGGCCGCGGAGCGCCGGGCGGCAGAGCCGGATCGTTCACGGCCGTCACGCGGACGTTTTCCTGATTGCCCGTGCCGTTCTCGAAGACCAGGATGTCGCCCGCCTGGATGCTCCAGGGCACGCCGCTGGCCGTCATGCCCGCAATTGCCGGAATCTGGATGTTCTGCGCGCCGGCAGCGGGCACGGCGACGTTCGTTTGGAGCGTGACCGCGTTTAGTCCGTTCATCCGGCTCCGCGTTTCAAAGAACTCAAGAGCGCGGTAGAGGCGATTGAACGACGCGCCGTTGAGCGGGAAGTACCAGGGAATGGTGTGCGTGCCGCCGTACACGCCGGTGAATTGTACGGGCCCGGGGTTATGCGGCTTCAGGAACACCGCGGAGAACGTCGGTTGCGTAGGCGCCGTGACGGCGTTGTTGACTGCCGTTACATACACGGTCTCCTGGTTGCCGCTGGCAAGTGTGTCAACGACGAGTCGAGTGCCCGGCCGAATGGCCCACGGATAGCCGTTCCCGTCAACGCCCGTGAGCGCCGGTACCGAGACGGTTTGGGGGCCTGCGACAACTGCGGCGGCGCTCGTAACCGTGAAGAGGCTTGGATTGGCGCCCGTCCCGCCGACGTTGCTGACAAAACTCTGCGTAAGATCCCACGGACGGCCCGCCGACACATGGAGGAGTTCGGCCGGGTTGATGAGTTGTCGATCCATGTGCGTCAGCCACTTGAACGGCAGGGTCAACGTCTGCGTGGGCGATGCCGGGTTCGGCGCCACCGGCGCCGCCGCGGGCGGCGCGAGCGAAATCTCCTGGGCGTTGTGCTGGAAGAAGGTTTGTTGGGGGCGATCCGGATAGCGGCCCGGAGGCGGCGCACCGGGAACGATGGGGGCCTGCGCTTGTACCTGGTAAAGGCTCGGCGGGAGGACCGTCGGTGAAGTCGCCGCGACCGTGGGGTCTGCGTTCCAGCCCGAATAAGGCTGCACTTTTCCGTACGAAGTGTTGCCCGGTATCGGTCCCGGGGTGCTGCCCTGCACGGGAACTTTATCCATGTAATCGACCGTGACGTACGGATTGTAGAGTGGGTTGGGAGTGTTCGGCGGATTCGGCGGACTGGGCAAAAACACGTTAGCGTCCGGCGGCAAGTGCGGGCAAGCCAGGCGCCGAAGAGCGACGACGATGTTTGTTCCCGTATTGCCGCCTCCAATCCGCATGTTCGCGCTGGAGAACGTGGCCACGGGGAACGGCGGCATTCCCGGGGCTGGCGCGGGCGCTGTACTCGGGAACGGGAAAGGCCCCCCGCCCGGCGCCGCGGGGCCGAGCAAATAGAACCCGACATTGGAACCATTTGTGCCCGCGAAATCGCCGAGATTGGCGCACGGCAAGACAACGTCGGCCGCCGGCTGTGCGACCGTCGGAGTGAAATTGTTCACGGGCGGGGCGCCGCTTGTGTTTTGCACGGCGCCGCTTTGAGCATTGATTCCGGAGGCGCCCGCGCCGCTGACTCCAAGCTGCACTTGATAGGTGCTGTACGCCGCACCCGGGATTTGCAGGCGCGCCGCCCCCTTCACGCCGCTGATTTGATCGTCGGTCAGAGTATTGTCGGTGCGGGCGAACGGGTTGTGCAGTTCCGCCCAGGCGCGCATCGTGACGGCAGCGCCCGGTACGGGGACGGGCGAAGTCTCGAACTCGGCGTACACTTCATTGATCACAAGCCGCGGCAGTTCCGTGCCATAGGTAATTTCGCCCGGGAACGGCGGCGTGAACGTGGGCGGCGCGCCGGTACGCAGCGCCGCGTTCGACCATACATAGGGATCAGCGCCCCAATTCCACGGCGTTATGTAATCGTCGTCATCGATGTAGTCGACGATATTGACCGCGAGCTGCGCGAGATAACGCAGTGCGTTGTACTGCGGCCCGTATGTGGCATCGGTTGGAAAGCTCGCCGGCACCGGGAACGGCGCTACGCCCGTATACGTGGAAGGATCGAAGGCGCCGGTCGCCTTGATAAGCGTAATGAAGATGTCGGCCGCCAGCTGCTGCCGGGCGGTGACTGCGGCGGTGTACTGCTGCACGACCGCCGGATTGCCTAGGTTCAGCACGCCATTTTGCGGCTGCGGATACGCCGGCAGCGGCCGATTGAGATCAAGACGCGGGATCCCCGCGCTCAGCGAACGCCAATCCACCGTGCTGGCCGTCGCGGCTTGACCCGGCTGTTGAAAATCGCTGCTCGCCGGAACGTTCGCCGTGTAGCGCTGCGACAGCCACGGAAACGCGATTGCCGCCCCGGTGGGATACGTGGAGGTAAACGTGTAGGGATTCGCGCTGGGATCCCATTTCCAAGGCGCCGCGCTCGGGCTGTTTCCATCCATGCTGTACGTCGTCAGCATCCCCAGCGCCCGGGGATTGTTGTTCAGCAGGCTGTAGTTGAAGCTCTGCGTCACTAGCCGGAACGGATCGGCGGTCAGCGCCGGCGAGTTCGTCTCGCGGTAGCGCAGCATTGCCTCCATGCTCGACAGGCTGAAGCGCCGGTCGTCGCCGGTGAGCTTGAACGGACTGTAAAGCAACGGGTGGTTGGTGCGTTCCGCGACGCTGCCGTCGCCGTAGCCCTGCGGGTACGTGGGGAACGGCGTATAGGCTCCGCCGACCGCCGGCATCGTCGCCACCCCAGTGGGCACCCCGCCCGCCAACTCGTTGCTGCCGTCGAAGTCGGCGTTGGCGTAGAAATGCGCGGCGCGGCCCGGCACGGCGATGTTTCCGCCGAGGCCCGGCAGCTGATCGGGGCCGTACCGACCGTAGTCAACCAGCGGATTCGGCGCGAGCGGGCTGCGATAACCAAGCTGCAAATTTGGGTATTCCGGCGCGCCGGGACGATTGAAGACGCGCTGGACGTTGATTTCCCACGGCCCCCACCCCTGGTTCGAGGCGTGGACGCCGCCCGCACCTCGCGCGTTGCCGGCGACGTTCAGGTTAATCCGATTATCCAGGTCGGTGATGAGGAATGCGAACAGCGGCTTGTACTTCCGCCCGTCCGGGGCGCGCATCACCGGGGCGTTGAGGTCGAGCCAGATGCTGTCGTTGCCGCCGGGAGCGCCGATCAAGTTCTTCACGTCGCCGCCCGCGTCTTCCGGGGCGGGAAAATCGGAGATGACGCGCTGACCCGGCGGAGGCGGGAATGGTGTGCCGGGCCGGGGATTGTCCGCGGGTCGCGGCCGTAAGGTTGAATACTTCAGCCACGGCATTGCGCGACCAAAGTTTGGGCCAGGCCTGGGGTCGCTGTTATAGACCCACTTCCAATTCTCGGCAGCGTCGTTTGGATCGAGAGAAATGATCGCGTCGCTGATTGTATCCGGAGGCGAACCCGGCGCCGGATCGATCTTGATCGGCCGGAAGAAGGAAATGACCGGAGGAGCCACGATCCGGCCGGTGGGACTCTGGTAGAATCGGTTGAAGATCGACGGTCCCGAGATGGGCCCGCTCGTCGCAACGGAGCCGTCCGCGCGCACCTGGGCGAGGAACATGTTGTTCAAATCGGGGTACGTATACGGCGCATTGCCGCCAATGAAGAACCAATTTGCGGGGTTCTGCGCCGGGTTCGTGCGCCACGGCGGGTTCGGTCGGCCGTTGGGCCACCAGGGGGTGACGGCGGGATCGCCCGTGTTTGGCGCGGGATTAATGTATTCCGGTTCGCGTAGAAAACGAGCGTCGAGTCCAAGGAAGGGGGGCTGGACATACGGGTCGTTGGGAAAAAACGTGTAGTTCGGCAGCCAAAAATCGTCAATCGGGAAGCCGGCGTTTGGGCTCGGGCCGATAAGACTCGGGGGAGTGAACACCGGCAGATAAAACGGATTCATGTACGTGGGCGGCGTGGCGAAGGTCTGGCCAGCCGGCCGTGGTTCGGTGTCCACGTTGTAGGTGTGCGGTCGCCCGACGCCGTTGTACGGCTTCAAATTCGTGTTCCCATAGACCTGAAATGTGGCATTCCCCACCACCGGGTTTATCTTCCGTGCATCCCACCCGTACATCGTCCGCGCCAGGCTATGCCCGCGCATCGCGGAGTAGACGCCCTGGTCGTCGTTGGTTTCGTCGAAGATGAGCTTGTTGAGAGCCATCGCCAAGAGCAGCTCGGGGTCCATGTCGGGCCGCAGCTCGGAGACGGCTTCGCGGGCGAGGGTTGTTTGTTCCGCCTGGCGTTGGGCGTAGAGCGCGAAGGTGAGCCCGACGATGGCGAACAACGTCAAGAGGGCCAGGACCACCAGCAAGATGACGCCGCGGCGGCGATCCCGGTTGAGATTTCGTGATAGGTACATGATCGGTCACTCCTGCATTCGGTCAGTTGTCCGTCGTCCGTCGTCCGTTGCAACTGACAACTGACCATTGACCACTGACGCGAACTTCTGTCTTCTCGGTCACAAAATAACGCCGGCGCCCGCGGAGCGCCAGCGCCATCGATGGCTGTTTACATTTCCTGAGTAATCGTCACCTGCCGCGTCAATTGGGTTTTGAGGTCCCAGACGCGGAGCGTAATTCGCAGGGCGAGGATGCGGACGCCGTTGAGGGGAGCGCTGCGGGTGGAGCCCGGCGTGTTCCAGATGGTGAATTCGTTGCCCGTCTGATCGCGGAAATACGAGTAGTTGTAGAATTCGTCGCGGGCGTTGCTCCACGTGTCGAACACGGCGGGGCCGTTTAGGTTCGTGTTCGGGGCGGACACGGGGCGGTAGAACGCCGAGTTGAAGCGGACCGGGTTGAAGCCGACGTCGTAGAGGTCGACAAAGTCGACGCCGCCGGCGACCAGCGCGGTGACTTCGAACGACACCACGTCGGTGAGAATGGCGTCGGCGCCGGCCAGATTGGCGTTCGGGTTGGCGTTTTGATTATCCGTGGTGGAGGTAAACTCCGGGTAGCGGTTCGTCACCTGCGGGAACTGGGCGTCGGTGGGGAAACCGGCGTCGCGCGGGTCCCACGCGGGCGGCCAGACGCCGCCGATGCTGGGAGGCTGCACGGGATTGGGGTCGACCGCCATGCCGAAGCGGCGTGCCGGGATCGTCAAGTCGGTCGGCGTGTTGAAGTGCAGCACGTCGGGGAACGCGGCGACCGCGGGATTCCGCTTCACGCAGCTCACCTCGGCATAGTTGGCGAGCTGTGCGGCGTATTGCACGGCGTTGTTCATCAACACCGGTTGCAGCTCGTTGGCGGCCTCGCTGTTCGGCACCGCCAGCCGCTGCCGGCGGTAAAGCGCGAAGAGCGGCGTGCCGGCGGCGCTCGTGCCGTTGGGCCGCAGGTAGTACGCGATCTCCGCCCATTGCGAATTGAACGTGGTCGCGGTGTCCTGGTATTTGGCGTCGGGCTGAAAGCCGAAGAAATCGGTCGGCAACGTCAGGAGCGGCGACAAGGGCGGCACCTGGGAGGAGAAGAAGTCGCCACGCTGGTTGCCGCGGAGCTTCACCGTGAATTGCAGGGCATGATCGGCCGTGCGGAACGACGGGTTGCCGTCGGCATCGAGCCCTTCGAGCAGCCGCGGGGCGGCGTGCCAGAGGCGGAAATAGCCCTCGCGCGGCGGGCCGTCGTTCCAGAACGATGCGTCGCTGAGACGCTTCTTGCCCTCGAAGTGATCGGCAATGAGGTCGCGGCGCATGACCGTGGAGACGCTCTGCAACCGCCCATCCATGTCGCCGATCGCCTTCAGCTCGCGGAAGGCCTCCAGGCCGGCGGCGAAGGCTTCCGACAAGATCGCCATGATGAGGACGACCAGGGCCATCGCGACGAGGAGTTCAACGATGGTGAAGCCGCGGCGGTGTATTCTTCTCATGGTTCTCGCTCCTGACCTCCGTATGGGGACGACTTCGGAGGGCGCTTACGGCTTCCAGCCTTGGCCTTTTTCGAACACTTCGACGACGCCTTCCATTACGACGAGGACGCCGTAGAACTGCACGGGCGTATTGGGCCGGAGCTGGAACAAGGTGCTCTGGCGCGGCGGCGATTGCAGTTCGAGCAATACCGAAGGCGGATTCGTCTGCGGAATCGGCTCCGTGACGCTCACCACACGGTAGAAGTAGCCGTGCGGTTCGGGGTAGCCGGTGCGGAATGTCTGGAACGGCGGCCCCCAGTCGGTGCCGGGGAAGTTCGCCACGGTCACGAACGGGTTGCGCACGGTGGCGTCGAGAATCCAGCCGCCCTTGCGCACCGGCGGCTTCTCTTGGCCGAGGGCCGGATTCCAGGTGACGGTCACGGTGTTGGTGGTCACGTCGAAGCCGACCGGACCATACGTGTTCTCGGATTTGAACGCGGTCGCGCGGCCGCTGTAGAGGATGGTGGTCAGATCGACCACGGTGGTGTCGTTATAGCGCGGCCGCCGCAGCATGTAGGCCCACGAGTAACGGCCGGCGCGGCTGAGCAGGTTCGGCCCGAGTAGACGCGGCGTTCCGTTCTGCGCTCCCGCCGGGCCGAACTCGATGTCATCGAGCAGACTGAACCAGCGATACGCGGAAGCCGGGTTCGGGACAAAGCTGACGCTGTGGCGCGGAATGCCGGGCGAACTAAAGCCGGGTGCGGCAACGTTGATCTGCCCCACGGCGTTCGTCGCCGGATTGCCGAAGCCGCCGGTGTTTAGTCCGATGGGATCGACGAAGATCGGGTAGCTCGGACCGGGGTGGCCCTGCGGCCAAGGCCAAACTTTGGGCGGTGATTGAAAAAGATTCGGCGGGATCGGGTTGTTCGGGGGGTAGCCCGCCGGCGACGCCGCGACGTAGTTGAGCTGCGGCCAGGCAATGGGCGTCCAGGTCGCCGGCGCGAGCGGCCGGTTCGGCAACGGCTGATTCGGATTGATAAATACATCGAGCACGTGCGGCGGGAACTGCACCGGCGCCGGCGGCGAGTTCGGCGGCGCCTGGAACACCGGATTGACATTCGCCAGGGGCGGCAACGCATCGTGCCGCACGTTCGTCGCCTCGGCCACGGCGGTCGCGTTTTGAGCGGCCTGTGCGGTCCGGCTGTTCTTGTTCGCCTCGGCCATGCTCAGTGCGCCGAGCGGGAACAGCACGAGCAGCGACAGGAGACCGACGCCCATCACGAAGATCGCGATAAGCGCTTCAAGCAGCGTTGTGCCGGGTCGGCGGATCATGGTGGTGTCTCCTTCTGCTCCGGCGTTACAGGCCCGAGGAGCGGGCGTCTTGCGTGAAGCGATAAAGGTTCGTCGGGTCGATCGGATGAACGCCGATCAGGCCAGTGTGCGTATGAATCGTGACGAGCCGTGGGTCGCCGTCGATGATGGCGTCACGGGTGATGTCGCGGACGTAGAGAATGATGTTGCCGCTGCCGCTGTTCTGCCCCACGATGGCGCCCGACGGCGCGAAGAGAATGTCCCGGTACACATAAACCTGCGGCGACGGCCCGCCCGGCGAGAGACCGACCCCGGAATAGGCCTGGCGTTGCGGGACCCTCAAGCTCAACGTGAAGTCGATGGCCACGTCTTGCGGGAGCTGGATCGCTTCCTCGTTGGCGATCACGCGCGGCTGGCGAATGACGCGGTAATTCGCCGTCGGGCTGGTCGGCAGGTCGGCGTTGAGCGGCAGGATGGCGACGGAAGTACAAGCATTGAACGGCGGCGCGAAGGGGGGCGACATGATGCCGAGGATCTGGTGCAGCAGGCCGCCGCCGTTGAATTCGATGTAGTCGCCGGGCATGACGGCAAAATTGTCCGGCGAGTTTACGCTGCCGAGCGACGAGCCGGTAAACGTCGCGGTCGGCGCCTGATTGATGAAGCCGATCAGCGTCACGGTTGGATTTGGCTGCGGAAACGGCTGCGCCACAATGTACGTGCCGCCGCGGAAATCCTCCGGCTGCTGAATGAATTGCATGTCGCGGGCAAGGGTCGAGCCGCCGCCGCTGGATTGATCGGCGCTCAGGCGTATGCCGGTCGGCAGGCGATCGCGCAGGGCGCGCGCCTTGGCGAGCAGGAACTGACCTTGCAATTGATCGGCGCCGCGGTTCGCCTTCTGGGCCTCGTTCATACGCGGCACGAAGAGCACGGCGATCGTGGCGAGAATGAGGATCAGGACCATCGCCACGAGGAGCTCGACCAGCGTGAACGCCGCGGAGCGAGCCGCAACTTTTGAGTTTCGCGTTTGCATGGCACTCAATCTCCTCGCGCGCCGAGACGGAGGCGGTAGCTGTAAATGTTGTCGTCGAAGGAACGCCGGGCGTCGAAGATCGCGTAGAGCGGCGGCGCCACGGGGGCGTAGTCCATCATGTCGGGCACATTGGGGCCGTAAATCTGTCCGGGTTGCCAGATGCCCAAGGTCGGATGCACGCCCGAGGGCTGGCCGGGGTCGGGCAGATAACGCCCGGCGGAGGCGACGACGGGCACCATGTAATAGGCGCGGGCCCGACTAACTTGCAGCTTCTCGCCGACGGGATACTGATTCGCGGCTGGCGGCGCGGGAGAAACCAGGTGGCAAAGTTGTTCAAACGCCCATCGGCCGCCGGTTGGCGAGGTCCACCACGCGCCGTCCAACAGCAAGCCGCGCGGGTCGTGCGGGTCGCGATTGCGCGCGTTGGGCCCTTGGGGGCATAAGGCATCCACCTCCGCGTTCAGGGCCGGCCACCGATAGAGGGCGAGGCCGTTGCCCCACCCGTCCACAATCTCCGGACGTCCGTCGCCACGGTCCAGAAGCTCGTTCGTGCTCAGGCTTTGGTCGAGATGGGCATCACGGCCGCCGCGGACACTATTGAGGGCGAGGTAGAGACACAGGGCCCACTCTTGACGTTGGGGCGAGAGCGGTAGCCCGGTCGTAAAGTAACTCACGTAGGCCGGTTTTGCGGGCAGACGAATAAAGGGAATCGGCGCTGAGTTATCCCGGATAACGCTTGTCGCCTCCGTGATGTTCATCGGAAACTCTTGCCGCAAGCGCAATTTGGCCCAGATGAGCCGTGCGCGATTCGAGTCACCGCCCGCCATCGCGAGCAGGCCCTGAAAGCGGAGCGCTGGCGTTGCGTTCGTGGGGTCGCCGTTCAAGTAGAAGGTGTAAAGCGGCGAGTTGTCCTTCATCGCGTCGTCGAAGACGGCTTGCCACTGGGCATCGACCATCCGGCTGACCTTCAGGACGGTGGTTTCCGTAACGGAGACCTTCTGCCGGAGGATCACCTGCGACGCCGCCGTCGCGGTGATGGCGACGAGGATGCCGATGATGGCAAGGACGACGAGGATTTCCACAATGGTGAAACCCGGCCGCCGCACCGTTTTGCCTGGGTATCTCTTCATAACGCGGATCTCCAAGCAAAAATTACGGAACGCTCAACTGGCGATCGGAGAAGTTGCTCAGATCATCGAAGCCGGCGGCAGCGGTGTTGTTGAGCCAGGCGCCGACGCCCGGAGTCCAGTTGCCGCCCGGTGCGAATTGGCTGTTGCTGCCCGCACAGATGATCTGGTGCGTACTGAAGTTCAGGGGTTTGCCGTTGCGAGCATACGCCGTGAGGCCGAGAGTCGGGCAGTCGGTCGAGCCATACCGGAGGTAGCCGCCCGGCGTCTTGTAGGAGCTGAAGTACGCATACGGCGCCCCCTGCCCGACAATATTGCCGAACCCGTCGCCCTGACTGTAGGAATCGAGCAAGGAAAAGAAGAAAGGCGAGCGCCGCGGATTGGAGCTGGCGGTCAGAATTCTGGCCAAGCGACCCGCGGTGAACCCCTCGTAGAACGGCCCCATGCGGTCGGTGGTGGCGGCCGCCGGATTCGCCGGATTCGTGGAAAACCCTTGACAGCTCAACGGTACGCCCGCCGCATTCAGAGGGATGCCGCCGAGAAAGAACACCAGGCACTGATCGCCTTCGAGGATCACGTCGCCGCCGCCATTCGCCGGGTTGATGACGCCGTCGCCGTTCCAGTCGATGCCGATGTTCGTCCAGCCGGCGACGTCAATGCGCGGGAACAGGCGCTGCAAGTACTCGATGGAGTCCTGATCCAGAAGTGGGCCGCCGAGTATCGCGGGAGTCGGCGTCGCGTAATAGGAAAAGCGCTCGCATACACGAATGCGGCTGGGGATGTAGGGCACGTTCATCTTCGCCTTGAAATTTTCAATGGATGGATCGAGTTGGCGAATGTCGGCCTGGGCTTGGGCTTGCTTGCCCGTGCTGAGTGCCCGCGAGATCGCGACGATAAGGAGGCTCAGCAGGATCGCGATGATCGTAATGATCACCAGCAATTCAATCAGCGTAAACCCGCCGCGTTCGCGTCGCTCTTGGTGTGTCAGTTTCATGGCAATGTCCTTCGTGAGTGGTGAGTGGTGAGGTGTGAGGGGTCCAAACTACCACTCACGACTCACCGCTCACGTTCCACTACTTGCTCAACCCTTCCAGCAGCTTGATCAGCGGCAGGAACAACGCGATGACGATGGTGCCGACGATGAAACCGAGGATGACGATCATGATCGGCTCGAGCAGGCTGATGAGGCCGGCGACGAGGACGTTCACTTCTTCGTCGTAGACGTCGGCGATTTTGTAGAGCATGGTGTCGAGGTCGCCGGTCTCCTCGCCGACGTCGATCATGTTGACGACCATGTCATCGACGAGGCGGCTCTCTTTCATGGGCTGGGCGATGGTGTCGCCCTCGCGGATCGACTCGTAGACGCGTTGGTAGCAGCGTTCAAAGACCGCGTTGGTGCAGGTTTCCTTGGTGATGGAGAGGGCCTCGAGGATCGGCACGCCGGAAGCGACCAGGGTGCCGAGGGTGCGCATGGTGCGGGCGACGATGGTTTTTTCGATGATGCTGCCGGAGACCGGAATCCAGAGTTTGATGCGGTCGAGGACGAACGCCCCGGTTTTGTTCATGCGGATCAGCTTCAACATCAGCCAGAAGCCGAGCGGGAAGAGCGGCAGGACGTAGTAGTACTTGGCGAACCAGTTGGACGTGTTGATCAGCCAGCGCGTCAGGGCGGGGAGATCGAAGCCGAACTCTTTGAAGATTTTTTCGAACTTGGGGATGATGTACAACATGATGAACGTCAAGATGCCGACGGCCACCATGATGACGACCACGGGGTAAACCATGGCGCCGATGACTTTGCGTTTGAGGCTCTGGGCCTTTTCCTTGAAGTCGGCGAGGCGCTGCAGGATCACTTCGAGGGCGCCGCCGGCTTCACCGGCTTTGACCATGTTGACGTAGAGGCGGTCGAAGCACTTGGGATGTTTGGCGAAGGCTTCGGAGAGGGTGCTGCCGGACTCCACGTCGTCGACCACGTCGATGAGGGCGTTTTTGAGGACGCCGGGCTTCATCTGGTGTTCGAGAATCTTCAAGCTGCGGAGCACGGGGAGACCGGCGTCTTGCAGCGTGGAGAATTGCCGGGTGAAAGTGCAAAGGGCCTTCGACGAGACGCCGCCGATGGTGAAGGTCTGGCCCTTTTTCTTGGCCTTTAGCTGCCCTTTTTTCTTGCCCTTGCCCTTGCCCTGGACCTCCGTGATCTTGGTCACGAAGTAGCCCATCTGCTTGATCTTTTGTTGGGCTTCTTCTTCGTTGATGGCATCGACGGAGTCTTTCACTTCGCCGCCGGTGGTGTCCATCGCCTCGAACTTGAAAGTCGGCATGGTCTTCTCCAAAGAAGACAGAAGTCAGAAGACAGAAGTCAGAATAAATCCCAGAGTCACGCACCGCATGGGATCAAGGCGGAGAACATGAACCACAAGGGCGAGAGCAAAGCAGTCCAAGTTCTCGACGCGTCAATTCTCTGCATGTAAGAATCCAGCAGTCGGCTCACTTCGGACAAGTCACTCAGAAGAGCCTCGGTCGCACAGTAGCCAAGGTCTCGGGCCAAGATCAAATAGTAACGGCTCTCTTCCAAAGAGCCCTGAGCGATGTTGAGAAATCGAACTTTGTCGGCCTTGCCTCGTTTTCGGAAGCCTTCCGCGATGTTCGCTGCGACGGAGACTGCTGCCCGCCGAAGCTGCGAGCACAGACCATAGGTTTCCGATTTCGGAAAGCTCCCCGACGCTCGGTACACGCCCAGCACGAGCTGGTGTGCTTTCTGCCATACGATCAGATCTTCAAAGCGCTTCGCCGGTTGTCTCTCCACGTGACCATCCTCCTTTGCCTCCCCTCCGCCAGGACAAAGGAGTCCCCACGTGTCTTCTGACTTCTGACTTCTGACTTCTGACTTCTCAATTCTCATCTTCCAAAATCGTCTCGCGCACCACTTCCTCGATCGTCGTGGTGCCGTTGTAAATGGCGCGGAGGCCGGCTTCGCGCAGGGTGCTCATGCCGAGTTTGCGGCAGGAGTTGCGGAGCTGGTCGGTGGAGGCGCCGGCGGAGATCAGGTCGCGGATTTCGTCGTTGACCAGGACCAGCTCGTACAGGCCGGTGCGGCCGCGGTGGCCGGTGTTGTTGCAGCGATCGCAGCCACGGCCGTAGAAAAACGTCTTGCCCTTCACGTCGTTGGTGCGCAGGTTCAGCTCCATGAGGACTTCGGGGCTCGGCTCGAACGGGGTGCGGCAGTCGTCGCAAATCTTGCGCACAAGCCGCTGGGCCAAGATGCCTTCGAGCGTCGCCGTGATGAGGAACGGCTCGACGCCCATATCGCGCAGGCGGGTGATGCTCGACGGCGCATCGTTGGTGTGCAGCGTGCTGAACACCATGTGCCCCGTCAGCGACGCCTGGATGGCGATTTGGGCCGTTTCCAGGTCGCGAATCTCGCCGACGAGGATAATGTCCGGGTCTTGCCGCAAGATCGCGCGGAGGGCGGCGGCGAACGTCAGGTCGATGTCGGTATTCACCTGGCACTGGATGATGCCGTCGATGTCATATTCGACCGGGTCTTCCGTGGTGATGATCTTGTCCGTGATGACGTTTAGCTCATTGAGGGCGGAGTAAAGCGTGGTCGTCTTGCCGGCGCCGGTCGGGCCGGTAACGAGCGTGATGCCGTTCGGCTTGTGGATCAGGTTGCGGAAGTTGGCGAGCAGCGTCGGCTCGATGCCGATCTTTTCGAGGTCGAGCGAGGTATTGGTGCGGTCGAGCACGCGGATGACGACGCTTTCGCCGAACATCGTGGGCAGCACGCTGACGCGCATATCGACTTGGTTGCCGCCGACGTTCAACTCGATACGGCCGTCCTGCGGCAAGCGGCGTTCGGCAATGTCGAGGTTCGACATGACCTTGATACGGCTGCTGATGGCCATCGCGAGGTGCCGGGGCGGCGGGACCATTTCATACAAGACGCCGTCACAGCGATAACGCATCTTGTATTCGTCCTCGAACGGCTCGAAGTGGATGTCGCTGGCCTTGTCCTTGATGGCCAAGAGCATCACCATGTTGAGCAACTTGCGGACGGGGGCGGCGTCCTGGATTTCCATCAAGCTTTCGAGGTCGATGCTCATCTCGCCGCGCTTGCCGCCAAGCGTTGTGTCGGATTCGAGCTGTTGAATGATGTCAACAATGCTCTCTTCCTTGCCCGCGTAAAAGCGCGCGGTGGCGTCGGCGATCGCCTTCGCGGAGGCGACCGAAGGAATGACTTCATTGATGCCGAGCAGGTTGCGCAGGTCGTCCATCGGGGCCAAGTTGCTCGGATCGCTCATGGCGATCGTGAGCGTCTTCTCGCGGAGCGTGAGCGGCAGGATCTTGTAAACGGCCGCCATCGTCTCGGGGACGAGTTGAATCGCCTCGGACTGCGGCTTCATCTCCTCAAGATTGACCGTTTTGAGATTGTGCTGCTCGGCGAGGGCCTGGACGAGTTGCTCTTCGGTGATGAGACCGCGCGACACGGCGGCCTGTCCGGTGGGAATGCCGCCGTTCTTCGCTTCGTCAAGGATTTCCCAAAGCTGATCTTCGTCGATGAAACCAAGGTCGACGAGGACCTGGCCGAATCTACGGCCGCCGCCCCGACCCGCGGCGGCTTGCTTGGCGGGCACGGGAGCTTTCTTTTCAGGCTTGGGAGGCGTGGCCTTGCCGCCTGACGCGGCAGGCTTGGCGCCGGGCTGCGCAGGCTTCGCGCCCGGCTGGGCGGGCTTCGCCCCGGGGGCTGCCGGCTTGGCGCCGGGCTGCGCGGGCTTCGCGCCGCCCTGGGCGGGCTTGGCGCCGGGCTGCGGAGGCTTGGCGCCCGGTTGCGCGGGTTTGCCGCCGGCCGGGGTCGCCGGTTTCTTTTGCGGAGTTGGGTCGTTCGGGGTCGGCATAAGAAATCTCGAATCGTGGCGAACGAATCAACGCTAGGTGACGTATTCCCTGATAGCAAATCGTTCCAAACCAGCGGCGAAACAAACCTTCTTTTGCGACAGCGGATACACAATATCTGTGTCCCGGAACACCACGTTCGGGAACACGGAACAAAGATGTAGCCGCAGGCTTTCGTTTGCGGGCGTCGCAGCCACCGCAGGCTTTCGCCTGCGGCTACCCTCGTCGGCGCGCTTTAGCTGCGACGGCGGCGCGGGCGCTCGTCCTCTTCCTCGTCGTCCTCCTCTTCATCCTCGTCTTCATCCTCGTATTCGTCGTCTTCTCCTTCTTCCCCTTCTTCATCGAAGATGCCGCGCTCGGCGTTGGCGATTTTCGCCGCCAGCTCCTGCGGCTTGGACGAACGCATCAGCACTTCTTCCTTCGCCACGACGCCGCGCTTCCACAGGTCGAACAACTTTTCGTCCAGCAGGAACATCCCGTGCTTACGGCCGGTCTGGATGGCGGAGTCGATACGGTAGACCTTGTTTTCACGAATCAGGTTTTGAATGGCGGGCGTTACCACCATCATCTCGAAGGCGGCGACCAGGCCGTCCGGCTTCTTCGGCAAAATGGCCTGCGACAGGACGCCGATGAGGGCCGTTGAAAGCTGTGTGCGCACCTGATCCTGCTGCTCCTTCGGGAACACGTCCACGATGCGGTTGATCGTGCTGGCGGCGCCGGAGGTGTGCAGCGTGGCGAACACCACGTGGCCGGTTTCGGCCGCTTCGATGGCGGCGTGGATCGTCGCCAGGTCGCGCATTTCGCCCACGAGGATGATGTCCGGGTCCATACGCAGCGCCCGGCGAATCGCCTCGGGGAAGTCGGGCACGTCCACGCCGATCTCACGCTGGTTGACCGTACATTTCTTGTGCGTGTGGTAATACTCGATCGGGTCCTCCATCGTGATGATGTGCCGATCGTAGTTTTCGTTGATGAAGTTGACCATGCTCGCCAGGCTGGTCGTCTTGCCGGAGCCGGTCGGCCCCGTGACGAGGAGCAGCCCACGCGGCCGGGTGATGAGCCGCTTAATGGCGTCGGGCATGCCGATCTGTTCAAATGTCAAAAACTGGCTCGGGATGCGTCGCATGACCATCCCGACGAAACCTTTTTGTTTGAAGATGGCGGTGCGGAACCGCGTGCCGTCGGTAAACTCGACGGCGAAATCGGCTCCGCCCTTCTCTTGCAGTTCCTGCTGGCAACGGTCGGGCGTGACGCTTTTCATGAGCGCCACCGTGTCGTCGCTGTCGAGAACCTTGGTGTCGAGCCGGCGCATGCGCCCGTGGACGCGGAGGACGGGAGGCTGACCGACGCTGACATGGAGATCGCTGGCCTTCAACTGAACCACGGTGGCCAGCAGTTTCTCCATCAGGGGCGTTCCACTAGTAGCTGCCACAGCACCTCCAGCGGGTCGGGTCCGGCCACAAGCGGGCGCCAGCTCTTTGCCGACCGTCCGCTCGGAAGAGGTTTCTGGAACTCTGAACAAAAGTTCCAGACACCTCTTCCGAACGTGTCGGCGAAAGGAGTCTGTGGCATTATTCCGCTCACGCCCGGACAATCAACGATGGGGAGAAAAAAACGCCTATTCGGTGTCAAGCACGGCGGCGACGGAGACAGGCGCGCGATTGGCGTGGAACGAGTTGAAACGCTCATCCTCATCAGAGAATCACTCTCACGCTCACGTTCGTCGCACTCGCACTACCGACGTGAATACACTTACTGAACAAAGACGCGCCGCCGTCCAGATTTCCGCCTCAACCCTTGTAGGGCAAGCTTTCAGCATGCCCGATTTGGGCAAGCTGAAAGCCGCCCTACTGGTGAGGGACGAGCGATCCCGCGCTGCGGTTAGTAAGTGCTCCCTTCCGCCTCGTGGTGGCAGGTGCTGAGCACTTCTTCGAGCGTCGTCACGCCCCTAATCGCTTTGTTGATACCGTCTTCTAACAATGTTCTCATGCCGAGGACACGGGCCTGACGCCGGATGGCTTGGGTCGGTTCGCGGTTGAACGTCATCTCGCGCATACCCGAGGTCATCTTCATCATTTCAAAGAGGCCAAGCCGGCCGCGATAGCCGGTGTGATGGCAGTAGTTGCACCCCCGTCCACGCATGAACGTTGCCTTGGTCAGGCGGTCGCCCGTGATGCCCGCGGCCTTCAACTCACCGGCGGGCGGCTGGTCCGGCTCCTTGCACTTGGGGCAAACGACGCGGACCAGGCGCTGGGCCATGATGGCGATCACGGAGCTGGCGACGAGGAACGGTTGGATGCCGATATCGACCAAACGCGTAATAGCGCTGGGCGCATCGTTCGTATGGAGTGTGCTAAAAACCAAGTGTCCTGTCAAAGATGCCTGAACGGCGATCTCAGCCGTTTCGCGGTCACGAATTTCTCCGACGAGGATGATGTTGGGAGCTTGCCGCAACATCGCGCGGATGATGCGCGCGAAGTCGAGCCCGATTTGGTGCTTCACCTCGACCTGATTGACGCCGGGCAGATAGTACTCAACCGGGTCTTCCGCAGTAATGATCTTGCGATCAGGCCTGTTCAACTCATTAAGGGCGGCGTAAAGCGTGGTCGTCTTCCCGGAGCCGGTTGGACCGGTCACGAGGAAAATGCCGTTCGGCCGTTTGATGATCTGCTGGAACCGTTGATAATCGTCCTCGGCGAAACCAAGGTCTTTAATGGACACCTGAATACTGCTGCGGTCGAGGATACGCATCACACACGACTGGCCGTGATTCGTAGGCAACAGGCTTACACGCATGTCGAAGTGTTTACCACCGACATTCGTCTTGATGCGGCCGTCCTGGCAGCGGCGTTTCTCGGCGATGTCGATGCTGCCCATGATCTTCAAACGGCTGAGCATGGGGGCCAGCAGTCGGCGGGGCGGGCTGTCGCGTTCCACCAGCACACCGTCGATCCGGTAGCGGACGCGAACGCGATCGGGGAACGGCTCGATGTGGATGTCGCTGGCCCGCAGGCTGATCGCTTCCTGAATGATCAGATTGCAAAGCTTGACGACGGGAGCATCGCTCTCGTCCATGCCGGCGGCCGCGGCGGCGGTCGCTTCCGTCTCTGTGAAGTCGATCGCCGTGTCGGTGAACTCGGCGAGCATCGAGTCGACCGATTCCGTTTCCGTTTGACCGTAGTGCCGGTTGATCGCCTCGACGATCTGCTCGCGCGGCGCGACGACAGGCTGTATATCTTTGTTCAGAATGAATTGCAACTTCTGCATCGTGTCGAAGTCGGTCGGGTCGCTCATGATGATCTTGAGCATCCCGTTGTCCTGGGCCATTGGCAGGACGATGTTTTCGCGGGCGACCGATTCGGGGACCAATTCGATGACGGCCGGAGGAATGGTGACTTCGGACAGGTCGATGTATTGCAGACCGTGAAACTCGGCGATGGAGCTGACGACCTGCTCGACGCTGGCGTAACCGAGCTTCACCAGGGCGTCTTGCAGCTTGGCGCCGGTGGCCTGTTGCAGGCCGCGCGCCTCTTCCAGCTGGTCGGGGGCGAGGACCTGCTTTTGGATGAGGATGTCGGTGAAATCGCCGGGGGACTTGGCCATGGAAGGCTTCTCCGTTTGCTCACATCCCATCGAGTCCGCTGGTGAAAAACCGAGGAAAAGCGTTGCTCGAGGGCCAACTGCCGCCCACGCCGCGCGCCGACAGATGGCCCGCGCGTGGCGGATCGACAGAGAACGTCGTGAATTGCGCGAAGGCACTTTTGCGGAGGTTCTTTTCGATTTTGTCCAGCGTAAGGGACGCGCAAAGGGGATGCAATAGAAAAACGGGGGAATTCGCAGGTGAACGCATCCGCGAAAATGCCGGATACGCTACGACGCGAAGAATGGTCAAGAAATGCAACGGCCCCCGCCTGCGAACAGGCGAGGGCCGGCAAGTTCTCGCACGGTTCATGCAACGCACGTTAATCAAAGTCCGCGCCAACGACGTCGGTCACCGTCGCGTTGGCGATGGGCGGGACCACGGGGTTTCGGAAAGTGTATGCGAACTTGAACGGGGTGACCGCCGCGTTCCAGCTTTGAATAGAGACTGAGGAATTGATGGTCCTGGCAGAACCGTCTCCCATGCAGACCACGATGCCGGCGGTGTGAGGCGTCTGGGCAAAACGCCAGTCGCAGAAGCCGGTCGCGGGACGTGTTTGGAAGCCGGCGGAGGCGCCGGTGGCCGGATTCGACTGGAAAAACCGCTGCATATTCGCGGCGGGGTCAAGACCGAAAATCGGCCAATTCGCTTGCGGCACAAGGGTCGTTGGATAACCCCAGGAAGTCGATCCGATTGGGGGATTCAAGCCAAGTTGAGAACCATCGCAAAGCGTGTATTTCTCCGTGAACAGAATTGTCCTTGACGTGCCGTCCTGAATGTAAGCGGGGAAGCTGTTGACACCCAGGTAGAAGTTAACCGGATCGACGGTGTTGCCAAAAACCAGGTAATTCGCCGCATAGTTGCCCTGAGCGAATGACGCGCCGACCTGCGGTGCCGTATTGGGGTCTGAAGGACAAAGGTACGTGGGGACGCGCATGCCCAGACCGCCTTGATTCGCGAGAACGGCATCATAAACGTCGTTTGCTTCGATAAACGGCAACAGGTGGAAAAAGACCGTGCCGGTCGGCGCGGTTGGCACCACTTGCGGATAGGGGCCGTACAGCGGCGGCAGGACCTGGCGATATTGGTCGGTCGCATGCAGACACGCGATCCCGAGTTGGTGCATGTTGTTCTTGCACTTGATGACGGCTGCCGCCTCGCGTACCTTCTGGACGGCGGGGACGAGCAGGCCGATCAAAATGGCGATGATGGCTATAACCACCAGCAATTCGACGAGCGTAAACGCCCGCCGGCGAATGAAAGTGGGACGACGCATGGGTTCCCCTCGCAAAGAATAAAAGAACCGAATAGGACATTTACCGCGGAGCAGGCGCCACGCAACGAATGCGAAGCGGCGTCCCAGCGAGTCAGGCAGGATCCTGATCGATTCGACGTGCCCCCAACTCCGGACGGTACAGGGCAGCGCGACGACGGCAAGCGGTTAACGGTCGGTTTCTGTCTATCGCACCGATAATAGAGCCTAAAGCTAGGCGTAGAAGGTGTCAACAAGAAAATGAAAAGAAAACGCGCGGCCCGAGAGTGTGATCGGTACAATAAATCATGGCTGGCGACAGTGCTACGGGTTCCTACATGCCGCGAATCAGCCAGTTTTATGGCATCGCTGTCTACATCTACTATCGTGTCCATGCGCCGCCTCACTTTCACGCCATTTACGCCGAGCACGAAGCCGAGATCGAAATCGCCAGCGCAGCGATCCTGCAAGGCAAGTTGCCCCGTAAGGCGCGCGGACTTGTGAGGGAATGCGCCGAAGCTCATCGCACGCAGCTGCTACGCGATTGGAACCTGGCGCGGGAAGGCCAGCCCCTCGAACCAATCGAGCCGCTGGAGTAACGGAGGCCGATCCAATGATTCTGCACATTACCGAGGCCGAAGTGTGCGGGCCAAGGTTGTTGCGTTTGGCGTTCAACGACGGCACACGCAAGACGGTGAATGTCAGCCCGCTGCTGTCCGGTCCGGTGTTCGAGCCGTTGCGGGACCCCACCTACTTCGGGCGGGTACAACTTGACGCGGTTTGCGGCACGGTGGTTTGGCCGAATGGTGCGGACTTTGCCCCGGAGGCGCTACGCGAGTTAGCAGCGATCGAGGAGCCAAGCGCCGCATGACACAGCGCAAGGTCTCGTAACGGCCTGAGAACGGGTCGGAGCTTTTCGGCATTTTGGGCAAGCCGTGGGCAGATTGCTGGTGCATGCACTCTATGACGCGCCGGTTTTGACCGAGTAGTTGCACCATAACGGCCGCCAGGTCTCGTCTTTCACCCCGATTTCTCATTTTTCCGCGCAATCTCAACCGCTACCTGAATAGTTCGACTGTCTGATTTACTCCCGTTGATTCGGCCTCAACGGCGCCAACAGTTTACGTGCTTTGTAGTGATAGAACCGCGCCAGCTCGTTTCGCTCCAAGCGCTTCGTCCGGACTTCGGCGATGCGCTCGGGGGTATCGCA